>CAZKXW010000073.1:0-26490 GCA_964556745.1 uncultured Anaerolineaceae bacterium
GACAATTTACGCGCTGCCTTCAAGTTCATCAAGCGGCTCGGCATCCCCATCGCGGTTGGCTCACCCACCGAGGTAATGCAGCAGGCGAGCCAGGAGGTGGCGGCCGGCCACGTTGGTCTTCAGATCGCCCACCTGGTCGCCGACCCCACCCGCGAAACGCAGCGTCGAGGCCAGCGCGATGCCCTGGCCGATCCGCAGTTCGAGCAGGTAGTCGGTCAGGGTGAAGAGGCGGGCGTCAAGGCGGCGCAGGATCGGCGTCACGGCGCTCAGGCCGGGGATGGCCTGGGTCAGCGGGGTGGTATCGAGGGCGTGATCGGTCGCCAGATGGTAGAACTGCATATCGGCAAAGCCCTGATGCGGGAAGTTGTCCCAGACGGGGTGATTCACGATGAGCTTGATGGACTCGCGCCAGAAGGGACGCGGCACAGCGGGTAAGTATCCCGGCCCGGTCTGGAGGATCAAGGCGCGACCGCCGCGACGGATGAAGTCCAGCACGGCCTCGGTGGGGGCGCTCGTGACCAGGACTCCCTGCCTGAGCGCGGCAAGGTCGGCATCGCTGCGGAGTTCGGTCACGACCTGTTTGAGATCAATCAGCCCTTCCAGCGCTCCGCCCGGATCATAACAGAGCAGCGCATCCGGCCAGGATAAGCCGGCTGGATAGACCCAGAGTGGCCACTGATTGCGGATGGTTCCGAACTGGACGGACAGGGTATAAGTTCCACTGTGCGGGGGGGCGATGAAGGCAAAGGAAGCAATCTCGCGCAGCGTCCCACCGGGCAGCGGCCCCTCGACGGCGCTGTTTCCACCAGCATGTACCGCGCCAGAGGGATCCGAAAGCTGCCATTCCAGGCTGCCACCGGGGAGCGGTTGGCCGATGTGCGACAGCACGATCCGGTAATCGGTGGGGCGGCCGGCCAGCAGGTTGAAGCGGTCTGCGGGCGCGGGACGGTCACCGCCGCGCTTCCAGATGCGAGCGCGGCCCTGTTCCAGCAGCAGGACGCTGTCGGCGTTGAAGGCGCGGAAGGACTTGGCATCGACTTTGGCGCGGCCCAGGTCATCGAACATGGAGGAGGTTGCCAGGGGGGTATCGCGGATGCTGGTCACGACATAGCCGCCCATGCCGGCGCGGCCGCGGACTTTCTCCAGGATAGCTTTGCGGATGGCGAAGGACTGCTGGCGGGAGATGCGCTGCAAGTCCTGCCCGCTGAAGCCCAGATCAGCAAGCTGGGTCATGCGCTGAACCTGCTCGGGGTAGGCCAACTTATCGAGCGGGTGGATCGGGTTCTTCTCGGTCAGCCACCAAGGGAGCGATCCGCCATAGGCGGCGGCGACTTCATCAGCATCGCGGAAATCATCAGAGTCGCAGAACTCGCCAAAAATCCAGGGGCGTGGTGACCGCCAGTCGCGGGTGAAGTGATCCACCAGCGGCATGAAGTAGTGCAGGTCGCAGTAGAAGTGGTAGTCGTTGAAGTCGGCGTAATCGAAGGTGAGGCCGCCATAGGCTTCGCCAGAGCCGCTGTTGTCACAGGCGAGAATGCCGCTCGTCCGGCTCCGCAGGATGCTGTTCAACTGGCTGAGGAAACTGGCATCAGCGTCCTCGCCCAACTCGCAGCCGAGGCTGTAGATCACAACCGAGGGGTGATGATGCACCTGCGCCAGAATGTCGGCATATTCGAGGGGAGCCTGCTGACGCAGCCGGGGCGTCACCTGTGGCAGCCACATGGGCAGTTCCAACCAGAGGAACATGCCCTCCTCATCGGCGATCTCGAAGTAGAGGGACGAGGGTACATACAGGCACAGTTTGACGAGATTGTAGCCAAGGGCGCGAACGCGGCGGAATTCGTCGCGGATGGCGGCTTCATCCGGCGCGGGGCAGAGGATCTGGGGATACCAGCCCCAATTGAGGACGCCGCGCAAACTGACAGGATCGCCGTTGAAGCAAAGCTGCTCACCCTGGTGAGAGAGCGTCCTGAATCCGAATTGGCGCCGCACGGCTGCCTGAACGACGCCTTCAGACTCCAGGCGAAGCTCGGCGGTATAACGGACGGGGTCGGACGGACTCCACAGGCGCGGCGCGGGGACGCTCAGTTCGGCCTGGAGGCGCTCGGATTCCAGCGGGCCGCGCCATTGGGCGACACCATTGCCGTTGGGGTCGAACAGGCGGATGGCCGCATGGCTGCTGCTCAGGCAGTGGGAGTTGGCGTCGATACGCACCCGGCCGGTTTCGGCGTCTGGCAGCAGCCAGATGTCACTAAAGGCAGCCTGAGGGAAAGCCATAAGCCGCGCCGACTGCCAGAGACCGCCGAAGGGAATGCACACGTCGGGCAGGAAGCCCGCCAGCGACTCGCGCATGGGGAAGCGTTCGCCAGGTTTGTAGACGGTCAGCTCGATGAGGTTTTCCTGGCCGAGGCGGATGGCGGCTTTCACATCGAAGGCGAAGGCTGACCACAGGCCGGCATGTTCGCCGACAGGTACGCCGTTGATCCGCGCTTCGACGTGGTAGCTGAGCGCGTCGAATTGAAGCTGGATGCGCCGGCTGTCCCAGTCTGCCGGGACATGGACGCGGCGGCGGAAGAGGGCCGGGCCATCGACGCGGCGGGGATAGCCCTGGGCTTCCCAGACGCCGGGCGTCTGGATACGGCCTGACTGCCCGGCCAGGGAGAATTCCCATTCACCATCCAATGAAAGCGACTCGGTCTCAATCAGGTTATGCCAGGGTCTCATGGATGCGCATCCCCTCTAAGCGGCTTACAGGCGCGGCAGGCGGCCTTCCACCGGAAGCATCGGCGGGAAGGGCTTATGCGGTTCAGTCTGATACCAATAGGCGGTGGACGAGTAGTCGTTGGTGAGCTTGTTGGCATGGCCGTGTTCGATGGTCACACGGATCGATTTCTCAAAGAAGATTGGGTCTTCGATGTGATAGCGGTACATGGAGTTCTTGCCGCGCCAGGGCCAGTCCTCGGTGCCCTGGTAGAGGATCAGGCCGTGGTAAGGGGCGCTGTATTCCTGTTTGGGGCCGAAGGCGGTGTTGAAGTAATCCTCTGTGCCTGTGCCGTGCAGACCTGGCCAGGGCGCGCCATCAACGAAGATCATATCGTCGCCTTCGCCGTACCAGTCATTGGGCTGCCGAGAGAAGCAGTCGATATCGAGGTGGCAGCCGACGTAATGACCGCGGCCTTCGGCGTCGAGGATGAGGTAGTTGGCGTCGCCGGTGGTATTGGGCACGCGCCAGGCTTCGAACATCTTGTCGTGGCCGTCCTCCCAGCGCACGGCGGGGTCGGCCCAACCGGGCGTCGGGTTGACACGCCGCCACTGGGCGTGAAAGCGGCCGTAATCGTCCAGGTTCGTGCCAGGGGGGTAGGCTTCGTAATCGACGTAGAAGTAGAAGTTCATCTTCTTGCTGGCCTCGCTGACGAGTTCGATCCGCGCCGAGGTCTGGAAGGGCATCGGGAACCAGCAGTTGAAGGCGCGGCCATTTTCGGGACTCATTTGCAGCGGTAGGGAGACGAAATTGCGCGAGAGGCTGTGCCCCATGCCGAAGAAATCGCCAATCGGGGTTTCGACGCTGGGCGTGGTTTCGCCGTCCCAGAACATCCGCAGCAGCACCTTACGGAGGGCATATTTATCCTCCGACCACAACGTCGCCCAGATGTGCTTGATGCAGCCCGGCCCTGTGAGGTTGGCGAGGTCGCGGGATTGGCCGGGCGCAAATTCCCACCAATCACTGTTGCCACCGGACGGATCATAACTGGAGGCGCGGAGGCGGCGCACACCGGGCCGCAGGAGCGGCAAACCAGCCAGCGTACTCATACCGAGAATCATGGTTCATCCTTTCAAGCCGGTGAGTTGAATGCCTTCGATGAAATAGCGTTGGGCGAAGAAGAACAGCGCGATCATGGGAACCATACTGAGTACGGAGGCGGCGATCAGGCGGTCGTAGAAGATGGCGCCGAACTGGTCGCGGAAGAAGTTCAGCCCGACCGACACCGGGAACAATTCCGGGCTACTGAGGTAAATGAACGGCTCCAGGAAGCTGTTCCAGGTCCACCAGAAGGTGAAAATCACCACGGTGGCGATGGCGGGTTTGCTCAGCGGGACAATGACATCGCGGATGATCTGCATCACGCTGGCTCCGTCGATGCGGGCGGCCTCTTCGAGTTCACGGGGGATCGCCATGAAGAACTGACGAAGCATAAAGATCAGAAAGGCGTTGCCGAAGAAGGAACGCAGGAACAACGGCCAGAGGGTATTGACCATGTTCAGGTCGCGGAAGATTTCGTAGACCGGAACGAGAGTCACCGGGTAAGGAAGCATCATCGTGCCGAGCAGGATGACGAAGAAAAGATTCTTACCGGGGGCGCGCAGTCGGGCAAAGGCATAGGCCACGACCACGCAGGACAGCACATGGCCGATACAGTTGAGGATGACCAACACGAAGGAGTTGCGGAAGAAAGTGGTGAAGTAGGTTTCGCCGACTTTGGTTTGCAGCGCTTCGCGGTAGCCTTCAAATCTTAGCTGTGTGAACATGGCTCGCCGGATGGCCTGCGGCGGGACATCGAAGGCTTGATCGACCACCGAGGCCGGCACGACCAGCGCCATCTCGCGGGATTCGCCCACCAGCGCCACCGAGTGGGTCTCGTCGCCTTCGCTGAAGCCGTCCTGCACGCGGTAAGGGATGCGGTTCAACTGGTCGCCGCGGGCACTGGTCAGCCCGCCCAACTGGGCCAACCGCAGCGTCGAGGCCTGATCGACCGGGATAACGGCGCTTTGAGTCGTGCCGCTCACCAGGATCGCCACCTCAAACGGTTCGCCGCTTTCGGGGGTGAAGGTTGCTACCTGCATGACCACGCCGTTCACGGGCGCAGGCTGGGGTTCGGTCATCTGTGAACGGGGGGCGACGAAGACATGGGCATCAAAGGTTTCTTCATTAATGACGGGCTGCCAGGACTCGGCGAACAGCATGATGTATTCACCTGACTGATCGGCGATGGTCACGAGCGGCAGTTCGGTCTCGCCCACGGCAGCGAAGCCGGCGTCGCTAAGGCTGTCGGCGGGGACGAGCAGCGCGGAGGCAGCGATGTCCGGCGATCCCATCACGGAAAGCTGCGATTCTGGTCCGATGGGAATGACCTGGAGCGTGCGCTCCGCAGTGACGACCTCGCGGCCGCGGAAGGCGACGCCGCCGATTTCGAGGTTGGCGCGCGCGCCGCCATTGACTTCATCGAGGGGGAGGCGGAGCGCAGCGGTCTGCAAGGCTTCGGCTTCCGCCACAATCAGGGTATCGTTATCGCCACGGGCCAGCGCGACCACCTGGCGGACAGCGCCTTCCGGCGTTGTCCAGGGGCGCACGTTGAGGGTGATATCGCCGATGGTGGAGGCCACGGCATCACCGACAGCGTCACTGGGGATGGTGAGCAGTTCTGGAATCCGGCTGACATCGATGACCGTGGTATAGCGCCGAATGCCGATCTCGATGACTTTCTGGGGCTGGCCGTCGATTTCGACCTGCCACAGGTTAATCATGCGGTTGGTTGTACCGGCGCGGACTTCTTCCCAGTGCTGAGGAATCCAGATAGGCGGCTGGGTGAAGATCTGCCAACCGGGTTTGAAGCTGGCCGAAATCATCCAGAGCATGGGGAACAACATGAAGGCCGAGCCGAACAGCAGCACGATATAGCTGAAGAAGTGGCGGATGTTCTGCTGCCAGCGTTTGGAGGTGCGGATCTGCTCCCAGGGTGAGAGGGGCTTCGAGGCGGCAGAGGTGTTCATCTTTTTAGCGGGCCTCCGACTCGTAGTAGACCCAGGCGGCTGAGGAACGGATCACCAGCAGGGTAATGACCATGATGATGACGAAGAGGATCCAGGCCAGCGCCGAGGCGTAGCCCATCTGGACGAACTCGAAGGCACGTTCGTACAGGTTAATCATGTAGAAGAGGGTGGCATCGTTGGGACCGCCGCGCGTCAGCACCCAGCCCACGTCGAAGACCTGAAGAGCGCCGATGATCGCCAGCACGACGTTGAAGAAGATCGTCGGGCTGAGCATTGGCAGCGTGACATAGCGGAACTTGGCGCGGTCATTAGCGCCATCGATTTCGGCTGCTTCGTACAGCACTTCGGGGATGCCCTTCAGCCCGGCCAGGTAGATGACGATCTGGCCGCCGACGCTCCACCAGCTCATCAGAATGAGGGAGGGCAGCGCCCATTGTTCGCTCAGCAGCCAATCGGGGCCTTTGATGCCGAACCAGCCCAGCACGATGTTGAGAAGGCCACCTTCCGGGCGGAAGATATACAGCCAGAGGATGGCTACGGCGATGCTGCTGAGGATCGAGGGCATGAAGAAGATCGTGCGCCAGAAGTTCACGCCCCGGAGTTTTTGCGAAAGCACCATCGCCAGTGCCAACGCGATGATCGTGCCGCCCGGTACGCTGCCGAGGGCATAGAGGAAAGTTACTTTGAGGGACTGCCAGAATTCGGGATCGCTGAAGATGCGTTCGTAATTCTGCAGGCCGACCCACTGGGGTGGCGAAAGTAGGTTATAGGAAGTAAAGGACAGATACAGCGAGCGCAGCATTGGATAGGCCAGGAACACCAAGAAGCCAGCCAACCAGGGCAAAATGAGCAAGTAGAAAGAGAGGGCTTCCCGGCGGGCCAGGGGTGTTCCCAGGCTGAATTTGAAAGGAAGGTTGGACATCGGTTCTTCCTCAAAAACGCAGGGGCGTCGCGCGGTCAGGCCGCGTGAGCGCCCCTGTTCCAGAAGGATTCCACGCGCTGGGGGAAGGATGAGCGGCTGCTCACCCTTCCAGCGAGGGATTAAAAGGCGGGTGCTTACTGCTGGCCGCCCTCAGCGATGCACTGATCGGCTTCAGCTACCAGCTTGTCCAGTTCGGCCTGAATATCGATCTGGTCGCCGCCATCCGAAAGGAGGCGCTTGGTCAGATCGCCGGCTGGGGTAGCAACGCAGGGGCTGTAGTAGGGAGTGCGCAGTTCCTCCAGCGGCCCCAGGTGGCTGGTTTCGGCGATATAGACGCCCCAATACGGGTCAGTATCGCGCTGCATTTCCTGGGAGACAACCGGGTTGCCGCTGAGCGCCTTGAGCGCGAAGACGCGCTGGCCGGGTTCAGTGGTCAGCCACTTGAGCAGCTTCCAGGCTTCTTCAGGGTGCTGGCTCTGGCCGGAGATGCCCCAGCCCAACCACATCAGAACGCTGGAACGGCCGCCGGGGCCAGCCGGAACCGGGGCCACGGTCCATTCCAGATTCGGAGTCTCATTGAAGACATCCTGCCACCACGGGCCGTGGAAGGTCACGCCCATGGCGATCTTGCCGTCCTGGAACAACTGCACGCGACCGCCCTCGGTCGCGCCGATAACGGACAGCGACGGAGCAACGTGATGGGTAAAGACCAGATCACGATACCAGGAGAGCGCCGCCACCGCTTCCGGGCTGTTGAGCAGGCCGGTGGTGGTCGTGCCGTCTTCCGTGACGGTCAGGACGCCCCAGGCTTGCAGGTAGCTCTGGAAGCCGCGCCACCAGCCATCGCTGATGATGTCGATGCCCCACTGGACCACGTTTTCCGGATCGAAGTCCGGGCTGGCGGCATTGTTGCCATTACCGTCTAACGTTAGTTGAAGGGCAATATCGAGCGCGTCGTCCCAGGTCCAACCCTCTTGGGGATAGGCAAGACCGGCGGCATCAAAGAGCGCAGTGTTGATGTAGAACGAACTGGTGCTGTAGTCCTTGGGCAGCGCTACGGGCTTGCCATCATAGAAGCCCTGTTCATAGATGCCTTCATAGACATCGACGCCGATTTCGATTCCATCCTCGCCGTTGACATACGGGGTCAGATCGATGTAGGCCTGGCCTTCCGAAGCTTCCATGTAGAGGGCGGCCCACTCCGGCGGATAAGCCATCAGGTCAGGGCTGGTTCCAGCCGCCAACCAGGTCAGGCGGCGGGTGTTCTGGTCATCGCCGATGTTCGGTTCCAACACCACATCGATGCAGGGATTCTCGGCTTCGAAGGCTTCGACGACCTGGTTCATGTATTCCACACGGTCACCGCTCGACCAGTCATCAACGCGCAGGGTGACCACCCCATCAGGGCAGTCCTGGGCGGTGACGAGGGAGGTCGAGAAGACGAGGACAAAGAGGACACAAAGAACGCTAAGCCATTTGCGAGACATTCATTTCCTCCTTTAATCTTGGGACAACTCCATCCGGGTTCAGGTTAGGTTTCGGTTGCGATTTACCTCCCAATAAACCATTTCAAAAGACAACGCAAAGGTCTGAAACAATTGAGGTGTGTTGTCTGTACAACTTATCCTGAGTTTAGAGCGTGTTGAGCGTGCTGTCAAGCAATCTGACGCGCGGTTCCTTGACAGTCTTGGAACTGCTGATTAGACTTATTCTAAACAACATCTAAAACATGTACAGTCCTTTCAAAACTGAGTTCATTCTGACGAGGGCGCTATGGTGAAAGTTTTGCCAGCCAGCAGGGCCGCACATGCCGATGTCCGGGTTGAAAACGCCTCCCGCTACCTCAAACGCTGTTACATCATCGAACGCCAGTTGATGCGAACGCTGGCGGCGCGCTTTGTGGACACCAGCCAGTGGGATTTCAAGCGGCAGCTTTCCCAGGATATGTGGGAAACCTCGCGCCATGCCGACGCGCTCCGCAGTCGTGTGCTGGAACTGCGCTATCCCCGACGGGATGTTGACAAGAAGTACGACCCGGACATGATGACGCTGGCGGCGGAATTCGCCAAAGGGAAAGACTCCCAGGAATTCATTGGCGGCGTGTATGGGGCGCTGCTGCCGGAACTGGCGCGGGCGTACCAGAGCTACCTTGATCAGACCGACCCACTGGATGATGCGCCGACGGTGTACGCGCTGCGGCACATCATCGCCGACAAGCAGATGCAGATCGAGCGGATGCGGGCGCTGGCCGAACGAATATCGCCGGGACTGTTTGAAGAGACGGCTGCCCGGCAGGACTTCATCCGGCAGTGCTGCGCGGCGTTCGGCGGTATCCTCGGCCAGGATGTGCCTGCCCCCTTCCCAGCGGATCATCCTCAGGCGGGGAAGCCAGCTTACGACATTGGCCGCAGCGTGCAGCGGGACTCGCGCTGGCGACCGGCGCTGTTTCATCTGCCGCACGAAAACAAATATGACGTGGAAGGGCGCAAAGCCTGGCAGCGCATCGAGGCGCTGGACAAGCGGGTGGCGATGCAGGTCTGGTCTGCGATCAGCCACTTCAACGAAATCTGGGCAGCGGAGGTCGTGGCGGCCTCGATGTGGGACTTCGACGACCAGCCCTGGGATTTCTACCTCGATCTGGCGCGGTGGTCCTGGGACGAGACCCGTCACAGCACGATGGGCTACCGGGCGTTGGAAGGCTGGGGCTGGGATGTGCCCGATCTGATCCCGTGGGGGAATGCGCTCTACAACGCGATGGGGCCGATGCCGCCGATTCAGCGACTGGCCCTGCTCTACTACTACGAGGATGGTCTGCTCCGCGCCGGGACGAAACAGATCGAGATCAAGATTCTGGAATCGGCGCAGGACGACGGCAGCGTGCAGGACATGGACTTCGACTGGGCGGATGAGGCGATTCACGTCAGCTACGGATATACGTGGCTGCGGCATCTGCTGGGCGACAGCAATGCGGGCAAGGAAGAACTCACCCGGCTGACGGACGAAGCCCGTGACATCGTTGCCCGCTTCGTGGCCGCGCATAAGGACGACCCGGAAGCCAAACTCGCACCCTACTTTGACCGCCTGCACGGGGTGATCGCGGCCATGCTGCGGGACATCCCTGACGACCATCTGGATATCCAGTGGGCGCCGGTGGTGGCGGATGAAGAGGCGTTGAAGGCACTGTAGCCGTGGCGACCTTCACGGTGACGCTGGCCGCATCCGGCAAACAGTTCAGCGTCGAATCGGACGAGACCATCCTGGAAGCGGCTGAGCGGGCCGGTGTGCTGCTGGCGTTTAGTTGCCGCAGCGGAACCTGCCGCTCGTGCCTGACGCGGATCATTTCCGGCTGCGCGGAGCATGACCCGGAGTATGCCGATGAACTCAACATCGATGCGGGCGAACTGGCCGATAATTACCGGCTGCTGTGCAGCGCCCTGGCGCAATCAGACGTGACCCTGGAGAAGTAACCATGAAGCTGCTCGTCTTTCGCGCATTGTGGGGCATGACCGGGCCGCTCCATGAACAGGTCGCACGGGTCGCCGCGGCGGGCTACGACGGGTTTGAGCTGTGGCCGAGCCAGTGGACGATTTCGCGCCAGGAGATGCTCAAGCTGGCAGCGGATCACGGCCTGAAGATGATCGTGGGCGCGGCCATCGACCAGCCAGCCGATCTGGAGCCGACGCTGACCGAACTGGCCGCGTTCGATCCCATCCGCATCAATTTACACAGCGGGCGCGACAACATGACGGCGGCTGAAGCCAGCGCCTTCTTCGCGGAGGCGCTGCGCGTCGAGGCGCGGATCGGCGTGCCCGTCGGCCATGAGACTCACCGGGGGCGTATTCTGTTCACGCCGTGGACGACCGCAGGTTATCTGAAACAGTTCGATAAGCTGCGGATCACGGCAGATTACAGCCATTGGGTGAATGTCTGCGAGCGGCTGCCGGAGGACGAAGCGGCGGCACTCGAACTGGCGAACCAGCGCGCGGTGCATGTTCATGGCCGCGTCGGGTACGAAGAAGGGCCGCAGGTTCCCGATCCATCCGCGCCGGAGTACGCGGCACAGCTTGCCTGGCATGAGCGCCAGTGGGCGCAGATCAAGGCGCTGCACCAGCAGGCGGGCGCGGAGGTGATGACCTTCACGCCGGAGTACGGGCCGCCGAATTATCTGCACACACTGCCGCACACCCAGATGCCGGTGGCCGATCTGTGGCAGGTGTGCCTGTGGGGCGCGGAACGCGCCCGCGCGATGCTCGGCTGAGACCAAGAACGCTCCTGGAGGCGTTAACCGTTGAACAAGACACCGCATCACGCGCCGGACGGGTTCGATTGGGCCAGCCAGGTCAATCAGTGGCGGCAGGAAGGCGCTGCGCTGAACCTCATGCTGGGGACGGCCGCCGGGCGCAGCGTCCCAATGCGCTTTCAGGCGCTTTCCCCGGACATTTGGCGGATGACGTTCACCGCGCCGGGCGGGACGCTTTATCCGACCCCCATCATTCACCAGCAGCCGAGGAATGCCCCGGCGCTGCGCCTGGAACAAACTGGGAGCAGGCTGACCCTCTACGGCGGGCGGCTGACGCTTCAGATCGATACCAGGCCGTGGAGCTTCCGCCTGCTGGATGCCGAGGGATTCGATGTGCTTCGTGAAAATCCGAGCGACATCGACGGCCTGGGGCGTCCGTTCGTGCTGCCGCTGGGTTTTGTCGTGAACGAGGCGGGTAGCTCCCAAGTAACCGAGTCTTTTCATCTGCGGCCGGATGAGCACCTGTATGGATTGGGCGAGAAGTACACGCCACTTGATAAAGTGGGGCAGCGCATCATCACCTGGACGCAGGATGCGTTCGGATCGACCAGCGAACGATCCCACAAGAACATCCCCTTCCTGCTGAGTACGCGCGGGTACGGTCTGCTGCTGGACAGCGGAGCGCGAATCACCTGGGACCTGGGCGTAACTTCGTGCCAGTCCTATACCATCGCGGCAGAAACCTCGTCGCTGGATGCTTACGTGATCTACGGCCCGGCGCTGGCTGACATCCTGGAACGCTACACCGAACTCACCGGACGGTCGCCTGTGCCGCCGAAATGGAGTTTTGGACTGTGGGTTTCGTCCGGTGGAACCTACCGCACCCAGGCCGAAATGGAGCAGCTTGTCGCCGGGTTGCAGACGCACGACATCCCTGCCGATGTCGTCCACATCGATCCATGGTGGATGGAGTGGCGCACCTACTGCGATTTCCGGTGGGATCGCAAAGCCTTCCCGGACGTCGAAGGGTTCATCGGCCGGCTGCACGCGGCGGGACTGAAGCTGTCGCTGTGGGAGCACCCGTATATCTCGGTCGAGAGCGATCTGTTCGAGTACGGCAAGGAGCGTGGCTATTTCCTCAAGCGACCAGATGGCGAGGTTTACATCATCGACTACGGCCTATCGCTGGCGCCGAGGCCGGATGGCGTGGTTCGCATCGCTACGCCGGAGACCTCCTGGAATGCGCGGGTCGCCATCATCGATCTGACTCACCCGGAAGCCTATGCCTGGTTCCAGGACCTGCACCGCCCGGTGCTGCGGATGGGCGTGGATGTGTTCAAGACCGATTTCGGCGAGGATGTGCCCCGCGACGCCGTGTTCCACAACGGCGAAACCGGCGCGACCCTGCACAACCTCTACCCGATCATTTACAACCGCTGCGTCACCGAAGTGACCGCACAGGAACGCGGCTATGCGGTGGTCTGGGCGCGGGCGGCGACGGCAGGCAGCCAGCGTTACCCAGTCTACTGGTCGGGCGACCCGGCCGCCGATTTCGACAGTCTGGCCTGCACGATCCGCAGCGGGTTGTGCATCGGGCTGTCCGGCATCCCCTTCTGGAGCAACGACATCGGCGCCTACCGGGGGATGCCCTCACCGCGCCTGTATGTGCGCTGGGCACAGTTCGGCCTGCTGTGCTCACACAGCCGGATGCACGGCGACAGTCCACGCGAACCCTGGCACTTCGGCGAGGAAGCGGCTGCGATTGTGCGGCGCTACGTCAAGCTGCGTTACCAGCTCTTCCCGTATCTGTACAGTACGGCGCATGAAGCGATCCTGACCGGAATACCGGTCATCCGCCCGCTGGTGCTGGCCTTCCCGGATGATCCGGGCGGCTACCACGAAGACCTGGAATACCTGCTGGGGCCGTGGCTGTTGGTGGCGCCAGTCTATGACACGGGCGACCGCCGCCGCGTGTATCTGCCGCCGGGCGAGTGGATCGACTACTGGACGAAGCAGCGCCATCACGGGCCGGCGCATCCGCTGGTCGATGCGCCGCTGGACAGGCTGCCGCTGTTCGTCCGCGCCGGAGCGGTCATCCCCATGATGGCCGAGCAGGCCCGCATCCCGGAGGGCACGGTCGATCCGTTGATCGTGGAGATTTATCCGGCGGCGGAAGCGCGTTATGCCTTTCGGGAAGATACGGGCGTGACTGAATTCTCCGGCGGATTCGACGCCCGGCAGTTGACGTTCGGCTGGCGGGGAGGGCCACCCCGCGCCTATCACCTGCGGATCGTCGGCGTCGGGCCGGTGAGCCGCGTGACGCTGGATACCCCAGAGGGTGCCCAGGCGGCGCTGGAACACTGGCAGGTGACGACCGATTCGACTCTGGAAGTTTACGTCCCGCGAACTTCGGATGCCTGCGTCATCATTGACCTCGCGGATACGTAACGGCGCGGCAGAGCGCCGCGCTCAAACGAGTGAAGACTGCATCGGGACAGAAAGGGGGCTGCCTATTACCTGATCCGTCGCACTGGACTCGCCACAAATGTTTCGTTCAATTCAGGAGGTTGTGTCATGTCTTCACGTTTTCGCCTGTTTATCCTGGTCGTCTGCCTCGCCCTGATGTCGGTCGGGATCGTCCGCGCTCAGGATGTCGAACTGAACGTGGTCGGTTTCGTCGTGCCGCTGGAAGAACAGGGCACGCCGTTGGATGAAGCCTACAAAGCCTTCATCGCCGGTTTCCAAGAAACGCATCCTGGCGTGACGGTCAACGCGCTGGAAACCCCGCCAGAATTCGACACGCAGCTGCTGGTCGATCTGGCCGCCGGAACCGCGCCGGACCTCTGGAACCAGGATGCCTCGACGATCTCGCGTCTGATCGACAACGGTTATGTCCTGGACATGCGGGAATGCGTCGAGCTGGTTCCCGAACTGAATCTGGATCGGTTCTTCCCGTCGGTACTGGCGATTCACCAGCCCGACCCAGAAGGTCCGATCTATGGCCTGCCGAACGACTTCACGCCGATGGTGATCTACTACAACGTCAAGTCCTTTGAACGCGCTGGCGTCGAACTGCCAAAGGCAGGCTGGACCTGGGACGAATTCGTCGATACGGCCATGCGGCTGACGCTGGATGCCAACGGCAACAACGCTACCAGCCCGGACTTCGACGCGAACAACGTCGTGCAGTGGGGTTTCCGTGTCCGCAAATGGACATTCGAGTGGATTTACCGCGTCTGGCAGAGCGGCGGGGACGTGATTGCACCGGATGGCTCGACCGCCAGCGGATACCTGGACTCGCCGGAAGCCATCGCAGCCATTACCTGGCTGCGGGATCTGGTGACGGTGCAGAAGGTGGCTCCGACACCCACCACTCTCGATCAACTGACACAGCAGTTAGGTTTCCTCGACCGTTTCCTCAATGGTGAATTCGCCATGTTTGATCGCGGTCACTGGGAACTGGTCGGGCTGCGTTCTAACGCCTTGTTCGAGCCAGGTGTGTTCGGCGTTGTCGGGCAGCCGCAGGCAGCCAACCGGGCCACGGTGCTGTATGAGTCGGGCTTCGTGATCCGCGCAGACATCCCCGAAGACAAGAAGCTGGCGGCCTGCCAGTTCGTCGAAGCCGCGACCAACCTGGAATACCAGAACACGAAAGTGCTGACCGGTATCGCCATCTCGGGCAACCAGGAAGCGGCTGCCGCAGCTATCGAGAAGAGTCCTGATCCGGCTATCGAGCAGGCTTTCTACGATGAAGTTGAGTTTGGGCGCGCGCCTTATGGATCGGTGTATGCCAACTGGCCGACCATTGAAGGCCTGCTGGACTCGATGATGGAACGTATCCTGGCTGGCGGCGAGGTCGAGGCCGAAGTGGCCGTCGCTGTCGAAGAGATCAACCGCGAACTCTCCCGCTAACTCCCTTGCCCTCAGGGCTGCCCACATGGGCGGCCCTTCCAACTGCATGGACGATATGGAGCGTGACCCATGTCCAAGCTTACAGTGGCTGCCCCTGCTGAGGTGATGGAGCCAGAACCTCGCCCATCACTCCGCAGCTTGTGGCGGCGCTTCAAGAGCCGTTCGAACGAAAAAATCGGCTATCTATTCATCGCGCCTTCGCTTATTCACATCATCGTTTTTCTGTTCATCCCGCTGGTCTTCAGCTTTTTCCTGTCCTTCCGGGATTGGACCAAACCGGGTTTCCAGGACGCGCCCTACACCGGTCTGGCGAATTACGAGTTCCTCATGGAGGACCGGCGCTTCTGGCAGGCGATGGGCAACTCGGCCTACTACACGGTGCTGGCCGTGCCGCTGGGCATGGCGGTCAGCCTGGGCATCGCTGTGGTCATGAACCAGAAGCTCAAAGGCGTCTACTTCTTCCGCACGTTGTTCTTCATGCCGGTGGTCTCGTCGTGGGTAGCGGTCTCGATCATCTGGCTGACGCTGCTCGATCCGAACGTGGGCATCGTCAATTACCTTCTCGGCCTGCTGGGACTGCCACAGATCAACTGGCTGGGGGATCCGCGGTCGGCCATGCCGTCCATCGTCCTGATCACCATCTGGAAGGGGGCGGGCTTCAACATGGTCATCTGGTTGGCCGGATTGCAGGCTATCCCCCAGGAACTCTACGAGGCAGCAGCCATCGATGGAGCCAACCGCTGGCAGAAATTCTGGCGTGTGACGCTGCCGCTGCTGGCACCGACTTCGTTCTTCCTGGCCGTGACCGGCGTCATCGGCTCGTTCCAGGTGTTTACCCCGGTCTACGTCCTGACCAAAGGCGGTCCGCTCGATTCGACCAATACAGCCGTCTATCACATCTACCGTCGTGCCTTCCAGGAATTCGACTTTGGTTATGCCTCGGCCCAATCCTGGATTCTCTTCGGCGTGATCTTCATCGCCACCATCATCCAGGTGGTTTACGTCCGCCGCCGCAGCGAAGAAATCCAGTTTTAGGGGGTGTGCCATGGTTGCCAAGACAACGCCAAGACTGGTTATGGCCCGTATGGCGGGGTATGCGATCCTCGTGCTGGTGGCGGGGATGATGGTCGTGCCATTCCTGTGGATGGTGACGACCTCGCTCAAAGCGCCGGGCACGGAGTTTGCCTATCCGCCACAAATCCTGCCGACGCAATTCGACTTCAGCAACTACCAGCGTTTGTTCGATAACCTGCCCTTCGGCCAGTATCTCCTGAACACGCTGTTCATTACGCTGGCGACGGTAGTGGGGCAGGTCACCATCTGTTCGCTGGCGGCCTATGGTTTCGCCCGGCTGAACTTCATGGGGCGGGATACCATCTTCGTGCTGTACCTGACGACGATGATGATCCCCTTCCAGATCACGCTCATCCCGATGTACCTGATCATCACCGGGTTGGGCTGGGTGAACACCTACCAGGGCTTGATCGTGCCGGGGATTTCCAGCGCCTTCGGCATCTTCCTGCTGCGGCAGTCGTTCCTAAACATCCCCAGGGATTACCAGGATGCGGCCCGCATCGACGGGGCCAGCGAGTGGGTCATCTTTACGCGGGTGTTCCTGCCGCTCAACGGCCCGGCACTGGCGACGCTGTCGGTCTTCGCCTTCATGGGAACCTGGACGGATCTGCTCTGGCCGCTGCTCATCGCCCGCAGCGAGCAGATGCGCACCCTCGAACTGGGGTTGGCTTACTTCAATGCCCGCCCCAATGCCTTCTTGCAGCCCAACTGGCCGCTGCTGATGGCCGGCTCGGTGGTGGTGATGCTGCCGGTGCTGGTGGTCTATATCGTGGCACAGCGCTACTTCATCCAGGGCATCGCCCTGAGCGGGGTAAAAGGTTGATATGCAGTTCAGCAGCTTCGATACCCGCGATCCGATCCTGGAGATCGACGGCTGGAAGCTGAGCTTCCAGATCATCACGCTGGAGAATGTCTACGGCCTCGACCCAGATCAGCTTCGTCTCAGCACCGAGCCAGATGGCTGGCGGCTGGAGGCGGGCGGGTTGACCTGGGCGGGCGGGCAGCGGCAGGCTCAGGGCAGGCTCACGCTCATCGCGCGGCGGGATGATGCCGGCCATTTGCGGCTGCGGATCAGCGCGACCGCCGAGCAGAAGATCACCACCCTCAAGATCATCGCGCGGGGACTGCCGCCGCTGCGGCCGCTGGATATGCTCGACCAGCCGCGCGACGTGCCGGTAGACGGCCTGCTCGACCGCTACCCGAACGGTATCCGGTTGCCGCTGTGGATCGTCGAGATGGCTGGTGGCGGGAGGCTCGGCTTCCGCTGTGAAGACCCGGCATACCGCGCCAAACGCTTCTGCGTCTACCACGAGCGTATGGGTGGGCTGGCCGGGCAGACTGCACTCGAATGTCTGGTCGATGCGGATGCGCGGCACTTCGATACCCGCTTCGACGCGCCCGAATGGGTCTTCGCCCACGGCGTCGATCCTGACAGCTTCCGGTCACAGCAGTTGGCCTTCAGCGAGGCTGCTGGCGGATTGACGCCCTGGGAGGCACGCAGCGATGTGCCGCCGTGGGTACGGGACATCCGGCTGGTGCTGACTCTCCACGGGATGCACTGGTCAGGCTACACGTTCAACAACTACGCGGCCATGCGCGAGATCGTCACTTATGTCACCGAGCGCATTGACGGGCGGCGGGTGTTGGTGTATCTGCCCGGCTGGGAAGGACGCTACTACTGGCAGTACGGCGACTTCCGGCCAGAGCCGATGCTGGGCGGCGCGGACGGGTTCGCCCGGCTGTGCGAGACGGCGCGGCGGTCCGGGGCACACCTGATGCCAATGTTCGGCGGCAACTGCGTCAACGCCTGGATGCCCAACTTCCACATCTTTGGCCCGTCATCGTATATGAAGACGGCCACGCGCAATCCGTTCCTGGGCAACCAGCCGGATTGGAACACCAGCCGGGCCCATGATACCGGCTGGCAGGCCTGGCTGAATCCGGGCGCTCCGGCCTGGCAGCAGGAACTCAGCCGCCAGATTTTGAGCCTGGTGGATGGGTACGACCTGGATGCGGTTTTCCTGGATACCGTCGAGGTCTGGACGAACGATCCCGACTTCAACATGCGAGAAGGCTACCGCCAGCTTGTAGACCGGCTGCGGGCGAACCGCCCCGATCTGCTCGTCACCGGGGAAGACTGGTTCGACGGGCTGCTGAGCATCTTCCCAATCTTCCAACAGTCTTCCAAGTGGCGGCAGGTTCCCGATTGGGTCGGGCGCTATGCCCGGCTGATGGGGCACATCTGCGATGGCGAGGCCAGCCGGGGCAGCACAGGGGTCTTCGAGTCTGGGTATGCCGCCTATGAACGCCTGCCGGATAAACCCTTCTACCTGCCGACGCTGGCTTTCGTCGATGGTACGCTGGAGGGAGCGCAGCAGGAGATCGACGCTGTAATCGCGCTGGCAAAAGCGCGCGGCTGAACACAAGCACGCAGAAAGGACTCATCATGCGAGAGAATGTGGTTCCAGTCGATGGGCTGGTCATCACCGAGGATACCCGCTTCGCGCCCGGCATCTACCCGCTGCGCGAAGGCTTGAAGATCGCGGCGGACGGCGTCACGGTGGAAGGGGCGGGCACGGTTCTGGTCGATCAGGGCCGCAAGGGGATCGGCATCCATGCCGAAAACCGCCGAAATATCACGGTGCGCGGTATAGCGATTTCCGGCTTCTATCACGGCCTGCGCTTCGATCACTGCCGCGATGTGCAGGTCGAGACTGTCCGCGTCCGTGACACCTACGAGATCGAGGGGATCGATACCTTCCTGTACCTCTGGCATCCCATCGAAGAGGTCTACAGCGGAGCGATTCTGCTCAACGATGTGCAGGGCGGCGCGGTACGCGGCTGCGATTTCCAGCATCAGATGAACGGCATTTTGCTCTACGGCAGCAGCCACCTGACCATCGAGGACAACAATGCCTCATTCAACAGCGGTTGGGGTGTATATCTGAGCGGCTCGAACGAGAACATCGTGCGGGGGAACCGGCTGGACTTCTGCAACCGCATCTTCCGCCGCCCGGAAAGCGGCGCGATCCGGGTGGAGGCCGATGCTGCCGGGATCGTGCTGGTGGAAAGCTCGTGCCGCAACCAACTGCTCCGCAACAGTTGTTTATGCGGCGGGGACGGCATCTTCATCGCCGGGTACAATCACAAGGGCGGCAAGACCACCTGCGACGACAACCTGGTCGAAGACAACGACTGCCGCCTCAGTCCCAACAACGCCATCGAGTCCACCTTCTGCCGCGGGAACATCTTCCGGCGCAACGATTGCAGCCGCTCGAATTATGGATTCTGGATGGGCTACTCCTGGGACAACCTGATGGAGGATAATATCATCGACTCGTGCCGAATGGTCGGCATCGCCATTGAACACGGCCACGGCTGGGTCATCCGAGGCAACCAGATTCAGAACAACCGCGAAGGCATCCGCCTGTTCACGCGCGGCGGGCCAGTGCTGGAACACTGGCCGGAGTGGGCGGTGTCCTACGATTACCGCATCGAGGACAACCTGATTGAACAGAATCGCATCGGCTTCAATGGCTACACCGGCCCGGAGATTCCGCTGGAGAAGGTCAGCTATGATCTGCGCCTGAGCGGGAATACTTTCCGCGCCAACCTGACCGGGGTCCGCTTCCATCGAGTGCAACAGGCTGTGGTCAAGGCCAACACGTTCCAGAGCAACCAGCAGGCCGCGCTGCTGATTCAGGAGCCGGGCGTGGAGATGGCCGACAACCAGTTCGATGGCAACGGCGAGATCACCGTCCACACGACCGAACTGGGCCACACCACCGAGCGCTCTGGTTGGATGTAGGCTGCTCGCCGCGAAATTCCGATCCTCACCCCCAACCCCCTCAGCCACTGCGTGAGGGGGCCTCCAGAGTCACGAAAGTTCTGGCACAAGGGATGAAGGAGGGATCACTCGCCGCGGATTTCCGCCAGGATGGGCGGCACGGCGACCGGCTGGCCGGCGGCCATGGAGCGGCGCACCGCTTCCATCACTGCGAAGACGGCCAGCCCTTCTTCCAGATTGGGCGAGGCGTCGCGCCCTTCCAGGATGGCGCAGGCGAAGGCTTCAGCGTAGTTGGCGAATTCGCCGTAGTGCATCCCGTGGGTGTCGTTGTTGAAGTAGTAGCCGCGCCGGGCATAGAGCATGTCTTCGCGCGCTTCGGTTCCATCGGGGCGGGTGTAGAGGTAGCGCATGTCGTGGTACTGCGCCAGACTGGTTCCGTCCGTGCCATACAGCATCAGTTCGAGCGCGTTGCGCGCCGAAGGCAGCTCATGCAAGCCGTAATGCCCCAGCGCCCGGCCGAGTCGTCCATCAGCCGCTCGCAGGTTGACGGCGCAGATGTCCTGGGAGCGCACCTGGAAGGACTGCGCCAGCGCCGAGCGCGAACCGTAGGCCGAGACCTCGGCAATTGGCCCCAAATACCAGCACAGCACATCGATGGGATGGCTCATGCCCAGGAAAACCCAATCGGTAGCGTCCGCGGCCCAGGGACTCTTGCGGTAGTACCAGTCCATGCGGTGGATGTAGTGGGCGTCGGCCAGTTCCAGCGCGCCTAATTCGCCAGCTTCATAAGCCGCCCGCTGGCGGCGGAAGGACTCGAAGAAGCGCACGCTCTGGCCGACGAGCAGCTTGCGATCCGTCCGGCGGGAAGCCGCCCAGAGCCGCTGGGCGTCGGCCAGCGTGTTCACCAGCGGCTTGGTGCAGATGACATGCTTGCCGGCCTGGAACGCCTGGAGGATGTGATCGGCATGGAGGGCATCCGGCGTATAGATCGCCACGATGTCCACATCATCGCGGCGCAGCATGGCGCTGTAGTCGCTGGTGTAGAAGAGAGCGGGGTCTTCGGCACGCGCTTCGCTGATGCGCTGGGCGTTCAGATCGCAGGCGGCCACGGCGCGGGCATGGGATGCTCGGTAGGTGCGCGTTTCTGGCTGGCCGACCGGGGGCGGAATAGGTTGGTTGAGCGCCTTCAGCAAGGTGCGACCTTCCTGGAGGCCGATGATACCGATGCCAAGTGAAGTTCGGATGGTCATAGAGGTTTCGTCCGTACAATTGAGTGATGATTTGTTGGCGATCCCATTGATTGTATATATAATCAGGCATAGGGGAATACACAAAGGTCTAGTCAAGTGATGACACCTATGACCTCACGGCAGCGGATGCTCACCGCCCTGCGCGGCGGCGTGCCGGACCGCCTGCCCGTCACGACGCACCATGTCATGCTCTCGTTCCTGGACAAATACCTCGACAGCATCCCATATTCTGAGTTCTTCGACCGCTTCGGGCTGGATGCTTATGTCTGGACGGTTCCCTACAAACCAGACACAGCTAAAGGGGAATATTTCGATCCCAACCAGACCTCGACGCACCCGCTCGACCACACCCACCGGGTTGTTTCTGACGATTGGCGCATCGAGGCGGAGACACTGCCCGACCCAGAGTACCGCACCACGCGCTACCGCTTCGTCACCCCCGGCGGGACGCTTTCGATGGTGCTGCAAGGCAATGAGTACACTGATTGGGTGGTTGAACCGCTGGTCAAGGAAAAGCGGGATATCGACCTGATCGCCAAGTATGTCACCCACCCTAAGATCGATGTCGAAGCAGTCAACCGCACCGCCGAGGCGTTCGGCGAGCGCGGGCTGGTGCGCGGGCACATCTGCTACTTCGATATCTATGGGCAGCCGGGCTGCTGGCAGGATGCCGTCGAACTGGTGGGAACCGAGCGGCTGATCCTGGAAACCTACGATGATTCGGAATGGGTGCATGAACTGATTCGCATTCTCCAGGCGCGTAAGAAGACCTTCATTGCGTCGCTGGCCGGGGCACGCTACGACCTGCTGGAACTGGGCGGCGGGGCGGCTTCCTCAACGGTGATTTCGCCCAAGCTGTTCGACCAGTTTGTGGCTCCGTATGACAGCGAGCTGATCGAGCTGGCTCACCAGGTTGGGCAGCGCATCGTTTACCATACCTGCGGCGGGATGATGCCGATCCTGGAGCGCATCGCCGATATGAAGCCGGACGCGATGGAGACCTTCACGCCAGCGGATATGGGCGGGGATGTACGACTGGCGGAAGCCAAGCAGCGCATCGGCAGCCGTACCTGCATGATTGGGGGGTTCGACCAGTTCCACTTCTTGGTGGGCTGCACGCCGGAAGAAACCCGTGCCGAGGTGCGGCGCTGCTTCGAAGCGGCGGGACCGAACGGCGGCTATATCCTCAGCCCGTCGGATCACTTTTTCGAGGCGGACCTGCCGCTGCTGGAGGCCTTCGCCGACGAAGCCCGGCGGTGTACTTATGGCTAAAGCGGAAGTCATCGAGATCGCCGTTCCGCTGGAAGAGATCGAGGCGCGACGGGAGCGCGTCACCCGCGCCAAACGTTTTGAGACGCCAGATCGCGTCCCGGTCATCCCGGCTATCGCCCACCGCTTTCTCGTCCCGCAGGTGGGGGTGCGCCTGCACGACTACTACAGCGACCCGGAGACAATGCTGCGGACGCAAATCCTGGCTCAGAAGTGGCTGATGGAAAACATCCGCACCGATGCGTATTCGATCACCGGGGCGTGGGTGGGAGGCTGGACGGATTTCCAGAACACCTTCGAGTCCGGCAGTCTGGGCTGCGAGGTGGTCTTCCAGGAGGATGACATCCCCTGGGTGGGGCCGGGTTGGGTGAAGACCGAGGACGACCTCAAACGGCTGGAAGCCATCGATTTCATCCACAGCGGCATCAATGCCCGGCAGATCGAGTACCGCCGGGCGATGATGAACGTGGCGGAGAAGTACCCGGTGCGCTTCCAAGGGGGGCCGATCTTCTACCCCGGCGCGAACCCGGCGCTGACGCATACTTCAGACGGGCCGTTCGGCGTGGCCGGCGACCTGATGGGGCAGATCGAGCTGTTCACCGATGTCTACGAACGGCCAGACTTCGTGCGCGAAGTGCTGCGGATCGTCACCGACAAGCTGATTGAGTGGCTGGATTTCTGCTGGGAAGAGGAGAAGCTGCCCACGCCGAAGGACTTCGCCTGGACGGATGACCTGGCGGTATCGCTTTCGGCGCAGACCTACCGGGACATAGTGCTGCCGGAGGAGAAGCGGTTGCGCTTCCACTTTGACGGCTACCTGAGCCTGCACATGTGCGGGCGGAGCGACCACCTGCTGGACATCTTTGCCAACGACTTGAAGATCAATGAACTGCAAGGCTTCGGCTGGCAGGTTAACCTGGATCGTATTGCCGAGGTGATGGGGGGGCGGGTGGTGCTGGTGGGCAACGTCAGCCCGATGCTGATCCACACGGGGACGCCGGAGCAGGTACGCGAGGCCGTCCGCCGGATCATCGAGAAGCTGGGGCCGTTCCGCGGCCTCATCATCCAGGACGGCAACAATATCCCGCCGGGGTCGCCGCTGGAGAACATTAACGCCATGATGGAAGCGGCGGAGATGTATGGCCGGGGTTAGGGATTGGGGAAATACGTGAAGAATTGAACCACAGGGACACAGAGGGGAAGAAAACAGGAAGCAGACCAGAGAGGATACGGATTCGCTGATGGACAGCCAGGTGGAGCGGAGTAAAGATTTCCTGCGGCAGGTGTGGGCGCTGGAGAACACGCAGCGTCCGGGCTTCATGATCGGCTATGTGGGGCCGAGGGTGAAGAACGGACGGCCAGTCCCCAGCGCGCTGTTTTCGACCGAAGGGCCGGACAGCGTGCGCGACCGCATCCTTGACCCGGCCAAGTTCCTGCGGGCGCAGCTCGACGAGATCGAGGCTCAGATGAGGCTGCGGGGGGATTTCGTGCCGTCGCTGTGCCCGACGCTGGGGTTGGTGGGCATTCCCTCGGCGTTCGGCTGCGAGGTGATCTGGTGGGAGAACGACCTGCCGGCAGTGCGCCCGGCGCTGAGCGAACCGGAAGCGGTATTCGATCTGCCGATGCCCTCTGTGCGAGACGGCCAGTTGGGGCGGATGCTGGACTATACCCGCTATTTCATCGAGCAGACGGGCGGGCGCTATCCGATCCGCATGAGCGATATTCAGGGGCCGTTGGACAGCGCGGCGCTGATTATGGGCCACAACGACTTGCTGATGGCGATGTACACGCACCCGCAGGCGGTGCATCACCTGCTGCGGAAAGTGACCGACCTGACTATTGCTTTCGTTCAGGCGCAGCGAGAACTGACGCTGAGCCTGGGCTGCGAGTTCATCCCCAGCATGTTCCAGCCGTGGATGCCGGACGGTTGGGGGGTATCGATCTCCAATGACGAGTGCGTGATGATCTCGGCGGGGATGCATGACGAGTTCCATGTGCCGTACCTGAACGACCTTTCGGAGGCGTTCGGGGGGGTGTACCTGCACTCGTGCGGGGCATGGACGCACCAGTTCCCCAGCCTGGCCAAAATCCACAACCTACGCGGGCACGAGTTCGGGGCGAGCGAAGCGCCGTTCGAACCGGTGCTGGAACATTTTGGGGGGAAGATCGTGCTGGCCTGCCGAGTGGGGCTGCACCGCGACGTGAAGTTCGCGGGGATGGCGGATTATGTGCAGCGGGTGCGGGCGGCCAGCCGAACGACGCGGGGTTTGTTCATCAACGTGGATATTACCAACGGGCTGATCGATGACTCATGGCCGGAGACGGATCTGGAGGAAGTATACCGGTTGTGCGGGGCAGCAAGCCGCTCATAGCTATTAGCTTTGTTCATACAAAGAAGGCGGTGAGCTGTCGCAAAAGGCGTCAATGGCGGCAGTGCTGTCAGGGTTGGATGCGCCTGTTGGTGACCGTGCCCTGTGAGGTGGGCAGTTCTCTACTGCGAAATGCTGCAAAAGTTGAACATGTTGCAGTTGTCGCAGTTGCAATTCGGCGATTTTTGCGCCATTTCCCCCGCGAACGTGACCCCGGATGCCAAACGATAAGCATGATAATAGGACTTACGCAAACTGCATTTGGATAGCAGGTGAACGCAATTGAGAACGCATATACTCGTCAAGCAAGCCTTGCTTAAGAGCATAAATGGTAGAAACCGTTTCGTGAGCAATTTGCTTCAAGCGTACCCAAACCAAGATGGCACAAGCGATATGGTTACGCTGGATACGGGAGAGGCGACACTGGCAACCTTCAATGCCCGGGCATTGCTTGGTTTCACGGTGAAACTGCTCAATCTTCCAGCGCAAGGCACACACCTGTTGCGTGTCGTGAGTGGAATCCTGAGACATGTCGTTGGTGGCAACATAGTCCGTGCGCTTGGAGGAAAGCACCAACCGGAACAGTTTCACTTGATGCCCTTTAGGGAAGGTCTTGAGGTGGACGACTTTGCCCTGGGTTTGTTCAACGTCTGTCCAAGTCAAGCGATCCACACGCTGATAGCCGCCTTCGCCGCCCGTCTCGTCCACTTGCCGATTGTCCTTCAGCGGACAGTAGTAGACTTTCTTCAACCGTTCGATGTGCAACATCAGCTTGCGTTCAGCATACCAACTGTCCATCAGCACGCCGCGAAAGGGCAGGTGCTTGTCCGTCAGTGCGTTGTCCAGCATCTCGCGCACATGGTCAAGTTTAGTCTTCCCATCCCGATCAGGATCATAGATGCGATAGTTGATGATCCAAAACTGGTCGCTGGCGGGGTTGATATATACGCACGTCACGACCCCAATGCCTTTGATGACAGCGTGGGCGTTGCCGCTATACTGGCGTCGCACCAATTCGATCTGAAACGACGTGTTGTGATCCAGCACAGACAAGAGACGAAGCAGCTGCGAGGTATCAGCAACCAATTCGATCTGAAACGACGTGTTGTGATCCAGCACCGTATCATCGAACGCCAAATAGCCCTGCTCACTGCTGACCACTTGACCGCGCACTTGCTCCCATACCATCCTTGCCGTGAGCTTCTCCTGCTCCAAGTAGCGTTTGACGGCATCATGGCTAAAACCGGGACGGTGGTCGGCAAAATAGGTCAGCGTGTAGTTGGTTTGGCTTGCCAACAGAAATTGACAGTAATCTAATCGCGTGACTTTGCTCATGCTTCTAGTTTATCACTTGAGCCTTCTTTTGGCTCACTTGCGTAAGTCCTAGCACAATTAACAGTGGTAACATTACGGAAGTCACCGTGCAGATGAGACCCTATTCTGTCGTGCTGATCACGCTTGTTGAAAAAGGATGTCTCCCATGAACCGTGTACTCTATCTACTGCTCACCTTCTTCCTCCTCGCTGTCTACGCCGCCCCGGTGCCGACTGAGGCGCAGGCGACCGCAATACCCCCACTCTCCGACGACGGCATCCTCCTCGGTGCGATCCGCTGGGATGGCTGGTTCGGCGGTTCGCACTATGTCAAAAATCTCTTCCCCGAAGCATGGCGTTACCGCCTGCCGTTTTACGCCAGCGTACTGCCCGATGGACAGGTGCAAATGGCATCTGACTCACAGGCGGTGATGGATCAGGAAATCTCCTACGCCGCCGCCAACGGGATTGACTATTGGATTTTCCTCATGTACATCGTGCGCGATGAGCAGGGGAATCCCCTGGTGGATGAGACAGGATGGAAAGCGGATGATATGAATCTCAGCCGCCAGTATTATCTTTCCA
>CAZKXW010000074.1:0-25751 GCA_964556745.1 uncultured Anaerolineaceae bacterium
CGGTGTCTGTGTGAGTGGCGAAGTGATGGCCGAGGGCTTCGAGTTGGGCGCGGAGGGCGCGGAAGTTGTAGATTTCGCCGTTGAAGGCAACACCAATGCGGCGGTCTTCGTTGAAGATTGGCCCGGCGGGAGCGCTCAGGTCGATGATCGCCAGCCGTCCGGCTCCGAACACCAATGGGCCGGCAGCCTGAATACCAAAGCCATCCGGCCCGCGATGCGCCAGACTGAGGGCCATGCGTTCGGCGACGGCTGCATCGACGCGGCCCCCACGCCGATCAAACTGCCCGAAGATGCCACACATAGGCGAGGATTGTACCGCTATTGGCGAAGATCTGGACAGGCGGAAAAGGGGAATATGGTGGTTGGAACAACACAGATAACTCAGCGTGTGTCAACCAAATGATGTCGCTGAGTGTATGATTAGCTCATGGCCCCACAACAAAGGCGGCAGGCGCAGTTCCACCAGTCGCGATACACTTCCATACTCGCGCCTGGGATGACAATCACTGGAGAAGTCTCAATGTCAGAACAGGAAGTCCAACAGGCAAATCTGGCGGGACATCGTGCAGTTCTGCCTGTTAAAGAAATTGTAGACAGGGTTCGAGAATGGGTCGATCTCCAGGCACGCTTTCTGCCAGATTTTGCTGGCGCTTATCTCTGGGGTGGGATCACGGCGCTGTCGGAAGATGCGCCGTTTCGTCTATATCGCGATGTTGATGTTGTCGTGGTGTTGACCCATGGCGCGCCAGATGACGAACAGGAGGTCTTCTACCGGGGTCTTATCCTGGAGGTCATCTGGAAGAACCTCGATGACCACCGGAATGCTGAAGCCATCCTCGCAGATCCAAGCGCTGGGCCGAATGTGGCTACGACCCAGATTCTGGCCGACCCAACTGGGATACTCACACCAGTACATCAGGCGGTCGCAGCAGGCTACCGCCACAACCGCTGGATACAGGCACGCTGCGCGGCAGAAAAGGTATCGGCGGAGAAATCGTTGGGCGCCATGCGTCAGGCTGCTACTGCGGAAGATCGCTTGAATTCGGCCAGAGAATTCCTGAACGCCATCAGCGGATTGCTTGCTGTGGCGCAACTTAAGCGTCCAACCACCCGCCGCACACTTGCCCTGTTGCGCGAGTTACTCGAAGCGCAAGGGCGACCTGACCTGAACGAGGTGGCGCTCACCGTTATGGGATCGGTACATATGAGCCGCGCGGATGTTTTGGCGACGCTTGACCAGACCATGATCGCCTATGACCGGGCCGTTGAAGTCTACCAAACATCAATTCCGTATGGCTTCGCCCTTCGTGCCCATATACGACCCTATTATGTTGACGGAGCGATGGAGATGATCGACGAAGGCAATCATCGGGAAGCCGTGTATTGGATTTCATGCCTCGACACAGCCTATCTCTCGCTTCGGCATGATGCGCCCGATGCGGAAAAACCCGTATTCGCGGCACAGTTTCAGGCAATGCAGGTTGCGCTAGGCAATACATCCGCCCAGGTGTGGGCAGAGCGCGTCAACAATGCGGCACGTTTGGCAGCCGAGATCTACCGTATTGCGGATGCGCTCGTGGCACTTCACCCTGAATAGAGCCAGATTCAGCCGAGAGCCAGGCTAACACATGCTCCGCTGCACTACGGCACATCCCCGCCGAATTGGGCGAACCGGGCGGAGACATCGACATTCAGGACCACCTGCTCGACTTCCCAGGTAGCCCAGGGCGCATCTTCGCGCCATTGAGTCTGCGAGCGGACGGGGACACGCTGGCCGTTCACGGTGTCCCAGGTGAGGATGCGGTTGAACCAGCGCCAACGATCGGGCTTTTCTTCGCTCTGGTAGCGCAGTGTCTCGACCTCGGTCATCAGCCCGGTAACAGGGTCGAAGCGCACGGTGAAAGCTTCCACATCATCCAGGCCGGGCAGAACCAGGCGAGCGCTGGTATCGTCCACGACCTCCCAACGGACGCGCGGGTCGGTCAGTGTAATGGTCGGAATCCAGGCCAACACTTCGGCCCAATAGCCCTGAATGCCGGCGCGGTTGGTCTTGGGAGCGTCATCCACCTGGCCGATGATCGACAGGTCGAGCTTGGCATGGCCTTCCAGATTACGCTCATGAATCCGCATGAAGGTCAGGTTGAACCAGGCCACCTGGATATCGTGGTAGTGGCTGCTGCGGGCCGCATCGTAGTAGAAGCGGAAGCGGGCGGGCATCGGTATCCCAGTTGGAGCGAGTTGGGCGCGTCCCAGCACCATCGCCGACTGAACCTCTGGCAGGGTTTCGCCATATACGGCGCGGGCGAAGCGTTCGACAGGGGCAGGTAAGCCGGTCGGGATTGGGATCAGACGCGGAGCTGCCCCGGGTTCCACCACTGGGAAGCTGGAGGCTTTGACCTGCAAGCCGAGCCAGCCACCTGTCAGCATCAGGACGATTGCAGAGACAATGATGAGGACGATTCGGATGAGGATAGGCATGGCACTACCTTGCGCACTGGAATTCCTAATGATCTGATTCTAGTGCGGATGTGGCGAGGATACATCGGGCATGGGAGGAGTCGCGGACTGGTCAGATGACCAGGGAAGGCATTCGCGCCGGGAACAGGATTCCGGGATAGAATGGACGGACACTACAGATCACGAAGAGAGGGCGACGCATGGGATTTGGACGGCCGCGCGGCGCGGGAGGTACTCCAGGCGGACTGGCACAATTCTTCATCGGACTGGCGATGATTGTCGTGGGCGTATATATGTTCTTCAACAATCTGGTCGTCACCAGCACAATGTGGGTGTTGTGGGGACGAAATGGTTCCGGCATTGCCCTGCTGATCTTGCTGGTTGGGATCGGAGTGTTGTTCTTCAGCGGACGGTCGTGGCTGGGCTGGATTCTGGTGGTGATCGGGTTGGGCAGCATCTTCATCAACGTTGTCACCAACCTGACGATCTACTTCCAGGCCACCAGCTTTCTGAGCACCCTGCTGATGCTGGGGCTGGTCTTCGGTGGAATCGGATTGGTAGCGCGGAGTCTGCGGCCTTACGGCAGTCAATAGACCGCTGCTGAACGCTACTCAGGTGTCGCGGAAGGCTCCGGCGTCTGGGTGGGCGAGGGGTCGAGAGTCGCAGTCGGTACTTCGGTTGCGGAAGGCTCCGGCGTCTGGGTGAGCGAGGCGGTGGGCGAGGGGTCGAGAGTCGCAGTCGGTACTTCGGTTGGTGTCTCCGACGGTGGAGATGGCGGAAGCGGGGAATTGGGGCTGCAAACCTCGCCGTGATTCACCGCCGTGACCTGCTGGTAACCCGGCGCGCTCACCCGAATGACTGTGGCTCCCGGTTTAGCCCCGGTGGACAAGATCACTGATGCACCGGCTCCAATTGATCCCGTTCCGCTGCTCCCTTGACCAAGCAGTTCCCAGGTGAAGTATACTTCTCTGGCACCTGTATGGGTGATGCTCCAGCGCCGTTCAACGTCCGGGTGATCAGAACAGAGTGGGGTTACGCTCAGTTCGCCAACAGGTGGCGCCGCAGCAGGCAGTTCAGGCGTTGGCGGCACAGATGCAGCGGGCGGCGGAGGCGGGTCGGTCGGCGGCAGTGGGGTAGCTGTGGGCAGCGGCGTACTCGTCGCCGGCGGCGGGGTGAAGCTGGGGGTAGACGTCGGATGCGAGGGCAGTGTCCGCAACCGCGGGGTGACCGTCGTAGGAGACAGGCTGGGCAGCAGAGTCGGGGTGGGGGTGCTGGATGGAGATGAGAACAGCGTCACCGAGGCGGTAGGCGGCAAGGTGGGTGAAGCAGTACCCGTGGGGCTGGGTGAAGATGTTTGGGAAGCGGTGGCGGTTGGCGTTCGGCTCGGCACCGGTGTCGCTGACGGATTGACGGTTGAAGTAAGACCTGGCGTCGGGGATACAACCTCTCTGTTTACCACTGTGGGACTTGGTGGTATGGATGTGGGCTGCGAGCCGGATTGTCCCCTTAAGGGTGTGACAGTGGGAACAGGGGTTTGCAGCAGGACGGTCAGCGTCGAAACTCTCTGGGCAACTTCCGTCGGCGAGAGGTCGCTATCCAGCCAGTACTCCTGCACTAATCCCAGACCGACAGCAGAAAAGCTGAGGTTGCGCCGGTCAGCGCTGTAGTCGGCGCTGAGGACCGAGCGCAGACTCACCGGGATGACATCAGTTCGCGGACGGATCAGCAATGCCGGCACGACCCCATAAAGGCATAGGCCGCAGATAACGATGATGACCGGCAGGATGGACGCCAGCGCGCGGCATCTGCCGCTCCGTGGTGGACGATCCGGGTACTTCACATCACTTTGCTCGCCATTCTCAGCGCATGTGGCTCAGTCCAAGACGGTCTTGACCGTCTCCATCAACGCCTTGAGTTCAAATGGTTTACGGATGCAGGGAATACCCGGCAGTGCGTTCACCTCTTCATAGGGGACAACCCCAGCTGTAATCAGGATAATAGGGATGTCTTCCAGACCGTCTTCAGCACGGATGATACGAGTCGCCAGCAGGCCGTTGCCGACCTGGCCGGGGAGATAGATGTCCATCAGGATTAAGGCCGGATGCACTTCCCGCGCCAAGCGAATGCCTTCGTCAGACGACGAAGCACCAACCACCTCGATGTTCAGCGGTTCGAGCATACGCCGGAAAAGCGTCTGCGTGAGCGTGTCGTCATCGACAACCAGAACGGTCTTCATTCGTGTCCTTTGTGTTCTACGGCATCTCTATTCCTGTCCAGTCATGATGCCTGCTCAAGCGGCAGAACAAAGGTGATGGTGGTTCCTTTGCCTGCTTCGCTGGTGATGGTCAGTCTGCCCTGGTGGAACTCGATCAGGCGTTTGGCAATCGTCAGCCCCAGCCCCATCCCCTGCTGTTCATGCAGCTTGCGGTCGAACTGCATATAGGCACCGACGGAGGCAATCTGATTTCTGGTCATGCCCCAACCGCGATCCATGATCTCCATCCGGTAGGAGTCATCGGCTGGGCGCCCACACAGCGTAACCGGAGTTCCGTCATCAGAGAATTTGAAGGCGTTATCGACGAGTTCGTCGATGATCTTGCCAAAGTCCTGTTCGCTCAAACGAAGGATAGCCTCTTGGATGTCCAGAAGCAGGTCGGACTGGCGGCAGTGGCGGCTGGCCTGATATTCAGCGCCCACGCGGGCAACAGCAGCGACTGAGCAGCGACCTGTAGTGGGGGCATGGGCGCAGCAAGGATCGCTCTCGATCAAATCCAACTGGGCATAGACCAGGTAATTCTCGATCAGGTTGTTCAGGCGCATACAGCCTTTGCGAATGGCTTCGGCGGCTTCCAACACCTCGGCAGGCTGCATCTGTCCTTCGGAGAGCAGCATCAGATCGGCGAAGCCCTGGATCTGGGTGAGCGGCGTGCGGAGTTCATGGGGCAGGGCGTAGGTAATGTTCCCGCGCAGCGCCTGGAGCGTGGCTTCATACTTCTGTTCGATGAGGCTGTGCTTGTGAAGCTGCGCATGGATCGCTTTGAGCAGTTCGGCCTGGGTGAACGGTTTGGTGATGTAATCGTCTGCGCCCAATTCCATGCCCTGGCGCTGGCGTTCACGCTCGGCCTGCCCGGTGAGGAAGATGAAGGGCACGGCGGCCGTCCGCGCGTCCTGACGAATGTTCCGCAGCACGGTGTAACCATCCATTATGGGCATGCCGATGTCGCAGACGATCACTGCCGGCTGTTTCTGCTGGACGTGCAGCAGACCATCCAAGCTGCTGACTGTTCCATCGGCGTCGAAGCCAGCGGCGGTGAGGATATCGACAATGTTATCGAGGATTTCAGGTTCGTCTTCAAAAATGTAGACCTGTGTCATTATGTGTATTCCCTTATTCTGGCATAGGCTCCTTCAATGGGATGGTCAGTGTGAAGGTGCTGCCAACCCCGACCTGACTTTGGACGTGAACTGTCCCATCGTGCAGATCGACAGCCATGCGGGTGATATACAGGCCTAACCCGGTCCCGGGGATACCTTTGGTGTTGGATGCTCGGTAGAAGGTCTCGAACAGACGGGCTTGATCCGATTCTGGAATGCCAATGCCGGTATCTTCGACGATAATGGTGAACTGGTCGGGATCGCCGATGAAGACCAGTGTCACCTGGCCGCCCTGGGGGGAATACTTGACGGCGTTGAAGAGCAGATTGCTCACGGCCAGACGCATCAGCTTGGTATCTACCCAATACCGGGTGCGTTCGCCGCGCGTCCGCAGTCGGATGCGGTGTGTGCCTTTGGTATTGGATTCAATCTCTTCGGCCAGTTCGCGGCAGAATTGGAGCATGTCCACTTCAGACGGAGAAAACTCCAGCCGGCCCGATTCGCTGCGGCCAATGATCAAGACTTCTTCGAGCAGGCCGGTCATGTTCTTGACGGCGCTCTGGATGCGCTGGAAGTGTTTTTCGCGCTTTTCTGCCGGGATGATGTGGCCATAGGCCTGGATATATTCGCTGGATGAGAGGATGGTCGCCAGCGGAGTGCGGAACTCGTGTGAAACGACCGAGACGAAGCGCGATTTCATCTGGCGCAGTTCGCGTTCTTGTTCTAGCGCGTTGACCAGCTCGACTTCACGGATACGCTGCTCGGTGGATTCGCGCAGGCCAATCATCATCTGGTTGAAGGCATGCCCCAGCACAGTGATTTCATCGCTGCCACGCGGGCTGACGGTGGCGCTCAGATCGCCGTTGGCAGCGCGGGACGAGGCCTTCACCACCTGGAGCAGCGGCTCGGTGATCCGCCTGGAGAGATACAGGCCGATCGAGACGACCAAGAACAAACCTGCCGTCAGCACAATGATGATGGCCGCTTTGATGTGGTCGCTGGGGTTGACGAGGAAGGTTTCCGGGATCGCGGTGCCGATGTAGCCCAGGGAGGTCGTGCCGCGGGATCGCCAGACATCAATGATCTCGCGATAGGGAATGCTCCCAAAGACCATCTGTCGGGTGGGACTCCCACCACTATAGACATAATCCGAACGTACCCGCATGGTTGGCCCGATGATTTGTTGGCTGCCGAATTCGACCAGGGTCGAAGCCAGCGGGCGTCCGCCAGCGCTATACAGGCTGATCTGGGCCATTGTTTGCTGGCGGAGTTCGCTGGCCAGCGATTCGAGGGAGCGTCCGACCAAGATGACTCCGACCTGGATGCCCTCGACATCGAAAACTGGCCCGGCGATGGCGAAATAGAGTCCCGATGCGCGTTCGACGAGGCCGGCATATTTGTCGCCATAGGAATCAAGCGTGCCCTGGCGTACTTTCTGAATCAGCGAGATCTCCGTCAGATCCTCACCGCTGGTGAACTGGTAGTCGCTCAGGCTGACGCGACGAATCGACAGCAGACTGATGCCCGCCATCGACACGATGTCGATAGCTTCTTCGCTCGCATTGACGGCTACAGGCAGCACCAGGCGGCGCAGTCGGTCGGCATCTGCGATCTGGATGGCTCTGACTATGCCGTCGGTGTTTGCCAGCAAACGGAGTGTTTCCAGGCGGCTGCGCTCCTCGAACACCATGTGATCGGAGGTCAATTTGCCGGCCTCAATCAACTGATTTTCGAAGCGGCCTTCCAGCGATTCCAGCATCAACTGAGAGACGATTAGGGCACTGACGAGCGCCAGCGTGAACGCCAGAAACAAATATGGGAGTGTAATCTTCAGGTGAACGGGAAAGCGCACGCGGGGTAGTACAGCCTGAGAGGCCACAGCGGCGCTATCTGACTTCACCTTAGACGTAATATTTGGAGAACGTCCTGCAAAGCGGAGATTAATCCGTGCTGGGAAGCGGCGAAGCAGAGAAGTCCGAACGGTCACACTAGTCATCCCGTGCATGATAGCGCGATGGCAGTACAGTTGCGGAGGCAAAACCTATCATGTTCAGTGTATCCCGAGGGCAATAAAGAGGGTAGTTAAGACTTATGAATAATTTCCCAATCAGGAAATAGGATTGGGGAAACTGCCAGAGGCCGCGCCGGGAATCTCAAACCAGAAAATGACCCCACCCGTCTGTGGGAGAACACCCAGCCTGCCGCCGTGTAGCGCGACCAACTGCTGGGCAATTGCCAGGCCCAGACCGCTGCCGCCGCTGTCGTGCTCGCGGGACATGGATGAACGCCAGAACGGTTGGAAGATCAGGCGGGCTTCTTCATCCGTCAGCTGGCTGCCAGAATTGTAGACCTCGAAACGGGCGTGATCCTGCGCGCGGCTCAGCGTCACCCGGATTTGCCCGCCGGTTGGGGTATGGCGCAGGGCATTGGTCAGCAAATTGCCCAGGACCTGCCGCAGCCGCCCGGCATCGGCCAGAACATTCGGTGTGTCTTCGGCGCAGTTACAGCGCAGATCGATCTCGGCGTCGAGCGCCAGCGGCTGGAATCCCTCTACGAGTTCCCGGACGAGTGCCTGTGGATCAGTCATCTGACGTTCGAGCGGGAGGTGGCCGGCCTCCGCCAGGGTGAGCAGGCGCAGGTCTTCAACCAGGCGACCTAAGTGGCGGGTCTGGTCATAGGCCACGGCCAGATGGTTTTGGTCAAGCGGGAAGACGCCATCGCGCATCCCTTCCAGATGGCCGCGCAGCACGCTGACCGGGGTGCGGAGTTCGTGAGCAATGTCCGCCGCCATGCGTTTGCGGAGCGCCTCGCCCTCGGCCAGTTGGCGCGAGAACTGGTTGAAGGCCCGCGCGAGCGAACGGGTTTCTTCCGTGCCGTCTACGGCAACCGCCTGTCCCCGCTGTCCAGCCGAGAGGCCATGCACCGCCTGGGTCAGCCGTCGTATCGGGGCGGCGATCACCCAAGCAAGAGCAGACCCAATCGCCAGTGCCAGGACGCTGGCGACCAACACGGTGATGACCAGCGCCCGGTTGGTCTCCTCCAGGAAGATGGTCTCGGACGCGCCCAACGCGGCCTGTCCTGGGGACAGCCGCACCAGCCAACCGACCGTCTGGCCGTCCACGACCAGGGCAGCGGCGCGGGTGCGTTCATCGTCCGTCAGGAGTGTCCCGACTCGTTCGGCGCTGGTTGAAGCAACGACCTGTTCCTGTATATCCGCGACCAGGATAGGACCGCCGCGTGCTCCGCCCTGACCCTGGCCTGTGCCCTGGCCGCGATGATCGAGCAGCGCATCGACTCCGTCCCAGGTCTGGTTCTCGGCGTAATAGCCCTGAAGCCGTATAATCTGATCGGCGCTGGCCTCGCTGGTCGTGCTGCGTTCCAGATACTCCCGGAAGCTGGATTCGGTCGAGCGGGTGATGACCAGCGCCATCACGCCCACCCCGACCCAGGCCATGACCAGCAGCGCCAGCGACAGGCGTACCCACAGCTTACTCATCGGCTGGCCTCAAGCGGTAGCCCACGCCGTAAACTGTTTCGATGTAGCGCGGCGTTCGCGGATCGGGTTCGATCTTCAGGCGCAGGTTCTTGACATGCACGTCGATGGTGCGCTCGTAGCCAGCATAGGCTTCGCCCTGCACGGCGTCGAGCAGCTCCATCCGGGTGAAGACCCGACCGGGGCGGGCAAGCAAGGTTTGGAGGATGCCGAATTCGCTCGGCGTGAGGTCGATGGGCTGGCCGCCTACCATCACCCGGCGGGATTCGGCGTTGAGTTCCAGATCGCCGACGCGCCAGATCTGCGGCTCCTGAGCCAGTTCACCATAGGCCCGGCGCAGCAGCGCCCGCACTTTGGCGACCACCACGCGCGGGCTGAAGGGTTTGGCGATGTATTCATCGGCGCCGAGTTCCAACCCAGTGATCTGGTCGGCGTCGTCGATGCGGGCAGTCAGGAAGAGCAGCGGCACGCTGCTATCCTTGCGGATCAGGCGTGCCACCTGCCACCCATCCATCTCCGGCATCATCACATCCAGGATCACCAGATCAGGCTGCTCGTGGCGGAAGGTATAGACCGCTTCACTGCCGTTCCGGGCCGTTACCACCTGGTAGCCCTCCTGCCGGAGGTAGGCGGCTATGGTTTCCAGGATGTGCTGCTCATCGTCAGCGATCAGGATTTTGCGAGTCATAAAAGCAAGCCCTTGATGGCGCTTCAGGAGCCAGACTGACCGCGCCCACCGCCGCGCCAGGCCGGAACCCCGGCAGCGTCGCGCAGGACGACTATCTGACCAGTGGACAGGTTGGTGAGCCGTCCGACTTTGAACTCTCCACCTTCATCATAGCCTTCCAGCTGCAAGCTGTCACCTGGGGTGGCGCTAAAGCCGCTGCTGCTGGCATATGACCAGGGCTGCCCTTCTACCCAGACTTCGCCATCTTCAGCCAGGATCGCCAGACCATCGGCGTTCACCAGGGTCGCCGTGCCGAAGACCGTCCGCCATCCTGCAATGGGATCGACGACTGCGGCGGTTTCAGTCTCGTCGTGACTTTCATGCGCTTCGGCGGATTCGGCGCCGGGATTAAGCCGGTCGAACTGGATCAGGCTGCGGTTGTACGCTCCGATGACCATCAGACCAACGAACAGACCAAACGCGCTGTAGAGGATCGCTTTCTTCCACATGAGGTGTGTTTCCTAGAGTGTACTGTACAGATCGGTCGATGAATTCAGGCAGTGGTCTCGACGGCGGCGGCACGGCGGTTGGGCAGCAGCGCGGCCAGGATACGGACCGTCACTTTCTTGATCCAGCCCCAGTGGATGGCGAAGTGCAGCACGGCAGCAGCAATCATGACGACACCCGACCAGGTGTGGATCAAATCCCAGATGGGGCGGGCGAACAGGAAGTTCGGGTCCCAGGAAAGGTTGCGGCCGCCCTGGTAGCCACCTTCCGGTGCGAAGTAAAAGTACAGGCCGGAGAGCGCCGCCAACAGGAAACTGACTGCGATCACCGCGTCGATCAGGATGTTAGTGCGTGCGCCGCTGGTGAAGCGTCCGCTTCCGGTGCGAGCCAGGTTGTAGACGCGCTTGGCCATCGTCTTGACCCAAGTCCAGTGCAGCGCGAAGTGGATCACCGCGGCCGCCGTCATCAGTAGGCCGCCGTAGGTGTGCAGGTCATCCCAGGCCTCGCGTCCCAGCAGGACGATGAGTTCGTCGCGCCCGGAAGGAACCGCTAGAAAATAGAAACTGGAGATGGTCGCGGCAGCAGCTCCGGTAAATACAGCCGCATCCACCAGCCAGTTGCGCCGTGTCTGCTTGGAAATGTCGTTTCGTTGTGCCATGAGATTGTGCCTCTCGTTCAGGTTGATGCGCTGAGCATAGAGCGAAGTTATGTAGACATTGTGAAGGCGCTGTGTCGAAAGCATGTGAATTGTGAAACCCGTCAGCAGCAGAAAGGACACCGCGCCAGTTGGCGCGGTGTCCCCACACAAGAGAGGCGGAGATGTTCAGAAGAGGTTTACATGCCGGCGCAGCGTTCCAGCGCGGGCAGGTGGCTGAACTCGGAGGCGTCGCCCAGCGCCGTGACCACCTGAAGGATGTCCGGGTAGTCAGCCACGACAGCGGCCATCTCGGCATACAGGTTCAGGTTGGCGCTCTCCAAGTCAGCCGCGGCCTGGCAGGCTTCCGCCTGCGAAGCGAAGTCCGGCAGTGTCACCGATTCGGGAGCGGCGGGCAGTTCCAGGCCGTAGCGTTCAAACAGGTACTCCCAGGCAGCGATGTGCTGCGCTTCGGCGCGCTGAATGTTGGTGAACGGACGCACTGTGCCAAACTGTTCCATAATGGCCGCGTAGGCGGCATAGGCGTTGTACTCGTCCATCAGTCCAGCCTTCATGACCTCGATAACCGAGTCTGGAAGCGGGACCTCAGCCGCGGCGGGCAGGTCGGAGAAGTCACCGAAGCCGCCGACGCCGTTCATCCCACCGCGCGGGCCGAAACCCTGCGGATCATCCGGACCGAAGCGGCCGTTCGGACCATTCGGATCATTCTGGGGGTCAGTCGAGCAGTTGGCCCATTCCGGGCAGCCACCCTGACCAGCGCCGTTACCGTTTCCAGGCCCCTGCGCGCCGATCACACTCACGGTCAGGGCCAGCGCCACCAACACCAGGGCGGCGATCGCGATCAATCTGCGGGCACTCATGTTCTTGCTCCTTCATATTGCGGTTTACTGATCTGCCCACAGAATAGGTCAGGAGTGTGTAGGAATTATGAAGACGATGTGTTGAACTTGCGGGGATTGCTAGAAAACAGAAGGGCGGCTGATCTCGCCGCCCCACGGACTTGCTTCAGTTCATGACGGCTGACACACGGTCAGCACTTGCGGCCAGCCCCTCAGAGGCTGCCAGAGGAGATCGGAACCGGGGCCGAACGTGATCCGGCGCTGCTGCCCTTCACGGCGAAGGTGGACAGCTTGCGCTTGACATGCGGATTTCCGCAGGCCGGACAGACGACCTCATCGGCCTGGGATGCGCTGCGGACGAGCTTCTCGAACGGTCGCCCGCAGCCGGGGCAGTCGTATTCAAACAGCGGCATGGTTGGGTTATTCCTTCTCCTCCAGGCTGGCGGCCACGCGGCTCAGCTTGGCATAGGCTTCTTCGGCAACAGGTTTCAGATCGGGGTGGGTGATGACGCCCATCATCATCATCGGGTCGATGATGTCCACCTGAACGGTCGCGTCATTCACCTGGGAGACAGTCACGTTACAGGGGAGCAGCAGACCGATTTCCGGCGCGATGGATAGGGCGCGGTACGCCAGCGGCGGGTTGCACGCGCCCAGAATCTTGTACGAACGGAAGTCCACATCCAGCTTCTTCTTGAGTGTCTCCTTCACATCGATTTCGGTCAGTACGCCGAAGCCTTCAGCCTTAAGCGCGGCTGTCACCCGTTCGAGGGCAGTGGCATAATCGGTTTTGAGTTGTACGGTCAGTCCCAGTTTCGCAGCAGTTGTTTCATTCATGACAGCTCTCTCCGTCTCTTCAACCCGCACGATCTCAGGGTGACTTTGAGTAAGTCTTTTCCAGAAAATCTCTTCCAGGAACAATCTTCATCCCAGCGCCTTCGGCAGGTGATCAGCCAACAGCACGAGTGCCAGTCCGATAATAAACACCGCAAATGTGCGCCGGAGCAGATGGGCATCGATGATCTGGCCAAGGCGCACCCCGGCAAAAGTTCCCGCCAGTCCACCGATGACGAACAGGCTGATGATATCGAGTGGCAGTGCTGCGCCGCTCAGATGGCCGAGGAACCCGGCCAGGCTGTTCATGGCGATGATGAGCAGGGATGTGCCGACCGCTTTGTGCATCGGCAGCCCGACCAGCATCACCAGCGCCGGGACGATCAAGAAACCGCCGCCCACGCCCAGGATGCCGGTCAGCAGACCAACAACTGCGCCGCTGCCGACGACCTTCCAGACGGCGAGATCGGCATCCTGCGACGGCGCTTCGGCCATTTTCCGGGTGATGAGCATGGTCCCGATGACAATCAGCAGGCCAGCGAAGGCGACCATCAGCAGGCTCGGTGTAAGCTGCCGCGAGAGACCGGCCGCTAAATAAGCCACGACCATCCCCGCGCCGCCGAAGACCAGCGCCACACGTCCATTGAGCGTCCCGCGTGAACGGTGAAAGTAGGCCCCCATGACGCTGTTCGCACCCACGATAGCCAGTGAAGTGGTAACAGCGGCCTGGGGCGTCTGTCCGACCAAATAGACCAGGGCCGGTACAGTCAGAATCGAACCCCCGCCGCCGAGCATTCCGATCAGGACGCCAATGCCAAAACCCAGCAGTAGATCGACGAGAAGCACTTATGCGCCCCGCTTGACTTTGAAACCGGCCATCTGCCAGCCGATCATGCCAGCCCGTAAGTTGAAGGCCTTGTATCCGGCGTTGTTCAACTGGCGGGTAGCGATGCTGCTGCGCGATCCCGACTGGCAGACGCACAGGATTTCGCGGTCGGGGGGGAGTTCAGCCATGCGGCGGCCTAACTCGCCGATGGGAATCAGTTTGGCTCCTGGGATATGTCCAGCGCGGAATTCTTCTGGCTCGCGCACATCCAGGATGTAGAGCGGCGTTTTTTCGTCGAGGCGGACTTTGGCTTGGCTGGCAGTGAGGGTGTCGGTGGCCGTACCACTGAACAGTGACTTGAACAGATTCATTGTACCATCCGGTAGAAACGCAGACGTATTCTTTCACTATACTGCTATGTGGGCTGGCACAGTATCCCCCAATCGCTTATGCTATGCCATTAGCGTGGACTAATGGCAGGCTGCTCAAGACATGTTCGACCTCTACAAGCTCCAGATATTCCTAAATGTCGCTCAGGAGGGCAGTTTCAGCGCGGCAGCCGAACGGCTGCACATCACTCAGTCGGCGGTCAGCCAGCATATCAAGGAATTGGAAGCCAGCCTGGGACGCACTTTGTTTGAGCGGGGACGGCGCGGCGTGCGGCTGACCCCGGCGGGCAAGACGCTCTACCACTACGCCCACGACATCTTTGCGCTGGTGGCGCGGGCAGAAACCGCACTGACCGATGTCGAGCAGCTTTCGGCAGGGAAGGTCAGCCTGGGGGCGACACCCGGTGTTGCCAACTATCTGGCTCCTGAATGGGTGCAGAGCTTCCGGCGGCGCTATCCCAAACTGACAGCCGCGATCCAGACCAGCGTCACCTCCGAGATTGTCCAGGCGGTTCTCGCGCGACGGCTCGATCTGGGTCTGCTGGAAGGTGAACTCGACAGACACACTGACGAGCGGCTCGGTTGGCTGGAACTGGCCGAAATCGAGCAGCGGGTCATCGTGGGCAGCCGCCATCCCTGGTGGAACGCTGAAGCGGTTACGCTGGATGCGCTCGCCGGGCAGACCTTCGTCATGCGCCCGCTCAACAGCCAGTCGCGCATCTGGGTGGATCACGTGCTGCGCCAGCATGGGATCGAGCCAGCCGTCGGCGCGGAATTCGACAGCCCAGAGGCAATCAAGCGAGCGGTTATGGGGGGAACCTGCCTGACCATCCTGCCCGAATATGTCACGCAGCACGAAGTCGAGACAGGGTTGCTGCGGGCACTGCCGGTCCGCGACAAACGTCTGACGCGCACGCTCAAGGTTGCCTGGGATCGGAGTGGCTATTTCAGCCCGGTGGCGCGGGCGTTCCTGATGGTGCTGAGCAAGACCTATCCGGCGCTGGATGCGCTGCTGGCCTGAGCGCGAATGTGTTGTGAGGCAGATGTCACATTTTGCGCTGCCTGATGGTCGCGCGGCTCTATTGATGCGCTGTCACTGGGAAATATTTCCTTCCACCGCTATACTGGCGGCACTAACCTGGCACAAACGTTCGTCCTAGCAAAACCTGATGGCCGTCCTGCCCGCGCCTACCTACGGCGAAAAGCTCCTCCTCCGTCTGCTGCGTGATCTACCGCGCAAGCAGTTCTTCTTCCACCATGAACCCCAACTGATCTCCCCAGATGGTCGCAGTCGCAAACCCGACTTCGTCATCGTCAGCGCCCTGCATGGCGTGGTCGTGCTGGAGGTGAAGGACTGGGTGAAGCTGACCGGTGGCGACCAGCGCACCATCCATACCCGTCGCAGCGATGGGCAGGCAGTCAGCTATGATAATCCGGTGCGGACGGCCGAGGGCTATGCCTACGACCTCAAGCGCCGCTTTGAGGCGCGGGCGGAACTCTGGGAGCAGTACAAAGGCCGGGCGCGGTTAGCCTTCCCCTGGCAGGTAATGGTGGCGCTGCCGCGCATCTCCCGCTCGGTCATCCAGCAGTTTGAAAGGAAGGCCATCTGGCCGCGCGGCGTAGTGATCGGCAAGGAGGCGCTGGCTAGCGCGGCACAGCTTCAGCAGGCCATCCACGCGCTGCCCTGGACTTTCCCGCTGGAACGATCACTCTCGCTGGACATGCTGGACATCATACGGGAGGTGCTGAATCCCTCGCTGACGGTGGAGAACGAAGAAGGTTTGCCCATCGGTACGTTGACCGCCGTCCAGTATGGGCTGATTACCGAACCGCTGCATTCCACGCTGCCCCGGCAGATGGCAATGTTCGGCGATGACGAGGACTCGGAGGAGACACGCGGGCTGGCGGAGAATGCCACCCTCCGGTTGGTGCGCGGCGTGGCTGGGAGCGGCAAGACGCTGGTGCTGGCGCGGCGAGCGCGGCATCTGGCCGAACTCTATCCGAAGGCGCGGCTGCTGGTCCTGACCTTCAACATTGAACTGGCCCGTGACCTGCGGTCGCGGATTGGGCTGCCGGAGGAGCAAGTACGGGTGGCTCACTTTCACCAACTCTGCCGCTTCATCCTGGGCCGGGAGTGGCGCGATCCGATCCGGGCGCGGGACTGGCTCCGCGACCATGCCCGTGACGTCCTGCAAGCTGAAGGCCTCAGTGCCGATTTCGTGGCCGGGGAGTTCGCCTGGCGCAAAGAGTTGGGGCTGATCGACCCGGCGGCTTACTTAGAAGCCGACCGGCGCGGGCGCGGCCAGCGGCTCGACCGGGGGCGGCGCGAGTTGATCAACGCGCTCTTCGGGCAGTACCGGGTGTATCAAGCGGCGATGGAGACTCAGGGTGGGGGCTGGGATTGGGACGATGTGGCGCTGCGAGCGCTGGACATGCTGACCACGCCCAGGCATCCACTGCGGGCGACCTATGACGGGGTGCTGATCGATGAAGCCCAAGACTTCGCGCCGTCATGGATTGGCGTGGCGCGGGCACTGCTCAAGCCAGAGGGGAGCCTGTTCATCTGCGATGACCCGGCACAGAGCATCTTCTGTTCGTACAGTTGGGCGCAGAAGGGGCTGCACATCGTTGGACGGTCGCGGATGCTGCGCGTGCCTTTCCGTTCGACACGGGAAATCAGCCAGGCCGCTCACAGCCTGATCGAAGCCGACGAAGGGCTGCGGGCGACCGAAGATCTAGCTCAGCCGGACTTCGCCTCCTACGAGTTGGGCAGCGGGCCGCTGCCGGTGCTGATGGCCTGCCGCGACCGCGAGGCTGAGACCGCTTTCGTGGACGGCCAGATCGAGCGACTGCTGCGCGAAGGACTGCCCGCCGGGCAGATCGCCATTCTCTGCCACGGGCGCTGGCATCTCGACCGCTGGACAGCCTGGAGTAGGCGAGGCGTTTTTGTTCAGAACATCGAACGCATCAAAGGGCTGGAATTCCGGGCCGTGTTCCTGCCGCACCTTCAGGAGGCTTTCCCCCGGCCCGACGATGCTGAGGCGGTGACTCAGGGGCGGCGGAAGCTGTTCACAGCCATGACACGGGCACGCTATCGTCTGATGTTGAGCTATCAGGGGGCACTGCCGAAGCCGCTGGAACCACTGCTGGAATGGACGTGGTGTGAAAGCACTTCGTAGGGCGATGGGACGCAGTAGGGTGTCACACGAGTGTCATTGTCAGTGAAGAGGGCTTCGGCTACACTTACCCGTGGAGGGACTGTTCAATGCCTCGATACAAGGATGCGATGGCGAGTTCATACTACTCCTCCGAATCCCTGAAAACCTGGTTGAGACGGCAAGGTTTCTTCGAGCATCCCTTCCGCCGCCATCACGCCAATGAAGAGCAGTCTGACCTCCCCGGTTACTTCGTCTCGACACCCTACTATGACCGGATCATCCACGAAGACGAGGATGCGAGCAGCGTCTTTTTTGCCGAACGTGGCTGTGGCAAGAGTGCCCACCGAATTATGGTGGCAGCCGAGTGCGCCGCCAGTGAAATCCTGGCGGTCGAATACACCCAGTTGGGGACGATTGCACAACGCGCGGTCAGAAACCCGAACTCGATCTGTGTACATGACCATCTGGAGTTGATCTTCCAGGTAGGGCTGCGCGCTTATCTGCGCGACCTGGCGAAGGACGCGACTCTGCCCGTCCCGCGTGATCCTGGTTGGTACATCCGTCTGCGCGCCTTTTTCGACCGCTTCGCGCCAGACGAACTCGATATCCTGAGGGGCGTTCCCCGCTGGCTCCGCTTGGCAGAAGGAAGTCTACCCTCTGAGCCGGACTGGAACGAGGTCGCCACGTACATGCAGCCCGGAAGGCTGCTCCAGAAATTCTGGGTGGACGACTCGGAATTCATCAGTCTGCCCCTGGTTGAGGTCTTGCTGCGGTTGATCGATACCCGTGCCGGCGCGATGGAACCGGAGTCGGTGGCGGCGGATGAACTGCTGCGAAACTTCGCCGAATTGATGGTAGAAGCAGGCTTCAGGCGGGTATATGTTTTGGTGGATGGTCTGGATGAGCCAGGGCCGTTCGCTAACGATCTCGACTTAGCGGTGCAGTCGATCATCGGGATGCTCACCGATCTGCCACTGATGGAAGTGCCGCTGGCGCCGTTCAAGTGGTTCCTGCCGTTGGAAATGCGCCCCAGAATCATGGCCTATCCCGGCCTGCGGGAAGACCGGCTGCGGCTGCGCGATATGGTCTGGGAACCGCAATATCTGACGAACTTGCTGGAAAGCCGCCTGCTTCACTTTAGCAATCAAACCTGGATGAGCCTGGGACAGTTGAGCGATGACAGCCTGCGTCCAATCATCGATGCCGACATCGTGCAGCGGGCTGGTGGAAATCCACGCCGTCTGCTGCGGCTGGCGACCGACCTGCTGGAAGCCCATGCCCGGCTGAATGCGTCACAGGAACTGCTCAGCCTGGAAGATTGGCAGGCGGTGCTGGACGCGCATTTCCCAGGCACGCCCGCGCCGGTTGGTTCAGTAACGACCGTTCCTCCAAAGCCGGGGACTGCCATCCTGCGCCTCGATGCCGAGAAACAGGCCTTCTACCTGGGCAGCAAACGTATCGATCTGGCAGATACCCCCTTCCTTTTCCTGAAGTTCCTGTATGAGCGTCCGGATCACATCGTCTCCGCGCTCGATTTTCAGGATGTTTCTGCCTTGCAGGTAAGCGAGGACAACCTGCGCCAGATCGTCAAGCGCATCCGCGACCAGATCGAACCCAATCCCAAGAGTCCCACCTATCTCAAGACGGTGCATGGCAAAGGCTACCGGTTGATGCGTACCGACCGGACGACCGGCGATGAACCTTAATACGGTGTCACAAACGTGTCACAATTGTCACGAAGGTCTTCACACCAGGTTCCCGTTTTAAGCGTAATCTAGGTTCATGAAGTTGTACTGATGAATCGTCAGGTCTGACGATGATTCGCTCGAAGAACGCATCCACCCCTCGGTAGGTCGGGTGGGGCAAGAATGACTTTCGCCGTCCCGGGCGACGTGATGATTTCACGCTGCGGCGCGAGAGTAATGATACAGAGGGAGACCAGGTGTCGTACTACCTCGAAGATACCGCCCACACGGGTGAAACCCGTGTGGCTGCCTGTCCACTATGCAGTCCACTCAACAGGTGGGCAGGTCGCCCAGTCGCGATTCACTTCACTATTGATTCAATAAGCTGTCTCGTTCATGAGCCACATCCAGGGGGATGGGGTATTTTTGCTGTTCGCCTGCTGGTCAGGTGAATTCGGATATGATCGAAGATTGCGCTTTCATATTGTTCAATTTTTGGACTCGGTCGGGAGTTTGCGAGCGACAGACGCCACAAGCGCGCTGTCGAGCGTGAACACATGACCGGCAAGGATGTACCTTCATTTATGGGCGCCTCAACCGAATCTCAGTCCCAGGACACACATCCGATCTTCATTTCTTATCACAGTGCCGATTTTGTCGGGCGCGACGATGAACTCCAGGCGGTGACCGACATGGTCGATGCCTTCCGTGAGGCCGCGCCACCCAAACAGTCGATCCTGTTGTTTCATGGCGTGGCAGGGATGGGGAAAAGCTGGCTGATGCGGCACTGTCACGAGGAACATCGCTTTGTACCTCCTGATGCCCGGCGGAAAAAGCGGGGAGTGGTCGCAGTGTATTGGGACTTCGAAGGGGAATCGAGCGCTGACATACTGACAGACTTCTGTACAGGGCTTCAGAGTCAGATTGAAGCGACACTGCGTGAACATGGACAGCCTGCCGAGATGAGTGTCGAAGCCGAACCTCAACCCCGCCGAGTGTCAGCCGGAACCAAAGCCAGTGCGCATCCAGCCTCTGATTTTTTTGTCAGGACTATTCAGACGCTCGCCAAACAGTTCACTCCGGTGCTGTTCCTGGATTCCGTTGGCGAACTGGAAAACCGGAGTCCAGAGACGTTCGCTCGCCTTGAGGAGCAGATCATTCACCCCCTAATCCGCCGTGATGAGGCGCTGGTGATCCTTTCCAGCCAGCGGGAAATGCGCGGATGGAGTCAGTTCGATATACGCCGCCGCATCAAGCTGATGCCCCTGAAGGCCTTCGATGCCGAAACAACGGCTAAACAGGTTCCGGGTGGTAATCTGATCTATCCCTATTCATCCGGGTATCCGGCGGCAACACGGCACCTCTACATGCATCTGGAAGCGGACAGAGACTGGGGGGAGAGCCGTGAATCCGGTGAACTTCGCCTGAAACATATTCAGAAGATCGGTATGGCGCTCCAGGAGATTCTGGTCTGGCTGTTAAAGGGCTTCGACTCCCTGCTGACAATGCAGGCGGTCAAGAGTGAAGCGGAATTGAGTCAACTGCGCCGGCGCTTTCCCATGCTGGCGACCCTGCGTTATTTTCACATTCGGATGCTGCAGTTGTTCCTGGCAGCGAGCGAACAGGATGACCGGCTGTACCAACAGAGCGACGCTTACTTTCAGCAGATCATTAAGCAGTTGATGGCAACCCAACTGGTACGGTGGAGTCCCGAACAGCATAATCATGAGATCGAGTCAACCGTCCGCCGGGTGATCAACGAGTGTACTTTCCTCCAGGACGAGAACGCCTTTCGCAGACTGCACCAATACGCGCTGAAGATATACGATGGGTGGTTGGAGCGGCTGCCGGAGAACAGTGGCCGCATCATCATCCAGATGCTCTACCACATGACCGAAGCGCGACGACCGGCACGGGGGTACACGTCGGCCTCGCCGGAAGTCGTGGAGGCGCTGCAAGAAGACATCGTGAAGTTGTTCCAGCGTATTCAACCCTACCAGTTCAATACCGATGGCGTGAACGAGTTAGCCGATGAATTCACCGAAGATGATGAGCTGCGCCAGCTTTTGGGAGACGACCTGACGGCGGTCGTCGAAAACCTTATCGAAGTTTTGCGGTCTGAAGTGATCCAAGGCAGCGGACGGGCGCGGCGTTCGACGGCCTTGAACACTGATCCGCGTCACTAAGGAATAGCCCAATATGGTGACAAACGCACCTTACAAGGCAGTTCAAACGAAGAAGCTGATCGGCCGGGATGCCGAACTGCGCGCCATTCGCAGGACCATCGGCGCGAACGGCGATCCGACGCGCATCCTGATGCTGGTTGGCGCGGGCGGGATCGGCAAGACGCGGCTGCTGGAAGAAGCCCAGAAGTTCGCCAAACAACAGGATGCCCGTCCGGTCATCATCGACCTGTACTACTCGGCGCAGCACAGCAACAGCGGCATTGAAGCTAAGATTCGCTCCGAACTGGACCCCGGCAGCCGGGAATTCAAAACGTATCACAGCCTGCGCGAGGAATTCCAGGCGATGCGGCAGCAGCAGGCTCCGGCCGGGCTGCTGGAAGACATGCGGAGCCGGCTGACAGAGGCCTTCATCAATGACTTCAACCAGCTTGCCAGCAAACAGCGGGTGCTGCTGGCTTTCGATACCACTGAGCTGATCGAGTTCGAGCGCGAAACGGTGCAGAGCATCGGCCAGGCGCAGAGTATCACGGTCGAGGTCAAGAGCTGGCTGGTGACGGTCATCCCGCAGTTACAGAATACCGCTGTCATTCTGTCCGGGCGTGGGCCGCGAGCGGAACGCCCCGATGACCCCCGTCATCTTCTCTGGGAACTGTTCCGCAAAACCTTCGAGGAACAGTCCGCGTTGGGCAACCTGGAAGTCGATGAGTGCCAGTTGAGTCCATTCACCCTGGAGGAGTCGGAGGCATATCTGACCGAAATCGCGCGGACGGTGCGCGGCTTCTCCCGCAAGGATGCCGAAGAAATCGAATCCGCGGTCAAGGGGATTGGCTCGGCGCTGCTGCACACCATCAGCGAGGGCTATCCGATCCGGTTGGGACTGCTGGTCGATCTGATGGTGCGTGGAAGCGACCTGAGTCTCTTCCAGAACGATCCGCCGGTGGGCTGGAAGGATGCGGCTGCTCAGGTCATCAACGAGATCATCGCAACCCTCTCGGACGATGATACTGATGCGCCGCAGGTGCTGGATTATCTGGCGATCACCCGCCGGGGATTGGATCCAGACCTGCTGAATGCACTGGAACCCACCTGGGATGTGGAGACTTGCGCCCGCCGGTTGGACAGTATGCGGTCGCTGTCGTTCGTCAAGCTCCGCGCTGACGAGAACGATCCCCGGGTTTTCCTGCACGACGAAATGTACGAAATCCTCAATGAGTACCTGGTGATCCCGCAGCGCAGCCGCTTCGTGACCTTGTTCGAGAAACTCGCCGGGCATTATCGAGGATTGAAGACGGATGATCTACCGGATATGGAGCGGCGCGAGGTTTTGCTCAGCGAGCTGCATTACAGCCTGTACGCCGACCCACTCAAAGGCTACCGGCTGTACGTTCAGCGCAGCGAAGCGGCCATCAAAGCCCACGAGACCAGCTTCGACATGCAGCTTCGTGACGAAATGCTGCGCTTCTTCGATCAGCCTGAGAACGCTGAACGGGCGAGACTTCAGGAATTGACTGTTTTCGAGATCGAGCGTGACAGCGCCGTGCGCTGGGTCAAGCGCCATAATGCCCGCGCCAGCTACGAGACGGCCATCCAGGTGGCCGAGACGATCCTCAGCTATGGCCCAGAGAATTACCGCAGTCTGCTGCCGAAGCAATTGCGGCGCGATTCCCAGACCTCCAGCAGTGTGCGTCAGGAAGCCTTGAAGCTGTTCGATACCGACGATCCCATCTTCTGGGGCAGCCTGATGACCTACTACGGCGAGGCGCTGACCTTTGCCGAACGCTATGATGAGGCGAGCACCGCCTTTGAGAAGGTCTTTGGACTGCTCAAACAAGCTGACAAACACGGCAGCCTCGGAGCAGAAATGTCCGACAGTATTGTCGAAGATACGCCGGACTGGTGGCAGGTGCGTATCCTCGGTTGGGCGCACAACCTGCTGGCCTACGTTTACCGCCGCCAGCGGCGCTACCACATCTCGCTGCGGCACAGCCACCGGGCGCGGCACTACTACCGGCTGACTAATGGAGTGCTGGATGAACTGGCCGACGTCCTTAACGACGGCGCGTATACCTATGCCCTGCTGGGCGATGTCGATATGGCCGAACGCTGGATCGAACACGCCCTGCGAATCCGGCGGGAGATACAGTCGAAGTACCCGCTGGCGCTGAGCCTGAACACGCGCGGACTGATCTACCTGCTGGGCGACCAGCCGCGCCGGGCGGTCGCTGCCTGCGCCGATGCCGAGAAGCTCTTCAGTCAGATTGGCGAACAGCGCGGCCAGATCATGGCGCTGACGGCGCTGGGGCAGGCCAACCGCGCCCTGGCGAATACCTGGCGCGATGCCGACGCCATTGGGCACGAGGAAGCTGCCCATTTCTACAACAAAGCCGAAGAGTGGCTGGTGGAAGCGACCCGAATTCTGAACAAAGCTTCCCAACAGCAGCAGGAGCGCAGCCGCGGCCTGTCTGTCTACAGCGAATTGGGATCGGTTTACCGGGATTGGTCGCTGCTCGACAAGGACAGTGGCAATCTCAAGAGCGCCGAACGTAAACGCCAGTCCGCCCTGGATCAATACGAACCCCTGCTGGACGAAATTGAAGCGACCCGTCCAGTGGAGTTCGCTGAAATCTGCGAAGACGTGGCCGACCTGTACCTGCGCTGGGGTGATTTCGAGCAGGCTCAGGCGCTGCTGGATCGCGGCGAGGCAGTCATCCCGCCTGGATACCGGCTGGTTGCCGGGGTTCAGCTGCCCCTAGAAGATGAGCAGATCGATACCTTCTGGCAGATCATGGGCAAGATTTACCGGGCGCGGACCTCGATGTTGTTCGCCCAGGTTCCGCCTGCGGGAAAGCTGGACAATGAGCAGGAAGAGGTCGTCTTTGAGGCGGTCCGGCTCAGCGCGCTGGCGGTGGCCTGCTTCCTGAACTTCTCGCGCCGGACTTCGATGCACAAGGGTATGTTCAAGCTGATCTACAGCCGGTTGACCCGCTACACCCCAGATTTCCTTCAGAAGTGTCGTCAGATTGTCGTAGAAACCCAGGCGCAGTACGGCCTTGACCTCGGGGTCCTGCTGCGTGAAATGGACGAAATGCTGGGTCTGCGCGGCGAATTCTAACCGGAACAGCCCCTGAGTCAGGGGGACTTGCTGTCAGTTCGAGTCCCCCCAATATACGGGTGTTTCCGCGCGCGCAGCGGCGCATTTTTTTTGATTTTCACGGGGGAAATCGCCTGTTGAGATCGGTTCGCAGCCCTTCCACTGCTGTTGACAGTCAGCGACGAATCCGATAGCCTTGAAGTTGGTTGTCCATTATCACCAACCGCTTTCCCGAGAGCAGGATAATCCTTATTTATGATTCAGTCCTCTTTGTCGATTGTTCGTGAGGTTTCTCCACCGGCGGGCATCAACTGGCAACCGGACTGTGCCGGCTCGACCAGCCGCGTGGCGGTCAGTCGGGATGAAACCGATGAGCCTGAGTCGAGTTGGGTTCGGCTCGATCCGGTGCTGATGGCCGAACTGAACGCGGACTACTGGATTGTCCATTCGCCTTACTCGACCAGCGGGAGCCTGCTGCTCAGCCGTGAGGTGATCGACGCGCTGCAGGACGATCCCCGGCGGCTGCCTGATCCGCTCAAGCGCCTGCTGGTGGATTACGGCGTGCTGGGGCGGCTCGACACGGCGCTGCTGCCCACTTCGGCGGAGACGCTGGAAGTCTGGCTGCACGTCACCAACGCCTGCAACCTGGACTGCTCCTACTGCTACGTGCGAAAAAGCGTGGAGCACATGAGCGAAAGCACTGGCGAGCAGGCGATTCAGGCCGTCTTCGACAGCGCCGTCCAGCATGGTTACAAGCGCGTCAAGATCAAGTACGCGGGTGGTGAACCGACGCTCCAATTCGAGCGGGTGATGCGCTGGCACAGATTGGCCCAGGCTCGCAGCCGGCAGGAGCGCATCGATCTGGAAGCAGTGATGCTGACCAACGCCACGCTGCTCACACCGGAGATGGCCCAGTCGCTCAAGGCGCTGGGCATCCGCGTGATGGTCTCGATTGACGGGCTGGCTGAAACCCACGACGCCCAGCGCCCGACGGTGGGCGGTCGCGGCAGCAGCAGCACCGTCCGCCAGGGAATTGGCCTGCTGCTGGATGCCGGTCTGACCCCTTTCGCCACCATCACCGTGACGCACTTTAGTCTGCCGGGACTGAAGGCGCTGGTCGAATGGCTGCTGAACGTGAACGTGCCTTTTACGCTGAACTTCGAGCGTCCAGTCACGCCGCGCGGCCTGCGCCGGGCCGCCCATGATAACCAGGATGCCATCGCCGCGCTTGAGGCGGTCTTCGAGTCGATTGAAGCGGCGCTGCCATCCTATTCGCTGTTGGAGGGGGTGATCGACCGCGCCAACTTCGCCCAGGCGCATACCCACACCTGCGGCGTGGGCAGCAGTTACGTGGCCATCGACCATCATGGGTGGGTCAGCCAGTGCCAGATGCACCTCCACCAGCCGGTCGGATCGCTGGCCGGGGTTGATCCGGTCGCGCTGATTCGGGATGCCGTCGGCGGAATCCATAATCTGCCAGCAGCGGAAAAAGAAGGCTGTAAAACTTGCGAGTGGCGGCACTGGTGCGCCGGGGGCTGTCCGCTCCAGACCTATGCCGCTGCGGGGCGCTATGATGTGAAGTCGCCGTA
>CAZKXW010000075.1:0-25742 GCA_964556745.1 uncultured Anaerolineaceae bacterium
GACATTTTGTCTACTTTTGCGACATAAAATCGAAACAAAGAAATTCGACCGCAGTCCCTAAAGGGAGGCTGCGCACAGAGGCAGAGGACACAGTGATACTGAGGGGCGGGTTGGGCATGATGCGTCATGCTCCTGCCCCAGATTCACCGGGGCAATTAGCGGCATCACTGCGTTGAGCCAGTCAGCGATTTCACCTGACCTCTATGGCGTTAAGGGATGTTCAGAGCAGAGGAGGACGATAGGCTGACTGCGGAGGCGAGTCAGCACGAGGGTGCGCGATACAGAACCGGAGAGCTTCAACTGGGGGATGAGGGTTTCGGGCGTGAGAGGTGATCCGCGCTTTTTGACCGTGACCTGCCCTACCCCATGCTGGCGCAGAAGGGCACGGAGCTTCCTGAGGTTGAAGGGCAGCCAATCAAGGATAGGCCAGAAACGCGCCCAGGGCGTCGGCATGGGGTGGGCCGTGGTGAAGTAGGCAATGGTGGGATCGAGCAGCGCACCGTCGAGATCGGCAGCGAGGCGCTGCACCTGCCCAGCACGAATAGCGGCGGCATCGGGTTCGACGAGGTAAGCGCGGGGCGAGTCCAGGGGGACATCAGGCTGGTCGGAAGCGTCGGCAGCACCATCGAGGTGAAGGGCGCGGCTGCCGGTCAAGAGCGTGGCACGGAGGATGCCGGGAGATTCGCCGTGCCAGAGCAGGCACTCTTTGAGGTCTCCATCGACCGAGATGAATTCAATCAAACCGGGGTACGGCCCAAGCTGCGTTCGATCCAGGCCGGGCGAGAGCTTGACGATGATGCGCGGGTGGGGCCAGCCGTGGATGATGGACAGGGGCGGTTGGGTATGTTCGACGTGGTGAATGCGGCGGCCTTCCGCATCACGGCGGGCAGGATCGAAAAAGACGACTTCGGCTGGGGGGAGGCCATCGCGGATGTCGGCGACCTCGAAGCGGGCGGACAGGCCGAGGGCAGCAGCGTTCAGGTGGGCGATGGCAACACGCAGCGGGTCGATGTCCAGACCGAGTACGTCGGCTCCGGCGGCGGATAAGGCGAGCGAATCGGCGCCGATACCGCAGCCGGCGTCAATGACGGCGGCGGGGCCGATGCGGGCGGCACGATAGGCACGGACGGTGGGATGGCTGGCCTGTTCGAGGGCGTCACGGGTGAAGAAGAGACGGGCGGCGTCCGGGCCGAATTTCTCGGCAGCGCGGCGGCGGAGGCGGGCGGTTTCGAGGGCGGCAGCGGCAAATTCCGGCGGCAGATCGCGGCGGAGATGGGTCAGGAGCGAGAGGGTGTGCGGATCAGAGGTATCCTGAGCAGCGAGCCAATCGAGCCAGAATTGGCCGGATGGGCTGGTGAGGAATTCAAGGTCAGCGAGATGCATGGGGATCAGGGGCTAGGGATTAGGGAAAACCGAATACAAACTCTCACCGCAGAGACGCAAAGACGCAAAGAGAAGAATTCCACCACAGAGGCACAGAGGACACAGAGAAAGACGGAGGGCATTATTCGTCGGGGGATTCGGCGGAGGCAGGATCGACGCGGAGGAGGGTCACGGAGTGGGCGCGGAAGATATCCAGCGAGGGGTTGAAGATGACGGGGAACGACCAAGCGTCGGCGACTTCCCAGCGGAACTTGGCGATCTTGTTGACGCCGACGATCTGCCCGGCGAGGACGGCGGGCTGCATGAACTCGACGGCTTTGGGGAGGCTGCTGAAGGCCAGCACAGAGGGAGTGTTGCCGTCGAGGATGCCAACGGCCTGCCAAACGATGGGTTCGCCGGGCTGAATGCGCCAGGCGGGTTTATCAGGGGTCTGGCAGATGAGCAGGTGGAGATAGCGGCCGCGGCGGGACTCCCCCTGGGCGGCAACCTGACGGGCGCGGTCGAGGGTGTGAGCCTCGGTGTGGGGCTTTTCGCCGCGCATCAGAACCCCCACAGGCAGTGGGCATTCGGCGCCGGTCTCGACGAGGATACGGGTATAGCCGGCGGCTTCGAGGGTGTGGACGTGGGACTCGGCAGGTGATGCGTGGGAGTCCATGAGGATCAGGCGGCCACCGGGTCGGAGGGCATTCAAGGCTTGGGCGAGCAGATGGGCATCCAGGGAGACATCGTATCCAGTCACGGCATCGACACTGGCAGGAGGCAAGTTCCAAGGCTGGCCGACAGCCGGGGCCAGCACGACCTCGATGTCAGGTCGGAGGGCGCGGAGGGATTCGGCGGTGGAGGCAGCGACATCAACCAGACGGAGGGCGGCTCCGCTGGGCGGGAGGTGCTTCGCCAGCGCTTGGAGAAGCTGTTGATCGAGGCGGGGGGTGGACATGTCAGCGGCGCGGCTTGCCGGTTTTGCGGGCCGCTTCCAGCAGCATCGCGGCGACTTCGGCCCATTCCTCTTCGCCAAAGTAGATGGTGGCATCGCCGAGTTCAAGGCCATAGAGCGGGTCACCACCGGCATCGCGCGATCCCCAGACGAGGTAGCGGTCGATAACCTGCGACTCTTCGGACTCGATACGGCCGGACTGGATCAGGCGGAGGAGTTCGTCCCATTCTTCGGGGAAGAAATGGGCCGTGACCGCGCCCAGTTCGAGGTGATAGACGGTCTCGCCGTCGGGTTCTACCGAGAGCCAGGCAGCGTAATTTTCGGTGACGGCCAGGCTTTGGGCCTGGGTTTCATCAGACATCTTGTTTCCTCCGGGCATCGATCCACTGACGCACAGCAGGGATCCAGCGGTCATTCCATTCCTGCTGGAGGGCAGCAACCTGCCGTCGCAGCCAGAGCAAGCGCGCCTGGGACTTGGGCACGGGGGTCGCGGGGAATGGGTCCCGATCCATGAGCTTGCCGTAGATATATTGCCCGAAAACGCGCAGACTGGCAACCGCAGGCGCGGCCAGAATGATGCCGAGCAGTCCGGCGAGGGTAGCTCCGGCGATAATCGCAACGATAACGACGAAGGGGTGCAGGTTGAGGCTGCCGCCCATGATGCGCGGGATGAGGATATAGGCTTCGAGGTTCTGAAGCGCAGCCCAGACGATAGCGGTCACGAGGGCGAAGGGCGCGCCTTCCAGGAAGGAGAAAGTGCTGGAGCGCGACGTGAGGGCCAGCAGCGCCGCTGGGAAGATCGCCAGACCGGAGCCGATGCCGGGGATGAATTCCAGAAGGAAGGAGATCAAGCCGAGGATGGCCGGATTGGGCAGGCCGAGGATAGTAGCGGCGGCAAAGGCCAGGCCGCCCATGAGAAAAGCGAGCGAGACCTGACCGCGCAGGTAAGCGTTCCAGACGCGGCCTAATTCATAAAGGAGGCGGCGGACATCCCCCCGGTAGAGGACGGGGATCAACTGGACACTGCGGTCGATGAAGACCGCGCCATCGCGCATCAGGAAGAACATCATTGAGAGCAAGAAGATGATGTTGATGAGGGCGGTCAGGGCGCCGCCAACGAAGTTGAAGGCTGGGCCAGTCAGGGAGCTGATGAAAGATTGGGTGGTCTGAACGAGATTGAGATCGCCTAACTGGAACAGCTCGGTGATATGTTCGACGCCGGTAGCCAAGCGAAGCTGTTCCAGGGGGATGAAGGGCTGCCCGTCCAGCAGGATGGGTTCGCCATTGAAGGTAAGCGGTTCGTTGAGGGAATGCTCGATGCTCTGCTCTAAGCTGCGGAACAACTCTGGGAGCAAGCGGCCAAATTCCTCCAACTGGCGCACCAACACGGGGACAACCACGAGCGTAATGACGATCAACGCCACGATAATCATGACATAAGTGAGCAGGACGGCCAGGTTGCGGTTCATGCGGCCAGAGAGGGGCCGGTAAATCAGCACGCGCTGGCTGAAGAAATTAACGACAGGGGTGAGCAGATAGGAGAGGATCACCCCGACGCCGATGATGGGAAGAATTTCGCTGAGGCGCAGGACGGCCAGGGCGCAGACGCCGATCACAATGGCCGCGATCAGCCGCTTGGTGCGGCTCGTCCAAGGTGGAGACGTCAGCATGGGGGGCTGGGTCACGGCACGACGCTTTCAACTCAACACAGTATGGCCTGAATTCATTGTATGACAGTATTCAGGGAATCAAACACCTGTTCGGCGGGGAAGTTGCACCCAACTCGCAGTTCGTCAGCGGCAACAGCGTCAACCCGAAAGGAAGACAGTGGCCAGCAAAAAAGCGGACTCTGCGCCTATGGGGAGGCGTTCACCGTTCACGTAGTTATACAGACCGACAAAAACCCGATAATCGGCAGCTTCTAAGTTGGACGGTATGGTGATGGTGAACGGCTGGCTGATGAGGGTTTCGCCAGGATCATTCCAAGTCAGGGTTGGACGATCAGGGACGGCTGGCGCGCCATCGGTCTGCGCCAGGATGCGATACTCGGCCAGAGGGGTCAGATGAATAAACAACGAGTAGTTGTCGAGCGGTGTCTGGCTGGCTTTCCAATAGAAGCGGAAAGTCAGGGGATCCCCAGCCTTCGGCGACTCTGGTATCTGATCATAGCCAATAAGGTGAATGGCATCGCCAAACTGGACGTCAATTTCATGCTGCATGCGCCACAGACGAAACAGCGCCATCTCTGGGCCGCGGGATTCTACGCCGGAGAAGTCACGCAGGCGGAGCATCTGGTTCAAGTATGCCTGACCTTCAGGAATTTGCTGGAATTTCTGAATGTCAGTCAAAGAAAGTACGGCATAAGTCATCCCACGCGCATCGCGCCATTCCTGAAGCGAATGCTCGAGGAGATTACTGGTCAACCACCAATCGACCCAGTGCCGATGGGGAATCCCCCCCCAGATGGGGTTGAAGGTCTTATGGTTATCGATGTCCACAATAACCGTCCCTGGATCGAGATTGAGATCAAACCACTGGCGCAGTTGAACGCGAGTATCCGGCAGGCGGCGGGATTGAACCAAGTCCCAATCCTGGACAAGCTGGGGGAACCATACCAACAGAGCCAGAGCAACCAGCACCAGGGCGACGCTCCAACGCAAGACGGGCAGTCTCGCCTGATAGAATCGCGCGACCTGAAGCGACTGCCCGATACTTATCCCCACGAAGACACAAACGATGGCCGTTGCGGGAAGCACATAGCGCACGGTTATGGGCATGACCAGGCTGTAGCTGCTGGCTAACCACGGGAATCCGAGGATTACCGAAAGGCCCAACCCGATCAGCGGAACCGATACAACCGGGAGGGCGCGACGCCTGCTGTACACGTAAGCCGCTATTCCCACGAAGAAAACTACCAGAGCGTATGTTAAACCCAACGGCTCAAAGGTCTGAACCAGGTTGTGGGTCACACGCCCCATGTCCAGCATATTGCCCACGCCCTGAGATCGGACAGTAGCGCCTTCACGCTGGAGGTTGGCAAAGTCCACACCATAGATAAACACCAACCCAAATCCCTCCAGCCCAATCAAGAGGATTTGGAGCATGAGCCAGCGCCACTGCCTGGGGCGGCGAAGGGCAAAGGCGGCGGCAACGAGCAGGCCTGGCAACAGGGCCGGCAGCGCCGGATATTTCATCAGCACAGCGGCAAGTCCAGACACGACACTCCAGATGACATAATGCCGTCGATCCTGTCGCTGCCACGCTAAGGCAGCGCACCAGAACGCCAGCACAGTAAAGAGGTAGATGAAGGGATCCGGGAGCGCATAGACTCCGTTCTCCAATACCAGCGGCGAGAATCCCCAGGTGGCTCCAGCGATGATCCCAGCCATGGACCCGGCCATCATCCTGGCGGAGAGGGCGATACTGAGCAGGGTGAGCAAGTTGACGATGACGGAGACGGCTCGCATGAACAAGGTGGTCGCGGCCAGGCCTGACTGCCCTGCCGATTCCAACAAGGGTTGAATCAAGGTGTGGAGCGCGACATAAGCTGGGGGAATGCCGTCATAATAACCAATAGGTTTAAGAAGGCCGCGCCATTCCTGCCCACCAACAAAATAAGCGGGTTCGTCAGGATGGTCTACATAGGGCAGGCTAAACTGGAAACTGGCAAAGCGAAAAAAGGCTGCGACGAACAGCACCACAAGCAGCCCTACCCAGAACCACTGCCAATGCACAGCTCTATTCAACGAATCGTTCCTGGTAACTCGATTGAGCATGGGACTATTCTAGCGCGTGATTTCAAACTGGTGAGGCAGCAGTGGAAGAGCATACGACAAGGTAATGAGCGCAGCATGGCAGCTTTGAGATGAACAAGAAGGGCGCACCGGAATAGGCGCGCCCTTGTGATTGCAATGACAGGCGGTCTAGTAGCGGCGTCCGCCGCGATCACCGCCGCGGTCGCCACCTCGGTCGCCACCCCCGCGACGGTCGCCGCCGCGATCACCACCGCCGCGACGATCTCCACCGCGCCCACCGCTGGGCGGACGGCGGTCACGGGCACGGGCTTCTTCGGCAGTCCAGCCTTCGAGGACGGCCTGACGGCTGAGGCGGACTTTGCCGCCGTCGTCGATATCCGTGACCATCACCATGATCTCATCGCCGAGGCTGACTTCGCTCTCAACGGATTCGACGCGGTAGTCGGCCAGTTGGGAGATGTGCACCAGCCCTTCTTTGCCGGGCAGAAATTCGACGAATGCGCCAAACGGCTCGATGCGGGTCACACGGCCGGTGTAAATCTTGCCGATTTCGGCGTCCTCGGTCATGCCGCGGATTTCTTCGGCAGCGGCCAGCGCCCCTGCTCCGTCCACACTGGAGACGAACACCGTACCGTCTTCCTGGATGTCGATGGTCGCGCCGGTGCGCTCCTGCAAGCTGCGGACGGTCTTGCCGCCGGGACCGATGATGGCGCCGATCTTGGAAGGTGAAATCTTGATAGTGAGAATGCGCGGCGCGTTCATGTTGAGTTCGGCACGCGGCGCGGGCAGGACGGCAGTGATGACATCAAGGATCTTCATGCGGGCGTCACGAGCCTGGGCGAGGGCACGCTCCATGATTTCGCCGGAGACGCCGGTGATCTTGATGTCCATCTGAAGAGCAGTGATCCCCTTGCTCGTGCCCGCAACTTTGAAGTCCATATCACCCATGTGGTCTTCAAGACCCTGGATATCAGTGAGGATGGCGACCTTATCGCCTTCCTTGATGAGACCCATAGCGATGCCAGCCACCGGGCGCGGAATGGGCACACCCGCGTCCATCAAGGCCAGGGTGCTGCCGCAGACGCTCGCCATCGAGGTACTGCCGTTAGAGCTGAGGACTTCACTGACGAGGCGGATGGTATAGGGGAATACGCTCTCTGGCGGGATCATGCTGCGGAGGGCGGTTTCCGCCAGCGCGCCGTGACCGATTTCGCGGCGCTTCGGCCCACGCAGCGGCGAGGTCTCGCCGGTGCTGAAGGGGGGGAAGTTGTAGTGATGCATATAGCGTTTGTTTTCTTCGCGGTTGAGGTTGTCGAGTTCCTGAGCATCGCCGGGCGTGCCGAGGGTAGCGATGGTCAGCACCTGGGTCTGGCCGCGCTTGAACAGGCCGGAGCCATGGACGCGCGGGATCAGGCCGACCTCTGCCGCGAGCGGGCGGATTTCGGTGTAACTGCGGCCGTCGGGACGGACGCCGTCTTCGACGATGCGACGGCGAACTTCCTTCTTGATGACTTCGTTGAAGGCTTCGCGGGCGTCGCCGAGTTCGATGGCTTCCTGGTCGTCAGTGATCAGTTCGTTGCGTTCAATGTAGGCGCCGACGAGTTCTTCGCGCAGGGCGTCGAGGGCTTCGTTGCGACCTTCGCGCTCGGTCTTTTCGACGATGATCTGGCGGACCTTTTGCTGGGTGCGGGCGGTGACTTCCGCCGCCAGGGTCTGGTTGGTGGCCGCCGGGGTATAGGTGGACTTGGGTTTGCCCAGAGCGGCACGCATCTCATTGAGGACGGCGATGACGGGCTGGATGGAGTCATGGGCGAGGTTGAGGGCACGCAGCATGGTCTCTTCATCGACTTCCTTCGCGCCACACTCGACCATGTTGATGGCATCAGCGGTTCCGGCGACGCGGAGGTCGAGATCGCTCTTGGCAAGCTGTGAGAGGGTTGGGTTGACGATCAACTGGCCGTCGATCAGGCCGACACGGACAGCGGCGACCGGGCCGTTCCAGGGCACGTTGGAGATGGTCAGCGCGGCGCTGGCGGCAATGATGCCGAGCATATCGACGTGGTGTTCCTGGTCGTGGCTGAAAGTGGTCAGGATGATCTGGACTTCGTTGCGCAGATCATCCGGGAAGAGCGGGCGCATGGGACGGTCGATGACGCGCGAGATGAGGATGGCCTGCTCGGACGGGCGCCCTTCACGGCGGAAGAAACTGCCGGGGATACGTCCGGCGGCATACATCTTCTCTTCATAATCGACGCTGAGCGGGAAGAAATCCACGCCGGGGCGGGGATGCTTGCTCATGGTGGCGGTGGCGAAGACGACGGTATCGCCCTCACGGACAGTGACCGCGCCGCCGGCCTGTTCAGCCAGCTTGCCGGTCTCAATGATGATTTCGCTCTCACCCAACCGGGCAGTGAAGCGATGGTTGGCCCCCATGGGGGTCATGATCGTTTCCATAGGTCGTTCAGTCTCCTCTAACGAATAAGCCCGGCAGCCAGGGACTGGAATGTATTGCCAAACGGATGGTGTTTAGCCCCACACTCCAATTCCTGTTCTGCCGGGCAATAGCCATGAAAGGATGCCTCCGTGAAGGCATCCAGAAAATTGCGGATGGCGTACAGCCTCACCTACCCTAGCGGCGCAGACCCAACTTGCTAATCAGATCGCGGTAGGCATCGGGGTTCTTGCGGCTGAGATACTTCAGATGGCGGCGACGTTGGCCGACCAGCTTGAGCAGCCCACGGCGCGAGTGTTCATCGTGTGAATGCACGCGGAGGTGATCAGTGAGCTGATTGATGCGCGTCGTCAGGATCGCAATCTGAACTTCCGGCGACCCGGTATCCCCTTCGTGCCGGGCGTAGTCCTGCATGAGGACCTGTTTCAAGTTTTTCTCGATGGGCATGGTTTTCCGTACCGTCCTGGTTGTTGACACCGAGCAGACTGGACAGCGAGCTTGCTGGTCTATTACACCGCGAGGCATTATAGCAGAGGGGCAAAAGTGGATCAATGCTGAAAGGATTCACGCGCCCCAGGGGCGAATGAAGGTCTCCGGTTCGACGCCGAGGGCATCGGCAACGCGGTTGATATAGTTAAAGTAGCCGATGATCTGCACGGCGTCGTGAACAGCGCGGTCGTCCAGGCCAGCGTCGCGCAGGGACTCGACATCGGTGATGGTCATGTCTGCGGGGTGTAGGGTGAGTTTCTCGGCGAAGGCACAGAGGAGCGCATCCACATCCGAGAGCGGCGCGGAACGCCAATCGCGGGCGATGGCATCGACATAGGCATCGGCGGCGGTAGTTTCCAGGTACGTGACCTCAGCACGGAGGTCATGGGCATGAGCCTGAGTTCAGTAGTGGCAGCCATTGGCGCGGCTGACGACCACAGCCAGCATCTCGCGCTGGGCACGGCTGAGGGGTGAGTCGCCGTGCATAAGGGCGCTGTAGAAGCTGATGGAGGTGCGAAGCGCCTCAGCATTGGGAGTCATGATGCGGACAATGTTCCAGACGCGACCGGCCCGCTTGCGGGCTTTGTCCAGTTCGCGTTTAACGGGGCCGCTGGCTTCGTCGTCGGAGACCTGATGGATGTAGGGCATGTTCGAGAGACATCTCCCTTCACATACAAAACAGGGCAATCCGATGATCGCCCTGCGAAAACGTGAGGGACGGCGCGTCACTTGGCGCGGTAGGCTTCGGCGACGAGGTTGACGGTGTGATGAGTGCGGAAGAGGCTGTACTGCCCCAAGCGGCCCGGCACAGCATTGAGGACATTCTCGGTTTCCATCAGCGAGAACCAGAAATCCAGGTTCCAGGCTCCGCTGGGATCAACCGTGCGAAGGGTCTGCTCGGAGACAGGCATGTTGCGCTCGTAGAGGGCGAGCAGCAGACGAATGAAACTATCACGCTGGTCAATGATGTTGCGGATGACGTCCGAAGCCATGTTGAGCGAGATGCCTTTGGTGAGGAATTCGCTCTGCGGGTTAGAATATTCGGCGACTTCCGCTGCGTTATTCTCTTTGAGGTACTCGACGGCGCGCTGGAAAGCCATGCCGGTGTCGAAGACGCGCAGGCGCTTGTGCAGGCTGCCGAGCGGGCACCAGGTGAAATTGCGGAAACTGGTGAACTGCTCGACGCTGACGACGATGCGGCGCACCATATCTGCTGTTTCCGGGCTGAGGGTCTCCAGTTCAGCCAGTGAAACCCCTTCCCAATCCGGCCCCTCCTGCTGTTCATGATTGCGAGGCGGCGCGACCTGCGGAGAGGCAGGGATTTCTAAGTCAGGTTGGAGCTTGATGACAGGCACGAGGTCTTCCGGGTTGTGGCGGTGCGGCAGGAGTTCGCGCACCAGGACGCGCTCGCGCACCAGACAGTCAATCCACTCGGAACGCCACTGATCGGTGTCTTCAAAGCCGGGACGGCTGAGGTCACGATCCATCGCCAATCCCTTAAGCAGGAAGCCATAGTTGACGTATTCCCAACCACGTACGCTGAGGGTATTCATCACTCTCAGGACGATGCGGTCGCGGATCAGGCGCGTCTTTTCGACGATGGGGTGGCTGGCGTTCAGGGAGAGCAGCCCGTTGGCGGACATGGCCCTGAGGATGCCGAGTGACATAGCCTGGGACACGAGGTCTTCGCCGCGCGGGCGGGAGATGACCGCGCCGACTTCCTGGAGGCGATCCACCAGTTGGTGAACCGACATGATGTCGGACTTCAGGGCTTGAGTCAGGCGGTCGAACTGAATGATGACGCTCGACCACTGCGAAGGCGTGAAGATGACGACTTCCGCGCCTTCGGCATAAGCGGCAGTGCTGAGGGATTGGTGAGTCTGGAGGTTGGTGAAGTCCTCGATGTATTCGACGGTGATGCCGGGGTTGTTCTCCAGCATACGGCTGGTGCTGCCGCGCACGCCCCAGACGATAACGGTCTTGTTGCGGGAACGCAGCGAGTTCAAGACCTGATTGAAGTCGCGGTCGCCGCTGGCCATAATGACGACATCGGCAGCGCTGGACTGGCTGGAGTCGGTGATGACATCGCGGGCAATCCGCATGTCGGCACTGTTCTTACCGGGCAGGTTGAAGACCGGATCGATGTTTGCCAGCATCATGCGGCTGGGAGCATCGTCGGAGATTTCCCGGCCCATCGAGTCGAAGAGGGGCGGGAGGCTGCCGCGCTGTCCCCAGGGGGCATAGGCGGCCATCTTGATGACCTGGCCGTGGGCTTTGGCCTGGGTAACAAAGCGGTCAATGAGATGATCGAGGTTGACGATGAAGCCCTGCTCGTTCAGACTGATGGCGATGTTCTCGAAATCGATGTAGACCGCCACGTTCTTGGTCTGGATGCCCGGCAGGGATTCGAGGGGCTGGAAGATGACCTGACCGGCAAGTTCAGTACCGGCCAGCACATTCTCCGCGCCCCAGATGCGGATGCGAGCGTTGCGGGTGGTTTTGACGCGGCGCACCAACGGGACGAGATCAGTGCTGGTGGTCGCCAGGATGAGTTCGTCCACAGGCTCGGGATCAAAGGAGAAGTAGTGCATGATGAGCGCATCAGCGAGGCTGTCGCGGCGGGGCATATCGAAGACATCGTAGCCAGCCGAGCGGAAGATTCGCTGGAAGTTAGTTCCAGCGGCGCCATGCGCGCCCCAGTTGGCAACAGCGACCGCCTTCAGGCTTTCGGCGCTGAAGAGACCAGCTGCCAAAGCCGCACCGCCGCGCAGCCCGACCGCCAACTCCTGGACATCCACGGAGATACCCCGGCTGTTGAAGCGGAGCAGGAGGTCATCGACATCGACAATCAAATAAGCAGCCATGACAGTTTCCTAATAATCGATACCACCAGACCACATGCGAGCCGGTGGTAGGGTGAAGCACAATTTTTGATTGAGCAACCCGATTCTGTAGTGTACCTGTAATGTGAACTCGTTTTCTATGTGCAGAATACCAAACTTGCCATCGGTCGTCCACGGTACAATCGACCAAATGGATGAATGATGATTATACAACAAGTTGTTCTGGCTTAAATTAACCTTTCGTAACACTTCTCCCAAAACCTTTATCCGGCTGCACGCCGTACTCAAGATCACTATACGTGACTGGAACCGTTTCCGTTGCATCATCCATTGTAGCATTAATTGTGAAAATCATAACAGGCCTTCGTTAAGGTTGGATGATGAATCTTGCGTGACGGTGTTAGGATCAATGCACAAAAGGGATATCCGGGTGAGTTTTGACCACAGCACGCTCGTTCGGGGGCTGCCGGGAATAGAGGCTATTGTATGATGGAGAAAAAACGGACTGAGGCAAGAGCATGGCAATCATGCCCCGTGATTGACGCCTCGGAGACGCCGGACGAATACCAGGGCGCGCAGCGATCCGGGCGCTCGCCGCGCAGAGCGGCGCGCAAACGGTGGACTGGATCGAACCGCTGCCGCCGACCGACAAGCCGCCCCCGCCCCGTCCGGGCTACTATTAAGTACAGTGCCAAGCAGGACGATTCAGGACGGGATCGTATTCGTGGGAATTGACTATCCGCGCCACAGCCCGTCCGGTGATCGCCGCGCCGGGGTATCCGGCGCAAGGCACGTTCGCCTACTAGAGGCGGCGCGGACCGCCGGCAGCTAATCCCGGTATTCAACGTTTTGGACGCCGGCGCGGAGTTCATCCCAGAGCACCAGAATTTCAGCCTGGACCTGGGTGACAACCTCGGTCAAGGGGATCACGCGGATGCTCTCCTGGTCACGGCGTTTGAGTTCGACACCGCCCTTTTCGAGTGACTTCTTGCTGATGGTCAGGCGGATGGGCAGGCCGATGAGGTCGGCATCATTGAACTTGACACCCGCGCGTTCATCGCGGTCATCGATCAGCACTTCCACACCGGCCTCACGCAGGGCCGCATACAACTGCTCCCCCGCTGCTCTGGCCTGCTCATCGGGGATGACGACGAGATAGACAGCATAGGGCGCGACGGAGATCGGCCAGATCAAGCCCTTGTCGTCATGATGCTGTTCAGCGACGCAGGCCAGGAGGCGGCCAACACCAATGCCATATGATCCCATGATGATGGGGCGGGACTTACCTTCCTGGTCGAGGAAGGTGCAGCCGAGGCTGTCGCTGTAGCGCGTGCCCAGCTTGAAGATGTTGCCGACCTCGACGCCGCGCACGGTGCGGAGCGGCTGACCGCAGTTCGGACAGGGATCACCATCACGGGCGGAGATGATATCGGCCACAATATCGGCTTTGAAGTCGCGGCCGTAGTTAACGTTGAGGAAGTGATAGCCAGGCTCGTTGGCTCCAGCGACGAGGTTGGACGAGGCTGGGATCATCTCATCGGCGACGACAAGGGCGTTCTTGACACCGATGGCCGAGCCGTAACCAGCGACCGCGCCAGTCGCACGGATTTCTTCGTCGCGGGCGGGACGCATGGCTTTGGCTTTGACGGCATTCATCAGCTTGGTCTCGTTGACTTCGCGGTCGCCGCGCACGATGACCAACACGAAACGCTCGGTGTCCTGCTCGCCTTCGGTGATGGTCGCGACCATGAAAACGGCTTTGGCGGTTTTCGACTCCGGGATGTTCAGGAACTTCGCCAGGGCTTCGATTGTTGTCGTGTTCGGCGTCGCCACTTTTTGCATATCCAGCAGCGTCGGGGTTTCAGATGATGCCACTTTACCAAAGCGGGCGACTTCACGATTGGCGGAGAAACCGCACGAGTCGCACAGCAGCAAGGTATCCTCGCCAATCGGGGCCAAGAACATGAATTCGTGAGCGAGCCGCCCGCCCATCATGCCCGTATCGGATTTGACCGCAATGACAGGGAGGCCGCAGCGATTGAAGATGCGGAAGTAGGCGGTATAGTGGGCGCGGTACTGCTTGTCCAGTCCTTCCCAATCGGCATCCAGGCTGTAGCTGTCCTTCATGGTGAATTCGCGCACGCGGATCAGGCCAGCGCGGGGACGCGGCTCGTCACGCCACTTGGTCTGAATATGATAGATCATCGCCGGAAGCTGACGGTAGGAACGGATTTCTTTGCGGACGAGATCGCCCACGACCTCTTCGTGAGTCATTGCCAGCACCATGTCGCGGCCAGCGCGATCTTGGAAGCGGCCCATCTCGGGGCCGATGCGATACCAGCGTCCGGTCTCCTGCCAGATGTCTGCCGGATGCACGACCGGCATAGTGATTTCCTGTCCCCCGATGGCATCCATCTCTTCGCGGATGACAGCCTCGATGCGGGTCATGGCACGGCGGGCCAGCGGCAAATAACTGAAGATGCCGGCAGCCAGCGGGCGGATAAATCCGGCTCGCAGCAAGAGTTGATGGCTGACGACATCGGTATCGCCAGGCGCTTCACGCAGGGTCTGGCTGAACAACTGGGTCATACGCATGGGCATCAATCCTAATCAGTTGGCGACAATCGGCACATGATGATACCAGGAATTGGCGAACGGCGGGAGAGGATATGGCACACCCAACCGGACGGATGTGCCATCCGATCAGGAGGGCCAGTCGCGGTTCTGGTTATGTTGGAGTTTGTCCAGCACAGCAGTTCCCAGGTCGATCCGGTGCAGGCTGGCAAGTTGAAGCAGATAGAGCAGCACGTCAGCCAGTTCGCCGCTGAGTTCATCGAGATCGGCGGCGGTGTCGCTCCATTGAAAGTGTTCGAGCACTTCGCCTGCTTCCAGCGCCAGCGAGATCGCCAGGTTTTTGGGCGTCTGAGGATGGGGGGAATCGGGCGCGTACCAGCCTTTGCTTTCGACGAAGGCATGCATGGCTGCCGTCAGCGTCTCCAGATTCATAGGGTCACCCTCAATAAGCATTGGGGTTACGTCGGGACAAGGTGTTCCAGACGGTACGGATGATAATACGGATGTCGAGCCAGAGCGACCAATTCTCGATGTACCACAGGTCGTATTCGGTGCGCTCGGCAATCGAGGTGTCGCCGCGCAGCCCATTGACCTGCGCCCAGCCGGTCATGCCGGCTTTTTCGCGGTGGCGCTCCATGTAACGGGGGATGCGCTGGCGGAACTGCTGGACATAGACCGGTCGCTCTGGGCGCGGCCCGACCAGGCTCATCTGGCCGACCAGCACGTTGATGAGCTGGGTAATTTCATCCCAGTTGGTCTTGCGCATCCAGCGCCCGATCCGGGTGGTGCGGGGATCATCCTTGACGGTCCAGCCAGGGCCGCGCACCTCGGCATCCTGGCGCATGGTGCGGAACTTGATCATGTGGAAGGGACGCCCATCCAAGCCCATACGTTCCTGCGTGTAGAAAACCGGGCCTTCGGATTCGAGGCGGATGAGGAGGGCGGTCAGGAGCATGGCTGGAGACAGGAAGATCATCCCGAAGAGCGAGCCGATGATGTCCAGGCCACGCTTGAGGCTCAAGCGCCAGCCGCGCATGGCAATATCGCGGACGGTGAGCAGCGGCGTGCCGCTGAGGTCATCGACACTCAAATCGCCAGCGATATAAGCGAACATATCGGGGTAAATCTTGATGTCGACTCGGCCGCGTTCACAGAGGGTGATCAGACTAATGATCTCAGCACGTTGGGCATCCGGCAAGGCGATGATGACCTGATCGACGCTGAGGGTATCAATGAGCATGGGGAGATCGACGTAAATGCCGATGACAGGGAAACCGCAGATATTGCCGCGTGTGCGAGTCTTGCCGTTGATGACCACACCAACGGTATTATAGCCGAGGGCGGGGTTGTTCTTGATCTTGCGGGCGATATCACGAGCGATCTTGCCATTGCCAACAATGATGAGGTTATCGCGGGCAACGCCGCGCTTCCGCAGCCGGTAACGGAGGTTCTGAAGGGTCTCCCGCCCCAGGATGACCAGGACAACGCTGATGACCCAGACATAAAACAGCAGACTGCGTGGATAATCCACGCCGAAGATCGTGCCGTCGAAAAGGATAGCCTGGATGCCGAAGACCAGCAGCGATCCCACAGTGACGATTCCGATAACGCGGCGGGCATGGTCGATGCGGCTGATGGCGCGGGGTAGATGATACAGGCGCGAGAAGTAGAACATCGTCATGATGAGAACAACATGCAGCGCGATGGTTGGCAGGTAGAGGACAAAATCAGGCTGGACATCGGGAATGCCGAAGAAAGGCAGCACCTCTCGCCCGGCATAGGCCAGCACAAAACCTGCCGTCAGCAGGAGCGCATCGACGACGACCTGCAAGATGCTGAGGACGGCCCGCACCCAGTTGTGCGCCGGGGCACGGGAAGCAGCTGGACTCATGCCCCCGGTGAGAGCGGTTGGCGCATCTCCGGCAGGAGCTTCGGGCCGCCCTTGACCAGCAGCGCTGCCAGCACCACCCAGTGCAGCGGCCTGGGGGTCGTCCGCTGGTAGTGCTTGCGGTAGAAGATCAGCATCGCCCGCTGGAACTCGAACTGTGCCTTGCGGCTCTTGCGGCTGGCGGCCCGCTTGACGTGCCGAACCACGACCTGCGGGTAATAGTACACCTTCCAGCCGGCCTTTTTTATTCGAAACGCCCAATCTAAATCCTCTCCATACATGAAGAAGGCTTCATCCAGCAGGCCGGCCTGGGCAATGGCCTCGCGCCGCACCTGCATATAGGCTCCTACGACCGAATCGACTTCGATCTGCTGGTCGGGATCGATAAAGGTCATATTATAGCGCCCAAACTGGGGATGGTTGGGAAACAATCGTGAAAGCCCGGAAAAACGGTAGAAGGAGACCAAAGGAGTCGGAAAGCTGCGGCGGCAGGCCAGATCGAGACTGCCATCCGCCAGCACCAGTTTCGGCCCGGCGACGCCAATCTCGGGACGCGAATCCATATAGCGCACCATCTGATAAAAAGCATCTGGCGGCACTTCGGTATCGGGGTTGAGCAGGAGCGCGTAGCGGGGGGCGCTGGCATCGACATCCCCCTGCCCTCGAAAGCCAAGGTGACGCAGGCCGAGGTTGTTGCCGTAAGAGAAGCCGCCGTTGATGGGGCTGCTGATAACCTGGACAGACGGGAACTCTGCCTGCACCATGTCGACACTGCCATCCGTGGAGGCATTATCGACCACGAGGACCTGAAAGCGGAAGTCGCCCGTGCTGGCCATCACGGTCTCCAGACAGCGGCGGAGCAGGTCTCTCGTATTCCAGTTGACGATGACAATCCCTAAGTCGATCATCAGTCCTCCCGCTGGGGCGGATTGTACCACGAAACAGCGCTGTCTGACCGCCGGACAGCCATCGCTAGACCACCGGCGCAGTCGGGAGAGTTCGCAGCGGACTGCCCCGGATGGCTGCGCGCAGCGCCTCGCGGTCGTCCCAGAGGTATTCAATTGTGCCGAAGCACATGCTCTGTTCGTGGCCTTTGCCGCAGACGATGACGATATCGCCCGGCCGCGCCATCTGACAGGCACGGTAGAGCGCCTGGCCGCGATCCGGGACGCGGATGAAGGTCTGCCCTTCGACGGCTCCCTGCGCGACGGCGGCATCGGCCATCGTCTTCAGGATTGTGTCGAGCGACTCGGTGCGGGGGTCTTCGGCAGTGAGAACAGTGAAATCAGACAACCGGGCCGAGACCTCGGCCATCAGGCGGCGCTTGTCGCGGTCGCGCAGCCCGGCGCTTCCGAACACAGCAATCAATCGTCCGCCTGACGGGAGCATATCGCGGGCGGCCTTGAGCGCATTTTCGAGCGCATTGGGGGTATGGGCAAAGTCCACGATGGCGGTGTACGGCTGGCCTGCATCGATGCGCTCCATGCGGCCGGGGATGGCCTGCACGGCGGCCAGCCCGGTCTGGATGTGGGCAGAGTCGATGCCCAAGGCCCGCGCAGCGCTGATGGCGGCCAGGGCATTGGCGACGTTGTAGCGGCCCGCCAGATGAATCGTGAACGTGTCCGGCAGTCCTTCAACATGGAAGTGTGTCCCGGCCGGGGTGAAGGTGATGCCTTCAGCGCAGCAGTCGGAGGCCACTTCCAGGCTGTAGCGCCGCACGCGATCCACCAGGACGCGGGCAAAAAAGGATTCGTTGGGATCGTCCGCATTGAGGATGCTGATCTTGGGCTGGCCGGGTTTGTGCCGAGAACGATCCAGCATCTCGAACAGGCGGAATTTGGCGGCGCGGTAATTTTCGAATGTGCCGTGGTAATCAAGATGCTCGTGGGTCAGGTTGGTCAGGACGGCTACATCGACATCGACACCGTTGAGTCGCCCTTGGGCCAACCCGTGGCTGGTCATCTCGACCACGCAGTGGGTGAGTCCTACCGCCACCATCCGCGCCAGAAATGCCTGAATCTGGGGCGCGCCCGGCGTCGTGACATGGAAGCCGGTATCGATGGTCTGGTCGCCAATGGTGGCTGCGACCGTGCTGACCAAACCGGCTTTGCCGCCCGTTGCGGCTTGCAGAATACTATGGATGAAGGTGCTGGTGGTGGTCTTGCCATCCGTCCCGGTCACGCCGATGATGACCATGTGGCGGGAGGGATGCCCACAGGCAGCGGCGGCCAGCCAACCGGTAGCTTCCTGGGCGTTCTCGACCTGGACATAAGGCACATCCAGTTCAGAGAGGTCACGTTCGCCGACGATGGCGGCGGCTCCCCGGCGGATGGCATCGAGGATGAAGTCGTGCCCATCAACGGCCATGCCGGGCCGGGCGACGAAGATTCCGCCGGGCTGCACCTCGCGGTTGTCTTCGACGACGGGCGCGGTGATGACGGCATCGCCCGTAACGCGGATCACGCCTGGAACCGAACGGATCAGATCAGACAGCGAACGCATCAGCCCTACCTCAAAACAAAAACACAGAGCCACAGAGGGCACAGAGAAGCGAATTCCCCTGTGTTCTCCGTGTCTCTGTGGTTCAGAAGTCAGAGACGCGGTCAGGTCAGTTCAGACGGCTCGCCAATTCGTTCAGGCCGCTGCGGACGCTGCCGTCCACGACGCGCTCGCCCGAACGGACGATCAGGCCGCCGAGAATGCTCGGATCGACCACAAAGCTGACATCATCGCTGCCAACTTCACCGCGAACCTTTTTCTGCTCGGCTTCGCTCAGCGGCATGGCGCTGATGACTTCGACCTTGCCGCCCAGCTTCTTGGCGTGATCCGGCACTTTGGCGAAGAAGTCATCGATCAGTGCCTTCTGGCGCTTCTCGTCCATGGCTTCGCCGATCAGCTTGTTAGCAGCGGCGATAGCGATCGCAGCGACCTGACCGCGCAGGCCAGCCAGCTCAGCATCCCGCTCGCTGGCAGCAGCAGCACGAGCATCCGCGCGGATTTTCTCCGCTTCGGCGTTGGCCTCGGCGATGACCTGCTTGCGAACCTCTTCACCGCGCACGCGGCCTTCTTCAATGGCCTTGCCAACTTCAGCGCGGGCGCTGGTACGGATGGTCTCGGCTTCGGCTTCGGCGTTCTTGCGGGCATTGGCCGCGACTGCCGCGTCTTCCAGGCCCTTCTGAATCTTGGCAGCACGCGCATCCAGCATGTTCCGCATCGGGCGCCACAACCCGAAGGTGAGCGCCAGGAAAATGATCAGGAAGTTGATGATCTGAGCGATCAGGAAGCCTGAGTTGATGCCCAGCGGGGTCAGGGGGCTGGTCGAAGCAGCCGCAGTAGTTTCGCCCTCAGTCCCAGCAGGAGCGGGCGTTTCTTCGGCAGCCATGACCGCGGCGGCGCTGAACAGCAGGGCGCCCAGCACAATCACCAGAAGCAGCAGCCATTGGATCGTTTGTTTTTTGTGCATGAAGACCACTCCTCGTCCGGCCGATTAGAGGACGAACAGGATGATGAGGGCAACCACCAGGGCGTAAATGGCGACCGCTTCGGCAAACACGATACCGAGAATCATGTTCGCCTGAATGGTTCCACCCGCATCGGGGTTACGACCGATGGCCTGAAGCGCACCCTGCACCAGCAGACCGATACCGATACCAGGCCCCAACGCGCCGATCATCGCCAGACCAGCACCGATTGCCTTCAGACCCGTTTCAAGTTCACCAGGACCCATTGTCGTTTTGCTCCTTAGAGAATGTCAAAGTAACCAAAGCACAGATGCAGCGCAGCGACTCGTTTTAGTGCGCTGCTTCGTGGTGTTCTTCGTCGCCGTGATGGCTTTCCATCGCCTGCGCCGAGAACACGATTGTCAGAACTGCGAATACAAACGCCTGAATGGTCGTGATGATCAGTTCCAGACCGAGGAAAACAATCGGCAGGAACAGGGCGACCAGGAAAGCCATTACCGCCAGCAAAATACCGCCGGCGAACATGTTACCGAATAAACGGAAGGTGAGGCTGACGATCTTGCCGAGTTCGGAAACGATTTCCAGCAAACCGACAATGAAGTCAATCGCGCCCATGGGCTTCTTACCGAGGTTGCCGAGTGCCCGGAAGTTGAAGAACTTCTGGATATAGTTTGGCCCCTGCGAGATGACGCCGAAAACCTGGATGGCGAAGAAAGCCACCAGGGCCAGCCCAAGCGTGAGGTTGAGGTCAGTGGTCGCTCCGCGGATGAACGGGGTGATGACATGCAGGTAAGGCACAACGCCCTTCCCCAACGAGTCCGCATCCAGACCGACGGAGGCATGTGGCCAGATCGATTCGGTGACTTCTTTACGCAGCGCATTCACCTGATCGGTGCGATCCTGGGCCGCAATCGTACCGGCTTCTACCTGTGGATCAAGTTCGGCCAGGAGGGCTGTTTCGCGTTCCTTCAGTTCAGCGGCAGCGGCGGCAATCGCTTCCGCGCTCGGTGCGGCAATCTTGCCCTCGCGGTATTCTTCACAGGCATGGTAATCCTCAGCCGAGGCCGGCTGAGCTGACGACAGCGCTTGGGGGACATACAACTGGTTGCCATAAAGGGGATGCCCAGCCGTGATGCTGAAGCCATACTCCGGGTAGCTGCCACCCGCACAGTGCTGCAAACCCACGGTTTCGACACCGGGGAGCAGTTTCATCCAGTTGGCAACCAGCAGGAAGAGGAAGATGCTGGCGGCCAGTGGATACAGCCAGTTGCGTGACAGCGGGGTGATAGGCGTGAAGCTCTTGGTCTGGCCATAGACGAAATCGCCGAGCATCTCGATCAAGCTCTGGAAACGGCCGGGGATTTCCTTCGTCCAACCGCGAGAGGCACGCCAGGCAAGCGCCGCCACCAGCAGGGTGATAACCGTCGCAACCAGGGTCGCCACCCAGGTATTGGTGGTCGCCATGCCGGAAAGACCCAGGAAGTTGACCTTCGTGTCGTAGGGTTCGCCGGGAACGACGATGACTGGGAGCGTCGCGCCGGAGCCAGCAGCAGGCAACCAGCTAAATGTGGCGCTGATGCACAAAAACAAGGCTACGATGATAACGCCAAAGATCACCAGTCCGCGCTGCGTTGCGCTCATGATGAATCTCCTTGTCTTTTATCAACCAATAAGCTCATGAAGCAGTCAACCTCCTCTGGTCGATGTGTCCGTGTGCTGCTCATCTTGAGTCGGAGGATCAATCGACTCAATCAACCTCAAAACGATGCGAAACACCAGGAACAATGAAACCGGTATACTTAACACCACCAGACCAATCGTGAACGGCCCCCGCCTACCGGTCTGGACATCGAGCCAGAGACCGATCAACAGGGCGACGATCACGACCACAATCACCCAGCATCCCGCCTGCGCGGCGACTGCCGCCAGTGCCAGATTACGGATTCGCCGGACGGGCCTGGGACGAGACATGTCAAGAGTTCGAGAATACTATCACAAGCAACCCTGATTTGCCAACCTAGACCCCGGCCTTCATTCCTGAGTAGTTGATGTGTATTTGAAGGCACAAAAACCCCCTCCAGGCTTGTGACTGAAGGGGGTTCTGAGGGTCATTTACGAGAAAAGCGACCGCGCGCTCTCGACCGCCCAGTTAAAGATCGGCTGCGCACCAACCGTACCGATAATAATGACCGCCAGCGCCGTGATCGCCATTACCCAGACATAAGGGCGAGAGAAAGGAATCGGTTTGCCCTCATCTTCGCTGTGATCGACGTACATCACCTTGATGACGACCAGATAATAATACAGGGCGACGATGGCATTCAGCACGCCGATGATCGCCAGCCAGGTCAGGCCGGACTGCACGGCAGCCTGGAAGAGGAAGAACTTACCAAAGAAGCCAGCCGCGGGCGGCACGCCAGCCAGTGACAGCAGCGCCACTGTCATCATCAAAGCCAGCCACGGACTGCGGCGGCTCAAACCCGCCAGATCGGCGATGGTCTCGCTGCCGGTCGCCTCGCTGAAGAGGATCACGACCGCGAAGGCCAGCAGGTTGGTGAAAACGTACATGAACATATAGAAACCGATGGAGGCCACGGCGGTCTGCGCGGCCAAGGCCTGGGCTTCCGGCGTGCTGCCCGCTTGCGCCTGAATCGCGGCCACCCCGATCAGGGTGTACCCCGCCTGGGCAATGGAGGAATAGGCCAGCAGGCGCTTGATATTGCGCTGGGCCAGCGCCACCAGATTGCCGAACGTCATCGAGATGAAGGCCGCCGCTGTCATCAGTTGAATCCAGAAGTTCTGGATTTCCGCGCCGCCGATGACCAACCCCGCCGGGAAGACCGAAACGAAGAAGCGCACCAACAGTGCGAAGCTGGCGGCCTTGCTGGCGACGCTCAGAAAAGCTGTCACCGGGGTGGGCGCGCCTTCGTAGACATCCGGCGTCCAGAAGTGGAAAGGCACTGCGCTGATCTTGAAACCGAAACCGACCACAATCAAGACCATCGATCCCAGCACCGGGATCGGGTTATTGGTCATGGCGATGTTGAGCACTTCGGCCAAACGGTACAGGTTCGTATGCCCAGTGAAGCCGTAGAGGAGGCTGAAACCGTAGAGCATGATGGCCGAAGCAAACGAGCCGAACAGGAAGTATTTGACGCCGCTTTCAATCGAGCGATCATCACCGCGGCGGAAGGCTGCCAGCAGGTACAGCGGGATCGAGGTCGTTTCCAGCGCCAGGAACGCCATAATCAGATCGGCGGAACCCGCCATGAGCGTCATGCCCAGCGCGGCGACGATCAGGATCAGGTAATACTCGCCCTTGCGCCCTACCCCATGCACATCGATGGACATCAGACAGGTGATGGATGCGGCTGCCAGAACCATCACTTTGAAGATTTGGGCGAGCGAGTCGTAGCGGATCATGCCTCCCCAGTACAGACCAACGGGTGTGGATGGGGAACCGGGATAAGCCAGCAGCGGGACGAGGGTCAGAATGCCCAGCCCTATCCCCGTCACCAGGGCGATGTTCTTCTTGCTGCCCTCGGAATACGGGCGCAGGATTCCCGGAATGCCGACATCCAGCCCCAGGATGATCACGGCCAGCAGCGCCAGCCCGATCTCCGGCAGGATGACCAGCAGACTTTGCCCAAGCGTAAATTCAGGAGCGCCCATTTATGAACCTCCGAGGATAGCGAGAACGGGTCTCAGCCCGGCCTCAATCATGGGAGCCATGAGAGTCGGGTAGACACCGAGGATAAGCAGCGGCGTCCCCAGCAGGAGCAGGATGATTCGGTCAGTCACGGCGATGTCACCGACATCGTGATAACGTTTTTCGTCGAAGTCGCCGAAGAAGACCTGACCGGTGACGCGCAGCACGTAGGCAGCGGTGATGACAATCGCCAGCGCCGAAAGGATGACGATGATCGAGTAGTAGTTGGTGAGGTTGAAGCCGCCGATTTGCAGGCTGATCTCCTGCGAAGCCTGCCACATCCCGGTGAAGATCGGGAACTCGGCGACAAAGCCGCTCAGACCGGGCATACCCATGCTGGTCAAACCGCCAACGATGAAGGCGACCGCCACCCAGGGCATTCGCTTGACGAACCCGCCCAGACTGGGAATATCGCGGGTGTGCGCCCGGTCGTAGACCATGCCGACGCAGCCGAAGAAGAGCGCCGTCATCGCGCCGTGGCTGAACATTTGCAGACCGGCCCCGGTCATCCCGATCAGGTTCATCGAGGCCCAGCCCATGCTGACCAGACCCATGTGGCTGACGGAAGAGAAGCCGATGACGTACTTGAAGTCGCGCTGCCGGAAGGCGATGAAGGCGCCATACACGACGTTGATGAGCGTCAGGAAGACAATCCAGGGCAGGTGCGTCTCCGCGCCGCCGGGGAGAAGCTGCACCCCCGACCGGAGCGCCGCATACGCACCGAGCTTCATGAGCACGCCGGCATGGATCATCGAGACGGCCGTCGGCGCGGCGACATGTCCATCGGGCGACCAGTTATGGAAGGGGAAGACACCGGCCAGCACTGCAAAACCGATGAAGATGAACGGGAACCACAGCTTGGCGAAGGTCATCGTCTCAATGCCCGCGTAGCCGGCCACATTGAACGCCCCGGCTTCCGCCGCCAGCGTGAGATGAGTCATGTTGAAGCTGAGTTCGGTGGCGTTCGGTTCCAGGATGCCTGCGTCTTTGGCGGCCTGGAATACTGCCGCGCCTTCATTCAGGAAGAAGTTCTGCGCGACCAGCACCATGGCGATGACACCGATCAGGGCGATCACCGAGCCAATCAGGATATAGAGCGTCAGCTTCATGGCAGCGTATTCGCGCAGTTTGACCCATCCCCACGTCGCAATCAGCAGGTACATGGGGAAGATCGCCAGTTCGTAGAAGAAAAACAGCACGAACATGTCGATTGCCACGAAAACGCCGTAGACACCAGCGACCAGCAGCATGAAAAAGGCCATGAATTCGCGGGTACGGTCTTCGATACGCCAGGAGATCAGCACCCCGGCCACCGTGACCATGCCCGTCAGCAGCACCATCGGCGCATTCAGGCCGTCCACGCCGACGTGGTAGCTGATGCCCAACTGGTCGATCCAGGTGACTTTTTCTTCGTAGGCCAGCCCCTGCTCGAACATGCGGGTGGAAGCATACGGCAGCCCGTCCTGCTGGATGGCATCCAGGTCGGCCTTCAGCGCGGAGACCTGGTTGTTGTAGCCGAAGAACACCGCCGCCGAGAGCGTCAGCACGATGACTGCCGCCGTGATCGACACGCCCCGGATCAGATCGCGTTTCTGGCCGTCCATGAACAGCAGTACGACCGCCGCGACAATTGGCGTGAAGATAATCACGCTCAAAATCGGAAACTGAAATCCTTGCTCCATAGAATGCCCTTTTGCCTACAGCGTGCAGCCGTCAGCCTTGTCTTGTGTTGCAGGCTGTTCCTGAACAGAACCGCCTAGCCCCCCAGCAGCCGCGTCACCGAGTCATTGATGACCTGCAAAATCCAGTTCGGCAGAATGCCTGTAATCAGCATCAATACCAGCAGCGGGGCGATGGCGATCACCTCGCGCAGTTCAATCTCCAGGTTGTAATCCTTCCAGTGCATGTTGAACGGCCCATGCAGCACCGCCCGGATGCCCTTGAGGATGTAACCACCCGTGAACAGCAGACCGAGCATCGCCACAATCGTCAGCCCGGTGAAGACCGACCACGAGCCGCGCACCACCAGGAATTCGCTGACGAAACCGTTCAATCCGGGCAGACCCAGACTCGCCATGCTGGTGAAGATGAAGATTGCGCCATAGATCGGCGCCTTCACCCAGAAGCCGCCGTACTGGGTCATATCGCGGGTGTGGGTCTTGTGATAGATCGCGCCGGCCAACAAGAACATGGCCGCCGAGCTTAACCCGTGGTTGAACATTTGCAGCACGGCCCCGTTGGTGGCAAGGACAGC
>CAZKXW010000076.1:0-25270 GCA_964556745.1 uncultured Anaerolineaceae bacterium
GGGCACGATCATGTGTGCGGGGCGCTGGCGGCCGGGGTGATTCAGCCGGGAGTGGTCTGCAATTCGCACGGCACGTCGGAGACAATGTTCGTCTCGCTGGATCATCCGCTGAGCGACCCGAAGCTGGGGCGGGAAGGCTATACCCAGGGGGCGCATGTTGTCCCGGACCTGTACTACGTGTTCGGGGCGCTGTATACATCCAGCGGGTGCGTGGAATGGTTCAAGCATACGCTGGCGGAGAATGCTGATTATGCGGCGCTGATCGCGGAAGCCGAAGCAATCCTGCCGGGGAGCCAGGGGGTGTGTTTCCTACCGCACCTCCAGTTCGCGACGCCGCCGTATGATGATCCGCTGGCGCGTGGGGCTTTTATCGGACTGGGGACGGACGTGAGGCGAGGGGCGCTGTTCCGGGCGGTGCTGGAAGGGACGGCCTTCGATGCACGGCTGCTGCTCGAATCGCTGCTGACGTATCCGGGCGTGCCGGAGGTGCAGGCGATCTACACGCTGGGCGGGGCGACGCGCAACGCGCTGTGGATGCAGATCAAGGCCAATGTGCTGAACCGGCGGCTGTCGATCACGCAGATCAGCGATGCGACCTGCCTGGGGGCGGCCATACTGGGCGGGATCGGGGCAGGCATCTACCCAGACGCGGGGGCGGCGCTGGCCGCGCTGCGCCGGGATGTGCGCATTATCGAGCCAGAGGCGGCCCAAGCTGAGCATTATGAGGCCATCTACCAGCAGGTGTTCCGGGAGCTGTATCCGGCGCTGCGGACGCTGCATCACCGCCTTGAGGCGATCAAAGGAGTTCAGTAAACGATGCCGATCATCAGTCAGCCTGAGGCGGTCGCCGCGCTGTATCAGCGGGCGGGCGAACGGGGGATGTGTCTTGCGAATTTCTGCACGGCCAATCTGTATACCACTGAGGCGATCCTGAAGGCGGCGCATGATTTCGGGGAGGCGCACGGGTTAAAGGGGATTCCGGTAGTGGTGTCGGCGACGGCCAATTATGCTGTGGAAGCGCAGCTCATCAGCTACTCGGTGGCGCAGGATGCGCGGGTGGGCATGAAGGCGCTGGTGGATGATGTGGCTGTGCTGGTTGGGCCGGGCGGGCCGTATGACAACCTCCAGGTGATGCTGCACTTCGATCACGGGCAGCCGGATATCGATGAAGGGATGTTCGACGAAGCGGCCGATGTGTACGCGACGATCATGTACGATGCCTCAGCCTGGCCGATGCAGCAGAACATCGAAATGACGCGGGCCTTTGTGGAACGGATGCGGGGGCGGGTGCTGGTCGAGGGGGCGGTGGCGGAGATCGCGCAGGCAGAGGAACATGCCGATATGCCGCTGACCACGCCAGAGGATGCCGAGCGGTTCTTCCGCGAGACGGGGGTGTTCCTGATCGTGCCTGATTTGGGGACGGAACACCGGGCGACGGCCACGGCTGCCCGTTATGATGGGGCGCGGGCGCAGGCGATCACCGGGCGGATCGGCAGGCGGATCGTTCTGCATGGCTCGTCCAGCCTGTCGGACGCTGAGCTGCCGCGGCTGGCGGGAGACGGGATCGTCAAGGTAAATGTGTGGACGACCTTCGAGCGGGTTGGGGGGCAGGCGGTGGCGCGGTATGTGCTGCGCGAAGTGGCGCATATGCTCCCGGCGGCGGAAATCCGCGCCCTGCAGGCGGAGGGGTGGATCGGGCCACGGGTGCTGGAGGGGATCGAGGCGGGGGCCGCGCCACGGTTGGAGAGCCTGCGGGAAGAAGGCCGCCGGGCGGTCTGGCAGGAGGCGGTCATCGCGCGGATGACGTTCTTCCTGGAGCAGTACGGCTATGCCCGCTGGGGTGGGTAGTTTTCAGTTGTGGGTGGGGAGGCTCATCAACGCCAGGATTTCGCGCAGTTCCAGGTGAGCGACGCCCACCAACTTGGTGAACCTGCCGAACGAGAACTGCCCGGCCATATACTGCGCGTGGAGCATCCGAATTCGAGCCTCGCATTCATCCGGTCCCAGTTCGGTTCTGATTTGCGCTGCCGATTTTCCGGCACAACGACTGTAGGTTTCGACGAAGAAATCGTAAATGGTCGCTTGTTTAGTGGCGCATCCGGCACGTTCTGCCCTCATCCCCCTGCCCCGTTCCCGACGGGAGAAGGGGGGAAACCTTCCGGGGGCATCCCCCGCAGCCCCGTGTTTTTCTCGACGATTTACCGGATACACCATTTAGCATGTTAGTCGGATGCTGTTCACAGCAAACTGATATTGCCACGCCGGGCGTGGTGGTCAACATGCTGATCCGGGTCTGGCCCGAGGGTCAGCGGCAGCAGAGGAAGGCGCTTCTGATGGGCGAACGCATGGACTCCTCCATCAGAAGCGTCCGGTCATGGCCTGGGCGTAGCCGGTGAGTTCGGCGTAGCCATAGCCAGTCGCGCCGCCGCTGATCTGGACCGCGCCTTCCCAGTAGTCGATCCCGCCGCTGCCGTGGAGTTCCTGGTCGGCCAGCAGCGGCGTGAGCGTCAACACCAGCGGGGCGGGGTCGCCGAGGTCGATGCGGATCATCCAGCCAGCCGGGTAGATCGCGCCGGTGTGGGGACTGGTCCAGGTGTTGGTGACTTCAAAGGTGAAAGACTCGGCGGGCAGATAGCGGGTGCTGCCGTCAGGTTCAACCAGCAGGCCGCCAAAAGCGGGTTCGCGCCCGCCATCGACCAGCCTAATCTGACCAAGCATCAATTCGCGGTTGTCGTCCAGGTGCAAGCCGAACCAGTCCCAGCCCTGAGCATTGAGGGCGAGGGCACTGGTACTGAATTCGTGATCCTTCCAAGTAGCGCCGGTGACGGTGAAGGTCTCCTGGCCGACGCGGATGGTGCCGCTGGTCAGCAGGCGGCTGAGGGTGTAGTAGTAGCTGGCGTTGCCGGGTTCGGCGCTCTTGGGGCTGAGGCCATACTGGCCTTGCAGCGCGGGCGGTTTGATCTGTTCGAGGCGTAAGTCTAGGGCGAAGTCGCCGCCATCAGCAGTGATGGTCGTCAGGCGGGCGCTGGCGTCCTCGGCGATGACCTGCCAGCCCTCCAACCAGACGCGGTAGCGCGGATCGGTTTCGGCTCCAGCCAGCCCTGCTCCACCCCGGCTGAAACGCTGCTGGTGGAAGTAGCGCCCGCCCTGCACGTCAGAGACGGCGAAGTGGGCCATGTAGACCTGATTGGCGCGCCACTCTGAATCGGTGGAGGTGGCGTTTGGGAGGATGGCGCGGCGGAAGATGGTGAATTGGTAGCCGAAGTGCCGCCCGCTGCTGTCCTGAACATTGCCGGTGTAGTACCACCACTCGGTCTGGAAGTCAGGATGGGCGCCGAAATCCTGCGGGAACTGCCAGTCCCAGGGGTCAATGGCGCGGGCGAAGCCGCTGCTGTCGCCGGTCATGCCCATGAACTCGGCGCTGGCGGCAACCTCCGTTCCGGCGTTGGAATCGATCAGACTAAAGCCAAAGACCACAATGCCGATCATCACCACGGCCAGCGCCAACCACCGCCACATCGATTTCACCCTTTGTGCTGTTTATCACAATCGCGGCCATTATACGCCAGCACAGATTGGAGGTGGCTGAGAAATTGGTGATGAGATGGCGGGGGGTGATCCATGAGTGGGTTGGGAAAAAGGCGGACAGGTATAAGGCCATTCATGAAGTTAGGGGGCACGAAGAAGCGCGGGCGGGGGAAAACAGCTTCAATTTGGGCCAGTTGTGGGGGACGGGGCAAAAAGGGCCGAAAAGTCGGAGGCATGAGCGGGTTCGAGACAGCAATCATTGAGAAGGGAGCTGAGGGCGGAGCGGCGGGGATGAGATGTGGGCGGAAGCCCGACCTTTGGAATGACAAATGTCATGCCGTTTGTGTGATATTCATTACAGTCCCTACTTGATCTACATCAACGTACAAATAGGCCCCAATCGATACACTAGGGTGCATGACAGCGGCACGTTCAGTTTATTTGGTGTGCTTCTCGGCTGGCCGTCGCTGGCGGCCGTGATGAGAGGCCAGGCAGCGCGTAGTTGGGACTCTTTCGCGCGGCAGAGAGGTATCCGTTTCTGGGAGCAGGCTTATGACACAACTCGCTTCCTCTAAAGGCAGACGGCTGAGCATATGGGCGCTTGCCAGCATGGGCGCGATGGGCGTGCTGGTGGGGATCAGCCTGTTCACGTTCGGCTATGCGCGGGGGGCGTCGTATTTTTCCGATGATCCGCAGACCTGCATGAACTGCCATGTCATGCGTGAGCAGTTCGAAGCCTGGAACCACTCCAGCCACAAAGTGGTGGCCACGTGCAACGACTGCCATACGCCCCATGACAGTCTGGTGAGCAAGTGGTTCGTGAAGGGACTCAACGGTTTGAACCACAGCGTGGCGTTCACCACAGGCAACTTCGATGACCCGATTCATATTCGGGACTTCAACGCCGATGTGGTGCAGGAGAACTGCATCGCCTGTCATGAGACGGCCGTCAGCCAGATTCTGGGCGTTCATGCGGGTGATGCGCCGGCGTGCGTACAGTGTCATGCGGGTGTCGGTCACAGCACCCGTGAGTGACAGACCCTTTTGATTGGTAGTTAGGAGACGATGCATGATGAATCGCCTTTTTTCACGACAAGCCCTGATTTATGCGCTGGTGTTTGTTGGCGCGGTCCTGCTGACGATTGGGGTAGCGGCACTGCTGATCAACATCAACCAGCGCCAGAACGAAGCGGCCCAATTCCCGCTGCGGGTGGTCGAGATTGGGCCGAATGAACTCGACCCGGCGGTTTGGGGTCAGAACTTCCCGCGCCAATACGACCGCTTCATGATGACGCAGCAGGATTACGGAGCGACGCCTTACGGGGGTTCGGAGCCGTACAGCAAGCTGGAACGCTACCCGGCAATGGTGCGGTTGTGGGCAGGGTATGCCTTCAGCAAGGATCATAATGAAGAGCGTGGACACTTCTACGCGCAGGTGGATCAAGCCAACACCGAGCGGGTGAAGATCGTTAACCAACCGGGAGCGTGCGCCAACTGCCATGCGGCGGAATCGCCGCAGATGATCGCCAGCATGGGGTGGGAGACGTTCAACAGCACACTGTTCAATGATATGGTGGACGACTTCCATCTGGGGACATCGTGCGCGGACTGTCACGACCCGGCGACGATGGCGCTGCGGCTGACCCGTCCGGCGCTGATCAATGCGCTGTCGGCGCAGGGGATCGACTGGACGCAGGCGACGCGCCAGGAGATGCGGACGTATGTGTGTGCTCAGTGCCATGTCGAGTATTACTTCCTGGGCGATCAGAAGGTGCTGACCTTCCCGTGGAGCCAGGGATTGACCATCGACAACATCGAAGCACATTACGACAACTATGGCTTCAAGGACTGGACACATGCGGAATCGGGCGCACCGATGATCAAGATACAGCATCCCGAATACGAGATGTCCAGCACAGGCATTCATGCGCGGTCGGGCGTGAGCTGCGCGGACTGCCACATGCCCTATATCCGCGAAGGCGGCGTGAAGATTTCAGATCACTGGATCCGCAGCCCGTTGGAGGATGTGAGCAGCGCGTGCCAGACATGCCACAACCTGCCCGAAGAAGACCTGATCAACCGGGTGGCAGTCATCCAGAACAACACGGCGGAGCTGCTGCGGTTGAGCGAGGAAGCGATCATCGAGGCGATTGACGCGATTGTGGCGGCGAAGGAAGCCGGAGCCACAGACGAGGACCTGGCCGATGCGCTGGTGCTGCACCGGAGGGCGTCACTGCGGTGGGACTTCGTGTCGTCGGAGAACAGCACCGGTTTCCACAGTCCACAGGAAGCGGCGCGCGTGCTGGCGAAAGCGATTGATTTCGCGCGTCAGGCGCAGCTTGTGGCGGTGCAGGTGGCGGCCAACCTGGGCGGTGAGAGCACCGTCTCGACCAACAACAGCGGATGATTCGTGATCCTCACCCCCCGACAGCCTGTGCACTGCATGGAGAGGGGGAGTGAGGCTGGTATCGAGGGGAAGATCGGCATGAGGGCGGCTTATAGGCCGCCCTTTTTTTGTTGAGGGTCGCCGCCATCTCAGACGGCGGCAAGCTGCTCGATGGTGGATTCCATGAGGGTGACGAGTTCGCCGAGGGTGGCGGCATCGAAGGCGAAACGCGCTCCCGCCGCCGCGAAGAGTTCCGGCAGCGGGCGGGTTCCACCGAGGGACAGGGCCTCGCGGTAGAGGCGCACCGCCTCGGCCTGATCGCGGATGGCGTTGCGCCAGACCTGCACCGCGCCCATCTGAGCGAGGCCGTAATCGACATAGTAGAAGGGCGAGCCGAAGATGTGCGGTTTGCGCTGCCAGCCGGTCACGCGGGCGTCTTCCAGGCCACTCCAATCGATGCCGGGCAGGAAGCGATCCACGAGTTCGCCCCAGGCAGCGTCGCAGCGCAGCGGATCGGTGGCTTCGGCATGGTGGGTATAGACCCAATGCTGGAAAGCATCGACAATCGCCATGTACGGCCAGAAGAGGAGCATCTGCTCCAGGTGTTCGATGCGGGCGCGGGCAGCCTCTTTGGGGGTATAGAAGCCACCATGTTCGGTGGTGAGGTAGGGCGCAGCCAGCAGTTCCATCGCCATGGAGGCGACTTCGGCGATTTCCATCGTCACGGCGCGTTGGTGAATATAGGGCAAGCGGGCGACCTCGAAGGCGTGGAAGGCGTGCCCGGATTCGTGCAGGAGGGTCTGAACATCTTCGTGAAGGCCAACGGCGTTCATAAAGACGAGGGCCTGCTTGGATTGGGCCAGTTCGGAGCAGTAGGCTCCGGGGGCTTTGCCCTTGCGGTTGTCGAGGTCGAGGAGCTTCTCGCGGCGCATGGTGGTGAAATAGCCGCCGAGTTCAGGATCGACCTTGTGGAAGATGGCCTCGGCTTTGTCTTCGAGTTCTTGAACCGTCTGGAAGGGACGGAGCGGCGGGCGCGAAGGCGGATAGATGTCATCGCGGTCGAGGTCCCAAGGGCGGATGCTGGAGACGCCGAGCCGCTGGCGCTGGCGTTCATAGACGCGGGTGGCAGCGGGGACGACGACCTGCTCGATAGCCCGCTGGAAGGTTTCGCAGTCGGCGGGGGTGTAGTCGAAGCGTTTGAACTGCTGCCAGCGGAAGGCGCGGAAATCGCCGGCATAGCCGGCGTTGGCGGCAATCTGGGCGCGAAGCTCCATGAACTGCTGCCAGAGGTTATTGAGGGCTTCGCGGTCGGCCAGACGGCGGGCGGCAACGAGCTTCCAGGCACGTTCGCGGGTGGCGCGGTCGGGGTTCTGGTAGACCGTGCGGATTTGCATGAGGGTGAGTTCTTTGCCCTCCCATTGGACGGTCTGCGCGCCGACGATGCGGTCGTACTCGTTGGAGAGCTTGGCATCCTGGGTGAAGAGCGGCACGTTCTCGTGGCGGAAGAGGGCGGCATCCGTCCGCATATTCCGCAAGGCAATCTCGAAGCCGGGCGGATTGAGGCCGCTGGCGAGGAGTTTTTCGCGCAGGCGCTGCTCACAGGGTTCGGCCTGCTCGATGACTTCGGAGAGGAAGGTGTGAAAGCGCTTGACGGCGGCTTCGTCGGTGGTATCGAGGGTGGTGGCGAAATACAGGCGGCTGTAGGCTTCCTGGATATGTTCACCCAGTCGTGTCCAATCGGCCAGCCATTCAGCGACGGACTCGGCGGTGAGTTCACGGGATTCGAGGGATTGGTAGTAGGGTTCAATCTGCGGCCAGCGCCAATCCATAAACGTCTGGGCGGCCGCGGGCAGGGTGTCGAACATGGCGGTCTCCTTGAAGGACACGAGATGCCGCCATTATACACGGTAGGAGGGAGACTATTCAGTCTGGAATGCGCCCATCCGCAAGAGGGACCCTCGGAGTACAACACGTTCGGCAACATTGAACCCCAAGAGAAGCACAGTCACACGCCCCTGGGGTGTAAGCCCAATGATCGTGCCACTCGATTCGAGCCTGAAGTGACGTCGCCATGTATCACGCCGTGGGTGAAACAGAGGGACTACTTCGTCACTGTCTGGATCAACCGAACTCAGATCACTTCCTTTGCTGCGGTTGCACTCAAAACAACTCAGACATAGATTCTCGCTGGTGGTCGCGCCGCCATGTTTCTCTGCTCGGATATGATCGACTTCGTGCCTCTTGAGAGTGTAGCGTTCATCAATAAGACAATACTCGCAGCACCCGCCCGCCCGTTCGTAGACTGCGCGGCGAAGTGTCTCAGGGATGTATGTCACGGTTGAATCAGCCGCAGCTTGGCGAAGGCACGTACCTTGACAGCCTGCATGAGGCGTTCGATGCGGGTATATTCGTCCAGCGCGTGACGCTCATCCGGGGTCAGGCCGCGAGTGCGGTTGGCCTCCAGCAGGTCGCTGATGATCTGCTCCGAGGACTCCGAAAGGCGAAAGGCGGTGATCTGCTCGGCGGAGGGGCTGGATGCCAGAAAGTCCGCGATTTCGTCATAGATCGCTGACAGATCGGTTTGCAGAAAATCCTTTGTGGTCATCATCACCTCGTTAGCTTGAACGTGGAGACGAACGACAAGCACTCTGAATTATACATCCATTGCCTGCGCTGGCCTGGGTAACTGCGCTATAATCTCTGGCAGATTGAACCGACTACAACAAACCGAGAACGCACCATGAATGACAGCCTGACCCCCCTGTTGGAGATGACCCGCACGCTCGGCCTGCCGGAGAACGATTACGCCATCATCGGCGAGGGCAATTCGTCGTGCCGCATCGACGCCGACTCATTCTGGATCAAGGCGAGCGGGCGGCAGATGCGCGACATCGCGCCGGAGGGCTTCGTCGCCGTGCGCTTCGAGCCGATCCTGGCGATGCTAAATCAGTCGCCGGGCGATCTGGCGGCGCAGAAGAAAGTGATGGAGGCTGCCAAGCTCGACCCTGCCGCGCCGGGCACCCCCTCGGTGGAAGTGACCTTCCATGCGGCGCTGCTGCATGACTGCGGGGTGAACTTCGTCGGCCATACCCATGCCACGGCGATCAACCGCATCCTGTGCAGTCCACGGGCGGCGGACTTTGCGCTGCGGCGGATGTGCCCGGATGAAGCGGTGCTGTGCGGGCCGGAGTCGGTGCTGGTTCCCTATGTTGATCCGGGGCTGCCGCTGTCGAGGGCGATTCGCGAGCGCGTGCGGGCTTATATGGAGGATTGGGGCGAAGCGCCGAAGGTGATTCTGCTCATCAACCACGGGGTGATCACGTTGGGGAAAACGCCGACCGAGGTGCTGAACATCATGGCGATGTGCGATAAGGCAGCACGGACGTTTCTGGGGGCGGCGGCATTGGGCGGGCCGGTCTTCCTGAGCGGTGAGGATGTGCTGCACATCATCCGGCGGCCGGACGAGGTTTACCGGCGTAAGCAGTTCGTGGAACGCAGTTAGGATTCAAGGCGCAAAGAACGCAAAGATCATACGGAGAACTGCGCAGGGAATACCTGTCCTGGGCGGGGTCATTCAGCGAGCGGGCTAATTGTGCCATAGCGCAGGGTGATGCGGGTCTCGCCGATGAGGGCGGTCTGGTTGATGAGCCAGGTGATGGGCACGCCGGGTTCGAGCGGGCGGCCGTCGAAGGTGGTTCCGTTGGCGGTGTAGAGGTCGGTGACGGTGACGCCGCGGTCCGGGTCGCGCTGGACGCGGAGATGGACGCGCGAGACGCGGTTATCGGGCAGAACGACCTGACAGCGTTTGGGGCTGCGCCCAATGAGCAGTTCCGTATGCAGGGGGACGCGGCGCACTTGGTCTTGCTGAGTCAGAATTTCCAGGTAAAATGTCCGGGATTGCGTCGAACTTCCCCGTTCATCGGCGTTCAATGACCTGGCAATGGGCTGGTCATGCGGCTCATCCAGGGGATTTGCGCTGCCATAGGTCATCGTTGATACTCCCACTCCTGCACAGAAGATGATGAGAAGCCTTTGGCAATTGCTTTAGCCTTGTGTAAAATAGAACAAACCTGGGTAGGGATGTGATCTGCACTTGTCCGTACAGGGAACAGCCGCAAGCCCAGACTGCCCGAACGATCCGCAACATCTTGCAACAGCACTGTTGAGGTGCTGCTGTCGATTGTAGACGATTTCGCAGCCCGTCTTCATGAGAGTTTGCTGGTAGGAATAGGACGCTATGAGTTCAACCAACGTCAGTTCGCCGCGCGGGGGCATCAGCCCGACGACGCTCATCATCATCGTCGGGGTTGGTATTCTGCTGATCATCGGTGGAATCCTGATCGGTCAGCTTACGCCATCAATCCTGCCGACGCGGGCTTCCGCCGAAGCCAATCAGATCGATGAGCTGTTCCGTGTGATGCTGGTCATCGGCGGAGCAATCTTCCTGCTGGTTCAAGGTTTGCTGGTGTTTTCGATCTGGCGCTTCCGGGCCAAACCGGGGGACACCAACGACGGCATTCATATGCATGGCAGCACCAGCCTGGAGATCACGTGGACGGTGATACCGGCGATCATTGTGGTATTTCTGACGGTGATCGCGTGGCAGGTGTGGGCGAATTTGAATACGCCGCGCGGCGACGAGATGACCGTACAAGTGACCGGGGCGCGCTTCAACTGGGCGTTCAGCTACAGCGCGCCGCTGAGCATCTTCCCGGACGCGGTGGATATCAGCACGCTGCCGGCCAGTGTTCAGGAAGACCTGAAGGACGACAATGCCATCAGCATCAATTCAGCGGAACTGCACCTGTATAACGGACGAGGGGTGGCGCTGCGGATGGAACCGCGCGATGTGATCCATTCCTTCTGGGTTCCAGCGTTCCGGCTGAAGCAGGACCTGATTCCTGGACGGATCACCACGGTCCATGTGACGCCAGTGCAGGAAGGGACATTCCCGATCAAATGCGCGGAATTGTGCGGGGCGAATCACGGCATGATGGTTGGCCAGGTGATCGTCCATGCGGACGAAGTGGCTTATAACACCTGGCTGGTCGAGGAAATGCGGAAGGTAATATATCCGCCGGCCGACCCGGTGGTGCGGGGTCGCAACATTCTGTCGAGCAATGTGTATCCGTGCTACACCTGCCATGCGCTGGATGATCTGGCGGAATTCAACTGGGCGGGGAACGTTGGGCCGAATTTGAACGGGATTGCCGACCGGGCGGCGACCAGCCGCGCCAGCGCGACGGGTTCGACGCCAGCGGAATACTTGTATACCTCCGTGCATCAACCGGGCGCGTATCTGGTTCCGGGATACGGCAACCTGATGCCGCAGCTCAACATTCCAGAGTGCGATACCTGGGCGATTGTGGCGTATCTGGCAACGCAGAGCGCGAGCGGTGAAGCGCCGTTCGAGGTTGAGCAGCCAGCGCAGTGCGTGATCACGGCGGGGCCGGGCAGCGTCCCGGCAGCCGAGGCTACGGTCGAGGCGGCTCCAGCGGCGGAAGCGACTGTAGAAGCGATGCCCGCCGCGGCTGCGCCAGCCGAAGCGACGGCAGAGGCAACGGCGGGGTCGTAGACGGCCCTCACCCCTGGCCCCTCTCCCGAACGCGGAGTACCGCTGGGAGAGGGGAATACAGCAGGCGAGCGGTATTCTTGATCGAGTAAACCATCACGGATGATTTGACCGAATTAGACCAAAGCAGATGGGAAAGGCAAGCATATGGCAAGCATCACCATTCCTGTAGGCAGCGCCCCTGGCGGCTCGATAGAAGTTCCGCTGCCCAAACTGCGGGCATCGGACTTCCTGCGCTGGAGCGTCGATCACAAGATCATCGGCGTTCAGTACATGGTCACGGCGCTGTTCTTCTTCCTTGTGGGCGGCACGCTGGCGATGCTGGTGCGCTGGGAACTGCTGACGCCGAACCTGGATGTGGTGCAGACCGGATCGCAGTACAACACGCTGTTCACCAGCCACGGCATCGTGATGATCTTCCTGTGGGTCATCCCGATGATGGCCGGCTTCGGGAACTATCTGGTTCCACTGATGCTGGGGGCGAAAGATATGGCATTTCCGTGGTTGAATGCCTTCGCCTTCTGGCTGATCCCGCCGGCGGGGGTTCTGATCATCGGCAGTATGCTGGTAGGCGCACCGGAGAGCGGTTGGACGATGTATCCCCCGCTTAGCACGCTGTTTGTGGGTGACGGCCAGACGCTGGCGGCTCTTGCGGTGCATCTGTTGGGCATTTCGTCGATTCTGGGCGCGATCAACTTCATTGTGACGATCATGAACATGCGGCCGCAGGGCATGGGTTACGGCCAAATGCCGCTGTTCGTGTGGGCCATTCTGGCGACCTCGATCATCATAGTGATGGCGACGCCGTTCCTGGCGGGGGCGCTGACGCTGCTGCTGCTGGACCGCATGGCGGGGACGGCATTCTTCGATGCGACTAAAGGCGGCGATCCGCTGCTATGGCAGAACGTGTTTTGGTTCTACAGCCATCCGGCGGTGTACATCATGGTACTGCCGGGCATGGGCATCCTCTCGGACGTGCTGGCGGTGCATGCGCGGAAGCCAGTGTTCGGTTACAAGTTCATCGCTGCGTCGAGCATGGGTATCGCCGTGATCGGGTTTCTGGTGTGGGCGCACCACATGTTCACCAGCATTGCTCCAGCGTGGCGCATTCCGTTCATGATCACGTCAATGATTATCGCCGTGCCGACGGGCGTGAAGATTTTCGGCTGGTTGGGGACGCTCTGGGGCGGCAAGATTCACTTCAACAGCGCCATGCTGTTCGCGCTGGGCTTCCTGTCGATGTTCGTGATCGGCGGGATCAGCGGCGTGATGCTGGCGGCCATTCCGTTCGATGTGCATGTGCATGACACCTACTTTGTGGTTTCGCACTTTCACTTCGTGCTGTTCGGCGGGAGTGTGTTCGCCATCTATGCGGGCATCTATCACTGGTTCCCGAAGATCACTGGGCGGATGCTGGACGAGCGGTTGGGCAAGTGGCACTTTGGGTTGACGTATCTGGGTTTCTTCTTCACCTTCTTCCCGATGCACCTGGCGGGAATGCTGGGGATGCCGCGCCGCGTGGCCGTGTATGCGCCCGAATTCCAGGGGATCAATGCGCTGGTCAGCCTGGCCTCGTTCGTGCTGGGCATTTCGACCTTCATCCTGGTCTGGAACCTGATTGTGAGCCTGCGCTCCGGCAAGGCAGCCGGGGCGAATCCGTGGCGGGCGCTGACGCTGGAATGGGCGACGACCTCGCCGCCGCCGGCGACCAACTTCATCAGCGACCCGGTTCCAGCGGAAGACCCCTACGGCTATGGCAGCGAGGCAGCAACGGCCTACCTGAATGAGGTTGACCGGCGCTTTGGCGCGCCAGCGGAAGGCGTCGGCATGGCGCGTCCGGCGAAATCCTCGATTCCAGCAGTGGGGGATTAGCATCTTCACCCAGGGCTTCCTCTGCGCTTGGCAGAGGGGGGTGAAGCGATCGAGCTGACTGAAACTCAACGGGGACATGGCCTGGGCTGTGTCCCTGTTCATGTAGGCAGGGGGCAGCCCTCACCCCTGGCGTCCTCTCCGGGCGGTACTCCGCGTTTGGGAGAGGGAAACCGAGCGGCATGATGGCAAAAGAAGACGCAGGCCGATGCCGTGGCTTGAGAGGTTTAGGTTTTGTGAAGTGATGGGGTACGAGGTTTAGCGGAAAGATGGAACGGACGGTAGTGGAACCGCAGCTTTCGCGGGCGGAGCTGATCGCGCTCCGCAACAAGCGCACTGGTCTCGCCATTTTCCAGATTTCGTGGATAATGGCCTTCGTATGTCTGGCAATCGTTCATGGTTGGATCCGGGCGATTTCCCCATCATGGCCGCCGGCGGGCGTGGATCAGATCAGCCCGGTCGTGCCGACGGCGATGACGCTGGCGCTGATCGTCAGTTGTTTCTTCGTGCGGCAGGCGGTACGAGCGGTGAAGGCTGGCCAACAGGCAGCGCTCCTCTTGAACTGGCGGATCACGCTGGCGCTGGGTGTCCTGTTCACAGTCGTCATGATCTACGAGTGGGCCACGATCCCATTCAGCGGGCAGTACAGCACGGTATTCCGGCTGCTGGTGGGGTTCCATGCGGTCCATGCGCTGGCGGTCGGCATCTATATGATCCGCGTGTATCAGAACGCGCGGCAGGGGCAGTACCATCCAGCGAACATGTGGCCGGTTGAAGGCGGGGCGAGCCTGTGGTACTTCGTGACGGTGGCCTGGCTGATCTTTTACGTGGTTCTGTTCGTGATTTAGGGTAGAATGATGCGCGGCGGCTGATGCGAGGCCGCTGTTCATCAAAAAGACCATTAACGGCGCTGCGTTTCCCGCAGCACCACACGCCTGCATTGGAGGAAGTGGTATGCGACCCGGACTTGCCCGCGCAGTCCCGATGGGGATCATCGGTTTTGTCGTCGGCGCGCTGATTGCCCTTTTGATCCGGTTGGCCCAGGGGCTTGATCCTGACCCCGTGAATCCGTATGCCTACGTGGGGCCGGCCTTCACGCTGGGAGCGTTCCTTTCGGCCTTCACGTTCGTGTGGGGGATGGGCGGGTTCGATCCCCGGATGAATGTCCACGGCGAAGAACATCACGAAGAAGAACAGGAAGCGCCAGAAGAACCACGGGCGCTCTTGGGCGGCACGATCTGGCAGATCGCGTTCTGGACAATTCTGGGGGTGCTGGCGATTGGCGCGGTGGCGTTCCTGCCGCAGGGGCCGACCATCCAGAACGTCCGCGACCCGGAAGGCAACGTGGCCGCCGTCGGTTTTGTGCGCTTTGGAGATATTTACCAACCGACGCGCGAATTCCTGCAGACGGCGACTGGGCTGGAACTGCTGCCGCCGCTGGCTCCTAACCTGGCGCAGGTTCAGGTGAGCTATCTGGTGCTGCTGGTGGTGTTCTTCATCATTACGATGCTGTCCCTGTTCGTGGCAGCCGGTGTGATTGGCTTCCTGATCAGCTACTTCGCGCGAGGGAAGAAGAATCCGCAGGGGACTTCGCTGCCATGGCGCGGGCTGGCCTTCATCGGGCTGCTGGTCGCGCCGCTGCTGCAATTCCCGCTGCTGATCAGCAACCGGCAGGTTCCAGTGGCGCTGATGGCCCCGGTGTTCATCCTCCCGCCGCTGCTGGCGGTAATCGGCGCTCCAACAGCGATCCCCATTCTGCTGCTGGTGGTGGCGGTCTCGGCGGCGCTGACAGGCGTGAATACGCTGGTTGTGGCGCTGATGTTCGTGGTGACACTGGTGGCCTTCGCCTCTAAGCCGCTGCGGATGCCGATTGGGATCGTCTCGGTGCTGCTGACGCTGGTACTCCCAGTGGTTGTGCCATCGGTGGATGTCAACGGGACGCCGCCGGTGATCTTCGCGGCGATTGGCATGGGTTTGCTGACGCTGGTGTTCCAGGCGTTGAAGGCGCTGCTTTCCGAGCGCGTATGGCGGATCGTGATGATTGCCGTCATGGGCATGGTCACGGTTGGGCTGTTCGTGCTGGCGGCGGCGCTGAACCGGAGCGATTTCTGGACGATGCTGTTCCACATTTTCGTAGCCGCCTACAGCGTGCTGCTGGTGGCCCCGGTGGAATTCCTGCAAACGATCATCCCGGGCAGCATCCGTTCGACCTTCTCGGCCGTGCAGTGGAGCATGTTGATCCCGCAGGGCGCGGCCTGGCTGGCACGGCTGCTGCGGCAGGGTCTCCCCACCTTCCTGGGTCAGAAATAGGAGTAAGCGCGCATGACGGATATGAGCATCGAGAAAGCCGCCGCCGAACACGTCGAGCATCACGCCAGCCCGGCAGCGCGAGCGCATAACCTCAAGCTGGCGACCTGGCTATATCTGGCGTCGGAAGTGGTTATCTTTGCCTCGCTGATCGCGGTGTATGTGGTCTTCCGCATCCATCACCCGGACATCGTCAAGAAGGTCCATGAAGAAGCTAACATCCTGCTGGTGAGCATCAACACGTTCATTCTGCTGTCGAGTAGTTGGGCGATGGTGATGGGGCTGCGCGAACTCCAGCGCGACAACCGCCAGGGGATGGTGCGCTGGATCGGGCTGACGGCGCTGCTGGGAACGATCTTCGTGGGACTCCAGGTGGTCGAGTACCAGGAACTGGCGCACGCCGGCATCGCCATCTTCAACCAGGGCAACGAATTCGACGGCTTCGGGATGCGCTTTTATGGCCCGACAGCCTTCCATGGGGCGCACGTGATCGTGGGCGTGCTGTGGGCGCTGTTCATCGTGCGCGGGGGCTTGAGGGGCAATTATAGTTCCAAGAATTACATCGGCGTGGAAATCTTTGGTCTGTACTGGCACTTCGTGGACGTGGTCTGGATCGCGCTGTTCACGATGCTGTATCTGGTCTAATTCCACCACAGAGGCTCAGAGGACACAGAGGGGAATCAAGCGATGAGTGACCATCCAGTGAGCGCGGGAGCCGAGACGACCGCCCAGCACGAACATCATAACGACAACTTCCGCATCCTGGGCCGGGAATTCCCGATCCCAGTCTATACGGGCGTGTTCATCATCCTGGGCATTCTGACCGCCTTGGAGCTGGCGCTGTTCGAGCTGCCGCGCGGTTTCTTCACCATCCCGGTGATGGTGGGGCTGTCGATCATCAAGGCGGGGCTGGTGGTGTGGTTCTATATGCACCTGAACAAGGACAGCCGGGTGTTCCTGGCCTGCCTGCTGGCGCCGACGATCATGGTGGTGCTGGCGACCCTGTTCCTCTCGGCTGTGCCGGGTGGCGGGTATTAGGGGTCAGAGATTGGGGATCAGGGAAAAGGCCGCGATGCGGCGCATCGGGCAGGATTGACCGCTACAGGGAGCGCAGCACAGCGCCCCTGTTTGTTTTTGGCAAAGAGATGAGGTTTCAGGCGGATGCGAACCCCATTGACGGATCAGGTTGCGTTGGTGACAGGAGCGGCTCACCGGGTTGGCCGGGCGATTGCATTAGAACTGGCGCGGCAGGGCGTCCATATTCTGGTGCATTATGGCCAATCGGCAGAGGCGGCGCAGGAAACCGTCCGCGAGATCAAATCGCTGGGGGTGGATGCCCAGGCGGTGCAGGCGAATCTGGCTGAGCCGGAGAGAATCACGGCATTGTTCGCGGCGGCAGCGGAGAGCTTCGGACGTCTGCATATTCTGGTGAACAGCGCCTCGAACTTCCAAAAGCGGGAATTCAGTGAGGTGACGCTGGACGAGTGGCAGGAGACACTGGCGATCAACCTGACAGCGCCATTCCTGTGTACGCAGGCGGCGGTTCCGCTGATGCGGCGGAACGATCCGGCAGGCGGAGTCATCATCAACATTCTGGACAAAGGGGCGTTGAAAGCATGGCCGGCGTACCCGCATCACAGCGTGTCGAAAGCGGGACTGTGGATGCTGACGCAGGTGAGCGCGGCCAGTCTGGGGCCGGATATTCGTGTGAACGCGGTGCTGCCGGGGCCGGTCATGAAGCCATCAGGAACCGGAATGAGCGATGCGGAGTGGCTGGCGCTGGGTAAACGAGTGCCGCTCCAGCGAGTCGGCGCGGCAGAAGATGTGGCGCGGGCGGTGGCCTATCTCGCCAGCGAGGACTTCGTAACCGGGACGCTGATCCACGTCGATGGCGGCGAACACCTGTGGTGATGGTCAGGCGCAGGCGATCAACTGCTGAAGCTCAGTCATGAAGGGGGTGATCTCCAACGGCTTGGCAAAGTAGCTGACGAAGCCCGCGCTGGCCGCATCGGCGGCGATATGGGCGGTGTGGTAGGCGGTGATGGCGATGCAGGGCAGCCCGGCCAGACGGGTGTTGGCTTTGATCTGCTTCAACAGCGTCCAACCATCCATTTCGGGCAGTGTCAGATCGATGACGACGCCGCAGTAGCTTTCTCGTTCGAGGTAATCGAGGGCGTCTTCGGCATCGTAGACGAGGTCACAGGCAACGCCGTGGCGTTTCAGCAGACGTCCGATCAACTCCTGCCCGTCGGGGTCGTCTTCGACCACCAGAATTTTCCAACCGCTCATGATTACATTCCTTAGTTTGAAATTAAGGCTCCTGTCTGAAATCCATTTTCTGTTTTAGTGTAGCAGTAAGTATTTTCACAGAGTATTAACGTTTCCTGCTGCCGGGGTCAATTGGTGATAGTCGTCAAAGTCAGCGCTGGAATTCTGGCGAAAACGCCGTGGCGGACGGTACACTTGCCGGGCTAAGCTCGCGGCCTATTGCACAGGGATTCGTCCGGTCTTGAGAGTGACAGCTTGCTTATGACTACTGAGGATCGCCCCAGGACGGCCAGCGCCCCATTCGTCAAATACATGATCGACTCGGCTTATGACGAGATGTTCGACAGGGATGGGCGAGCGCGAGCGCACTACGATCCGCTCTACCAGCGCGTGCTGGACCTGACGCAGGAGGAACTGCGGTCGCGCCAGCAGGCTGCTGACCAGTCATTCCTGCATCAGGGGATCACTTTCACTGTTTACGGGCGCTCGGAGGGGACGGAGCGGATCTTCCCGTTCGATCTGCTGCCGCGCATCATCACCGCAGGGGAATGGGAGAGGATTGAGCGTGGGCTGAAGCAGCGCATCACGGCGCTGAATCTGTTCCTGCAGGACATCTATCACGAGCAGCGCATCCTCAAAGACAAGGTTGTGCCGCCGGAACTGATCTTCACCAGCCAGCACTTCCGGCGGGAGATGCGCGGCCTGCGCGTCCGGCGGGGACGGTATGTCTCGGTGTGCGGAACGGACTTGATCCGGCTGCCGAGCGGCGAGTTCGTGGTGCTGGAGGACAACCTGCGCGTACCCAGCGGTGTGAGCTATATGCTGGCGAACCGGCAGGTCACCAAGCTGGTCTTCCCGCAGTTGTTCAGCAATTACGGGGTGCGCCCGGTGGAAAATTACGGCATGGAACTGCTGGCAACGCTGCAATACCTGGCTCCGGAGAGCCGTCCCGACCCGACCATCGTGGTGCTGACGCCGGGAGTCTTCAACTCAGCCTACTTTGAACATGCGTTTCTAGCGCGGCAGATGGGGCTGGAGCTGGTGGAAGGCCGCGACCTGGTGGCGCATGACAATGTGGTGTATATGCGGACGACGCAGGGGCTGCGCCGGGTCGATGTGATCTACCGCCGCATCGACGACGACTTCATTGACCCGCTGGCCTTCCGGCACGATTCGATGCTGGGGGTGGCTGGGCTGTTCAATGCCTACCGCGCCGGGAACGTGGCGCTCGCCAACGCGGTTGGGACGGGCGTGGCTGATGACAAAGCCTTCTACTACTATGTGCCCCTCGTCATCAAATATTACCTGGATGAAGACCCGATCCTCAACAATGTCGAGACATATATCCTGACTGACGACAAGCAGCGCGCGCACGTCCTGGCGAATCTGGATAAACTGGTGATCAAGGCGGTGGGCGAATCCGGCGGTTACGGTATGTTGATCGGGCCGCACAGCACGGTTGATCAGCGTGAGGAATTCCGGCGGCGGATCAGCGTGCATCCGCGTAACTACATTGCCCAACCGACGGTAATGCTCTCCCGCGCGCCGTGTTTCGTCGGCGGGGATGTGGAGTCGCGGCATGTCGATCTGCGGCCGTACATTCTGTACGGCGAGGAAGTGACGATTGTGCCCGGCGGACTGACGCGGGTGGCGCTCCAACGCGGCTCGCTGGTGGTGAATTCCTCGCAGGGGGGCGGCAGCAAGGATACGTGGGTGCTGGAAGAATAATTCCACCACGGAGACACAGAGGACACCGAGGATGCAAAATAGGAGTTGCTGCGCGTGAGTACCGTATTTTTCGATATGCCGCCGGAGCAGATGCGGGTCTACCGACCGGAGCGCAATGAACCGGCAGATTTTGATGCGTTCTGGGCGGCGACACTGGCTGAGGCGCGGCAGTATCCGCTGAATGCGCGCTTCGAGCGGGTGGACATCGGGCTGGTGACGGTCGAGACCTACGACGTGACCTTCAACGGCTACGGCGGCCAGCCGGTCAAAGGCTGGTATCTGCGCCCGGCGCGGGTAGAAAAGGCGCTGCCCTGCGTGGTCGAGTTCATCGGCTATGGGGGCGGTCGCGGCCTGCCCAATCAATGGCTGGGATACCCCTCGGCGGGTTACGCGCTGCTGGTGATGGATACCCGTGGACAAGGCAGTGTGTGGCGGGCGGGCGATACGCCCGACCTCCCCGACGGAGCCAATCCGTTTACGCCGGGTTTCATGACCCAAGGTATCCTCGATCCGCGCACATACTACTACCGCCGGGTGTTCACCGACGCCACGCGGGCCATCGAAGCGGCCCGGAGCCGGGCGGATGTCGATCCGGCGGCGATCATTCTGACGGGCGGCAGTCAGGGCGGCGGGATCACACTGGCGGCCGCTGGACTCGTGCCGGATGTGGCCGTGGCGATGCCGGATGTGCCCTTCCTGTGCCAGTTCCGGCGCTCGGTCGGCTTGACCGACAAGCACCCATATGCCGAGATCGTGACCTATCTGAGCATCCATCGCGCCCAGGTGGAACAGGTCTTCCGCACGCTGGATTACTTCGACGGACTGAACTTCGCGCCGCGCATCCGGGCATCGTGTCTGTTCTCAACGGGGCTGATGGACATGATCTGCGCGCCCTCGACCGTCTTCGGCGTTTACAACCATGTCGATGCGCCGAAGGACATCCGCGTCTACTCCTACAATGGGCATGAAGGCGGCGCGGACGACCACTTCATCGAGAAACTGCGCTATCTGCGCGGGCAAGGCTTCCAGCGGATCTGAAAGGGCGACAGGATGGCTGTGGAAAGCGCCGGGTGCTTATCGACGATTCTGGGGTTTGTGCTCGCGTTCATCTTTGGAATGGGCGTCAGCAGTACGGTTGTGACGGAGCCGGTTGATCCGCTTGCCGAACCAGTGACAGCGGTTCGTTACATCTTCACCACCGAATCCGATCAGGTGGACGCGGCGCTGCCCGTGCTGACGAAACGGCTGGAAACGCTGGCAATCGGCGCCTTTGCCATTGAAGCGGATGCCAGTGGGAAAATCCGCGTCGAACTACCGCCGCTGACCGACCTCCAGCAGGCTGATGTGCTGCTGACGCTGATTACCCCCGGTTCCCTGGAACTGGTGGATTTCAGCGGCGTATCTCCCGATGACCTGGACGGGTGGATCGACCTGTTCATCCAGACCACGGCGCGGCTGGACCATCTGAATCCAGCGGACGCGGTGCATCCGCGCACGGGAGAGCCGTTCGTCACGGTGCTGACGAGCGATGGCGTCGAGCGGGCTTATGCCCAGCTTTCCGAGGTGACGCAATCGTGGGACGTGGTTATCGATTTCACCGAGGCCGGGAGCGAAACGCTCGGCGCTTTCACGGCCACGCACCAGAACGAACCGCTTGCCATCGTGCTGGATGGGCGGGTGCTGTCGATCCCGATCATCCGGGGCGAAATCCGCGATACAGCGGTGATCCAGTCCGGTCAGAGTTCGGTGGAGTCCGCCCGGCTGCTGGCGGCGCAGATCACGGCCGGGCCGCTGCCCGCGCTGGTGGTCTTCGACACGGTGGAGGTGATTGGGTAAGCGTCAATGCCAATTCCACCACAGAGACACAGAGAAAGACAAAGGAATTCTGAGGGCGGGTAAATAACGATGCTGTCGCGCGTGGCTGACAACCTGTACTGGATGAGCCGCTACCTGGAACGGGCGGAGCATACCGCTCGCGTCGTGGATGTGCATCTGACGCTCAGCCTGGATCAATCGCGACGGACGCCGGAGGAAAGCCGCGAGCGGCTGCTGCGAGCACTGCATGTGCCGATGCCGCCGGGTGGGCTGAAGGATGAATACGCGCTGACGCAGCGGCTGACGTTCGATTCGACCAATACCAACTCCATCGTAAGCTGCATCGCCAGCGCCCGCGAGAATGCCCGGCAGGTGCGCGAGAAGATTAGTTCGGAGATGTGGCTGCACCTGAATACGCTGTATCTGGATGTGCGCCAGACCACGCTCGACGCCATCTGGAACGAGCAGCCGCATGAATTCTTCATGTCGGTCAAGAACGGAGCGCACCTGTTCCAGGGCATCACCGACTCGACGATGGTGCATGACGAAGGCTGGCTGTTCATCGAGTTGGGGCGGTCGATAGAGCGGGCGATGGCGCTGTGTACGCTGCTGGATGAACACTTGCAGGCGTATACGCTGCTCCGGGATGCCGAAGCCGGCGATGATTACTTCGAGTGGCTGGGGCTGCTGAAATCGTTCACGGCTTTTGAAGCCTACTGCAAGGTCTACAACGCTGATCTGCGCCCGTACCGCATTCTGGAATTCCTGGTGTTCAGCCCCTCGTTTCCCCATGCCGTGCGCTTCAGCATCGACATGCTCCAGAGCGCCCTGCAATCCATTGCGGAGTCGGCGGCGGTGAGCAAGAACAGCCGCGTGCATCGTCTGGTGGGGCGGCTGCGTTCCAGTATGAGTTTCGACACCGTGGATGACCTGGTGCAGCGCGGAGCACATGCTTATCTGGATGACATCATTCAGCAGTGCATTCTGATTCACGATGCCATCTATGAGACCTATATCACCTATCCGGTTGAAGCCGCGCTGCCGTAGAATGAAGCCTATGCGACCTGAAGCGCCTGCCGCGCCGCACCATTGAAGTTCGCCCACCATGTACTACACTGTCCGTCACATCACCCGCTTCCGCTACTCCGCGCCGATTTCGCAGAGCGTCATGGAAGTCTGGATGCAGCCGCGCACCGAAACCAACCAACGCTGCCTGAGCTTCAACCTGTCGGTGACGCCGCAGGCCAAGCCCCTCTCGTACCGAGATTACCTGGGCAACACCGTGCATCACTTCAATATTCCCGGCGCGCATCGCTACCTGAACATCACTGCGCAGTCACAGGTGGAAGTCCGCCCGATCCTCGACCTGCCGGAACGTCTGCCAGAATCCGCCTGGGATGACCTGGATGCTTCGCAGTTCGATATGCTGCTGCCGAGCCACTTTACCCACCCCTCCCCGATGCTGCATGAACTGGCCGAAGAACTGAACGTCGCCCGGCGGGACGATCCGCTGACGCTGCTGAAGCAGCTCACCACCGGGATGTACCGGACGTTTGAGTATGCCCCCGACAGCACCCACGTCCATTCGCAGATCGACGAGGCGCTGGATGACCGTCGCGGCGTCTGCCAGGACTTCACCCACATCATGCTGGCGCTGGTGCGCCCGCTGGGAATTCCCTGCCGCTACGTCAGCGGCTATCTGCCGCCGCGCAGTGGGGGACGCTCAACACCGGGGGCCAGCCATGCCTGGCTGGAAGCGCTGCTGCCGGGGTTAGGCTGGGTCGGCTTCGACCCGACCAACAACCTGCTCGCCAACGAGCGCCATATCCGCGTGGCGGTCGGGCGCGATTATCTGGATGTGCCGCCCACGCGCGGCGTCTTCAAGGGCGCAGCCGAGACCGAACTGCACGTCTCGGTGCGCGTCACCCAGGCCGACGAGCCACCGCTGGACGACATCCCCGCGCCGGAAGGCTGGGTGGTGGCCGAGGACGACTTCCCCCACGGGGATGCCGAACAGGAACAGCAGCAGCAACAGCAGTGATTTCGGAGACCTTATCAATGCCCCGTTTTATCGTCGCTGCGTTTATGCTGGGACTGCTGTTCGTCTGGGATCGCCTCCCCGCGGCGGGGCCGGAGCCGGATTATCCGCGTTCGGAACGGCTGGGGATCAACCATATCAGCGGCGTGGAGGAAGTCACCGCGCCGGAACGCTACCAGAAGGCGCTGGCATTGGGAGCCGGATGGAACCGCTGGCCGCTCTACTGGGATCGGGTCGAGACCGAGCCGGGAGTCTTCAACTGGTCGGATTATGACCGGTTGGTACAGGCTGACCTGGATCAGGGTTTGCGGATCAATGCCGTACTGCTCGGCCAACCGGGTTTTTACCGGGACGGGGCGCGGCCTACTGGGCTGCACCAGCCGATCTTCGAGGACGGCACGGATACCCCCCGCCCGGATAAGGCGCTCAATCCCAAGAACCCGTGGGTGAACTTCGTCGATCAGGCTGTGCGGCGTTACCGCCCTGGTGGCGATCTGGCCACCGAGAAGGGTTGGGCGGAGGGTGAAGGGATCCGCATCTGGGAAATCTGGAATGAGCCGGATCACGAGCCGTTCTGGGAGGGCAGCATCGGCGATTATGCCCGGCTGCTCAAGAGCGCCTATATTGTCATCAAGCAGGTCGATCCAGAGGCACAGGTCATGTTCGGCGGGCTGCTCTTCGGGACGCCCAACAACTGGCTGGCGCGGGTGCTGGCGATCTTCGAGGACGATCCGCTGCGGGAAACGTTCAACTGGTACATGGACATAGTGGCCGTTCACAACTACAGCTACCCGTGGCGCAGCGGCTGGCTGACGCGCTACGTCAAGCAAACGCTGATCGCCTACGACCTGGAACGCCCGATCTGGCTGAACGAGAGCGGCACGCCCGTTTGGGACGATTATCCGGGGCCGGTCTGGTCAGCCAAACCGCTAGACAAACAGCTCCGCTCCACGCAGATTCAGCAGGCTGAATTCTTCATCCAGAGCGCGGCCTATGCCTGGGCGGAAGGGGCGGAGGTGGTCTTCTATCATCAGCTCTATGATGACTGCGGCAACCAGCCCGGCGGGACGGACTTCCCCTTCCACTTCGGGGCGCTGTGCGGGGGCAATGGCCTGTGCTTCGGCGATGCTTTCGGGCTGTACCGCAATGAACGCGGCGCGGTCTGCTTCAGCCAGCATCCCCTGCCGGGGACGCCGCGTCAGGCAGCACGCGCTTACCGGTTGGTGGCCGATTGGTTCGGCGCGGGGACGCTGGCGAATCCACAGATTGAGACGCTGGAAAACCGCGCAGTGGTTATCCGCTTTGACCGCCCGGAGACAGACGAGCGGCTCAGTGTGGTCTGGAACCAGTCGCTCGACCCAGTGAGGCTGCGGCTGCCGGTCGGGACGGACACCGTGACGCTGGTCACGCTGACCGGGCAGACCAGCCGCGAACCGGATGCGGACGGCATCCTGGAACTCGATCTCTCTCCCGCCGCCTGTGATTACTTCCCTTTTCTCAACGACACCGATGTGACTGGGGTGGGCGGAACTACGACGGTGATCGTCGGTCCGCTGGCTGATCTGGAAGCCGAGGCGGAACTGGTCCAACCGCTGGTCACGCCGCGCACACGCTGCCCCAAACGCTGAGTGACATAATCTGCGGGTTGAAAAAATGCGGCCGGCTCGACTACAATTCCAGCAGTACGGCCCCGTAGCGCAGTGGCAGCGCAAGTGCCTTTTAAGCACCTGGTCGTAGGTTCGAATCCTACCGGGGTCAC
>CAZKXW010000077.1:0-24945 GCA_964556745.1 uncultured Anaerolineaceae bacterium
CAAAAGTAGTGCGATTGATGTAGATTATCGGGTATGGACTTTCCAATCATAGACCTCCTGGACGAAGAAATGAGTGTGGCCTGGCTTATGAAGCACTTTCATCCTGATGGACTGAGATGCCCACATTGCCAGGCAGAACATGGCGAAGCGCGCTATTTTCGCGCCAATGTCGGCAGTGGTCTGCCCGTGTATCGGTGTCAGCATTGTGATGGGATTTATCATTTGTACAATGGCACGCTGTTTGAAGGTAGCCAGTTAAACCCCTCACAAGTGGTGCTGCTGCTACGCGGGTTTTTGCAGAGGCAATCCAGCGCCCAACTGTCGGGCGAACTCGACCCGGCCTACGAGACGGTGTTGAAATGGCGGCATCGTTTTCAAGCCAACGCCCAGGCCTTGCAACCGGAAACGCCCATCCCTGACCAATATTCTGAGAGCGACGAACTGTTCCAGAATGCGGGGAAAAAAAAGCCTGGAACACTTTGATCCTGACGATCCGTCCCGGCGTCGCGCCAATAAGCAGCGGGGACGCAGCACCTTTGCCAATGATCGTCCGTCAGTAGTGGGTACGATTGGACGCGAGACCGGACAGGTACGCTTGCGGGTGACCACCAATACCAAACAGATCACCTTGCGTGAGAATGTCGAGCAATTTACGGGTGAAGGCACGCACATTTACACCGATGAATGCGATAGCTACAACACCGTCCAACGCACGTGCTCGACGGTAGCGCATGGCCAGAAAGAATGGGCACGCGATGATGGTGGTGACGGTATTCGAGAAGTGCATACCAATACGATTGAAGGCCTGTGGACTGGACTTCGCAATTTCCTACGCCCCTTTCGTGGGGTAATCAAGCACTTTCTGAGTGGCTATGTCGCTATGCATGAATTCGCCGTCAATCTCAAGCGTGTCACTGTCGATTTCATCTCATCCATCGTCCGAATGCACTTGTTCTACCCATGAGCCATGCGTGGCTGTTCCCCCGTACGGCGGCGATCATCCATCACGGTGGATCAGGGGCGACCGGGTTTGCATTGCGTTCGGGCGTTCCCTCGATGGTCGTTCCCTTTACGGCGGATCAGCCGTCCTGGGGACGGAGGACGCAGGAACTGGGCGTCGGCCATGCCCCCATTCCGTTTACGAAGCTGACTCCTGATAGCTTGCGGCTGCCATCACGACGATGACGGCAGACCGGGACGTGCGGCGCCACGCTGCCGATCTGCGCGATGCGATGGCAGACGAGAGAGGCATTCAGCGAGCGGTCACGGTCATGCAGCGCTGCCTGAACTGACCCATGACTATCTGTTTTTTACCCCTCGTCCCTGACACCCTTGAAAGTGTCGGAGTGTGAAGCCCAAGGTAGAGCGTGAAACGCTTTTCCTAGGAGGGTGATGATGACGGGCAGCAGCCCTCAAAACCGGGATGAGAAAGTGTTGCAGCTTGAAGAGACCGGCTATCCAGCACGCTTTTGAATCCGCGATTGCGACGGCAAGTACATATCGGTCTTGAATGCCATCTTCGAAACTGAAGGGGTCGATGTGATCAAAACACCGGTGTGTGCGCCGAAAGCGAGTGCGTTTGCCAAACGCTGGATCCATTCGGTTCGTGAAGACTGTCTTGACCGGCTCATCATCCTCGACCAGCGTCACCTGCACTTCATCCTTGCCGAACAACTCGACTACTACGATCGTGCTCACCCGCATCAAGGTATCGAACAACGAACGCCTATCCCGCGGCCAGTCTCAAACCCTCAAGGGTAGATCGAACGACGGGATATTTTGCATGGGTTGATCCATGACTACCGCTGCGCCGCTTAAGTCTACCTCAGATAAGGTTTTCGCACCGCACAGGCGTGCCGATAGATAGTACTCAAGTGAAATTGTTCACAATATTGACATTGTGATTGTTGATTGTATACAATATAATGAAATCGGATTTGGGCGGTAAAATGTTGGGATCGCCTACCTTTTGAGTAAAAGTAATTGACCAACTATGACGATATTCGCGCAGATCCGTGCAGTCACCCTACGTGAGCAAGTTGCCGAACAAATTCGCACCGCGATTATTGAGGGGCAGCTGCGTCCCAATGATCACATCGTCGAAACTGTGTTGACCGAGCAGCTTGGTGTCAGCCGTACCCCTGTTCGCGAAGCCCTGATCCTACTTGAACGAGAAGCGCTCGTTGTAACTCACCCCAACCGCGGTTGCTACGTGCGCGCTTTCAACGTCGAAGATGTGCAGGCGATCTTCTCCATGCGTGTCGTGCTGGAAAACTTCGCCGCTGAACTCATCATCGACAAGTTAAATGCGGACGATTACTACCGCCTCCGCCAGCTGATCGACCAGCAGCAGTTCCACATCGAGCAGGGAGATTTCAAACAGGTACGCAGCACCGATATGGCGTTTCACCAGTATTTGATCAACCACAGCCAACATCCTGTGCTGATGCGCACCTGGCAGGAGATTGTGGCGCAGATCGCCGCCGTGCTGCATGTGCGCGCGGACGGGTATCCCAATTTCGACGAACTGCAAGCGATAAAAGATCACCAGTGCATTCTTGATGCCTATCAGGATCACGATCTAGAGCGATTGAAGGCGGAGAACCACCGCATCAATCAGCGGGTGCAGAGTGAATGTATTCAGGCGATTGAAGCAATCAGGGCGCGCGGCGGAAAGCCAAAGCGGTGACCTGAACGTCAACAAACTATTCAGTTGGCTTCCACATCCATCACCTGGACTTTCCTCGTGATGGATGATGAGGTGAAGTAATGAACGTTTTCGGATTAAGGAGGCTCTCGATGTTCAAGAAGTTTTTGAAAGCCAGTGTGATCCTCATCTCGATCGGCATGTTCGCGTCGTGGATCATCAGTGGGGTCGCCGCCCAAGACACGATCACCATCTGTTTTGGTTTCCAAGACCTTGAAACCGAATTCTGGGTGGCAGGTCACCGCGCCATCACTGACACGCTGCGTAATGGGGGCGTTGAAGTGCTGGAATACAATGCCAATGAAGACCCGAACCGTCAGCTTGAACAAATTCGTGAATGCATTGCCCAAGGTGTTGATGGCATCATCATCATCCCGCAAGATGGCGACAGTGCCGTGACCATCGTCAATGAAGCGCAGGCAGCGGATATCCCGATTGCCGTCTTTAATCGCCCGCCGAACGATCAATCGCGCGGGATCGTTGTGGTTGCCGACAACGTGAGCGCGACGGAACAAGCCGTCGAGTTTATCGCCCAGAAGGCGCTCCGTCAGTTTGAAGTCACCGGCGAACCCATTACCCCGCTGATCCTCGTCGGCGCACTGCAAGACACGAACGCTATCGGTCGTCGTGATGGGTTCTTCAATGTGATCACCCGTTACAATGAAGCCTACCCCGGAATGTTCAAAACCCCCATCGAAGTGGCGACGGAATGGGACGCAGCAACCGCGCTGGCGAACCTCGAAGCCGCGATCACGGCGAATCCCGAAGTTGACTTCATTTTCACCTCGTCAGATTTCCTCTTCCCGACGATCCGCTCCGTGCTGGAACCGCGCGGCATGTGGCAGCCCGCCGGTAACCCCGGACATGTCCTGCTGGCAGGGCTGGATGGCGACGCTACCGCTTGCATGTTGATCGATCAAGGCTATGTCGATGCGACCGGCGTACAAAACCTGTTCCTCGAAGCGCAGTTGACCCTCGATGCCATTCAGCAGGCGATTGCCGACGGCGTGACTCAGCCGAACGAAGTCATGCTTGACCCGGGTTTCGCGCTCACGGCGGGCAATATCCGCTGGCAGCGCAACGACATGTGGGGCTGTGTCCTGTATGACGAAGGCTTCCTGAACCAGTAATTTGTTTATCAGGTAGGGCGGGTGCGATCACCTGCCCTACCCAGTTCCCGGTGCAAAGCAGAAAGAAGACAGAGTCTGCCGTGGCTAACGTAAATAAACTGATCCCCCTGGGACTTACCCACCCCGAAACCAGAAAACCGCATGGCAGCACGTCGATCAGCATCCTGACCCGCCGCTTACTTCTTTCAAACTATTTCGTCTTGTACCTGACCTTGATCTTTTTTGCAGCTGCGGCAGTCTTCTTTCCGACGCTGTCCACCCCTGGCAACATCGCCAACCAGTTGCAGAACATGTATCCACTGTTGGCAGTCGCGATTGGTCAGACATTTGTGCTGATTCTGGGCGGCATTGATCTCTCGGTTGGCGCGACGATGGGGCTGACGAGCGTGGTCGGCGCGATCCTCATGGCGCAAACGCTCGATCCGGCGTTCTTCGACAAAAGCCCGCTGTGGGGCACGCTGATGCGTCCTGAAGGCGGCATCCTAGCGGGCAGCGACCTCGCGGCACCGACCGGTGTACTCGTCATGCTGCTGCTCGGCACGTTGGTTGGCTACTTAAACGGCTTCGCCATTACCCGCTTCAATATGGCACCGTTTATGGTGACACTGGTCACGTCCACGTTTTTAAGCGGATTTGCCTTGTGGTTGACGCAGTCGCGCAACATCTCCGGTCTACCAGAAGCCTTTCTCAATCTGGGCAAAGGCGATCTTATCTCCATCTATCTGGGTCCCAAGCTAACTTCAGAGATTGCACGGCGTGACATCTTGCCCTTCATCACGTATCCGTTTGTGATTGCCGTTGGACTGGCGATCGTCGCGCAGTTCATCCTGTCGCGCACGGTCTTCGGGCGGCGGATGTTCTCGATTGGCACCAACCGCCGCGCCTCGGAAATCTCCGGCGTACCGAGTCGGAGTGTGATCACCCGTGTGTATATGTTCAGCGGCTTCTGCGCCGCTGTAGCGTCCATTCTGTATTCGGCGCGGCTGGCTATCGGTCAGCCTTCGCTCGGCGGTGGTAATCTGCTGCTGGATATTATCGGCGCGGCGGTCATCGGCGGCACGAGCTTGTTCGGTGGCAAAGGATCGGTGCGCGGGACATTCTTCGGTGTGGCGTTCTTCGTGCTGTTGATCAATATCCTGAATGCGATGCGACTGTCGCCGTTTATCATCGACGCGGTGAAAGGGGTATTGATCTTGGTCGCCGCGCTGCTCGACATCACGCGTACACGACTTATGAACCGGGAGGCACGCGCATGACTCCCCTCATCGAACTCAATGATTTATCGAAAGCATTTTTTGGCGTCCCGGCAGTTAAAAATGTGACCCTCAGCTTGAACGCGGGGGAAACCCTCGGCTTGATCGGGCAGAATGGCGCGGGCAAATCCACCCTGATGAATCTGATCGGCGGGGTAGTGCATCTCGACAGCGGCACGATGCGCTTTAAGGATGCGCCCTATATCCCCCAGAGCCCCAGTGATGCGCTGAATGCAGGAATCGCGTTCATTCATCAAGAATTGAATCTCTTCACCAATTTATCGATTGCAGAGAACATTTTCATCAGTCAGTTCCCGCGGACCGGGTTTCTGCGCATGATCGACCGCGCTGCAATCCGCCGGAAAACGCGCGATCTACTCGCTGCCGTCGGTCTCGACCTCGACCCGGATATTCAGGTGGATCGCATTTCCCCCGGGGAACGCCAGCTCGTCGAGATCGTTAAGGCATTGTATCAGGATGCCGCGCTGATCATTCTCGACGAACCGACGACCTCGCTCACGGCGCGCGAAACCGAGCGCCTATTCGAGATCATGAGCCAACTGCGCGCGCGCGGTAAAGCCCTGATCTACATTTCGCACATTCTGCGCGATGTGCGCCGCCTCGCCGATCATATCGCCGTGATGCGCGACGGTGCGCTGGTCGCCCATGAACCCGCCGACCAGTTTACGGTTAGCCGCATGATCTCGCTGATGGTTGGGCGTAGCATCGATCAGCTGTACCCGCCACGCTCCAGCGTCCCGACCAGCGAAGTCGCTTTAAGCGTCAAAAACGTCACAACGGCGGGGATTGTCGAAAATATCTCGTTTGAACTACACAAGGGCGAAGTCCTCGGGTTGTTCGGGTTGATGGGATCAGGGCGCACGGAATTGGCGCGCATGATCTTCGGCGTGGATACCTATGATTCGGGCGAAATCTTCGTCGAAGGCAAGCCGATCCGGAAACCGTCGCCGCGCGCCAGCATCCACAACAAAATCGCATTCGTCACCGAGAATCGGCGCGAAGAAGGCTTGCTGATGGGGATCGACATCGCCAATAACATCAGCCTCGTCTCGCTGAAGGACTTCGCCCGTACCCCAATCGCGATCGTGAGTCAGGACGAAATGCTTGACGCGGCACGCGGGATGGCGAACGTCTTGCAGCTCAAGAGCGGTGACATTGCCGAACAGCCCGCCAAGTCATTAAGCGGTGGCAATCAGCAGAAAGTCGTGATCGCAAAATGGCTGCTCTTGCGCCCGTCGGTTTTCATCTTGGATGAACCGACGCGCGGGATTGACGTGGGCGCAAAATACGAAATCTACAGCCTGATCGATCGGCTGGCAGCAGAAGGCAGCGGTGTGTTGATCATCTCGTCGGAATTGGAAGAACTGATCGGCATGAGCGACCGCATTCTGGTTATGAGCCGGGGTGAGTTGCACGGCGAATTCAGCAGTGGGCAATTCCAAGAGGAGCGCGTCTTGCGCGCCGCCTTCCACGAACAGGATTTGCCCACGATGCACAGCCACGAACAACCCACTGGAAGCGAGAAGGTCTGATGGAAAAGCAGCGCTTCAAGCTTATGCAATTTATGCTCAATAATTCGACGGTGTTTCTGTTCATCGTTATTTTCATCCTGTTTGGACTGTCATCTCCGCGCGAAGCCAGCGGTTTTCCGCGCTTCTGGTCGCCGGAGAACATGCTCAATATCATCAAACAGGCAGCTGTCTTTGCCGGGATCATCGGCGTCGGCATGACGTTTGTGTTGCTGACCGCCGGGATCGATCTGTCGGTCGGGTCAAACATGTACTTAGCGGTCGTGTGCGCGGGCTTGCTCATGCGCTCCAGCGGCTTTGACATCTTCCCCGCGCTGTTCGTCTCGCTGCTCGTCGGGACGCTGTTCGGCGCGGTAAACGCGTTCGCTATCGTTCGGTTGAAGATCATCCCGTTCATGACGACGCTTGCCACGCTGGTGATCGGGCGCGGCTTGGGAACAGCTTTGACGGAGTCGCGTCAGATCGATTTTCCCGAACGTATGATCGCCTTCGGGCAAACGCAGTTGTTCGGCGTCATCCCTATGCCGATTATTGTCTTCGTGCTGGTGGTGGTCGCGGCGTGGTTCATCCTCACTCGGACGCAGTTCGGGCGGCAGGTGTATGCCGTCGGCAATGACATCGAAGCGGCGAAGAAAGCCGGGATCAACACCGACCGCACGCTAGCGCTGGTCTACATCATCTCGGGCTTCTGTGCCGGGCTGGCGGGCTTCATCCTCGCGTCGCAGCTAGGCGGGCGGGTGGATCGCAGCTTCGGCGAAACACGCGAATTTGATGCGATTGCGGCGGCGGTACTCGGTGGTACCAGCCTTTTCGGTGGGGTCGGCAATGCGTTCGGTACGGTTTTGGGCGCGGTTTTGATCCAGATGGTCGGCACGGGCTTGCAGTTTAACCTCGTCAACCTGTACTTGCAGCCGATGGTGCGCGCCCTCATCATCTTCTTAGCGATCTTCTTTGACAGTCTGCGCGAATCCAACCTCAAAAAGATGAAACGGCGCTTCATCCGACCACTGGAAACGCGTTTAGACGCCCGCCGCGCCGACGTGGGAGACTGACCATGCTCCCGCGAATCTACGATGGCAGTGGCAAACCTGCGCCGGAGCGCGTCACCCTCACGGCGGGCAAACTCACGCTCGAATTTGAGGCGGGGACGCTGCGTTACATCCGGTTGGGCAAGCACGAGATCGTGCGCAGCCTCTACGCTGCCGTGCGGGATCATAACTGGGGCACAGTCCCCGCCGAACTATGTGACCTGAATCTGGACATCCGCGTCGACTCATTCGCGATCAGCTTTACCAGCGATCACCAGCAAGGCGACATTCATTTCGCTTGGCGTGGGGTGATCGCCGGGACGGCGGATAGCACGATCACGTTCAGCTTTAACGGCGAAGCGCTAACGGGGTTCAAGCGTAATCGGATCGGCTTCTGCGTGCTGCATCCAATGGATGTGTCGGGCAAGGCGGTCACGGTTGAGCACGTGGATGGCGTGACCGAGCAGGGCGCCTTCCCGCAGCTGATCAGCCCGCACCAACCGTACTTCAACATTCGCGCGCTGACTCACGAGGTCATCCCCGGCGTGCAGGCGGAAGTCCGCATGGAAGGCGATACCTTCGAGATGGAAGATCAGCGCAACTGGACCGATGCCTCGTTCAAGACCTACTGCACGCCGCTGAGTCTCCCTTTCCCCGCTTTCATTGAAGCGGGGACAACGGTCAGCCAGTCGATCACCGTGCGCTTGATCGGCGATGTGGCGAACGTCGCTGTGAGCGACACTGCACCGACGCTGCATCTGTCCACGAACGACACGAAACCGATCCCACCTATCGGCTTATGCGCTGCATCGCATGGCGAACCACTGACAGCACACGAGATCGACCGACTTCGGATCGTGCTCAGCGGCGACCTGCGGGTGGAAATCGATTTTTCGCCCGGATGGGAAGCGCGGCTTGAGCAGGCGAAACGCGAGGCGAGCGCGCTGGCAACCCGGCTGTTCATCGTCGTGTTTTTAGCCCGCGATGACCGCGCCGAAGCCCAACTGAGCGCGCTCGTCACGCAGCTGCGCGATTATGAGCAGCTCAGCAGCCTCCTCGTGCTGCGTGAGGGGGAAACGACGACCTCGGCTGCAACGTCTGAACTGATACGCGCCCGGTTTGACCAGCGCCACATCAGTTTGTGTGCGGGTACGAACGGCTACTTTACGCAGTTGAACCGCAACCGACCGCTTGGTTTTCAGCCCGACATCATCGCCTACTCAGTCAATCCACAAGTCCATGCCTTTGACAACGCCTCGCTGATCGAAACCCTCGCCGCGCTCAAAACGACCGTCGCAACCGCGCGCAGTTTCGCGCCGGATGCAAAGATCGCCGTCACGCCGGTGACGTTCAAGATTCGCCAAAACCCGGATGCGACCGCACCCGAACCCCCGACACCGCCCGGTCAACTACCGCGCCGCGTCGATCCCCGGCAGATGTCCCTGTTCGGCGCGGGCTGGACGATGGGCGCAATCGCATCACTCGCGCTAGCGGGCGCGGACAGCCTGACCTTCTTCGAGACGACGGGCTGGCTCGGCGTGATGGAACACGCCAGCGGATCGCCGCTGCCTGACCTGTTTCCGTCCATTCCCGGCGGCGTCTTCCCGATGTACCACGTTTTCGCCGATGTGGCCGAGTTCGCTGGCGGGCAGGTGATGAGCTTCACAGCATCCCACCCGCTCAACTTCAGTGGGCTGGCGCTGCGACGAAATGGGAATGTACGCCTGCTCGTTGCCAACCACATGCAAGCCGTGCGAACGCTGACGATCACCGGAGTCAGCGGCGCATGGATGCTCAAGACGCTCGACGAACACACCGCTCACTTCAGTATGACCGACCCCGAAAGCTACCGCGCCGCGCTGGGGAAACCAGTTACAGCGAGCGCGGACGGGCTTACACTTGAGCTGCTGCCCTATGCTGTCGCACGCTTGGATCAGGCAGACGCATCATAACATGACTCGCATCCGCGCACATTACCTGATCGAAACGGCACTCGACCCGCTGCGCGCCGCCGAAATGATGGCGGGCGAACAGTCCTCCGGCACGTTTGTCAAAATCCCCGGAGAAACACCTGAACTGTTGGCGGCACATGGCGCGCATGTCGAAAACCTGACTCTGATTGAGTTAGTCGAGTCGCCGTCGTTGCCGGGCGCGAAGATACCCAGACAACCCGACGGTAAGATTCAGCGGGCACGGGTGACGCTTTCATTTCCTTTTGAGAACATCGGCGCATCGCTGACCACCTTGTTTTCGACGGTGGCAGGCAACCTGTTTGAGTTGAATCCGTTCAGCGGACTTAAGCTGCTGGACATCGAGATTCCGCCGGAGATCGCGCTGGCATACCCGCTGCCCGCGTTCGGTATTGACGGGACACGGCGACTCGCTGGCGTGACCGATCGCCCACTGTTCGGGACAATCATCAAGCCGAGCGTGGGCTTGACACCCGATCAAACTGCCGATTTGGTGCGGACGCTGTGCACGGCGGGATTGGATTTCGTCAAAGACGATGAACTCCAGACGAATTCACCTCATTCCCCGCTCGAAGCGCGTGTCAAGGCGGTGATGCGCGTGGTCAATGACCATGCCGAACGCACGGGCAAGAAGCTGATGTACGCCTTTAATATCACGGGCGACTTGGATGCGATGCGGCGCGGGCATGATCTCGTGCTGGCACAGGGCGGAACGTGCGTGATGGTCAACATGATTGCAGTGGGGATCGTCGGCGTCACCGAAGTGCGCCGCCATGCCCAGCTGCCTATTCACGGACACCGCGCCGGATGGGGCATGTTCAGCCGTCACCCGCTGCTCGGCTTAGAATTTCCAGCGTTTTCGAAAATCATGCGGCTCGCAGGCGTCGATCATGTACATGTCAACGGCTTACGCAGCAAGTTCTGCGAAACCGATGCCAGCGTGATCACTGCTGCGCGTGATCTGCTTACGCCTATGCCGGGAATCGGCGCGGTGGTGCTGCCCGTGTTTTCGTCGGGGCAGACTGCCAAGCAAATTCCCGACACATTTGCAGCACTCAACAGCATGGATTGGCTCTACCTGTCGGGCGGCGGCATCATGGCGCACCCGGATGGCGCGGCGGCGGGCGTCCGCGCGCTGCAACAGGCATGGGACGCGGCGCGCAGTCATACCCCGCTGGCGGAGTATGCGCATACTCACGCTGAACTAGCGGGCGCGCTCGAAAGGTTTGGCGGCTAATGAGCAACTCACGGCTTGTACTGACATTTTATGGCGACGACTTCACCGGATCGACGGATGTGATGGAAGTCCTCGAATGGACAGGCGTTCCGGCACTCTTGTTCTTAGAGCCGCCGACGCCTGAGTTGCTGCAAACACGCTTTCCCGATGTGCGAGCGGTAGGTGTCGCGGGCGTGAGCCGGAGCATGAGTCCCAAGCAGATGGACACCGATCTGCCGCCGATCTTTACGGCGCTCAAGCGGCTCGGCGCGCCCCTGTTTCATTATAAGATTTGCTCAACGTTCGATTCTTCCCCGACCCTCGGCAGCATCGGACACGCGACGGAGATCGGGCTGGACGTGTTCGGGGAACAGGTCGTGCCGTTGATCGTCGGCGCGCCATTTTTGGGCCGCTACGTCGCGTTTAGCCAATTGTTCGCCCGCGTCGATGATGTTACCTACCGGCTGGATCGTCACCCGACGATGAGGAAACATCCGGCGACGCCGATGAATGAAGCCGATCTACGCGATCATCTCGCGCTGCAAACATCACTGCGCTGTGCGGCGATGAACGTGCTGCATCTAGAACAGCCTCTCGATGCGCGGCGCGCCTATTATCACCAGTTACGCGCGGCGGGCGCAGACATCATTGTGTTTGACACGATCAACAATGATCATTTGCGCGCCATCGGCGACTTGCTGGACAACGCCAGTGCCGATCCCAAACGCGATCATCCCCTGCTGGTTGTGGGGTCGTCCGGCGTCGAAAAGGCGCTGACCCTGCATTGGCAAAGTGCGGGAAGACTCGGCTCAGTCCACACGCCGTCCACTGCGAATCCTGTCCGGCAATTGATCGTCGTGTCGGGCAGCGCCGCTCCCGCAACAGCGGCGCAAATTCAATGGGCGGAGGCGAATGGTTTTGCACTGCTGCGGCTGAATTCGGCGCGGTTGATTGATCCGGCAGTGGCGAATCAGGAACGCGAAGCGGTGATCAGCGAGGCGCTGCATCATCTAAGTGCGGGCGCGAGCGTCGTGCTGTACAGCGCGCGCGGACCCGATGATCCGCACATCGCGGAAACGAAGGCGCACCTGGCGCAGTTGTCGCTTGATCCGCAAACCGTCGGCGTGCATTTAGGGACCCAGCAGGGCATGATCTTGCGTGCCCTGCTCGAAAAAACTGGACTGCACCGGGCAGTTGTAACGGGCGGCGATACGTGTGGCTACGCGGCGCGGCAGTTGGGGATTTATGCGTTGAGCGCGCTCATGCCGGTGGCACCGGGCGCGCCCTTGTGTCGTGCGTATTCCGCCGATCCCCGCTTTGATGGATTGGAAATCTCGCTTAAGGCGGGGCAAATCGGCAAAGTTGATTTTTTTCGCAGTATTCTGCAAGGGTCTCAGTAGGAGCAAATCTCATGGCAATGAAAGTCGCATTGATGGGGGCTGGCGGCAAGATGGGGGAGCGGCTCACCGACAATCTCATTAAACATCCCGACAAATACGACATGGCGTATGTGGAAGTCAGCGAACTGGGGATCGCCAACCTAACCAAACGCGGGCTGAAGCCAACGCCGCAAGCGGAGGCACTCAAGGACGCGGACGTGGTCATCCTCGCGCTGCCCGACAAGCTGATCGGCAGGATCACCCGTGAAATCATCCCAGACCTGAAATCTGGCGCGATGGTCGTCAGCCTTGACCCCGCCGCCGCCTATGCTGAAGTGATTCCGCTGCGTGATGACCTGACCTACTACGTCACGCATCCGTGCCACCCGCCGATGTTCAACGACGAAGTGACCGAAGAAGCCCGCACGGACTGGTTCGGCGGCGTCAAAGCCAAGCATCACATCGTCTCGGCGCTGCATCGGGGACCCGAAGAAGATTGGGCCAAGGGCGACCAGATTGCGCGTGATATGTACGCTCCGGTGCTGAACAACTACCGCATCACTGTTGAGCAAATGGCGATTCTCGAACCCGCGCTGGTCGAAACGTTCACCGCGACCTGCATCAGCGCGATCAAGGAAGCCTACGACCTCGCCGTACAGATGGGCGTCCCGTCAGAAGCGGCGTGGGAATTCCTGTCTGGTCATGCGCGCATCGAATTTGCGATTATCTTCGGCTTCTCTGGCTTTCCGTTCAGCGACGGGGCAAAACTAGCGATCAAGAATGCCTACGAGAAGATTTTCAAGCCCGACTGGAAAGAACAGATCATGAACATGGATGCACTTCGCCGGAGCGTCGCGGAAATCACCGACAGCCTCGGTTAAAGGCAAGCAAGTGACCACACTGGCGCACTATGAGCAAGTTTTAACTATCGTACGGGAAGAGTATCGAATTCTTCCCCTACGGGGTGACGCCTCGTTGTTGATCACGCGGCGGGGGGGGCGGGTGTTAGGCGTGTTCCCAACGTCTGCTGCCGCGAATCTGCTGTGGACGAGCAGCGCCTTCGACTCGGCTGAGGCGTTCCGCGCCTTCACGACTCGTTCCGATGGTTGGAGCTGGAATCTCGGCGGGGATCGCATCTGGATCGCACCCGAAATTGCCTACAACGTGCAGGATCGGCGGGATTTCAGCGCGACGTGGCACATTCCCACCGAAATGGATCCCGGTGATTATCAACTTGCCGAGATCAATAAGACGACGATCCAATTGGCTGCTGAAATGCGCCTGACTGCCTATCAGCAGAGGGTCGCAGTGGGGACAGCGCACGTGCAGTTACAGCGCGTCGTGCAGCCGGCTGTTAATCCGCTGGCGGGACATGCCGCCATGACGGGCGATGTGATCTACGTGGGCTACGAGCAGCAGGTCACGTTGCATTTGCTCGGCGAACGACTGCCCGTACCAAGCGAAATCTGGAATCTGGTGCAGTTGAACGCAGGCGGCACGTTGATCATCCCGGTGATCGGCGCAGTCGTCGCCTCTGACTACGTGGGGTATGTCCCGGCGTTCACACGGACGGCGCTGCACGGGGCGCTGCATCTGCCGCTGGATGGCAAACACCAGTTCAAACTGGGTTACAAAGCGCAGTGCATGACGGGGCGCATGGGCTATTGTCATGACCTTGCCGACGGACGCGCTTATTTGCTGGTGCGAGATTTCCACAATGATCCGTCCAATTTGTATGCCGAGGAACCACCCGATCAAGTCGGCAATACCGGACACTCGGTGCATATCTACAATGATGGCGGCGGCGCGAACAATGGCCGTCCCTTCTGTGAAATGGAATGCAGTGGACACACGCTCGGTTCGTTCGAGGGTTTTGAACGCACTGAAGCCCACGATAGTTTTAGCCTATGGGCATATATCGGATCACGATCCGCCATCGATACCATCGCGTTGGCTTTGCTAGGAAGTCATTCATCATGACTGTGTTGGGATTAGGTTCGTATGGGGTCGCATGGGGGATCGGTGTGCCAGGTTTCGAACAGCCCGATCAGCCGCTAGATGCGTTCGGACTGCTGAGCTTTGCCGATGAACTCGGTTTGAAGCTAGTTCAAATCGCGGATAACCTGCCGCTGGATACGCTCGACCGTGCGGCGCGTCAAGGTCTGCGCGCCGAAGCACAGAAGCGCAGTGTCGCCATCGAAGTTGGGACGCGGGGCATAAAGACCGATCACCTACACCAGTACGTTGAGATCGCGGCGTATTTCGGGTCGCCGATTCTGCGCGTCGTTGTAGACTCGCCCGATCATCACCCCGCACCGGACGAAGTGATCGCGCTGGTACGGGCGGCGCTTCCGGCGTTAAGGGCAGAAGGAATCACGCTGGCGATTGAGAATCATGACCGTTTCAAAGCGCGTTCACTCGCGGAGATCATCAGGACGCTCGACGATCCGCAGGTCGGCATTTGCCTCGATACGGTGAACTCATTCGGGGCACTGGAAGGCTCCGAGGTGGTTGTGGCGACACTCGCGCCCTACGTCGTCAATTTGCACCTCAAAGAATTCGTCGTGCGCCGTGCGCCGCACAATATGGGCTTTGAAGTGACGGGCGCGCCCGCCGGTCAAGGCATGTTGGATGTGTCGTGGTTGCTCGATGCCTTGCGATTACAGAGGCGCAGTTTCAACGCCATCATCGAGACATGGCTAGCGCCACAGGCGACCATGCAAGCCACGATTGCCGCCGAAGCCGATTGGGTGCGCCAAAGCGTCACCTATTTGCGCACCTTACTGCCAGATTGAAGGGTAGATGATCTTTTGACGGTGTGGCACGGAGCATCGTGGCAACGAGTGACAGCGACTCCGCCACTTACCAGGACTGACCGGGTGAGGCAAAGACGCACTATTTTATCCTTGACTCAAAGATTGAAGGACACATGAGCTCGAAATTACGCTTTGCACTGTTCGGAACTGGCTTCTGGTCATACTACCAGCTTGCTGGCTGGAACGAGACCGGCGAAGTCGAATGCATCGCGCTCTACAACCGCACCAAGTCGAAAGCGCTCAAGCTGGCAGAGCAGTTTGGCATCGTCCCCGATCACGTCTACGACGATCCGGCAGCGCTGCTGGCGCACGAGCAGCTTGATTTTGTGGATATTTGCACCAACGTCGAAACGCACTATCCGCTCACGCAAATGGCGGCGGAGCGGGGACTGGCGGTCGTGTGCCAGAAGCCCATGGCGACTACGCTGGAGGAATGCACAGCGCTGGTGGACGCGTGTCAAGCCGCCCATGTGCCGCTTTACATCAACGAAAATTGGCGCTGGCAGTATCCGATACGCCAGTTGAAAGCTGCGCTCGATAGCGGGCGAATCGGCAAGGTGTTCCGCGCCCGTATCGATTACCGCACGAACTTTCCGGTCTTTGACAACCAGCCTTTCCTGAAAGACCTCGACCAGTTCATTCTGACCGATATTGGCAGTCATATTCTGGACACCGCGCGCTTTTTGTTCGGTAATGCGACCAGCTTATACTGCCAAACCTATCGCGTTCACGGTGACATCAAGGGCGAAGATGTGGCGACAGTCATGCTGCACATGGCGAATGGCGCGACGGTCGTCTGCGAGATGAGCTATGCGAGTATCCGCGAGCATGACCGCTTCCCCGAAACCTACGTGCAAGTCGAAGGTAATCACGGCTTCCTCGAACTCGCACCAGACTATTGGATACGGGAAACGACGACGGCGGGCACGCTGGCGAATCGCCACAAGCCACCGCGCTACGCTTGGGCAGACCCGGCTTATGATCTGGTACACGCCAGTATTGTCCCGGCGCAGTTGAATATCGCCCGCGCGTTGAAAGGTCTCGAACACGGTGAAACCAGCGGTGAAGATAACTTAAAAACGATGCAATTGGTATACAAAGCTTACGAATCGGCGGCGGGGCAGCGCGTGATTCTGCTCTAAACGCTGAGGTCGTGCCGTAAGTGCTTCATCCGGTAATTCAATGAATTAGGCAGCTTTTCGCCACTCGAAGGGGCGGCAATGCGCATTCCAGTAAGCCGTCCCCTGCGTAATCGCAGCAACAATCTCGTCGGCACTTTGAAAGCAGCGGCCCCTCAAAGCCAAAGACCGCAGCGTCTTCCACCACGGCTCGATCAGGTTCAACCAGGGCGCATAGGTCGGCTGAAAGAGAAAGCGGACACGCGGGTGCGCCAGTGCCCAGAGCAGCACATCCAGGGTCTTGTGGATTGAGAGATTGTCCAGGATCAAGACGATTTCGCCCGTCGGCCATCGCCCTACAATTTGGCCCAGAAATGCGATGAAATTGGCGCTGTTGCGCCTGGGGGCGCTCCAGGTCAACGCTTGGCCGCTGCGTGGCTCAAAGGCACCCAACGTCCACACCTTACCGCGCCGCCCGTAGTCGGGCAATACCGGCGGACGTTTCTCGGCCCATCTGAGAGCGGTATAGGTTGTAGCGCTCACCGGACCCATTTCATCGACGCAGATAACATGCGTGCCCGCCGGCGGTGTCTGATACAGTGTCACAATCGCCCCCTTTCTCCACAAACTGTGGGTCGGGGCTTTCTGTGAAGTAAGTTTTCTCCTGATACCATTTCAGCCCTTCCTGGGTCAGAATGTCGCCCAGCTGACTGCGCGAGACCGGGATGTTGAGCTGCTTGTTGACATACTCGACCAACCGATCCAGCGTCCAGTGACCGAAGGGCAGACCGAGCTGTTGCGGATGCGTTTTAGCTACCAGAACCATCTCACCGCGCTGCGTTTCGGTGTAGGTGTGTGGACGCCCGGAGCGCCGTATGTCATCGAGGAAGTCCAGCCCCCGCCCGTTAAAAGCCTTCATCTGATTGTAGACAGTCGCTGTGGAACGTCCCACGTGTTCGGCAATTGCTTCCGCCGTTTCTCCGGCCAGCCACCCCAGCACGATCTTCGCCCGTTCAACCTGCCGTTGCGGGGCTGTGCGCGACCGGCTCAGACGTTCCAATTCCTGTTTCTCGCTTTCACTTATCGCCCTCACCTTGAGCCGCTTCGCCATTTCTCTCTCTCTCTCCGCATCTTTGCAGAGAGTTTACTTCATTCTCTAGCGATTTTCAGGATGAAGCACTTATGAGAGCCATGCGAGGTATGTAGGGGAAATATTTCACATCAGCGCAATTACGTCCAAACTACGTGGGAAAATTTCCCGCGCTGTTTGGGAGCCTGCACCCATGACAGCGGGAAACATTCCCTGCTAACGTGTGAAGACCACCACGGTTCACACGAAAGGGATTAAACATGCCCAAAAAGGCGCTCTACTTGCTCCTGATCCTACTGTTCGGCATCACGTTCGTTCGGGCTCAGGGGGATGACCCCGCCCAACTGCGAGTGATGCAGCTTTCGTATCTGCCAGAGTTGAGTTCCACCATCGACATCGACTTGGATGGATCCGTCATTTTCGAGGATATTGGATGGCCGTTTGCGACGGATTACGTCGCAGTCGCCGCCGGTGACCATACCCTAACGACAGCGATTGTTGACCGCCCGGACGCAAGCGCATCCACAGTACTTACTCTGGAAGCGGGACACGGCTACAGCGTGATCGTCGATGGTGAATACACCCAAGAGGTGTCGTTTATCGTGATAGACGAAACCGAACTGCGGACAGATGCGGAAGGCAGCAGCGCGATCATCGTCAACCTGACCGACCAAGCGATCACCGATGTCACCATTGATGATGCGTCCGCTCTCTCAGAAATTCCCGCAGGCGGCTATGGTTTTCTCGCGCTGCCGCCGACCGAAGCCACGATTGGCGGCATGATTGGCGACTTGGAATATTCGGAAGTGTTCACGTCGCACGCCAACACCGAATTCCTGATCGCGGTTCGGTCAATGCCATCGGGCGAACCACAGGTTATCTATCACCGTTCGAGCCGGCTGACGATTGCCGAATATCTGCGCTCCATTCATGAAGATGCACAGTTCGCGCGAGTCGCGGCACTCATCGCGCAAACAGACCTGCTGGATACCCTTTCGTCCGACGAACATTACACGCTGTTCCTGCCCATCAACGGCGTGGTTGACGATCTGATTACCGCAAACCTGATCCCCGATGCCGCGCAGTTGGGCGACCTTTTCGCCACGCATATCACGGCTCAAAACCTGCCACCTTATGCGCTGCCGCAACTTGATACCTTGACGATGCTCGCCGGAAATGCGGTTTCTCTCAACTTTGGCGCGACCGACAGCGGCTACTGGGAAATTGAAGGTGCGCCGATCCTGTGGGATGTGCGGCTCGCCAACGGCGTTATTTACGGGATCGACGGCGTGATCAACGCCGCTCAATGAAAGGATACGGTCATGTCTGAGGCGCAAATCCCTATGGGACCACTCGAGCCGCTGCTGGCTGATCCGGCGATTACCTCGATAACCATCGACAGGCAAGCTGTGCGTTACACCCGGAACGGCCTGACCCAGATCAGTGAAATCACATTTGAGAGCGATGCACAATGCTGGGAGTTGATCGATAGCATTCTGGCAGCTTGCGGTGAAACCCTGTCCGCGGAGCATCATACGCTTGACTGCACGCTGGCTGATGGCACACGGGTTCGTGCGACTCATGTGCCGCTCCTTCTGTCACTTGAAAAGCATGGATCGGAGCAAAGGGTATGAGCAGCGACAGGTTAATCACGAGCGTTGAACAAGTCACGGCGGCGTGGTTAACCCATGTGCTGAACACCAGCGGCGCGCTAGTGCAAGGGCGTGTAACCAAGATTGATAAGCATATCGATGCCCGAGAACTGTCCACCAGCGTTCGACTCGGTATCACCTATTCAGAAAATGCGGCGGGGGCGAAGCCGACAAAACTGTTCCTGAAGCTTGTCACGCTGGATATGGAAGATGAATTCTTTGGGCCATCTGAGGTGAATTACTACCAGCGCGATTATGTTGACATCCGTAATGTGCCTATCCCCCGCGCCTATAATGCGGTCTATTCGGAAGCCCAAGGATGTTATCACCTCCTGATGGACGATCTCTCCGATACACATGTGACAGCGCGAAATCAAACGCCGACGCTGGGTTATGGCAAGGCACTAGCCGAAAGTTTGGCGACACTCCATGCCCACTGGTGGGGGCAACCGCGCCTCTTGGAAATCGGCGAACGCATCCCAAATGCACAGCGGATTCAGTGGTTTGCGAACATGGGCAAACTCGGTGCCAGCCTTATCATCGCTGCCTGTAAGGACGAACTGAAAGCGCACTGGCCGGAAGCCATCAAGCGGATTTATGACGCACATCCCCGTTTGATGGTTCAGCGCACACACAATGACGTGGGTTTCACGCTTATTCATGGTGATGTCAACCGCAACAATATCCTCGTGCCCATTGACAGAGCGCGCCCACTCTACCTGATTGACCGCCAACCATTCAACTGGAGTCTGACCATCTGGTTGGGGGTCTACGACTCGGCGTATGCGCTGGTACTGTACTGGGATGCCGAAGTCCGCCGAGCCTTAGAACGTCCGGTGCTGCGTCATTATCACGAGTGCCTCATCCGGCAGGGGATCACAGGATATACATGGGAACAACTCTGGGATGATTATCGCCTGTGCGTGATGATGGGGGTTTACATGGCGACTGAATGGTGTCGGACGGAACTCCGCATGGATACACACCCATACTGGATGCCAATGTTGCAGCGAACGCTGACCGCTATGGATGATCTACACTGTATTGATCTCCTCTAGCCAAAACTGCTCCATCGGGAAAACCTCCCGATGCGTTTGGGTGGACACCCCCATGACATCGGGAAACCTCATTTCGTAGAGTGAGCAGGAAGCAAAATGCGCTTTCGTGCCTATTGAGGAGAAACATGATGAAAATACTGCACACCTTGGTTCGACTGCTGGTCGTTTGTGTCATGGTTCTGGGGGTTCTCGGCCTGACAGCCGCTCAGGATATCGCGCCGGTTGAGCCGCTTGAGCTGTCGCAAGAACCCGTGGTTCTCGAATTCAGTAGTGGGGCTGCTGGCCCGCCGACTATTGAACCGCTCACCGATGGACGGATGACATTTCGTATTCAGGGAGCGGGTGAGGTCAGCGGCGCGTTTGAAGGAAGTCTCTCGGCATATGTCTCCGAAGTCACCGCCATGCCCTCGCCACTGCTGCATCCGGTCACGGTCATGTTCACCATTGAAACGGAAGTCGGTACGCTGGAAGGTTTCTATGCGGGCAGCCTCTACCTTGCAGAAGGATCGGATCAGGCGGTGATCCGAGCATCTGGCATGATTCTGTCCGTGTCCGGGGCATATGCTGATCTGTACCTTGCCGATGTGCATGTGTCCAGCACCGTTCAGTTCGTCGATGGTCGCTCGGTCGGCGAAAGCGGGACGATGACGATCACTGTGGCGGATACGCTGACCTACGTTGATCCCGATGGGATGTTCACGCTCGACTACCCGGCAGCACTGGCGGCAGTGCGTCCCGATCTTGCGCGCACATTTGGTTTCCCATTCCCCGGTGTAGGTCTTGCTGATACCGATGCGACGACTGATCTCTCTGCTGCCGGACAGCCTGTACCAGAGGGTGGCTGGGGCATCGGGGTGATGTTTATCCCGGCGGCGTTCTTCACGCAGATGGGAATGCCTGCCAATACCTCGTTGAGCGATCTGGCGATGGTGTTCGCGCCGCAGCCGGACAATGCCGAAGGCTCGGAAGTAGTACGCGTGAGCGAAATCTCACTCGCGGATGGCACGGCAGCGATAGAAATAACAACCGCTGGTGTCACGGAAGACGGTTTCACCCTGTTCTATGAAGTCGCCGATGGGGTGTACGTATTGGCGGCTTTGCTGTCGTCCCCCGGCGGACGCACCGACGCACTGGTTGAGGACTTCATGCGGACCGTCAACAGCATCGAATTCACTGGAACGGCGGAAGCGATCCTAGCGGGCATGGGCGGCAAATAAAACACTGCCGAGTATAATGAAGAGATGGACAGTAGTCGGGCTGTCCATCTTTTTTTCGGAAGCAAGTCTTGAGGTTGGGTAAAGCCGAAGCAGCTACAAGTGGAGCGATCGATATGCGCATATCCATATTTGTCTACGGCACATGGGGCGATATTCGTCCGCATGTGGTGCTGGGGCAGGCACTACAGAAAATCGGACATGAGGTGCAGGTGGTCGCCTCGCCGGGGTACGAACAATGGGTGCGTGATCGCAATCTCGGATTCTATACCTTGACGACGGATGTGAACACGTTCGCCAGAGAAAATGCAGACCTTATGGACAAGGGTTTCATCAGCCAGCTTCAAACCCTACGGACGCACATCGCGCCGCTTTTCACGCAGATGGGGCTGGAAGTGATGCAAGCCACCCGCGACTCCGATGTGCTGATGACAGTCGAATTCGGTGTGTCGCTGCTGCTGGACGTGGTGAAAGCCAACAGACTGAAGCCGATCTTCATCAACCCAGCACCCATCAACCCGACCCGCGAATCAAACACTGTTCTACCTGCACCGCCGGGCTGGTTTCCCTTTGAAGGAGGGTACAACCGTCTGGGCTACAGCGTACTGCGTCAGTCATCATGGCGGGGGCTTGCTGGTGGGCGCAATCCGCTAGCGAAGCAGCTTGGGCTGCCCCAAAGCAGCTACAAAGACTTCCGCGCTGTGGTGGATACTGCCCCTGCACTGACCACCGTGAGTCGGCACGTCTTTCGGCGTCCAGCAGATTGGGGCGATCACTGGCAGGTAACCGGATTTCTGTTTGACGATGAACCGCAATGGTCGCCGCCTCAGGGTCTGATCGATTTTCTAGCCGCCGGTGAAGCGCCGGTGTATGTGGGGTTCGGCAGTATGCCGGATGCCCATCCGGCAGAAACCACCCGAACGATCTTGGATGCTGTTCGACGAGCGGGCAAACGAGCGATTATCCTGACTGGGTGGGCTGGCTTGGGCGCAGACAATGCGCCCGACAATGTTTACATCCTGAAGTATGTACCGCACAGCTGGCTGTTCCCACAAATGACGGCAGTCATCCATCACGGGGGATCGGGCACAACCGCGTCTGGACTGCGGGCGGGTGTGCCGACCGTGGTTGTGCCGCATCAGGGTGACCAAGGGTTCTGGGGCAGAACTGTCAAGCACCTCGGTGTCGGCACAGCGCCGATTCCACGCAAGAAGCTGACGGTGGATAATCTGGCAGCAGCGATCAAGGAAGCGACCAGCAACCGTGATCTAGAGGCGAATGCGCGGGCCTTGGGTAAGAAAATCCAAGCAGAGGATGGTTTGGCAGAAGCCGTGAAGTGGGTGGAACATTTTCTCGCTTCTTAGGCGCTACATGCAGATGCAGTACAGGGTGGCAGGGGCGAAAGATATGGTTGAATAAAGATCATAGAATAGTTAGGACAACATTATGTCGGCAATAGCTGGCACTTTGACGGCTTCAAAACGGCAACCTGAGGTTCCAGTACGGTGGCTGCCGCTGCTGCGCCTCAGCGCTATCATGATTCTGCTGATTCTGGATGTGCTGTTTGTATTAGGTATTCCCTATTTCTACACCCATCTCACGACATTATGCACACTACCGACCTGCATGCCGCTGGTGCTGACTGCTGCCGACGTCATGATGCTGGAAGGCGCTGGTCTGAGCGCAGCATTTTATGCGCTGGCGCACCTCGGTATCGAGATCATCAATATCCTGTGGGTCAACCTGATCTGCGTGTATTTCCTGCGCCACTGTCTGACTCACTGGATGGGCTATATCGCCACCCTCATGTTTGTGCTGTTCATTATCATGCCCAATGTCATCTGGGCGTTCCTGACCGCCCACCCGTCGCTGTCCTTCATCGGTGAAATCATCATCCGGATCACCAACACCGCCGCTTTCACGCTCATCTTCATCTTTCCCAGCGGACGCTTCGTACCGCGCTGGTCGGCGTGGTTTCTCGTGCCCGGCCTACTGGTGATCTGGGGCGGTACGGTCGCCGAATACTATGCCGAATTCGCCGGTACAGAGCTGGTCTCCGGCATTTTACTGTCACCGTTTCTGCTCACGCTGGTATCTGGGGTCGCATTTCTGATTTACCGTTACCGGCGCGTCTACACCCCGCTCGAGCGCGTGCAAAGCCGGTGGGTCATCTTCGGCTTCGCCGGTATGGTGCTGGGCGTCCTCGGTTGGGGTCTGTTCATGGAGTACCTAGCGTTCCAGCCGAATAGCCCGCGTGTCTGGATCAACCTGATCGCCATGCCCATCATCCTGATCATCACCGTTGTGCCGCTGCCTATCGCCCTGATGATGGCCATCAGCAACGAGGGATTGTGGCGGGTGGACGTCGTCTTCAACCGCACCCTCGTCTATGCGGTCGTCACCGCCATCATCCTGATCACATACATCTTCGTCATCGGTCTGCTGAACTTCATCTTCAACGAAGACAATAATCTGCTCATTTCGCTGTTTGCGACGGGAACCGTTGCGATCAGCTTTCAGGCGGTGTGCCAATGGGTACAGCGGGGCATAAACCGCCTGATGTTCGGTCATCGCGATGAACCGCAGGCCATTCTCACGACTCTGTCTCGGCAGATCCAATCTGCCATCATACCGGAAGATTTGCTGGTCGTAAGCGCATCAGTGATTGGCAAATTCATGCGGCTGCCCTATGTCGCCATCGCGATTCAACATGGGGAAGATGTCGTTACACAGGCAGAATATGGGACACATTCGTCTCCTGTGCAGTCGTACACACTCATTCATCAGAATGAAGCAGTCGGTCAATTGATTGTCAGCCAGCGCTCACCGAGTGAGTCATTGAACACCGTCGATCAATCCGCGCTGGTCGGCATTGCCCAGCAGTTAGGGGCGGCTGTCTATGCAGTGCGCCTGCAAGCTGATCTGCAATCTGCGCGTGAGCGGTTAGTCATCGCCCGCGAGGAGGAACGTCGCCGCCTCCGTCGTGATCTTCACGACGGCTTGGGTCCGGCACTCGCCAGCCTGCCACTCAAGGTGGATGCTGCCCTCGATCTGTTCGATCAGGACCGCGACACTTCGCTGCGACTTCTGGGCGAAGTCAAGCGGCAGGCGCAGCAGCTTGTCAGTGATGTGCGGCAGGTGGTCAACGACCTGCGTCCGGCCACACTCGATGAGTTAGGATTGATAGAAACAGTGCGCGGCGCGTTGGCACAGATGCATTCGCATGTGTCCGCACCGCAGATCCGATTGGATGCGGATGACGTGCCTCGACATCTGCCAGCGGCGGTCGAAGCAGCGGGGTATCGCATCATCATGGAAGCAGTGACGAATGTGATCAAGCACGCCCATGCACACCACTGCCAGATCACACTGCGTTTTTCCCAAAGTCCAGCCCGTCTCCAGATTGTGATTGAGGATGACGGCCTCGGCTTACCTGAGAAGGTGCGGGCAAATGTCGGGTTGCGCTCGATGCGCGAACGCGCCGAGGAGTTAGGTGGCACCTTTGAAATCCAGTCAGGCGCGGCGGGCAGCACCTGCGTTCAGGTGTCGCTGCCGCTGCCACGAGGAAATCATGAAGCATGACTGAAAACGTCATCCGGCTGCTGATCGTTGACGATCACACGCTGTTTCGGGAGGGGCTGCGGGCGATCTTTCTTGCGGTCGCCGACATTAAAGTGGTAGGCGAAGCGGCCAACGGCGAGGAAGCTATCGAAAAAGCACAGCAGTTGACCCCGCATGTGATCCTGATGGACATCCAGATGAGT
>CAZKXW010000078.1:0-24814 GCA_964556745.1 uncultured Anaerolineaceae bacterium
CGATGAGCGCCTCGACAATGGGGACGGAAAACTGAACATTGAACTGCTCGGGGTCTTGCTGGATGACGTCTACTCCCAGGTCAGCGGCAGCCTGGTACACGCCGTTCGCCATAGTGATATAGAACGGGTCGGGGTTTACGCCGGGGACAAAGCCGATGGTGTAACGTTCAGGGGCATCCTGTGCGGCGGCTGGAGCCAGTATCATCGCTAAGAGGGCCGTCGTCACGATCAGCAGTACAATTTTCTTCATGGTAATCCTTTCCGGAAAACATTAAGCGGAACTGCTTTGGTGGATTGAAAACACAGGTTGACTTCAGGTGATGTGGAAGCTCCTTTCCCTGATTTGATTATGATGGGGATTAAACACGCAACACCTCAACTCCATGATGAGTCAGGGCTTCAAGGTGGGAATCGGAGAGTTCAGTATCGGTAATGAGAATATCGATTTCTCGCATGTGTGCAACGTTCAAGGACATGACCGTACCATATTTGCTGCTGTCGGCCAGCAGGACTACCCGGTTGGCACGCTGGATCATGGTGCGTTTGACTTCAATTTCCAGCATGTTGCCGGTGGTGATGCCATGTTCGGCGCTATAACCACCAGAAGCAATGAATGCCCAATCGGCATTGAACATTTCTAACGAGCGCATGACCTGAGGTCCGATCAATGAATGAGTCAGGTGGCGTAGGATGCCGCCGGTCATGACCAGCTCTACCTGGGGAAACAGAGTGGCTGCATCAGCGATATTCAGCGCAGGCGTTACGATGCGCAAGTAGTCGAGATCGCGTGGGAGATGTCTTACCAATTCGACGGTTGTTGTGCCTGCATCCACAATCAGCGTCTGTCCGGCTTCGATCAACTGTGCTGCCCGTGCGCCGATGCGCTGTTTGGCTTCGTAATTGATGCTGCTGCGCGCTGCCAGCCTGGTGGTTTCCTGGGCCATAACCGGCTCAACGTAAACCGCGCCGCCCCAAATGGTCTGACAAATGCCGGCGGTTTCCAGTTCCCGCAGATCAGAGCGAATTGTCACGGCTGAAACCTGGAGAAGCTGCTTGAGTTCGGCATTCCGAACGACACCCTCGCGCTCCAGAATTTCCCGGATGATGCGCTGACGTTCGACCGCTAAAAGGGTGCTTTCATCATTGAACATAAATCAATGTCAAAAACAACTTCCATATTGATGGATGGAGAGTTTACAAATGCTTTCCAAGTTTGTCAAATTCAGATGGTTTTTGCTAAAATTTGAAAAGTAAGCGAAAGTTGAAGTTTACAGTTTTCAGATGATTTGAAGCATTACAGGTTGAGACAACAGCATGCGGACATTATGTGTAGTCAGCGGTGGGGATGCGCCGGGTATCAACAATCTGCTGGGGCAGTACACACTTCTGGCGACGGCTGAAGGCAATGCGGTGTCAGGCGCACAAGGAGGCTTTCCAGGTCTTCTTACAGGCGATCTGGTGGCGTTGAGTTACGGTCAAGTGGTTCCCTGGATGGGCCGGGGTGGTTCGATTCTGACTTCTAGTCGTGACCCGGTACTCAGCCAATCCGACGCTGGGGAGCGCATCCGGAGTATCCTGCAAGCGCATGGCATCGATAACATCGTTCTGTTTGGAGGAAACGGCACACTGCGCCACATCCCGCCGCTGCTGCGTGAGTGGGGAATTCCGTGTATCGGCATCCCCACGACTATTGACAACGATGTTCCGGGGACGGAACTGACCCTGGGTTTTGATTCGGCGTGCAATTATGCCTACCAGGCGATTGACGGGGTAACAGCCACCGCCCATGCTCTGCATGGCCGGTTGTTCATGGTCGAGACTCTGGGAGGCACCTGCGGCAACCTGGCGCTGGCAGTCGCACGTGGAGCAGGGGCGCACGCGGTGATTCTGCCAGAATATGATTACCAAGACGAGTGGCTGGGAGAACGGATGAAGCAAGCGGTTGCCCAGTATGGCTTTGGTCTCGTGGTGATTTGTGAGGGCGCGCGCGGGGCAAGGTCACTGGTCGATGATTTGCCGCGCCTGACGGGCATACGAATGCGCGATGTGCGATTGGGCCACGCGCAGCGCGGCGGCCCCGTTTCACATCGCGACCGCGTGCTGGCTTCCGAGATGGCTGAGCGTGCCTACCAGGCGCTCAAGGGCGGCGCGACCGAGGGCGTTCTGGTCGTCAAGAATGGCGCACTTGAACTGACGACATTTCCCCTGGATCAAGTGAACAGCCCCCCTGACCGCGCCTGGTATGACCACATCAACGGGCTGGACAGATGAGCGTTCTGGCGATTGACTTCGGCGGAACGCGAACACGGGCTGCATGGTATGACGATGCATTTCAGCAGATCACACGGAGCGAGACGCCTTCCCTGGTCAGCCAAGGTGCCGAACAGGTCATTGAGCGACTGATCGACACGGCGCGTCGAGTTATCCCAGAGGGTGAGAAACCGCACACAATTGGCGTGGCTGCCCCTGGCCCGCTGGACTCTAAAGCAGGGATAATACGGCACGCGAAGACGCTGCCGGGCTGGCGTGATGTCCCCCTAGGGCAGATCATTGGCGATGCGTTGGGTGGTGTGTCGGTCTTTATCGAAAACGATGGCAATCTGGCTACCCTAGCCGAATACCGCCTGGGAGCAGCCCAGGCATGTGATCCGACCATTTACTTGACGGTTAGCACCGGAATCGGGGGCGGCGCGGTTATCGGCGGGAAGTTATTCACCGGTTGGAGCGGGCTGGCGATTGAGCCAGGACATATGCGCTTCCGCCTGCCGGACGGGAACATCCGGCGGTGGGAAGAACTGGCATCTGGGACGGCCATCGGACGGACGGCACTGGAGCGACTTGAGCGCAGCGACTCACAGTCCAGCCTACGGTCACTGGCAGCGGTAGATGGGCAGGCGGTCGGGGAAGCGGCCCGCGCAGGAGATGTGTTCGCCCTGCAAGTGATCGAGGAGGCCGGGCGCTGGCTAGGGCTGGGACTGGTGAATCTACTGCATTTATTCAGCCCTCAAGCGATTGTGCTGGGCGGAAGCGTCAGCACATTGGGTGACCTGATTTTGAACCCTGCGCGTGACGTGATCCACCAACACATTCTGGATGAGCGCTTCCTTGGAAGCGAGTTTTTGCGTCCGGCGGGATTGGGCGAGGATGTCTGCCTGGTCGGAGCGGCGCTGTATGCGGTGGAGCATTCCTAACGGCTGGGATACTCCTCGGTCGTCGCGGTCTAGTCGAGAGGCAGTCGAGAAGTCCGGCAGGGGATAACGAGAAAGCAGAGGCAGGGCAGAGGATGAAAAACGCTCCAATTTTCCTCCGGCTCCCGCTTTACTGGTGTTATAATCGGGGTATCGCGTTCGTTGAGGAGGCCAGGGGAAGGATGTATGTCCGCGCCGCTCGAACGTCTGCACGCTCAGGTTTTTGGCCGCGTTCAGGGGGTCAGCTTCCGCTATAACACGATGGTGACTGCCAACCGGCTGGGCTGCACGGGGTGGGTTCGCAACCTGCCAGATGGGTCGGTCGAGGTGTGCGCCGAAGGCTCGCGGACGCTGCTGGATGAGCTGCTGCACTATCTGCGGACGGGGCCGACGGGCGCGCGGGTAACGCGCGTGGAGTTCTCGTGGCTGACGGCGACGGGTGAGTTCGACTTTTTCCAGGTGACGTAGAGGCTGTCATGTGCCGTGGCATGGACTTTCTGGCTGATCCTCACCCCCCAGGGCCGCCTCCACTACGTGGAAGAGGGGAAGCAATTGACACTCAGAGGGGCAGATCAGCAGAGGAAGCACCTGACACGCTCCAGTTCATACCGTGTGAGATCAAGCAATGAATGCAGCGACGATATCCCCAGAAGACATCCAGGCGGCGACGCGCGAGCTGGCCGAAAAGCTCCAGGAGACAGAAGAGAAGCCTCTCCGCCAGATTGCCATGATCTTTGAACACTGTGGAGCGGAATTCGCACAGGCGGTGTATGAAGAAACCCTCCAGGTGGAGGCTAACGGCGGGATGATGCTGCCGGATCAATCGCGGCGGCGAACCGTGGGCGGGGTGTATTTCTATCTGGCGCGGGGGAAGATGGAACCAGAAATGGTCAAGCTGATCTTCCCCGGTTACAAAGTGCGCCGGAAACCGGACGAAGAGGTCGGTCCGTCCGTGGGCGCGCTGCCGTCGTTCGAGTGGGGGGAGCGGATCGGGATCATCGAAGCGTTATCGGCTGAGGCAGGGGAGCTAAACACCGTGAAAATCACGCTGGTAGGCCGTCCAGGGCGGGTTGAACTGCGGAAAGAGGTCGCCATCACGACAATGAACTACACGGTTAAGTCGCCGACGCTGCCGAGGGGGGTTCCAACCCCGCCCAGTACGCCGACTCTATATACAGTATACATTGGGCTGAAGCAGTGGAAGCGGATCGAGGAGGCAATCGCCAACCCAGAGGATGCGCTGGTAATCGAAGGGACAGCAGCCTTTGACCCAGAGGTGAAGGGTATGGCGGTGTATGCCACAAGCGTTACGACCAAGCTTCTAGATGCGGCTCGCCGTCAGCATCAGAAAGAGGCAACGCAGGCGGGGCAAGCCGCGCCAGAGGGGTCTGTTCCGATGCCCCCACCTGCCGTGCCGACCGCTCCAGCCGAGAAGAAAGTCGTTGCGCCGCGGACGAAACCAGCGCCGGGCATCCCAGAGGAGGTCAAGCAGAAGTTGAGCGAACTGTATGCCTCGGCGTCGCTGTTCCGGCAGAAGATTGCCAACTTGCAGGGCAAGCCGGTAGGGCAGCAGTTCGGGCTGGAGATGACCCAGAAGCTCCTCAAGAACGTGGAAGAGGAGATCGCGGCACTGGAGAAGAAGTACAGCGGGGGGAATTGAACCACAGAGACACAGAGGAATACGGAGGGGTAGCGTGCCTTGACAGTGTAGATAGGCGGAACATATAATGCACCGACATGTAGCCCGCCTGTAGCATGAGGAGACAATCACGTGGGTCCGCTGCCAAAACGCCGACACTCTCGCAGCCGCCGGGGCAAGCGCCGTTCGCATGATGCGCTGACGCTGAACCATCTGGTGGTGTGCGATACCTGTGGAGAATATCACGTTGCGCATCGCGTCTGCCCGAAGTGTGGATCGTACCGGGGCGAGACGATCATTGAAGTTGCTCAAGAATCGTAAATATCTGGATCGACGCTGTTTCTGAACCGCCCGGCAGTATGGTGCTGGGCGGTTCTTATTTACCCGGCCTGTAACGGGCTTCGAGTCTGTGTGTTATAGAGAGTATTCTGCACTCCGGCACAGGTTTTTCCTGATCCTCACCCCTCAGCTCCCTCTACCACGAAGTGGAGAAGCCGAGTCAGGCTGGTTTCGAGGAACAAACCGTACAAGAGGTTCATAACGCGCTCAGGTCTGGATGGTTTGATGCTCCGAGAGGGATAGCGCAATGGTGGATTGGTCAAAGACGGCGTTCGTGTTTCCCGGCCAGGGATCGCAGATGGTCGGCATGGGCAAGGACCTGGCAGAGAAATATCCTATCGTCCGCCGGACGTTCGAGGAGGCCGATGCGATTCTGGGGTTCAGCCTGTCGCAGTTGTGCTTTGAGGGGCCGGAAGATGAATTGAACGATACGTTCAACACCCAACCGGCGCTGTACACGTGTGGGACGGCGGTGCTGAGAGCGCTGCAAGGCGAGCGGCCGGATGCTGTCCCGGTATTCGTGGCTGGGCACAGTCTAGGGGAATTCACGGCGCTGGCGGCAGCCGGGGCGATTGCGTTCGCGGATGGGCTGCGGCTGGTGCGGGAACGTGGGCGGCTGATGAAGGAGGCGGGGACGAAGAGTCCGGGGGCGATGGCGGCGGTGTTGGGGTTGGATGCGCCCGCTGTGGTCGAGGTATGCAGCCGCGCGCGGCAGCAAACAGGTGGGGTGCTGATTCTGGCAAATGACAACTGCCCCGGCCAGACAGTCATCTCCGGCGATGATGCCAGCATTGAGATCGGGATGAAGCTGGCGAGCGAAGCAGGGGCGAAGAAAGTGGTTAAGCTGGCGGTGAGCATCGCGGCGCACTCGCCGCTGATGGAATCGGCTTCGGCGACATTCCGCGAGGTGATTCATGCTACGCCATTCCAGACTCCAAGCGTCCCAGTCTATGGGAATGTGGATGCCATGCCGCTGGCGGATGTGGCGGGGATTCAGCGCGAGGTCGATCTGCAACTGACGCATTCGGTGCGATGGACGGAATCGGTGCAGGCGATGGCGGCGGCGGGGGCCGAATGGTTCCTGGAATTCGGGCCGAAGGATGTGCTGACGGCGCTGCTCAAGCGGATCGACCGGTCGAAGGCGGGGCGGGCGCTGAATAGCGTCGAGAACCTGGATAAGTTCCTGGCCGAGGTTGGTTGACGACAGTCAATATGGATAGTTTGCATGAGATGAGAACGCTGAGCGGTTCAGTTTGCTTGCACATTGACACATTAGCCGTCCGGTGTCACAATCCGCCGCATACGAAATCAAAGGATGAATTCATGACTCGTCTGGTGGGCAATTTTACTGGCGATACTACTGATCCTGCGCTGAGGTGAAGCGGGTTCATCCTGTTGGTTTATCAGGTCTACAGGCACCCCGCAGGGGGTGTTTTTATTTGAGGAGGCCAGTTTGGTTCAGCAAGTCAACCTCGATGCGCCTGTGTTTGTTGTGCCGCCGGCAAATCGCATTCCCGTTCACCACTATCCGGCTGATATGATGGCAATTCCGCCATCACGCATGTTCCTGATCCGCGACGCACTGAAGAAGTATAAGGAGAAAGCCGGAGAGAGCGCCCCGACGTTCGACGCTTCGCAAGGCGACGGCGGGGCAAGCCTGCCAGGCGTCCCGGTCGAAATCCTCAACCGCGCCCACGAACTCCAGGTCAAGCAGGGCACGGCTTACAACATGCCGTGGGGAACGCCGCAGTTCCGTAAGGCGGCAGTCGAATCCTACTGGAAGCTGGATGCTGAGACGGGATGGGGACCGGATAACGTTGCTTTCACCCAGGGGGGGCGCGACGGTTTGCAGAAAGCCTACGCCGCGATGGTGGCGCTGGGCAACCAGGAGACGGGAGATGCGCTGGTGGTTTCGCGCGTGCCGTGGATCAGCTACAACTGGGGACCGTACTCGGTCGGGTTGAATGTGCTGCTGGCTCCGGGGCAACCGGAGGCCGGATGGCGCTACACGCCGGAGTCGATCCGGGCGTGTGCTGAGTTTGCCGCTGGCGAAGGCCGCAAGGTGGCCGGGATTATCATTACCTCGCCGGATAACCCGACAGGGCGCACTATTCCGGTCGATGAACAAATCAGCCTAGCACGGACGGCACTGGAAAGCGGCTACCCGTTCGTGCTGTTTGACTGGATTTATCACTGGGTGACAGACGGCGGGCCGTCGGATATCAATGTGGTGCTGAAGGCGTTCCCGAAGGAACAGCGCGAGCGGTTGATCTTTCTGGATGGGATCACCAAGAGTCTAGGGGCATCGAACATCCGCAGCGCTCATCTGGTGGCGGGCAAGAAGGTCATCGACTACATCACCAGCCAGGCATCCCATGGACTCGTACCCAGCTTCCATGCCCAGGCGGTGGCGATAGCGGCTTATGAAATGGGATTCGGCAAGGCAGCGGCCAGCATCATCGAGCCGACCAAGCAGAGCCGCAAAGTTCTGCGGGCAGCGCTGGCCGAGGCGGGCATCAACGCGATCATGGGCGACGGGTACTACGCCTTTATCGACTGCACACCGTATATTCAGGCGGGCGGCCTGAAGGACTCCGAAGCCCTGATGAGCTATCTGGCCGAGGATTACGGTGTGGCGGTTGTGGCTGGGGTGTATTTCTCCGACGCCGGGGCGAACTGGGTGCGCTTCTCATATGCGCTGCCGCCGGAGAAGACGACAGGAGCCTTCCAGCAAATGTTAAAAGGCTTCCAGGCGCTGGGCGGCTGAGGTGTGAAGCAGCGCGGCACAACGGATCAATCTGGTGTATCGCTTTTCGCAGGGTTGATTTACATGACACGGTATCTGATTGTCAATGCGGATGATTTTGGCATTTCGGCGGGGGTTAGCCGAGGTATCCTGGAGGGACACCAGCGGGGGATTCTGACCTCGACCTCGGCGATGGTGAATCTGCCGGATACGCCGGTTTTCATCCGGCGCGCCCAGCAAGAAGCGCCGCGGCTGGGAATCGGGCTGCACTTCACGCTGTCGTTCGGGAAGCCGGTCTCGGTGGCAGAGCGGGTTCCAAGTCTGGTCACGGCGGACGGACGGTTCTGTTCGACGTATGAAACACTGCAAGAGATGGCAAAGAGCTTTACGGCTGAGGATCTGCGGACGGAACTGACGGCGCAGTTTGACCGCTTTGTGGAGATCGCTGGGCGACTGCCGGATCATCTGGACAGCCACCACGGTATTACCTACACGCACCCGGATGCCTATGATGTGATGCGGGGATTGGCACAACAGCACCAGCTGCCGATCCGCAATGAGAGCTGGTTTCTGGATTCAGGGCAGGATAGCGCAGCAGCCGAACGGCTGCGAAAAATTCACGGGACGTATCCCGATCCGATATGGCCGCAGGCGTTCGATCCACAGCCGACGTTTTATGACCAGCACGCTACACTTGAAAACCTGCTGCACGCCATTGAAGCTGTGCCGGAAGGCGTGAGCGAGTTTGCCTGCCATCCGGGATACGGCGCTGATCTCGATGAGACCTACGCCGCGCCGCGTGAGCAGGAACTTGCCATTGTGACGAGTGAAGCCGCACGGACCGCGATTGAACGCGGTGGGATTCAGTTGGTCAACTTCGGGGATTTGGCACGGCTGCTGGGTCGGTAAAGGGAAGGGGCGCGGCAGGCGCTACGCCCCTACAAGGTGGTTGTCGAAAACGGTTCACTCCACGGTGACGCTCTTAGCGAGGTTGCGCGGCTGATCGACATCGGCGCCGCGGCGGATGGCGATGTGGTAGGCCAGGAGCTGGAGCGGGATCACGGTGACGACCGGGCTGAGCAGCGGCGGAGTTTCGGGCACGAAGATGACGTGATCGGCTTTGGAGGCGATCAGGGCATCGCCTTCGGTTGCTACGGCAATGACGCGGCCATCTCTGGCTTTGGCCTGCTCGATCTGACTGATCATCTTGTCGTAGAGTGCGTCCTTCATGGCGATGCACAGGACGGGCATGTCCTCGTCGATGAGGGCGATGGGGCCGTGCTTCATTTCGCCAGCGGGGTAGCCTTCGGCGTGGATGTAGCTGATCTCTTTGAGCTTAAGCGCCCCTTCCAGGGCAATCGGGTAGTTGATCCCACGTCCCAGATACAGAAAATCGGTGTGGTGATAAAGCTCAGAGGCGAGCGCTTTGATCTGTTCCTCGGTTTCGAGGGCGCGGCCAACCAGGTCGGGGACACGGCTGAGGTCATGAGCTGCCTGGTGACGTTCCGATAAGGTGAGCGTTCCGCGAAGCTGGGCGAGATAGAGGGCCAGAAGGTATTGATCAACGATGCTGGTGGTGAAAGCTTTGGTGGAGGCGACGCCGATTTCCGGCCCAGCGTTCATGGTGATGAAACCGTCGCTGACGCGCATGGCCTGGCTGCCGACGGCGTTGACGATGCTCCACAGCCGGGCGCGTTTGTCGCGGGCTTCTTCCATGGCGGCCAGGGTATCGACGGTTTCGCCGCTTTGGGTGATCGCCAGAACGGCGGTGTGTTCGTCAATGATGGGATCGCGGTAGCGGTATTCGCTGCCGTAATCGACCTCGACGTTAAGGCGGGCGAGGTGTTCGATGAAGAATTTGCCGACCAGCCCACTGTAGTAGCTGGTTCCGCAAGCGACTGTAACCATGCGGGTTAGGGCGCGGGCTTCGTCAGCGGTCAGATGCAGATCAGGCAGGAGGACTTCGCCGCGCTCGAAATCGACGCGACCGCCGATGGTATCGGTCAGGCTGCGGGGCTGCTCGAAGATTTCCTTCTGCATGAAATGCTTGTACTCGCCGCGGGCGGCGCTAACCGGGTCCCAGGGAATGTCGTGGATCTGGGGCGTGACGGGCTGGCCGTCGAGGGTTTGCACCTGGAAGCCCTCGGCGGTGATGGTCGCCATTTGGCGGCTTTCTAGGAAGACCATGCGGCGGGTGTGTTCGATGATAGCGGGAATGTCGGAGGCGATATACTGCTCTTTCTGCCCCAAGCCGATGGCGACGCCGCCGGCGTTGCCGATGCGAACGGCAACGAGCCGATCCGGTTGGTGGCGGCTCATGACGACGATGGCATGAGCGCCACGGAGGAGATGGACGGCGCGGCGGGTGGCTTCGGTGAGGTCGCCGCGCGCGCCATTGTGGGCGAAGCGTTCGATCAACTGGACGATGACTTCGGTGTCGGTATCGGAGCGGAAGGTGACACCCTCTGCCATGAGTTCTTCTTTGATTTCCAGGTAGTTTTCGACGATGCCGTTATGGACGACTACGAACTCGCCATCCATGCTGAGGTGGGGGTGGGCATTGCGTTCGGCGGGAGCGCCGTGGGTAGCCCAGCGGGTGTGGCCGATGCCGATGGAGCCATCAAGCGGCTCCAGTTGAACACGAGAGCGCAAGTTGGCGAGCTTGCCGACATCGCGGCGGATGTCGATGGTTCCATCGCGGATGACGGCGACGCCAGCCGAGTCATAGCCGCGATACTCGAGGCGCTGCAAGCCATCCAGGATAATGGAGGCGGCGTCTTTGGAACCGATATAGCCGACAATACCACACATGGTTCAAGTCTCCGTGGTGAAGGTTAGGCCCAACACGATGAGACGAGGCAGGGCGTTGCAGGCCACCTGATCTCAAGCGCGGGCAGGTTGCTGATGATGAGAGTTCCACGGCTTTCCACTTGTCCCGGCGATTACTCGGCGGTTTTCGTGGATCACTTTTTTTAGCGGAGGAAACAGACAAGGGATGGTGGACGCATCCCGGCGGCATCCGCTGATCTGTCGATTTTCTCCCCTGTGCGGGGATTAGTCTCACTTCGCAGTGAGCAACCGCCACCTCGTCACCCTGGTTTGCAGGGCCATGCGCTGTCTACGCCCCCGTTATGTGTCTTTGCCTACTCCTTTCCGCATGTCGATTAGACCTATCTTACTTGTAAAAACCTTGCTGAACAATAAAAGTCAGCGGCAAGAGTGAAGTCGGCTGCCGAAGACTGCGTGATCAATATCAGGAAAGGGCCGCAGATCCATCCGCGGCCCTTTCGTCTCGCAATCCACTTCTTGCCGGCGCAGGGATGCTAGCGCACGTCGATCTTCAGTCCGAGCGCATCGGCAACAAGCCGCCAGGAGACCAGTTTGAAATTCTGGGTGGACTGCGGATTGATGTTCAGGTCATCCTGCACCACCAATAACCCATCCGGGAAGGCTTCACCCAAGGCATACGGGGTTACGTCGAGGCCATCGGTGCCGCTCACGGCATCGATGCCCTCAATTTCGATGATTCGGAAGGTCCCGATATAGGCATTGTCACCGCCGCGTTCATAAACAACGAAGGTACTGCTGCCCTGGCTAGAGACGATAAGGTAACCGCCGCCATCACGGGTGGGGTAGATTGCAACGCCTTCTACGTCCGCTGTCAGATGTCCGTCTTCACCGGTCGTGTCGATCTGGGTAAGGTCATTGCCGCCATCTGGTTCGGCATTGAACTTCCACAGTCCAACGGTTTCCTCGCCGATGTAGACCACCTTGTTTTCATCGTCAGCCACACAGCCTTCGGTCTGGCTGCCCAGTACCAGAGTACGCACTACCTCTGCCGAGACCTTGCCGTCCTGTTCGGATAATTCATACTGCTCGACTTCGCCAGTGTCTGCGCTGTTTACGATGACATAATACAGACCACTCACGGGGCTGACGTACATACACACGCCGTAGACTTCCTCGACGTTGGACAGGATTGGAGCGGCGGCAACATCTACCAGCATCCGGGAGGGGACATCCACAGCATAGATCTCAATTCCGCCAGTTGAGCGGTTGGTGGCAACGACAAGGCTGGTCGGCTCACCGTTCAAGAGGAAACCATCGCGCAGATCGACGTTGTTCAGTCGACCGATATTGATGGTCTGCTGGACGCTCCCGTCGAGATTGTAAGTCACTAATCCATTGACTTTATCCGTCCCGATAATCAAACTCAGATTGCGATCTGTCGGGTGTATCCAGATGGTTGGGTCATCGGCGGCATCAGTCGCTGCGGGAACGGGCATAGTCTCTAGCTGGGCGGTCACGATAGCAACGTCGCTCTGGACAGCGGCAGCGCTGGAGCGGGGATCGTAGGCGGTATCAACCTTCAGTTCCAATCCCTTTGCGACATCTGCCCAGGAGACTAGTTTCCAATTGCTATTGGCATTGGGTTTGCTGTTCACATCATCACTGGTGACGAAGAGTCCCTCAGGAAAGCGGGCGTCGAGCGGCAGGCCAGTCACGGCCAGTCCAGCCGGTTCGCTGACCGAATCGATCGTGTCACTGGCAACGACTTTGAATTCACCAACAAAGGCGTTGTCCCCAGTGCGTTCATAGAGCAGCAGCGTATTGGCCGATTCATTGCTGACGATGAGGTAGCCGGCCGTGCCGCCGGTGAGGTACAGCGCCAGACCTTCGATTTCGCCAGCGATGTGGCCGCCCGAAAAATCCACGATATGACGTTGGATACCATCCTCCGGTTCAGCGCCATATCGCCAGACCAGGTTCTCCCCTTCAGAGAAATACAGGCGGCGCAAGGCATCATCGACGGCGCAACCTTCCAGTTCACCGCCGACATTGATGGCGCGTGCCAGCGACGCGGTGATTTCACCGTCGTCTTCGGTCAAAGCGTACTGTTCGACCTCACCATATTCGCTGAAGGCGATCACATACAGGGTCTGCGTGAGAGGGCTGCGGTAGAGACAAACGCCCTCCAGTCGAATGCCAGTTTCGGACTCCCCCAGATGGATCAAGGCGCGCGAATCGGGTTCTATGGTGAAGTAGTGGATACGGGTTTCATCCTTGCCGGCGGCGGCGATGACGGCCTCGCGGCGGTCACCGTATCCATAGCGCAGATCGGAACCTCCCAGCGCACCATAGGTCTCGTCGAAGGAGAGCAGGTTTCCGTCCAGGTCGTACAAGCCAACGCCGGTGTTGTCGTCCATGCCCACGATCACGCTCTGCGTCAGATCGGACGGATGGAGCCAGATGAGCGGCGAGGAGACTCCATCTCCGGGCGATGGGGCAGTTTCGCCAGCCGCGGTCACGACCAGCACAGTTCCTTGATGGTCTTGGGCAAGGAGTTGGAGTGGAAGCAGGCTGAACAGGAATGTCAATAGAATCGCGTGCTTGAGTATGTTCACATTCTCTCCAATAAAAATAAAAAACGGGATGGTCATGCGACCACCCCGTAACAGGACGCGATTACTGCACTTCGTAGATGGTAGTTGTTCCGCTAATTTCGTTGGCGACCACAACGAGATTCTTCCCGTTAGGACTATCCGACGCCGGAATGAACAAGATACCTTCGGGACCGAGGTCTCCAGCCGTTCCTGTTTCGGCCTCGCCGCTGAAGTCGCGATTATTGGCGAAGGTGACAAACTTGACGTCGGTAGGATCAGTGATGTCGTAGACCATCACACCGCCAATGCGTTCCAGACCGATGAAGGCATAGGTACGGTCATTGATCACGCCAAGCGCGAGGTCTTCCGGTTCCGGGCCTTTGTTGTCGCTACGGCCGTCGAAGTCACCATTTTCATCATTGCTGCTGTTGAAATCCTCGGGGTAGACCTCACTCGTGATGCGCTCGAAGTCAGCGCCGCTGTCAAAAACCAGCTTGCCATCTGGCGTCCAAATGGAGAACGAGCGCCCGCCGGGCAGATAGAGCTGATCGAGGTCGCCATCGCCGTCGGTATCACCCAGGGAAGTCACGATTTCGAGACCCAGGATGGCGTCCTCTTGCAGCAATTCAGCCAGTCCGGGAAAAGCCGGATCCACAGGGGTTTCGCCCAGTTCGCCCTCTTCAGTGTATCCATCGTAGTCACGAGTATCGCCTTCGTTGGCGGTGACAAGATACAGTTGGTCTCCCACCTGATAGGCGGCGATACCGTCCGGTTGGTACATGCCGAAAATCGGCCAATTGTTGATGTTGATCTTGCCGTCGTCCTTGCCCGCATCGAGTTCGTTACCAGGCTTGCTGTGGTCTTTGAAGCCGAAGGGGATCGCCGCTGTAACTTTGGCAGCAGTCAGATCGATCACGCCCAGGGCATTGTTTTCCTGAAGGGTCACATAAGCTGTGGTGCTGTCCGGGGAAATCGCGATGTATTCGGGTTCCAGATCCTGCGCTGGAGTAGCATTAGGGCCGTAGATCCGAACGGCAGGATCCAACTCAATACCTTCGAAATTCACGGTCGTGACGGTGGCAGCCGCAGCGCCCGCACTGATGTCGATGATGCTGATTGTGCCGGGAGGATCGCTGGAGTAATCGTCACTGGGTTCACCTTCATCAGCGGTCACGACCTTGCTGCCGTCGGGTGTGAAGGCGAGCATGTCGGGCAGTGCGCCGACAGTGACGCTGTTGATGAATGTGCCATCCGCATTGTAGAAAGCTACTTTGCCAAGCTCCTGGGGCGGATCAGCTTCGACCGCTACGGCAATCAGGCCATTGAAGACCGCCACGCTGGTTGGCGACGCGGCCACCGCCGTGATGTCGATTTGTCCCTTGAGTGTGGGCGTGGCTGGATCCGTAATGTCTAGCATGTCAATCGTCTCGGCTTCACCGTTGACCACGTACAAGGTCTTCGAAGCCGGGTCATAGGCGGTAATCTCGGACGCGCCTTCGTCGAAACCACCGTGTTGGTAGGTTCCCAGTACCGTCAATTTCAGTTCATTCTGCGCGCTCACAGGCACTACCACTGTCACCAGTGCGATCAACACCAAAACTAACCGCTTCATCTTGCCTCCAAATATCGAAGAAAGTACAACCCAAACTTGAGGCGGAAGTGTGGCAAATTATTGTTAAGCAAGTGGGCTAAACGGCTTAAGAATTGTCAAACTCCAGAGATGAGGCAGGGAAGCGGACGTCAAGATAGATGTCGATCAACAGCGGATCGCTTCACGGGTGGGCTGCGGTGACGAGCGGCGCGGCCTAGAGGAAGTCGAGATACTCGGTCGTAGCGCGGCTGAGATCGCTGTACAGGCCGCGGCGGGTCGCGTCCCGGATGGCCAGGGCGAGCTGGTACATAGCCTCGTGGCTCATGGCGCTGAGGACTTCACGCGGGAGGCGAGCGGCGCCGCCGGTCTTGAAGCGGAAGGGCCGCCCGAAGTTGACGTTGATGCGCGGGCGCTGGAGGTGTTTAAGCTTGTCCTTCCACTCAATCGCACCGGAGATTCCCGTCGGAATGATGACGGCATTGGCTTTGGTCGCCACGAAGCTGAGGCCGTCTTTAGCTTCGGCCAAGCCTTCCGGGTGGCGATGGCCTTCGGGGGCGATCAGAATAAGCTGGCCGTTCCTGACCAATTCAATCGAATTGGACAGCGCCTTACGGTCGACTTCGCCGCGTTTGACAGGGTAGGCTCCCCACCAGCGCACGAACGGGCCGATCAGGGGGTTCTGCAAGTTCTCAATCTTGGTCATGGGAACGACGAAGCGATGAGTCACCGCGCCCATGACTAGCACGGGATCGATCAAGGAGATGTGGTTCATCATGATGATACTGGGGACATCCTGGGGAACGTTCTCCAAGCCGGTCACTTCGACGTTCCAGAGCAGGCGGAAGCCAAGGGTGCGGATGACACCCCTCAGGATATTTCGCCGCCAGGTATAGCTGGGCTGGCGGGCGACGAATTCCTGGACATCCGTAGGCGCGGTCATCGTCCTCCTTTGGGTTCTGATCGGCGGGGACGGCGGCCGGGCGGGCGGCTCCCGCCACGGCGCGGTTCCTTTGAAGAAGAGGATGGAGACGGCTTGGGCGGCGCGTCAAGTGGTTTCTTGGTGGCAACCGGGCGACGGGGACGCGGCGCTCTTTGAGGGGGCGCGAAATCGCGAGAAGGGGTTTTGAGCGCAGCGAGGTCTTTGGGGCTGAGTTCGCGCCACTCACCGGGACGGAGCGATCCGAGACCTAGTTTGCCGATTTGGGTGCGGATCAGCGAGAGAACGGGATGCCCTAACTGAGCGGCCACGCGGCGAATCTGGCGCTTTTTGCCCTCGGTCATGATGATGCGGAGGGTGGTTTCCTTACCGCCGTCGATGATCGTCACAGAGCAGGGGGCGGTGCGATAGCTGCTGCCGTCGTCTTCGATGATGGTCACGCCGCGCTGCCACTTCTCCAATGTTTCGGGGGATGGCAATCCGACGACGACGACCTTGTAGGTCTTGGTATGGCGGTAGCGTGGGTGGGTCAGGCGGTTTGCGAGTTCGCCGTCATTGGTCAGCACCATCAGCCCTTCGCTGTCGACATCGAGGCGGCCGGCGCTGAAGAGGTGTTCGGAATAGGGCAGGAAGTCGCGGAAGGTCTTGCGGTTGTCGTCTTTGTGACCGTCGTCCGCCAACACGTACTTGGGCTTGTTGAAAGCGATATAGAGCTTCTGCTCCGGGAAGGCCAGCTTCTCGCCGTCCACCTCGATGATATCAGCGCGCGGATCGGCCTGGTCGCCCAGGTGGATCACCTGGCCGTTGACACGCACGCGCCCTTGGCGGATCAGGTCTTCGCAGGCGCGGCGCGAACCGATGTTGGCCTGGGCCATCAATTTCTGAAGTCGTTCTTTCACAGTGTTTTTCTCATGGTTTCCTAGATTTACATTATAGCAAAGCATGACGATGCCTGACAGCACTAGGGGAGGCACTGAATCGGACTAAGGTCGGAGTTGGTTCCGTCCTCGGTTGGTAGACGTTGGATGACTGGCTACCTTATGCTATCAACTATCCTCATTTGATAATGGGAGTAGAAGATCAATGAAGTTCGGAATTGCCCTGGTAGTCGTCATTCTCAGCGCGATGCTGATGGGAACTGCAATGGCGCAAGAGGTCAACACATTCAGCTATAACGGATTCAGTGCGGCGGTTGATGCGAGGCTGGCACAGAACATCAACATCAGCGCATATCCAGGGGATCCGGTGGAATATGGCCCCGGTTTCTCGGATGCGCCGCACACGGCGATCACGCTCTACAATGTGCTGCCTGGATTGGAAGGGCAGTGGGATGTCGTGGGCGGGATCAAGGTCTACACTATGGGGGCGCTGGCAGGCTATCCGTTCCTGCAAGAGCAGGTAACAGCACTACAAGCGCTGCTGGCCGAGCGGCCTGACCTGAGTACCTATATGACCGTGCAGGAGGATGCGACGGCCAATGCGCTGCCCTATGTCCCGGTGCTGCCGCATGGACAGATTATCCGGGCGAAAGCGGAGTATGTGGACACGGGATCGGCGCAAGGGATTCGCTACCTGACGGTGAGTAAGGCCGATGCCAGCCCGTTCCTGAGCAATGAATTCAGCTACACCTTCCAGGGCATCAGCGTTGATGGACAGCGTTACATTGCGGTGAATCTGCGGCTGATGACCAGCGTGTTCCCGTCCGAGATTGGCGCGGACTTTGATATCGAAGCGTTCTCGACCCGCCTTCAGGCGTATCTGGCCGAAAGCGTGGAGAAGCTCAACGCAGCGGGGGCGGATGCGTTCCAGCCGTCGCTGGACAGCCTGGACGGGTTGATCGGATCGTTCCAGTTCGGTTAGGCGGTCAGGTGGCGCTTTGGCAGCCTTTCAACGGATCGCCGCAGGCGATTTCATACGCTGGCGGCTCTCGACGATTTCGAGAGCCGTTTGTTTTACCAGTGTTTCGGCAGATTTGAGCGCGTCCTGGAGGATTTCGTCGGCAAGCTGGGCATCCCGCGAGGATGGATCGTCTATCATGAGGCTGTTGGTGACGCGGACGATCTGGGCTTTGACGGTGGGTTCCCATTCCAGGTGATAGACGCGACGGAGAATAGACGGGGCGCGTTCATGGCGCATCCAGGCCAGCGGCCAGATGGTGGCCTCGCGGACTACGGCGAGATCATCGAGCAGGGCGGTTTCCAGCGCGTCGATCATCAGATCGGCGGCGCGAGAGCGGCCGACATCGATCTTCAGATAGTTGGTGGCATGGAAGAAACCCCGGAGGACCTGCTGGCGGGTGACTCCGCTGGTGCGGCCGATGATGCCGGAAAGTTCTTCCAGCCAGGATTCGCCAGCCAGTTCCAGCAGGCTGAGGGTGGCGGCATACTTCACGTCGGGTTCGGGGTCGTTCATGGCCTGGCGGACGACGGGCATGGCTTCGGGGCTGTCGTTGGCTCCGAGGGCTTCCAGCACTTTGATCCGCACTTCGGGGTCGTGGGCGGCGAGCGCCGTTTCGAGGACGGGAACGGCGGCGGAGTCCTGGCAGTCACGCAGCCCCCAGGCGGCTGCGGCACGCATCTCGTCGGGAGCGTCCAGCAGCGCCTCGCGGATAAGCTGGTAGGCGTTGAGTTCGCGCATGTCGCACAGGGCGTAGATGGCGGCTTCACGGACACGGGTATCCTGATCGGCGAGGGCCTGGCGCAAGAGCGGCTCGGATGAATACCAGGAGAAGCCATACAGATGACGGGCGGCAGTGGCTCTGGAACAGGGTTCGCCATGTTGGATCGCTTCCTGGAGGATGAGGCGGGCGTCACGGTCGGCACGGCGGGCGAGCATTTTGCCGGCATTGTAACGGACAAAGAATTCCTCGTTCCGCAGCATTTCGGCGGCGGCATCGAGGGAAATGGCTTCTGGCGGCAACACGCTGAGCATGGTCGCTAGATGACGCAGTGACAGGCGGCGTTTGCCCTGGCGGGAGCTGGTGACAGAAAGGCGCGGTTCACGTCCGGTAATGACACTGGTTTCGGGCATGGCGGTTTTGGCTTTCTTTACTCAGTGCAGCGCCGCGACAACGACATCGTTGAGCAGGATTTTCTGGGAATGCAGGTCGGTGACTTTCAGCCGAAGCTGTCGGCGGTCATCCACGCGGAATTCGGCGCGGAGACGATCTGCGCCGGGTTTGCCTAAAGGCTCCAATCCAGCAAGGAATTCAAGCGCCCTGGCCTCATTCAGCGGGATGATCTTTTGCTCGGCCTGGTTCGCCTGGGCGACAAAGACGGCCTGCCCGTTCTCATACTGCACCTCGATCATGGCGACGGCTTCCGGGTCAATTTCACCGATCACGAATTCGACTTCGCGCTGGGCATCGTGGGCTGCGCTGAGGATGACCTCGACGGGTTGGTCAGTGGGATAGCGGCTGCCCATGGGGATGATTTCGTCGTAGGCGTGGCTGTTGGTGTGCGGGTCGAGGTGGCGTATGCCGTAGCTGTGCGCCAGGTAGTCTTCCAGGCCGTAGCCGGCAGCGACCTGGAGGGCGCCTTCAGCGACGGAGGTGAAGGGCTTGTGGGCATGGACGGCCATCTGGTGGAAATACTGGCCCAGCGCGCGCTGCACTGAGGGCATCAGTGAGGTTCCGCCAACCATCAGGACGTGGTGAATGTCCTCTTTGAAGATGCTGCGCTGGTGGGCAACGTGCATGACTTTATCGATGGCGCGGCGGAGAGAGGAATAGAAGCCGTTGGCTTCAAGGATTGCTTCCAGTTCGGGCCGAGTGATGGTGACTCGGTGGGATGTTCCAGTGGCTTCAAAGCAGACATCGCTGTGTTCGACGGTGGATAAGGCGATCTTGGCCGCTTCGCAGTGAGTGAGCAGTGCCGAGTAAGCGCTGCCGAGGCTGTGGACGGTGAGTCCAACGCGGCGGAGAACTTCGGCAAGGAGCCACTGGTCGATGTCGCTGCCGCCGATGATGCGGCCGGCTTTGGCGATGACTTTGGCGGCATGCTGGCTGGATTGTCCACGGAGCAGACGGCGTAGAAATCCGCCGGTTTTCTCGCGGCTTTCGGGAAGCTGCACCAGGGAGAGATCGAGCGTGCCGCCGCCGAAATCGAAGACCAGCACGACCGCGCCGGGTTTGGTGACGGCATAGCCCAGGGCGGCAGCGGTAGATTCATCGACGACACGGATTTTCTCTGGCGCGATCTCGTCGATTACGCCGTTCAGCCACTCCAGATAACCTTCAAAGGAAGCCACGGGCGCTGTCAGGACCAGTTGGTCGATTTCGCCCCACGGATAGGGGAAGGATTCGATGACGCGGCGGACGAAGCTGCGTCCGGCGTCACGGTCGCCCCACAGCACGTTATCGATGGGGCGTGGATCGGGCGAAGGCGAAGCGACAATGCCACGCTTGAAATTGCGGAAGAGACGGTTGTCGCGCTGCTGATCCAACTGCCTATCACGGATGGCCTGACCGAGGCTGACCTGCCCTGTGCGTCCATCATGGACGTAGAGGAGGGATGGAACCAATGGTGGTATATCCTGATCGAGGCGGGTGGTCAAGCCGGGCAAGGAGACGATCTCCGGTTCACCGAGACGGTCATTCCAACGGGCAATGACCGTATTGGTTGTGCCGAAATCAATCGCGAACTTGTGTCCCATTAGGGTTCATCCTTGTTGAGCGTAGGCAAGCTCAATGATAGCCGTTGTCCTCATTCATCATACCCGGAACGTAGTCGTGGAGACTTGAATCCCCGATGAATTCGCGCAGGATTGAGGTATCCGGGATCATCTGTTCCTGTTCAGAGGTGAGGGGCTGTACCCAGCGCAGGAATGACAGCAGGCGGTTGGCCTCAATATGCGGCGGAGTAGCGGGTTCGACCTGGAGGAGGAGCGGTTCGGCCAGGGGGCGCAGCGCCGCCAGTTCATAGACCAGCGCCGAGTTGAACATGGCATCAGCGTTTTCCTGGTAGGGGAAGATGTTGTCTTTTTCACCCTTCCGCACGCTGGCCCAGCGCATCAAGGTATCGGTGGCGGAGTAGCCGCGATGCTGGGCGTCACGAACAATGCGCCGCAGCAAGCGGACATCGGTAGTCGGAATTCGGTTGTGGGCATCGGTGTTCAACTGCGTCAGGGCGGAGACGTAAATGCGGTAGATTTTCTCCGGCGGGATATCGGGCACGAGGCCGGGATTCAGACCGTGAATGCCCTCGACGATAATGATCTGGTTGGAGCGGAGGTGGGTTTCCCGACCCTGACTGCTCCGACCGGTTTTGAAATCGAAGCGCGGCAGGATCACCGGTTGACCGGTCATCAGCGCCAGGAGCTGCTGGTTGAACAGGGGGAGATTAATGGCCTGCAAAGACTCGAAGTCGTAATCCCCGTTCGAGTCGCGCGGGGTCAATTCGCGGTTGACGAAGTAGTTGTCCATCTCCAGCGTGAACGGCCGCAGTCCGTGAGCCAGCAACTGGATAGCGAGGCGCTTAGAGAAGGTGGTCTTACCGGATGATGAAGGGCCGGAGATCAGCACCAATTGAACGCGCTGCTGTTCGTGGCGTTCGTAGATTTCGCCAGCGATAGTTGCCACATGCTGTTCATGGAGGGCTTCGGCCACCAGGATGAGTTCGTGGATGCGGTCGTTGCGCACAATGCGGTTGAGGCGGCCGATATCTTCGACACCCATGCGGGCAAGCCATTGGTCAGCCTGCTGGAAGACGCGCACCAGTTTGCTGTAAGCCTGAATGACCGGTAAATCAGTCGGGTTCTCCTTGCGGGGATATTGAAGGATGAATCCGCCATTGGTGCGGATCAGCCGGAAATACCGCAGGTAGCCGGTGGACGGCAGCATGTAGCCGTAATAGTAGTCTTTCCGACCGCGCAGACCGTAGAGAGTCAGGCTTTTGCGGGTGCGCTGTTCGAGCAGGCGCAGCTTGTCCTCGTCCTGGCGCGCTGCGAACAACTGAATGGCTTCATCCAGTGGGACGATTTGTTTGGTAATGGGAGCATTGGCCTGGACGATGAGGCGCATGTGGGTGTCGAGGCGATCCAACTCTTCCTGGGTGAACGGCTCACGGTTGGGCAGCTTGCAGTAGAAGCCGCCTTCGGGAATCGAATAGCTGACGTTGACGCGGACGCCGGGCCATAACTCGGCCACGGCCGTCGTCATGAGCATAATCAGGGAACGGCGGTAGATGCGCCCGCCATCGCTGCTGGAAAGCTGTACTGGGTCGAGCGCCGAGTCGCGCTTGATGGGGTAAGCCAGTTCACGCAGGCGGCCATCAACGATGCCGCCCATTAGTAGATCGGCGCGAATGCTGGCGTCGTGGGCGGAGGCGGCCGTGAGAAAGGCTTCGACGGTTGTACCAAGCGGGGCTTCCAACACCAGGCCGCTGTGGAAGCGCACCTGCACGGTTTGTCGCGGGGATGATTGAACAATATGGGATGAGATCACGGCTGTCATTATGCGGGAAAATCCTTGGGCGGTAGTGCACTCACATTCTTCATTATAAACGCAGTTGCGCTCATCCCGACCTTGACCAACTTGGAGTATAATTCGCTGGCATCAATTCTGAGAGGAAAACTGATGCCCCTAGCATACGAGAAATATCTCGAAGAAGTCCTGATAGACGAGGCTTCACTCCAGAAGCGCGTCGCCGAACTCGGCCAGCAAATCACTGCCGACTATGCCGCCTGCCCCGATCTGTTGATGATCTGCATTCTGAAGGGTGGGATCATGTTTCTGGTGGACTTGACGCGGCATGTTCATGTTCCGCACGAGATCGACTTTCTGGCCGTCAGCAGCTACGGGAAAGGATCGCGCGAATCGACCGGGAAAGTCCGTATCGATATGGACCTGAGCACTAACGTATCTGACCGACACATTCTGATCGTCGAGGACATTATCGACAGCGGGGAGACGCTGCGCTTCGTCATGGATGTGCTGCTGGCGCGGCGACCGGCCAGCTTAAGGTTGTGTACGCTGCTGAACAAGCCTTCGCGACGGCGGATCGAGATTCCCATCGACTATGTGGGTTTCGAGATCGAGAACAAGTTTGTGTTCGGCTACGGCCTTGACCTGGACGAGAAGTTCCGCAACCTGCCGTTCATTGGCGTGGTAAAACTGGACGCACTGCCGGAGGTGGGCGGATGACCAGCGGGGTCATGCCGCGAGTTCCGCTCCGCCCGTTGATCTGGCCGGAAATAGTGGATGACGTGCGGGATGTCCTGCCGGATTCAGCCCAGGCCGTCTATATTGTCGGTGGCGCGGTGCGCGACGCCTGGCTGCACCGGCCGTTTCAGGACATCGATCTGGCGGTATCCGGCAATGCGGTAAAGCTGGCGCGGGAGATCGCCAACCGACTGCATGGCGATTTCTTCGTCCTGGACACGGAACGCGATGTTGGGCGGGTGCTGCTGGATATGCCAGAGGGGCGGCTGATTCTGGATGTGGCACATCTGCGGGCTGAGACGTTGGATGCGGATTTGCAGGATCGGGATTTCACGGTCAACGCGATGGCGGTCGATCTGCGGGGCGACCCGGCGCTGTTGATCGATCCGCTGGGTGGGGAAACTGATCTCACAGGAAAGCAACTGCGGCGGTGTTCGCCGGGGAGCCTGACTAACGATCCGATCCGTGCGATACGGGCGGTGCGCCAGAGCATTCAGTTCGGGCTGCGGATTGAGGCGGAAACGCTGGCCGATGTGCGGAAAGCTGTGCCCGCGCTGGCGGAAGTTTCCCCAGAGCGGCTGCGGGATGAGCTGTTCAAACTGCTGGGACTGCCACGACCGGCTGCGGCACTGCGTGTAGCCGATCAGTTGGGAATACTGAGCAGCCTGTTTCCTGAATTGAGGTGGCTGCGAGAGGTCGAGATTGGTCCCCAGCGCGCGAAAAATGCCTGGGCGCACACGCTAGAGGTAATCGAGGCGCTGTCCGGGATGCTAGCGGTGATTGCATACAACCGGACGGACAATACGGCTGCCTCGTTCGGATTGGGGATGATGGCGATCCAGTTGGATCGGTTTCGTCCGCAACTGGTTCGACACATCGAGCAGGTCTGGCCGAATAACCGCCCGCACCGGGCACTGCTGATGTTGATGGGGCTGCTGCATGAGGTTGGGCAGAGAGCGGACGAATCCAGAGACGAGACGACCGGGCTGCGTCTAGTTGATGGTTATGCGGTGACGCTGCGGTTGAGCAATGCCGAGCGGGAGCGCATGGTTTCGGCGATCCAGTGGCTCGATGCGCCGCTGCGGATGCTGGACGACTCGCCGCGATCGATCTATCGATTCTGGCGACAGACAGGCGAGGCCGGGGTGGATGTCTGTTTGCTGACTCTGGCCGAACACCTGGCCGGACTTGGCAGCGAGTTAGATCAGGATGGCTGGCTGCGAACGGTGGATCGGGCGCGGGCGCTGCTAGAGGGGTACTTCCTGCACTTCGACACGCTGGTATCCCCGCCAGCGCTGGTGGATGGCGGGGATATCATGCGGCATCTGCACCTCAAGCCGGGGCGGGTGATCGGCGAGCTTCTGGAAAGCATACGCGAGGCACAGGCTGTCGGGGAAGTCCACACGGCTGAAGACGCTCTACGATTGGCCGCGCAACTGCTGGAACGCTAATCTGACTCGCCGAGTTCGATGAGCCGCTGGTGGGCATCTTCTTCGGGGACTTCAAAGTGCATACTGATGGTAAGGGCTGTGCGCGCGCCGGGGCTGAGCGCCCGCACCATCTCGGCGGGCATGATGAGCATCCGCGCGAAGGCCTTGAGCCGCTCCTGATCGCGGTCGCCCTTGAGCAGATCGCTCAGGCCTCTGGCTTCGCCCCAGGCGCTCTGGACGATGTGGCGGGCCAGCAACCGTGCTAAGGACATCCGTGGCGAGAAGTGACCGCCCGTCTTTAGGAATCCGACAGACAATTCAGTAATGTCCACCTCGTCCCACATATCAGCTTTGGGGCGTTGCAGCATGATCTCGATGGGGACAGGCGGAGACGTGATCTC
>CAZKXW010000079.1:0-23432 GCA_964556745.1 uncultured Anaerolineaceae bacterium
CAGGACTTAAGAACCGATTCGCCTGGAGCGCGTGATGCGTTTGAGACGATGACTCTCACTTCAGAACCGGTTTGGCTCCCCGTCCCCATGCAATTGGGGCGGTTAGGGGGAGGATCAGCCACAAAGAACACGGCATCACCGCCCCCCCATCGACTACCCAACCGGGCCGAGCGTGCCGTTCAGGATCAACCACACGATAAAGTGGTCGTTGCTCGGATTGGCGTAGATCGGGTCCCCATCCGCCGGAGCCCCGCTGATCGATGCTTCATTCAGCGGTTCCACGCTCAGCATCTCGTTCAGCGGAATGTAGTACATCCCGTCGTTGAGCAGCTTGGCAATGTAATCCGCCCGTTCCTGCTGCGCGGCCGTATCCAGACCGCCGCTGACGTTCAGAATCAGGTCGTTCAGGTTGACCGTCTCGCCGTTGTACTCGATGGCCGTCAGGTCCAGGCCCAGGCCGGGCTGGTCAGCCGGCAGCGTCGCCGAAGTCCAGCGCCGCATCGGGTTGTTGAAGTTCTGGAAGGCGAACGGCGAACCCGCGCCCCAGCTCCAAACCGACAGTTGGAAGTTGCCAGCGCGGATGGCATCGCGGGCTTCCTGCCAGGGCAGGGCGCGCTCGGTGATGTCGAAGCCGAACTCGTTCAGCTGCGCCGTCGCGTCACGAGCCGCCGCGCTGAAGTCGGCGAAGTCCGCCGGGAAGGTGTACTCGACCGAGATGGTCGCGCCCGACGCATCGACCCACTTCCCGTCGGCATTGCGGGTGAAGCCCGCCTGCTCCATCAAAGCCGCCGCGCCGTCCAGGTTGTACTCATACTTGTTGAGCGCATCCATCGTAGCCTGGGACAGCAGGTTCGGCGTCACCGAGTCCAGGATACCCGACATGTAGACCGTCCCGGTCGCGCCCAGCCCGTTGGTCAGCAGCGCGCTCTGCTCGCGGTTGATCGCGTGCGCCATCGCCTGACGCACCAGCTTGTTGTCGAACGGAGCCACTTTGAAGTTGAACAGCAGCGCCGGGCCATAGCCGCGCGGCGTCGTCACCAGACGGATGCCCGCCTGCGCGAACGACTCAATGGTCGCCGGGGGATACACATTCGTCGAGTGTGCCAGTTCGCCGCTCAGCACTAGCGGAGTGGTTACTTCCGTCTCACCCGCCCACAGCTTCAGCGTGCCGAACTTGACGCTGCCTGAATACAGGCTGTTTGGCTGCCAGCTCAGCGTCATGAACGCCTCGCCGACTGCATCCAGCGCGTAGGTGTACGGGCCGCTGGCGATCAGCGTTTCCGGACGGAATTCCTCGATGGCGGTCGCCACGGCCTGCCACTCGGCATCGTCTTTCGTCTTGCCATCGGCCACGACCTGGCGCGCCTGGGCAGCCAGTTCGCCGTAGTTCGCGCTGGCGACAATATGTTCCTTGAGGATTTGGCGTTCAGCATTCAGCGAAGCGCCGCCTTCCGTGAAGACGAACCGCACCGTGCGAGCATCGACCGCTTCGACCGCCGTCAGGTACGTCCACTGCGTCCAGCCCAGAATGCGCCCAATCGAAAACGTATCGACCACATCCTGCGAAGTGATGTCATCGCCATTGCTCCACTTCGCGCCTTCCTTGATGGTGTACTGGTACGCGCTGTTCTCATCCACGAAGCCCCACGAGTCCGCCAGGATTCCCACGTATTCGTTGGAGGCCCACAGATAGTAAGCCGGGGTCAGTTCCACCAGCGGCCGGTAGACCAGACCGAGGTTGTCGTTCAGCCCGCCCGCGGCGAAGCTGTTCAGGTTGTGCGTGCCGGGGGCCGAATACGGCCAGGTTCCCAGCCAGGTTCCGCTAGGCCCGTCCTGTGCAGCCACAGGCAGCACGACCAACCCGAGCGCCAGAGTCAGCAATCCGAGAACAAGAAAGAGCCGTTTCATATTTACATTTATCTCCTGAACATCAATCGAGTGAAGAGACCTGTGTCCTGCGCGGTGAAAGTGGCTCAAGCCTTTGCAGACTTCCCGTTTGCCCTCCTTTCAAAAAGCCATGGACTAGCGTGGATTAGTCCACCGGACTAAGAGTAGCACGGATATTCCTGCGGCGCAAGCATTTGCCCCGCCCTGAGGGTATTTCATCTTTTGGAATCAGCCCATCTCGGTGGATCGCCCCGGCAGCAGTCAGGCATAGTTGAATCCCCCATCGCCCATAAGTATGATTAACGATTTTATGTCCTAAAAGTAGACAAAATGTCACCCTTTCCATCTCATTCTGTGCTATCGTGGAATTATGGGATGGGGTTCCCCTCCTTGTGAAGTCTGGGGCGTATTCTCACCGTCGCGCCACCGGAGGTCACCAACAGCGGATCAAACCCGGATTCTCAAGAATCGCCCGATTCTCATTCTTATCATTCTTATCATTTGGCATCGATCATCGCATTTTTCTACCAGCGGTAAACTTTGAACGGCTCTGCTGCAAGCATCACGGAGTTCTATGGCGACCACCTGCATCGAGGCTTGGTTTTCCCCTCTCCCGAACGCCGACTGCCGCTGGGAGAACCGGCCAGAAGGTGCGGGCTGTATCCCTGCAGCAGAGCGGCTTTGAACCATGAACGCGCCGGGTCTGGTTATCAGCTTTACCGGCATTGACGACAGCAGCGGCATTTCCGGCTAGAATGAGATCATCTGATCCGAATTGCGAATGAGTCCATATAGCAATACGCGGTGTTGAAACGACCGGTCATCGAGTACAGGAGTTTCCCAAATGAGCGAAGTCGTCATTGTCTCAGCAGTACGCACCCCGTTAGGACGGCGCGGCGGTTGGCTCCGTGAGGTGCATCCCGTCCGGTTGGGATCGAACGCCCTCTGCGAGGCGCTCACCCGCGCCCAGGTCGATGGGGCGCAGGTCGATCACGTCATCATGGGCTGCGTCAGCCAGGCCATGGAGCAGACCTTTAATCTGGCGCGGAACGTCGTGCTTGATGCCGGTCTGCCCATCGATGTCCCCGCCACCACCATCGATTTCCAGTGCGGCTCCAGCCAGCAGGCCGTCCATCTGGCCGCGGCGATGATCGCCAGCGGCCAAGCCGAAATCGTCGTGGCTGGCGGTGTTGAGAGTATGACCCGCGTCCCCATGGGTTCCAGTCTGGTCGGCGGCAATCCCTTCACCGACCGCGTGATGGATGCCTACAACATCGTCCCCCAGGGCATTGCCTCTGATGAGATCGCCCAGAAGTGGGGCATCAGCCGCGCCCAGGTCGATCAGATCGGCTACGACAGCCACATGAAAGCTGCGCGTGCCCAATCCAGCGGCTGGTTCGATCACGAAGTTCTGCCTCAGGATGGGCTGGACGAAGAGGGCAAACCCTTCACCGTGACGCGCGACCAGGGTATCCGCCCCAATGCCTCACTCGAAAAGATGGCGACGCTGGCCGCGGCCTTCAGCACCGAGGGCGTCACCACGGCTGGCAACAGCAGCCAGATTACCGATGGCGCGGCCGCGCTCGTACTGATGAGCCGCCAGAAAGCCGCCATGCTGGGACTGCGTCCCCGTGCCCGCCTCGTCTCGATGGTGACGGTCGGCTCCGATCCCCATCTGATGCTGACTGGTCCCATCGGTGCGACCCAAAAGGCGCTCGACCGCGCTGGGATGACCCTCGACCAGATCGACCTGTTCGAGGTCAACGAAGCCTTCGCCAGCGTGATCGCCATGTGGCAGCGTGAGACCGGCGCGGACATGAGCAAGGTTAACGTCCACGGTGGCGCGATTGCCCTGGGACATCCGCTTGGCGCATCCGGCGCGCGCCTAATGACGACTCTGCTGCACGCCCTGGAAACCCACGACAAGCGCTTCGGCTTGCAAACCATGTGCTGCGGCGGTGGGATGGGCACAGGCACGATCCTGGAGCGGCTGAGTTAAAAGGATCAACCCTGGATGCGCCGTCTTTCTTGAAGATCGTTCTCCCAGAGCATAGCTCTCTAAAAAGGTAGTAGTTCTAGTAGGGGCTGTCGAAACTGTCGATAACTTTGAAAGGATCGGCGTAAGGTGGGATACTTATCGCAAGATCATCCATCCTGTCCAGGATATATCCCCATTTCATCCAAATTGGAACCGCGCTGTGGGACAGGTGGGATAAAAGTTATCGACAGGGGGCTGTCGATAATCCGGAAGGTTATCGACAGTTTCGACAGGTTCGCTGTTCACAACCCTTCAGGTTGCGAAATCGCTCTGTCCAATTGGGATACCTTCTACCCGCTTATCAACAGACAGGCGCATCGCTTTCGACAGGTTTTCGACAATTTGGGTAAAGTTATCAACAGGTTTTCGACAGATGCTATAGTGCCGGATAATCCATTTGGATTACCTGGGGATATCCGCCCGCATGTTCGGCTGGGATAAGCAGACGGACGTTCGGATATCCCAAAAGAATCTGGGATATCGGCGGGCAATGCGGTTTGGGAATGCGGGCCTGTTTGGGATAAAAAGTGCCCAAAGTTGGGTTAGCTGGGATATGGAAGGACTGTGGATGTGACAAGTGGGGCAGTGGAGGTTGGCTGGCATACGGGTTGGATGAGGTTATTCCACCAGGGGAAGGCCAGCCCTATCGCCGGCCTCCCCAGATTCCTGAACGTCTACCAGCGGTGATGCACCTGCCGGGCGATGTACTTGCCGTAGATTTCACGAACGCGGTTCATCTGCGACTCGCTCAGCGGCGGCAGATCGCCCGCCGTGAAGTTCTCCTCCACCTGGGCTGGACGCTTCGCGCCGGGGATGGTGCAGGTCACGGCATCGAACATCATGATCCAGCGCAGCGCAAACTGGGTCATGCTCATGCCTTCCGGCAGCAGCGCCTTGTATTCCTCGACCGCCTGTAACCCGGTCTCGAAGTCCACCCCAGAGAAGGTCTCGCCCCGGTCGAAGGCCTGCCCGTAGCGGTTGAAGTTGCGGTGGTCATCCGTGCTGAACTGCGAGTCGGCGGTCATCCGGCCCGTCAGCAGCCCGCTCGCCAGCGGAACCCGCGCCAGGATTCCGACCTTGCGCTGTTTGGCTTCCTTGAAGAACAGTTCTGATGGGCGCAGCCGGAACATATTGAAGATGATCTGGACGCTCTGTACGCCGGGATACTCGATAGCCTTCAGCGCCTCTTCGACCTTTTCCACGCTCACGCCGTAGTAGCGGATCTTCCCGGCGCGAACCAGCGTATCCAGCGCGTCGAAGACTTCCGGCATGTAGTAGACCTGCGTCGGCGGGCAGTGAAGCTGTACCAGATCGAGACAGTCGGTCTCCAGGTTTTGCAGGCTGCGGTCAATCCAGCCGGTCAGGTTCTCCAGTGAGTAGCCTTCGGGAACCTGCTGAGGCAGGCGTCGTCCGGCTTTGGTCGCCACGATGATCTCCTCGCCGGGGCGTTCACGCTTGAGCTGCGCGATCAACCGTTCGCTGTGGCCGTCGCCGTAGACATCGGCGGTATCGATGAAATTGCAGCCCAGATCAATGCAGCGGTGCAGCGCTGCCAGCGACTCGCGGTCATCGACTGCGCCCCAGGCCGAGCCGATGGCCCATGCGCCGAAGCTGATTTCGGAAACCTTCCAGCCTGTTCTGCCCAGATCGCGATACTGCATGATGACGTGTTCTCCTGTGCCTGGAAAATCGGTGCGTTATTGTGACGCGCCATCGCGCGGCTGGCAACGACCAATTAAGCGGGTCTATACTTCAAACGCGCATCGATCTTGCTGTTTCACCAGATGGAGCGATCATGCCCCGACCAACCGTGTTCATCAGCTACCGCCGCCAATCCAGCGATCACATGGCTCGCTTGGTCTATGACCGACTGCGAACCATGGGGCTGGATGTCTTCTACGACCGAGAAACCATCAACGGTGAACGGTTTGCCTCCAAGATTCAGGCCGAGATCATCAAGCGGGATTATCTGCTGCTGCTCCTGGCGGCGGATACGCTCGAGTCAGAATGGGTGCGCCGGGAAATCCAGACCGCGCTGGAACACAACAAGTCGATCATCCCCCTGTGTGATGAGGGGGTCTCGCTGGCGCGGTTGAAGATCCCGCCAGAAATCGCCCGGCTGAATGAATTCGACGACATCCGCTACGACCGCGAGTACGTCGATGCTGCCTTCGAGCGGGTGCGTCTGGCGCTGGGCGTGGGGGATACGCCCAGCCTGGAGCTGCGCCGGGCGCTCCAGAAGCGCAGTGGTTTGCTCTGGTGGGTGGCGGTCGCGGTCGCCGTCATCGCCCTGATCCTCGGCGCGGTACAGGTGATCCCAATCCTGATGCCGCAGCCAACCCCGCCCACCAACACGCCCAGCCCAACGACGATCCCGCCATATCCCGTTGATGTCGGGATCGTGACTGATGTGGTCGCCACGGTCGCCGAACCTGAGACTCTGCTGAATGGGGCGCGGCGCATTCCGCCGATGGCAGATTATCGCGCGGGGGGAGACTACATCGACATCGCGCGTGCGCTGGCGCTCTGGACGCCCGTATCGAACGACGAGGCTTATGAGATCGGGCTGCTGCAAGCCAACAGCTACCTGTTTGCGGCCTGCTATCGCACGGCAATTGATCGCTACACAGCGCTGATCGCCCGCGATCCCAACTGGGATATCGCCTATCACAATCGCGGTGTAGCTTATATGAACCTCCAGTACGAGATCGCCCTGCGTGACCCCAACGCCAGCATTAGCGAACCGGAACGCTGCGACCGCAAAGACCCGGTCGCGCGCCTGGATTATCTGGCGCTGGCTTTCGACGATTTCGGGCGGGTCATCAAGACCAGTGCCAACCCCGACCTGCGGGCACTGGCTTATATCAACCGGGGCACAGCCTACTTCCTGGTGCAGGATGACTACGGCGCGGGTTCAGAAGAGTGCCTGAGCGGGGCCTCACAGTTCCAGAATGTCACCCCATCCATTGCTGATGCAGCCCGGTTGTGCGAGGCTGCCACCGTCATCGACCGCGCCTTTGAGGAAATGGAACGCGGTTGCGACCTGACCGATCAGCGCGAGGCGCTGAAGCAGATCCGTACAGCCAGACCAGAAACGCTCTACTGGCAGGCCAAACTGGAAGTGACCGAAGCGCTCTGCCAGGGTGAAGCCCCGGATGATTCCGAGCGGTTCAAACGAGCAGAGCAGATCTATGCGGATTTCCTGGAGGCGCTGTCGGCTGAGCCGACCGCTTTCGCGGTACGCCGTGACCAGCTTGAGGATGCGTGCGAGTTTACATCCTGCGGCGCGCCCATCTGCGCCCAGACGGAGGTGTGCGCGGCGGGCGCGCCCTAACCAATCGGGTTACCAGCAGCTCACGCAGGCCCCACGGCTGTTGAGCTTCTTGTTGCAGTTGCCCTGCCACTCGACCGCCAGATCGAGGTCGAGCAGCGCGTCCAGCACCGCCCGGTTCAGTGTCGCGCCTTGTAGTGGAATGCCTTTCCGCGCAGCTTTGTCGAGGGTCTGTGCCTGCACCCAATCGAACACATCCCGGAAGGCCCCAGTGGTGGGCGGGGCCGGCAGCACGAACACATCGGCAGGGACAGGGTCGGCCTGTACTTCGATCTGATCCAGTGTCAGTTCGTTCTCCACCTCGCCCGCGCTCAGCGCCTGAACCCATTCCGAGCAGTCGAAGAACTGCCCCATCGCTCTGGGGACGAGCTTGCGGCTGGGCAGCCCCCACGGGAAGTTCAGGATGGTCCGCACCACATGTGGAATTGTCTCCATGATACGGACAATGCCCACATCCTGAATCGTATAGTGATTGCTCAGGCGGCTGGTGACGGTATTCCAGCGGCCTTGCAGACCTGCGATCTTGACTTCCAACACGGCGCTGCTGCCCTGGCTGGTGCTGGACTGGGCGGAAACCCACTTGAGTGTCTCCAGAGCAATCAGCGGGCGGATCAGTGGTGAGGGATGCTCCGCGAAATCGCCTTTGCCCATGGGGGTCTCCAATGTCCTGCCTGGCAGGAATTGCAGCGCTGTCTGCTGCGCGGACTGGGCATAACTGACCCCGGCCATGAGCGTCCCGGCAATGTCCGCGAAGGTTTCTTCCAGCCAGAAGCTCCAGACTTCAAACAGCTTCGACTCGATCAGGAACTGCTCGTAGCGGTCACGGGTGGGAGCCAACGTTTGCAGCAGGGCATTCCGAAGCCGCTTGTGAACCGGTTCGTATTCATCGAACTCCAACGAGTTCCAATAGATGTGGTGTCCGAGTTCGTGTGCCAAGGCGTGCCACTGGTTGATGTTGGGATCATGGAACTGGACGGGGAAGGAAATCAACGCATGTGGCGTGAAAAGAAAGCGGCTGATGGCAAAGAGTTTCTCGAAATAGACTACCGGAACCTGCGTGTAGCGATCCCCCTGAAAACGCTTGTAGTAGGTTTGCGCCTGGATTTCAGCAGTTTCCAGTTTGGTCTTGTAGAACTCGACCTGCCGTTGTTCATAGGCCCTGCTGATATTAGCCCATTCCTCCTGAATACGGGACATTGCCGTGCTCATACGGTTATGGCGGTCTTCTGCGCCAATCAGGTCGATGTAAGCCAGGTAGTCTCTGGTAAAGGTCTGCATCGACTCGATCAACGACTGGAGTTGGGGGTGATCGCTGTGCAGGCTTGCCCCCAATTTGTGGATGGCTCCTACGCGCAGCCCAATTTGATCCGGCAGATTCTCGAATGTGGACCGGATAACCATGTTTTCCCGTACTCCCCTGTTCTATCGGAGCAAGGCTGATAGCGGCTCCGATAATGTGGATTGTAACGGGTTTAGCGGGCGGTGTCTTCAAACACCTTAGCAGCAGCCGTGATGTCCTCAGCCTTGAGCGGCGGCAGTGTATTCCTTCGCGCACTTTTCCAGGATGCGCTGGGCATCGCGCACGTTGATGCGCGGAGCCACATCCCGGTAGAAGCGAGCGGCTGTTTGGGCGACGGTCTTCTGCGCGGCGACCGACGTGTCACTCAAGTCGAGGCCATAGTCGGCCTCGTTCAGGCCGTCGATGGCTTCCAGCGTGATTTCCAGCACATATTCGCGGCGGGCGCGTTCCAGCTTGGCGCGGCGCTTATCGGCCGCGCTGGACTGCTCTGCACTGCCTGCGCGTTTGTAGTAATCGGTAAGCTGCGTTTCAAGCTGGATAGCGTAAGTCAGGATCGCGCCGAAGGTGTTCAGGGAAGTCATAGTCTCGATTCCAGGGCTTTATGGATGGATAAAGTGCCTCCATTATAGCCGATGGAGGCCGCGCGTCAGCCCTTGAGTTGGCATTCTTCCCGGTAGCGATTCGCCAGAGCGCGGGCATCCTCGACGTGCGCTTCTGGAACTGGCAGCGGGATCGGATGGAGATAGCTTCCCGATGAGGTTCGACCAAGTCTGTGCCGGGTGTAGAACGTCAGCAGACGGCCTTTCTGGGTGAGTTTGACATCACCCAAGTCGCGGAGGCTGGTGTGTCCATCGACTTCGTGATAGAAGCCGTAGGGTCCGAAGCATATCCACGGAGCCGCCGCCTGCTCGGAGCGTTCCAGTCGGCGCTGCCACTTCCAGCGTTCCCGTCCTGCGCCGACCACCGACAGCAGGAACGACAGCACCGTGAAGAACACCGCCAGGGCGATGATTAAGACGCGGGCGCGGGGTTCGATCTGCTCGCCGCCGATTACGACCGGCAGCAGGGCGCAGCCGCCGATAATCAAGCTGGCGACCGCGCCGATCACCGGGACAAACCGCTGGAAGCGGATCATCCGGGCGTATTCCGAGCGGCGGCTGGCGACTTCTTCCTTCCATCCCTCCGGCGACCAGCGCCACTGCATCCAGCCTGCCCCCTCGAAGAGCGATTGGGCGTCGGCCTGTTCCCTGTGGACTTTGCGGTGGGCGCTCCACCCAGTGATGAGGATCAACAGCAGCCAGAAGCTCCCCAGAAAAGCGATCAGCGCCAGCAGCTCCTGCGCCCCGCCACCCATGAACAGCACCCCGGCTACAGCGATTCCCAGGATCGTCCCCGCCGCGCCCAGCGCCGCGTAGAACTGGTTGAAGTTGGATTGGATGTGGAGAGGTTCCGGCGCGGTGTTGAACATGGATCATCCTGCTCCAATTCAATGTCCAGACTGCCGCGCGTAGTTTCGGAGCATCATCGCCGTGTAGGGGCGCAGCCCGCAGCGGGCATAGAAGGGCTGCTTGTCGGGATCGCAGACTACATCGACCATGTAGAAGTCTTTCAACTGGTCGAGCATCCGGCGGACGAGTTCCCCACCAATGCCCCGGCCTTGATACGCCGGCAGCACTTCCAACAGCGGAATATAGGCCGACAGCACGCCGTCGCTGATGGCGTTGATGAAGCCGACCACCTGTCCATCTTCCCAGGCCAGCACCACATGGCTGCTTCCCTGGAGCAGGCGCAGATGCGTCTCCGGTGACGGCGGATTCGGCCAGCCAACAAAAAAGCCGCCGTGCAGATGATCGACGGTCAGCGAGTCGAGGATGGTGGTATAGGTTGCCATAGACGGGATTATATCTGGAACTGTGCGGACGGCCAGCACGCCCACTGCCGGGCAAGTGTCCTGTGCTTATTCGATCTGGCTTATAGGTCTATACTGGATGTGGCATTCACCCGACACGGAAAACACGGGATCAACTACCATGCCGGTCCTCACGCTCGAACCGACCCGCGCCAACCAGGTTGGCTGCTTCTCGCGCGATCATCAGCCGGCTGTGACCATTGACCTTGGCGATTCGGTATGTTACCGGACATTGGATGCCGGATGAGGCATTGAACCCCTTGTCACGTTCGATCCGCCGCGCCGGAAACTTGAATCCCGCGATCCAGAGGCCGACTCTGGGTACTGTCTGATCGGGCCAATTGCAATCCGGGGAGCGCAGCCGGGAAGGATCGCCAGATCATCCAGTCCAACGTCTAATCGCATGATCTCAGCATCCAGCAGCGGCTCTGGGAGGTCAGCGAGCGGCTGTGCGCGATTGCGACTTGATAGACGCCGGGGAATCCTTCTGCGAAAATAGCCGCTCTCACTCTTCAAACGTTACCTTGTGGAAAGTGTCCAAAGCCATCCAACTACACACCGTATGCGCGGACTCTGCGCTTGAACTCTGTTGAGCCTTTATAATCCCAAACGCTGTCCTACAATATCGCCGGTATGGTCATATTTCCCAAACTGGAGGTGCAGCGGCCCGGTTGTCCGCAGGTGGAGTGAATTGTCAAGCGTCGGCGCAGAATGCTACAATATCCAAAGCGGAATAAGGGGCATGGGGATGCTGGCATTCCGCATAGGCGGGCGCAAGGACGCCGTTCTAGACTGGTGGCGATCCTGTGTGCTCAACCGACTGGAAACGAGGCTGAATGCCCACGCGAGACACGACCGAGACGAGAACTGTCACGCTGGTGGACATCCCACTGGTCAAGCGACTCAGCGAGAGCGGCACTGTCCTGGACAGCGAATTGTGTTTCACCCATGATGCCACCGGTTCACAGAGCGCTGGCTTGATCACGCTGCTGCTGCCCTATCGTGGGGTCTATACGCTGGTCACGCGGGCCGACAAACGTCATGTCGTGGGCCAGTTCCGCCAGCATGAAGACCAGCCCTGTGCTCGGATCACCTATCTCGCGCCGGCGCTGGAAGATGGCGAAGACGATACTCCCTGGCTGCACATGCTGGATGCGATGGCGGCCGAAGCCGGGCGGCGCGGCGCTCATATGCTGACTGCCGAAGTCGAAGAAACCGCTCCGCTGTTCAAGACCTTGCGGACGGCTAGCTACGCCATCTACGCTCGCCAGGAAATCTGGCAGCGGCTGCCCGGCGAACGGATCGAGCGCTCTGGGCAGGAAATGGAACTGACTACCACCAGCGAGGCTGACCTGCACGGCATTCACCTGCTGTATAGCAACATCGTGCCCAAGCTGGTGCAGCCCATCACTGAACTCCCGCGCGAGAACGAAGGCTTCGTCTACCGTAAGGACGAGCGGGTAGAAGGTCATATCGGCATCACGGAAGGGCGTACCGGGGTATATCTGACTCCGCATCTGCACCCCGATGTCTTCAGCGAAGCCCCGGATATCATCGCTGAGGCTGTCAACCGGATCGAACGCTGTGAGCGGGTTCCGGTGTATGTCCGGGTGCGGCGCTATCAGGACTGGCTCGACGACGCATTAGCACGGATGGGGTTCATGATCTGTGCGCGGCAGGCAGTCATGGTCAAGCACATTGCTGCCGGGGTGCGCTCGGCTGCGTTTAGGTCGCTGAGCGAGGCGCTGGAATCCGTGCCCAGCACCGTCAAGCCGCCGACCAGCGGCATCACCGAGGTATTGGAAGAGGTCTATGAGCAAGGCGGTTGGATCGTGGGGTGAAGTCCGGTTTCGCCCCTGGCACTGCCGCAGATCGCGCAGGCCCTTTGCTCCGCTAGGCCAGTGCAACAGAGAACAGGAGCCATCTATCGTCTATATGGAACGACGCATTACTGACAACATCTACGAACTCAAGCGGATTCTCCCTCCTCACCTGAACGCTGCGATTGACCACATCGGCAATACTGACGAACTGCTCGAAATTGTCCTCGACCTGGGACGGGTTCCAACGGCGCGGTATCTTGATGGCGAGGTTGTCCTGCTGGACGACGAGGTGACGCGCGACGACATCGATGCCATCGTCTCCAACATCGGCATGTTCGATAATGACAACCGCGCCGGTCTGGAGCGCACGCTGCACCGCATCTCGGCCATCCGCAATCGCCGCGGCGATGTGGTCGGTCTGACCTGCCGCGTCGGACGCGCTGTCTATGGCACAATCGATATCATCCAGGACCTGATCGAGTCCGGGCAGAGCATCCTGATGATGGGGCCGCCCGGCGTCGGCAAGACCACCATGCTGCGGGAAGCTGCCCGCGTGCTGGCTGAAAGCAAGCGCGTGGTCATCGTTGACACCTCCAACGAGATTGGTGGGGATGGCGACGTACCCCATCCGGCTATCGGCAAAGCCCGCCGAATGCAGGTCTCGCAGCCGGAACGCCAGCACGAGGTCATGATCGAGGCCGTCGAGAACCACAACCCCGAAGTCATCGTCATTGATGAAATCGGGCGTGAACTGGAAGCGATGGCCGCCCGGACGATTGCCGAGCGCGGCGTGCAGCTCATCGGCACAGCCCACGGCAACGCGCTGGAAAACCTGATGCTCAATCCTACCCTGTCTGATCTGGTGGGCGGGATCGAGTCGGTGACGCTTTCCGATGAGGAAGCCCGCCGCCGTGGGACGCAGAAATCCGTGCTGGAGCGCCGCGCGCCGCCCACCTTCGACGTACTGGTCGAGATTCAGACCCGTGACCGCCTGGCCGTGCATGAAGATGTGGCTGCCGCTGTCGATGCCCAGCTTCGCGGGCGCCCGCTGCCGATGGAAATCCGCAGCCGCAATGCCCACGGCGAAATCGAGATCGAGACCTTTGTGCCCGATCCCAAGCTGAATGCGCGTGGAGCCGGAGCCAATGCGCAGGGCAGCAGCGGCCCGACCCAGCCCAGTCGTCGCAACGGCAAATCCGGCGGGAATCCGCCTGCCGAAGCATCCGAAGCCATTCCGACGGGCAGTGGGGCCAACTTGCAGCCGGTGCGCCTGTATGTCTACGCCGTGGCGCGGAACCGCATCCAGCAGGCTGCCCGGCGGCTGCATGTGCCGCTGAGCGTAGTCGATGACTTTTCGCAGGCCGACGCCATCGTCACGATCAAGAACTACTACCGCCGCCGCCCCCGGCTGATTGTCGATGCCGAGCGGCGCGGGACGCCCATCTACGTGCTGCGGGCCAACACCGTCTCGCAGATCGAGAGCTTCGTCATCGATCTCTTCGGCCTGGAGGTACAGCGTCCCGATGACCCTTTTGGGATGGCGATGGAGGAAGCTAAGGCGGCTATTCTGCGGGTGCGGAACGGCGCCGAATACGTCGATCTGAATCCGCAGGAAGCCGACATTCGCCGCCGCCAGCATGAAATGGCGCGGCAGGCGCATCTGGTTTCGGAAAGCTACGGAGACGAACCCTACCGCCGCGTCCGCATCTTCCGCGCCAATTGAGTTCTGAGCCTAAGGGGCGCGACCACCGTCGCCCCCTTTGAATGGCGATGTTAATGGATCAATCAGCAGCCCTTACCCAGGTCGTTCGTCAGGAAATCAACCGCTATCACTATGTGGAAGCCTGGAAGTCACAGCGTTTCCTGCTTACGGATGCAGCCCAACAGGTCTTCGCCGTGATCGATCTGCCAGATGTCGATCACCCCCTGATGCAGCGTCCAGGGATCGTCGTCGGCAAGGTCATCATCGATGAAGATGCGACCGACCGTCCGCTTTACCAATATCTTATGGAAGCGGGCATCCCCCGCGAGCAGATCATTTTGGCCTACGCGGGCGAGTCGCAATCCACCGAACCTGCTTCGTGAATGTGGGCAGACGACCTGGGATATCGCTTCCGCGACACAGACATTGACAGGACACCGCGAAACGATGTTCATCACCTTTGAAGGCCCGGATGGAAGCGGCAAGACGACCCAGATCGCGCGGACGACCGCCGCGCTGCGCGAACGCGGCCATAACGTCCTGCTCACCCGTGAGCCGGGTGGAACTTCTATAGGCGACCAGGTTCGCCATATTCTCCACGACATGAAAAACGCCGGGATGCATCCCCGCGCGGAACTGCTGCTCTACAGCGCCTCACGGGCGCAGTTGGTCGAGGAAGTCATCCGCCCCCACCTGAGTCAGGGCGGCGTGGTCATCTGCGACCGCTTCTTCGATTCGACCTACGCCTACCAGGGCTACGGCCACGGCCTGGACCTGGATGCGCTCCGCCAGATCACTCACTTTGCCACCGGCGGCCTGCGGCCTGATCTGACCCTCTACCTGGACATCACGTCTGAAGACGGCCTTCAGCGCCGCCTGAGCGCCCTCCAGCAGGGCGGCGAATGGAACCGCCTGGATGCGATGGCACTGGCTTTCCATGAGCGTGTCCGCCTGGGCTACCACCGCCTCATCGCCGAGGAACCGGATCGGTGGGTGACGGTCAACGCTGCCCAATCCGTAGAGGCGGTGCAAGCCGACATCCTTGCCGCCCTGCTGCCGCGTCTGCGGACTGGTTCTCGCTTGTCCGGGATTTCCTGATCCCTAACCCCTACCATCCGCCTCATGGCAGGCCATACCGTGCCCGTTCATCCGCTGTCAGGAGGCGGAACGCGCAGCAGCTCAGGGCATCCTGACGCAGCGCCTCCAGCGTCGGCCATACGGCCCACACCTGGAGCGCCCCATTGGCGGTAGCGATCGCCAACAGGCTGCCGTGCGGCGACCAAGCCACGCTGTTGATCGCATCGGTTCCGGCCCCGACCAGCAGGTTGAGCAGTTCGACCCCGCTGCTGGCCTCCCAGACCCGCACCGTCTGGTCGCCGCTGGCCGTGACCACCCGCGTCCCATCCGGCGACCAATCGACCCCGAATACCAAGTCGGTATGCCCAGTGAGGATCATGAGTGTCTCGCCGGTTTCGGCATCCCAGATTCGCGCCGTGCGGTCGTAGCTGCCGGTCAGAATCCGCTTGCTGTCCGACGACCAGGCCATCCCTGTCAGGCCGTCATCGTGACCCGCCAGCGTCTTTAGAACCTCGCCTGTGTTCGCATCCCAGATCACGGCTTGGGCGTCGCTTCCGGTGGTGGCGATGCGGCTGCCATCGGGCGACCAGGCTATCTTATAGATTCGGTTGTAGGACTCGTGGCCCCCTTCCAGCGTCCGCAGCCGTTCTCCGGTCTGGGCATTCCAGATAACAGCCGTGTTATCCGCACTGCCGGTAACGACCAGCGTCCCGTCTGGCGACCAGGCCACGCTTGTGACCGGATCGCTGTGCCCCTTCAGTTCATACAGACCATCCCCAGTGGCCGCGTTCCAGATCACCGCCACGGTGTCCTCGCTGGCCGTGGCGATGCGGCTGCCATCGGGCGACCAGGTGGCCGCCAGCAGCACACCCTCATGCCCCACCAACCGAAGCTGTTCCAGGCCGGTCTGGATGTCCCAGATTCGCGCCGTTCCATCTACGCCGGATGAAACCAGCTTCAACCCGTCCGGCGACCAGGCCACCGACTGGAGACCGAACTTGGCCGGGTTGGTCACGCTGCTGATTTCCTGCCCAGTCTGGGCATCATAGATCAGCGCCGTGCCGATCTCATCGCCGATGATGAACTGCGTCCCATCCGGCGACCAGCCTGCGGAATAGAGGGGCAGTTCCGGAATCCCGACGGTCAGCCGTTTTTCGGCTGTCGCCACATCCCAGATGATGGCCGTGCCGTCTTCGCTGGCGCTCAACACGGCTTCACCGTCTGGCGACCAGCGCGTCATGCTGACGAATGCGCTGTGTCCAACCAGGACGCTGATCTCCTCGCCAGTCTCGGCATCCCAGATGCGCACCGCGTTGTCATCCGCGCCGCTGGCGATGCGGCTGCCATCCGGCGACCAGTCAGCGGTGTTCACCCACTGGCCGTGATTCTCGAACGTCACCAACGCTTCTTCGGTCTCTACATCCCAGATGACGGCCGTGCCGTCTTCGCTGGCGGTGACGATGCGCGTGCCGTCCGGCGACCATCGTGCCTCCATCAGCAGGCTGCCGCCTTCTCCCAGGGTGTGCAGAAGCGTCCCATCCAGTGCGTTCCAGACGCGGGCAATGCCATCCTCCGTCGCTGTGACGACGAACTCTCCGTCCGGCGACCACATCGCACTGAAGACCTGCCCGCCTTCAGGGTACAGGCTAAAAACGGGGACGCCAGTTCCGACAGCCCAGAACATGACCGTTCCGTCCGCGCTGGCGGTCATGACCTCGAAGCCATCTGGCGACCAGTCCATATCGTGGATCGGGCCTTCATGCCGGACGAGCTGACTCAGGACGATCTTCGTTTCTGCATCCAGGATGATCGCCTTGTTGTTGGCATCGGCCAGCGCCAGCAGTGCGCCATCCGGCGACCAGTTGACATCCTGAATCGAACGCCGGTGTCCCTCGAAGTCGATCTGTTCGCGGCCCGGAATTGCATCCCACAGCCGCACCGTCCCGTCCCAACCACCCGCAGCGAGCAGCACCCCATCCGGCGACCAATCGACGGTCGTAATGTTGTTGGTGTGCCCGTAGATCGTGGCCTCGATGACCCCAGTCCACGGGTTCCAGATGGTGATGGAGTAATCCCGGTTTCCGGTGGCGATGAACTGTCCATCGGGCGACCATACTAGCGACTGCAACAGTGTGGTGTAATCGCCGCGCGACTGCTGGAAGCCGCCTTTGGCATCCCAGATGCGGAGCGTGCTATCACTGCTGGTTGTGGCGAAATGGGCGCTGTCCGGCGACCAAGCCACCCCCGTGATCCCCGCCCAGTGGCCGAACAGGTCGAGCAGCTTTTCGCCCGTGGCGGCATCCCAAAGGATGCTGCTGGCGTCTTCGCTGACGGTGACGATCATGCTGCCGTCCGGCGACCAGGCTGCGTCCGTCACGCTGGCGATATGTCCCGCGAGGGTAAAGACCACATCGCCCGTCACCGCGCTCCACACCGTGGCCGTCGAGTTGCTGCTGGTGGTAATGACCCGCGTGCCCTCCGGGGACCAGGCCGCCCTGACCAGATTCGGATCGGTCGTCACTTCCATCTGCATCTGTCCGGTCGCGGCTTCCCAGATGCGTGCCTGGCCGTACAGATCGGTGGTGAGGATGGACAGTCCATCCGGCGACCAGGCCGCGCTGGTCATCCCCGCCTGCGGGTCGAGCGTTCGCACGAGTTGGCTGGTTTGGACATCCCAGATTTGCGCCCCGCCGGGGATAGTGGCGATCAGCATCTGGCTGCCATCGGGCGAAAATCGCGCCGAGGTCACTGTGGTCTGGGGATCGAACAGGGCGCGGGCGCGGCTGGCATACACCGCCATGCCCAGGGCGCGTTCTGCCTGCCAGGTATACGGGTAGGTATCCAGGGCAGCCAGCCCCAGGAGCACGGGCTGCTCGGAGAGGTCGCTGGCCGTCAGGGCTTGTGCCTGCGCCGCCAGCGCCAGCGACCGGGCGCGGCTCTCCTCATAGACGGCTGTGGCGGCGTTCTGCTGTGCAATGACCGCATTGGCGTCAGCCGTCGCCGCGTTGTTGTCTGCTCGGACGGCGTTGGCTGCCGAGGTTGCCGCGTTCCCATCTGCCAGGGCGCGGTTGGCTTCTGCCTGCTGGAACAGGAAGAACGATAGAATCGCCAGGGCGACTGCGACCACCAGCGCCGTTGAAACCCCGGCCAGCAGCGCCCGCGCCCGCGCCGCGGCGGCACGCCGCCCGCTGGCGATGTACTCGGATTGGAGCGATGTAGGACGCGGGTCTTTGTTCAACCCCTGCGCCAGCCATCGTTCTGCCTCCGCCAGATCGCTCCCGCGCAGCAGCTTGCTACTGTCGCGCCCCTCGCGCTCCCATTCGGTCGCTCGCAGCGTCAGCCGCGTATGCGCCTTGACGTGATCCAGGTCGGTATCCAGCGCGGTCATAAGCTTGCTGAAGCCCGCCTGGAAGTCGTCGGTCTCGCGCATGAACACCCAGTTGTGCGCGTTGATGGCCGGGTGCATCTTCTGCTGATCGTCCGGGTTGGTCACATCCAGGTAGAGGATCGGCACGAAGCGTTTGCGGGTTTGCACCGCGTGTTCGACTTCCTGGTGGCAGACTTCCGACTGTGCGAAGTTGGGCGTGACGATGCAGATGAAGGCATCCGCCGCCTCGATTCCGCTCTGGATTTCTTTCCACCACTCTGCCGACGGTGGGATGTCCTCCCAATCGACCCAGATGTCCTTGTTGCGACTCGCCAGCGCCTGATGAATCTTCTGGACAAAAGGCTTGTCGCGGCGCGAGTAGGAAATGAACACATCCGTCATAACGCCACCTCCTGGATGAGTCGTCTGGCTAGACCGTGCCCTCGCGCAGATAGTCCACGATCATCGCGTTCACCTCGTCCGGCCGCTCGTAGATGGCGGCGTGTCCGGCATTGGGGATGACCTCGACGCGAAGCTGCGGCATTAATTCCCGCGCTCGCGCTGCTGCTTTCTGGGCGTCATAGAGAGAGTCATGTTCGCCGATGATGAGCATCCCTTGATTTCTGAATTGGCGCAAATGCGCGGCGGATGTCGGCGCCATGAACTTGAGCATGGTGCGCGTCATCGCCACCGCTTTGCCGATTCGTCCGGTGTTTTCCTGAATCCCCATTGCCAGATCGACCCGATAGTGCTTGGTCGCCAAGGCCATCGCCCGTGCCAACTGGCGGTCGAACTTCTCGCGAGTCCCGCCATCCGTTGGCGAAAACGAGCGTTCCTGGAGCTGGTCGGTGAGCGCGTCGTCATCGGCTCGATTGCGCCGCGTCGGGTTAGGAATCCAGCGTCGGACATTCATCTTACCCCGCGCCAGTCCCATCGGGCTGAGCAGGACGGCCCTGTCCAAGCGCGCCGGGTGAGCGATGCCCAGTTCGATGATCGCCCAACTGCCCAGGGACACGCCGATCATGTGCGCTTTGGGGAGCTTCAAGCCGTCCAGCACATCGACGAGCCAGTCGGTGTAGCCGCTGCCGAAGATCGAGGGGGCGTTGGGGGCGCTGCGTCCAGGCTGGCCGACGGTATCCAGGGCGTACAACCGGAAGTGCTGTGAAAACGGCGCAACCTGCTGATGCCAGAGGACAGCGCTGCCGGCCAGTCCTTGCAGCATCAGCAGTGGGGGCGCGTCGGCTGGTCCCATCACCAGCGCATGGGTTTTGCCGAAGCGCGTCGATACATATACGCTTTCATGTGCCACCGGATATTTTGCCAGGGCGTCGTCGTAAAAGTGCTTCATCTTTTCATAGCTATCAAGGGACTTGTACATCTTCAGAATCGTGGGATCAATCGCGTTGTTCATTGGTCGAATCTCGGCTCTGGGGCGCTCGGCATGGGGGAAAAGCGCAGATTTCCTCCACGCCGGATGCCTGCGGTCGATGATCAGATACAGCGCCTATGATCGGGGGCAGTCCTAACTCCTTTCAGTCGGAAGAAGACTGCCCCGTCAGATCGTCACGGACTAAAGCCAGAAACTGGCTGCTGCTCTATTGGAAGTGGGGCAGGACGTGTTCGGCGTATTCCGCCACGATGCGCTCTTCTTCGCCGCACATCAGGTAGATGTTGAACTGGGTCACGCCGGCGGCTTCGAGTTCCTTCAGCTTGGCGACGTGCGCTTCCACGGGGCCGAGGATGCCGAACGAGTCAATGATCTCGTCCTTGATGAAGTCCAGATGATCGGCGTCCTTGTCGGCATGGTGGCGGTAGTCGTAGCCCTTGCGGCCTTCGATGTACTCGGTCAGCCGGGCCGGGATGTCGCCGGACTTGCCGTATTTTTCCACGATGTCGGCCACATGGTTGCCGACCATGGCCGGGAACCAGCGCGTCTGAGCGCGGGCTGTCGCCATATCGCCAACCCAAACCGGGGCAGCGGACATCACGCGGAAGCCCGACATGTCCCGGCCAGCTTGCTGCCCAGCGGTGACAGCCTGGTCACTGAACCACTTCACCAGCCAGGGATCGGCCAACTGAATAATCAAGCCATCGCCGGCCTGACCCGCCCCAGCCAGCGCCTTCGGGCCATAGGCGGCGATCCACACGGGCAGTTCATAGCCATTGGCCCACGGCAGTTGGACGGGTTTCTGTTCTTCGTCGTAAACGACTTCGTCGCCACGGATCATGCCGCGAAGGGCGTTGGAGAACTCGATCATCGTCTCGATGTTCAGCGGTTTGCGTCCCAGCACACGCCGCGAGCTATCCCCACGCCCCACGCCCATATCGAAGCGGCCGCCGCTCTGCTGCGCCAGCGTAGCGAACAGGCTGGCCGCGACCGACCACTCGCGCACGCCCGGATTGGTCACGCAGGGACCAAAGCGCAGCGACTCGGTGTGTTCCATGCACATCGCCATGGTCACGTAGCATTCGCGCCACAGGACATGCGAATCAAAAAACCAGGCATACTTGAATCCGGCCACCTCCGCCTGACGACAGAGGGCCACCGTGCGCTTCGGGCTGATGTCTCCCTTAAACGTAATTCCGAACTCCATCATGGGACTCCTATTCTGCGATCTCAGGCGGCCTTCACGCGCCTGAATAACCCCGCCTGTAAGAATGTGGGTGGAGACTATACCGCAGTCAGGTCATATGCGCTTGTGTCCAAAGAAGCGGCTTATGGCGCTGCCTGGTCTGATCGGGTATTCGAGCGGCCTGATGGCCATGCCGAATGCTCGGCGGGACGGAGCGATGAGAAAAGTGATAAGAATGAGAATCGCTTATGCGATGAGAATTCTCATTCGTCCACACCGCTGGCCGCTTGTATCTCGCCCGAACGGTGGGGGAGATGAAGGTTTATGGCGCAAATGGCGGCAATGGCGTCCGTGCCGTCCGGGTTGGAAACGCCTGTTTGTGTCACTTGGGGGCCTCCGCGCCTGGCCGCCTGTGCCAAAGGCGGAATACTGCTGGGAGAGGGCGTTTCCTGCCCATAATATCACGATAGCACAAAATGGGCCGGTTAGGGTGACATTTTGGTAACTCTTTTGAGGGGAAAATGGGGATTGGGGGGTATTCAGGGGCAGGTTTTTCATGATCCTCCGCCCTCAATCTCGGTGCATCGCGTGGTGTATGAGAATATCTGGATTATGACGGGGGTCAGAGATGGCGAGGGGCGGCGCAGCGAGTCGCGCGTCAAGTGGGGAGAACGGATGCTCACCTCTGCCGACCAGATCGTGCTGGATTACAACCGTCATCTGAACTGACGGCGGGAAGCCTTCCAATGCGAATGATTCCTGCGCGGGCGATCCGCCGGGTCGTCCCTACGATAGATTCGCCTTGGATTTGGTTTTTCGATGAATAACCTCCACTACCCTGCCGCTGCTGTATTGAAAGCGGGTTTGAGGGCTGGGTAGAGGCTCCGGTAGACGGCGAAGCGGGCATCATAGACGGCGCGGTGAGGTGGATCGGGCGTATAGACGCGCTCGACCTGAGCAGCGCGGACGGCCACCTCACCCGCGTCGGGGATCAGACCGACGGCGGCTGCCGCCAGGAAGACATCCCCCAGGGGCGCGCCAGGGTTATCCTTCAGCACGGTGAGCGGCTGGTTGGTCGCGTCGGCGATGATCTGACACCAGAGGGGGCTGCGGGTCGGGCCGCCGACGCCGCGCAGCTCGGTCAGGCGCGCGCCCACCTCAGCGGCGACCTCGATGTTATGGCGCATCGCCAGCGCTGTGCCTTCCAGCACCGCCCGGATCATCTGCGGCTGGCGGGTATTCAGGCTGAGGCCGAAGAAGACGCCCCGCGCGTGCCCATCGTTGATGGGTTGAAGCTCGCCGCTGAGATAGGGCAGGAAGAGCAGCCCATCCGCGCCGGGGGCGCTCTGGGCGGCGAGGGCGGTCATGGCGTTGAAATCGCTCAGGCCGAGCAGATCACGACACCAGGCCAGCGACGCACCGAAGGCCACAATCGTCCCGCCGACGAACCACTGCTGTTCCAGCACATGGGCGAAGGTGAGCAGGTTGGGGTGCGCCAGAGCGCGATCCTGGGCGATGTAGATTGAGCCGCCCGTGCCCAGCGAGAGCATGGCCTGTCCCGGCTGGCTGACGCCGACGGCCAGCCCGGCTGCTGAGGTATCCTCGCCGCCAGCGATGACGGGTGTCCCGGCGGCCAGGCCCATCGCGGCGGCGGCCTCCGGGAGCAGTCCGCCGATGATGTGCTGGCAGGGGGCGACCTGTGGATACAGACGGCGGGGGACGCCGAAGCAGGCGATCAATTCTTCCGACCAGTCGCAGGCGGCCTGATCGAAGGCGAAGGGGATGCTGGCGTCGGAGACATTCAGCACGGGCTGGCCGGTGAGCCGCAGGTTGACGTAGCCGGTGGTGGTCAGGCTGTGAGCGGCGCGGGCGAGCGAGTCCGGTTCATGTTCGGCCAGCCAGATGAGTTTGGGGTCCATATTGTAGGGGGCGGGCTGTTTGCCGTTGATCGCCAGGATGCGGGGGCCGCAGCGCTGGCGCATCTGTTCGCACTGGTACTCGGAGCGAGCGTCCATCCAGATGATAGCGGGACGGACGGGCTGCCCGTTGGCATCGACCAGCACGGCTCCAGCGCCCTGCCCGCTCAGGCCGACGGCTTTGACCTGATCCGGTCTGGCGGCGGCCTGACTCATGACTGCGCGGGCGACTCGCGACGTGCCGATCCACCAGTCTTCGGGGTTCTGCTCGACACATCCGGGGCGGGGAGTCAGCAGGGTATAGCTTTCGCTGGCGTGGGCGACGACGCGGCCATCGGGCGAAGCGAGCAGGGCTTTAACGTTGGTCGTGCCGATATCGATGCCTAGAATCAGTTCATCCATGAGCGGGAATACCCTTGTTGCGCCAATCCCATTTTCTTAGTGGTGCATCCGACAAGTTCTGCCCTCATCCCCCGGCCCCCTTCTTTTCAGGGGCAGGTTTTTTCATG
>CAZKXW010000080.1:0-18047 GCA_964556745.1 uncultured Anaerolineaceae bacterium
GCCCAATGATGTACCCATCCGTGCCTGAAAGGTTCACCGGGATGGACTGAATCGCTCCTCCTACAACCTGAAGATGCAGAGTCCCTTCCACCGGAATACCGGGCTGGGCTGCGGCCTCTTGAGAAAAGGTCATCGTCGCTGGCAGTCCTACACACTTCTCATCATCGTCTGGCAAACCGCGTATAAGAGTGTAATCCCCTATTTCTGGTTTGCAAGTTTCGATATTGCAACATGCTGCACACTAGAATACAACCCGCGCGACATTCGTGTCAAGCGATATTGCACGGTATAGCAAACCATGGCCTATGCCATACCACATTTCTTATCGTGTTACGATTTTACCACAAATACACGCATTGCAAACAAAGAATTTGATAAAATCGGTCAGAACGCTGCCGCTCGATTCTTTACAGATTTCACAAAATGTATTACGATCTCATCTCGCGCAGGTCGCCTTCATCCTAAATCCTTCTCCCTGATGGAGAACGACTTCCAGACTCAGCGGCGCGGATGGTTTCCGTCACCCTGAGACAAACAGGGGCCGGGGATGAGGGCAAAATGAGCGCCTCGCTGCGTCATGTGAGCTGCGATCTCAGAGCCGTTGGTCGATCAAGGACGTGATGATGATGTTTTCAGTCGCGATGCAGCACCGTGGTGAAGCCGATTTCGCCCCTTATTTCCGCAATGGGAGACTCTACCTGCCGCCAAAGACCATCCATCTGCTCCAAACTGCTGGATTGGACGACGGCGCGGCTCAAGCCGCCCGCGACGGACTCGATCTGGACGACCACCAGCACCACATCACCGCTATCAGCGGCTCGTTGGCGAAAGCCCTCGCCGACCTTCCCACCGATACCCAGGAATTCCGTGTGCTGACATCCCGTGAAACCCAGTTCGCGCTGGATACCACCTGGATGTAGTCAGACCTACGACATCCGGCGCTGGCGGCGGCCCTCGAAGTAGCTGGATGGCCGCCAGTGATCCGCATCAGGATGATCCACTGCCCCCAGACTGAGCAGCGTTTTGCCGGATGCTTCCGTGAAGTAATAAACCAGATACTCCCTGCCTGGCTGGATGCCTTCCGACGGAGACAGGTTGCGATGAAAGCGCAGGGCGTTGCCGTTTGAGTCCACGAAAACATACGGACGCCACCACATCCAGAACGGCCTGCCCTTATCCGCCGCCCGCAGCACCGCGAATTCCAGCGCCACCCGGGCATAGCGCCGGGCACGCAGCGCCAGCATCAGCCCGATGCCTACCACCGCCGCCGCGCCGATGATCCACAGCCCGCCGACAAACAGTGTCACCAGAGCCGAGCGCAAAATCAGGATTCCCGGAACCATCAGCAGAAGCACGGTCACCAGCGGCTCGGAGACGACCTCGCGCCACTGCGCCGAGGTCAGCTTGCCCTGCCGGTTGGTGAGCAATGCCGCCCGCATCTCTGGCCGGATGAAGTCGCGTTTATCTTTTGCTTCGCCCATCGTCTCTCCACAGGTCCTTAACTCCCCCTCTCTACGAAGTGGCCGGGGGCGAGGATCACAACCCCCTGATCCTCTCTGTTTCGTATTCTACTGGCCGGTCGAGACCACCGCCAGGTTCTGCCGTGGAGTCCGCGTCGCCCGCTGGAGCAGTATGACGCTCAGCAGTATCAGCGCCGCCCCCACGATCTGGATCAGCTGGATGCCCGTCTCGCCCAGGAACAGCGCCGAGAAGATCGTCGTCAGCACCGGTTCAATGGTTCCGATGATGGCCGCCCGCGATGGTCCGGTGCGTTGAATGCCCGCCGTGAGGAAGAATACCGGCATCACCGTGCTGACAGCCGCCAGCGCGATCAGGCTCAGCCAGACCGTACCAGTTTCAGGAACCACCACGGCCCGCAAAGGAGCCAGCACGGTGTAGACGATCAGCGCCCCCGTTACAGCCAAAGCGCCCCCAGCCGCGATGTTCCGCTGCCCGCGCATCAACCGCCCATTGACGATGAAGTAGACCGCCACAATGAATGCATTCACCAGCGCCAGCAGCACCCCGATCAGGCTTTCGGCTTTGAGGCCGGAGCCGAAATCCGGCACGGACAGCACCACGCCTATGCTGGTCAGCGCCAGCGACGCCCAGGCCACCCTCGGCAGCCGCTCCCCCAGCAGCGCCGAAAGCACCGCCACCATCACCGGGTACGAATAGAACAGCACCACATACGTCCCGGCAGGCAGCCGCTCCAGTCCCCAGAACGCGGCCAGCGCCGCCACTGCCAGCAGTGCCCCCATCAGCAGCAGCTTGAAGCGCGGCAGCCGGCCCATCCCGCGGTGACTGCCGCTCAGCCGCACCATCACCCAGAAGAGCGGAGCCGCCAGCACGAAGCGCCACGTGGCAATATCCAGTGAACCCACACCTGCTGCCTGGATGGTCTTCACCCAGACCGGCAGCAGCGCGTAGCCCATCACCGAGAACAGGACCAGGATGACACCCTTCTCTTTCAGTTTGATCCACCACATCGTGTTCAATTCGCTTTCAGATGCCGCTCCAACCAGGCCAGAATGAGCTGCATTTCAGCTTCAGGACGCCGCTCGGCCAGCCGTGCCGCCACCACCGGCAGCATCCAGGCGCGGATGCGCTCCGGCGGGGTTGGACGAAGCTGCTGGTAGCGCCGCAGGTAGGCGGCATGGTACAGGCGGCGAACCACTTCAATCGTCCAGCGCACGACCCGCGGCACATCCTGGGGAACCTCCCCCATCCGCAGCAGCAGCGCCGTCCGCGCCACGTCCGAGGCGGGGTCGCCGCGCGTCGCGTCCGGCCAGTCGAGGATGACCGGCCCCTCCGCTGTCAGCAGGATGTTGTCGGGGTGGAAGTCGCCGTGACAGAGCATCTCGTCATCGGGCAGCTCATCCAGCGCCGCCTGCGCCCGCTCGTAGATCGCGCCGCTCATCAGGCCGCGGGCTTCATCCAGTTTATGGCGCAATTGATCTCGGACGGAGGTCAACTGCGGCGCAGTCACGCCGTGAACGCGGGCATGGAGTTCGGCCAATTGGCGGGCCAGGCCAATCACCTGCCACGGGTGGGACGACAGCACCCGCAGCATGGTCGGCCCCTCGACGCGCTGGTAGACCAGCCCGGAGCGCCCCTCATGGGTCACGAGGTCCCCCACCGCCGGGACCGGCAGCCCGCTCTGCTGGACGCAGCGGCTGATCTCGGCTTCGTGGGCGGCAGTGTAGGGCGGCATCCATTCGCGGAACCATTTCAGGACGGTTCCCGCTTCCCATTCGAGGATGTCGGCCGTCGCGCCCCGCGCCAGGATACGCCTTTCAGCCATGCCAACCCCTTGAAATAAAACGGGCGGCTCGCTTTGGCGAACCGCCCGCTGTGATCTGATAGACAAACCAAATAGAGTGCGCCTGATCAATTATCCTCACCCCCGCCTCACTGCGTTCGACTCTCCCTCTCCATTGCATGGAGAGGAGGTTGGGGGGTGAGGAGAGTAAGGCTCGATCTAATCAGTTTCTCCATAAACCGCGGAGCGCGTCAGCGACCGACCACCGTCGAGGCCAGCGCTGCCACGTCGGTCAGGTTGGTCGCCAGCATTGGCAGGATGCCCATAATCAGGGTCCCGGCAAACGAGCCATACACCGCCCAGTGGACGTAGGGCGTCGCTCCCGCGGCTGGGTCGCCGTCGCCATCGCGCAGATACATGTTGACGATCACCCGCACATAATAGAACGCGCTCACCACACTGGTCAGCACGCCAATCACCGCCAGTGGGATCAGGTTGGCGTCCAGCGCCGCCTTGAAGACGAACCATTTGCCGATGAAACCGCTGGTCAGCGGTATGCCCGTCAGGCTGAGCATGAACACGGCCATCATCAGTGCCAGCGTCGGACGGCTTTTCGCCAGCCCAACGAAGTCTTCGATATTCGTGCCGGTGCCGTCGTCCTTTTCGATAGCCAGCGCCACCGCGAAGGCTCCCAAATTGGTGAACATGTAGGCCATCAGGTACAGCAGCGCCGCCTGCGCAGCCGCGTTGGCGACTCCGCTCGTCCCAGCCGCCGCCACCGCCATCATGATATACCCCGCGTGGGCGATGGACGAATACGCCAGCATCCGCTTGATATTGGTCTGGGCAATCGCCACCACGTTGCCGACAATCAGCGTCAGCGCCGCGACGATCCAGAAGGCCTGCTGCCAGGCCGCCGGTTGGTCGGCGCTCAGCGCCAGCGTGGGCAGCGCCACCACCACGATCCGCAGCAGCGCCGCGAACCCGCCGATCTTGGCCCCTACGCTCATGAAAGCCGTCACCGGAGTCGGCGCGCCTTCATACACATCTGGCGTCCACATGTGGAACGGAACCACCGCCACCTTGAACCCCAGCCCGACCAGGATCATGCCCGCCCCCAGCAGCAGCAGGAACACCGCCGAGCCACCCGACGCGAGGATTCCATCCACCGCCGCGAAGATGCCCGGCAGGCTGGTCGTCCCGGTCGCGCCAAAGACCAGCGCCGCCCCATAGACAAAGAACGCGCTGGCGAACGCGCCCAGGATAAAATACTTCATGCCGCTTTCTTCCGAGCGCACTTCCGGCACGCGGAAGGCCGCCAGCACATACAGCGGGATGCTCAGCAGTTCCAGCGAGACAAAGATCGTCACCAGATCATTGGCGCTTGCCATGAACATCATCCCGCTCAGGCTGAACAGGATCAGTGCGTAAAATTCGCCGCGCTCGATCTGCGCCCGCTTGATGTAGTCGATGCTCATCAGGATGCTGATGAACCCGGTCGCCAGGATGATGAGGTTGGCGATGCTGGTGAAGCCATCCGCCGCGAACGACCCCAGGAAAGCCGTGCCGGTCTCGTTGAAAGTGATCAGATTCACCACGAAGCTGACCACAATCAGCCCCAGCGCGAGCCAGGCCGTGACCTGCTTGCGGTCGCGCGGGATCATCAGCACATCGACCAACAGCAGTAGACACGCCCCCAGCGCCAGCACGGTCGCCGGGGCGGTCAGCCACAGGTTCAGATCAGCGAAGGTCGGAAGTTCAAACATAAATGCTTCCCTTTAACGCATCACCACGCTGGCGGCTGCGTTCGTGACGGTCTGCACCAGTTGGTTGACGCTGGCATCCATCGAGCCAAAGAACGGCGCCGACTGCAAGCCGATCCACACGATGGCGATACAGATCGGGATCAGCACTGCCAGTTCCTGCCAGTGCAGTTTTTCGAGGTTTTCGTTCTCTTTGTTCGTCACCTCGCCCATGAACACCTTCTGGAACATGTACAGCATGTACACCGCCGCCAGGATCACCCCCAGCGTCGCAAACAGTGCGAAGAAGAAGCCCAGATACGTGCTGCCAAACGTCCCCAGCAGGATGACGAATTCACCCACGAAGCCGTTCAGCCCCGGCAGCCCCATGCTGCTGAGCGTGATCAGCAGGCTGATGCCGCCAAACACCGGCAGCACTTTCCAGATCCCGCCGAACGCATCGATGGCTTTGGTATGACGCCGCTCATACAGCATCCCCACCATCAGGAACAAGCCGCCCGTGCTGATCCCGTGGTTGACCATCTGGAGGATCGCCCCCTGGATGCCCTGCCCGTTGAGGGCAAAGATGCCCAGCACCACGAAGCCCAGGTGGCTGATCGAGGAATACGCGACCAGTTTTTTGACATCGGTCTGCGCATAGCTCACCCACGCTCCGTAGATGATGCCGATGATGCCCAGCGCCGCCACAAACGGCGCCCACGCGACCGAAGCTTCCGGGAACATCGGCAGGCAGAAGCGCACGATGCCATACGTACCCAGTTTCAGCAGCACGCCCGCCAGGATGACCGAGCCAGCCGTAGGAGCCTGCACGTGGGCATCTGGCAGCCAGCTGTGGAACGGCCAGACCGGAACTTTGATCGCGAAGGCGATCAGGAAGCCCAGGAACAGGAATGACTGCGTGCTGAAGATTCCACTGAAGGGGAAGACCAGTGCCCCGCTCTGCACCCCCGCCACGATATCCGGCAGCGAGAATGTCTGGGCGTTGATGCCGACGTACAGGATCGCCAGCAGCATCAGGATCGAGCCGGCCATCGTGTACAGGAAGAACTTGATGGCCGCATAGATGCGTTTTTCCGCGCCCCAGATGCCGATCAGGAAGTACATCGGGACCAGCGTGATTTCCCAGAAGATGTAGAACACGAACAGGTCCTGCGCCATGAACACGCCCAGCATGGCGAATTCCAGCAGCAGCATGAAGGCGTAGTACAGCTTCTCGCGGCCGCGCTCATGGATGACGTGGGCGCGGAACGAACTGAGGATCGCCAGCGGCATGATGAACGCCGTCAGCACGATCAGCAGGATGCTGATGCCGTCCACGCCCAGGTAGAAGCTGATGCCCACCGACGCAATCCAGTCCATCTTCTGGACGAACTGCAAACCCGGTTCCGCCGGGTTGAAGGACAGCCACATCAGCACCGAGGCCGCGAACGTCCCCAGGCTGAAGCCGAGCGCGGTCCACTTGATGTAGTCGCGCTGCGTATCCTCCCGGATAAAAAGGAGGACGATCATCCCGATCAGCGGCAGGAACAGCACCACTGTCGAGAGCGTAATCGCGGAACTCACCATAACGTCATTGCTCCCTTGGACATCCGTGCATCACTCGATGCCAATTCCCCTACCGCTGAAGCAGCGGCAGCAGCAGAATCACGATCACCACAACCACACCCAGCATCAGCGTGATAGCATAGGTGCGGACGTAACCCGTCTGGACCCGGCGTAGCCGTTCGGCGCTCCACCGCGCCACGCTCCCCACGCCGTTGACCACGCCGTCAATGATCCCCAGATCGACAGGCTTGCTGAGGATGTCGCCCACAGCGTTGAAGCCGCGACCAATCACCGCGTCGTGGAAGTAATCATGCCAGAAGCGCCAATCCACGGTATCGGCCAGGAACTTCGCCAGCCGGTTGAAGGGATTCTCGAACAGCCTAAAGTAAATCTCGTCCCAATACAGCCGCGCGTGTGAAAGCTGCCAGAGCCGCGCCAGGCCCATCCGCTGCGCCAGTGGATCGGCATTGTCGGCAGTCACGGCCTTGCCCCGTCCGTAGATCGACCGCGCCAGGAAGATCGCGCCGATGGCGACGCCCAGCGCGACCAGCGCCAGCAGCAGGTTGAATTCGGCAGCGTGCGCGTTCGCCACGCTGAATTCCAGGAAGTGCGTGAACTGGTGCGCCCCGAAGATCGAGTCCAATCCCAGCACGTTCTTCGGCAGGTTGAACGCGCCGCCCAGGATGCTCAGGGCCGCCAGCACCACCAGTGGGATCAGCATCGACGGGGCGCTTTCCGGCGCGTGGTCAGCGGCTTCCGTGCGCGGCTGGCCGAAGAAGACCATCTCGATCTGCCGCCACATGTAGAAGGCCGTGAAGCCCGCCGCCGCCAGCAGCAGTCCCAGCGCGATCACCCCGCCCAACTGCTCGGCGAAGGTCCCGCCTTCGGTGAAGCGCAGCAGCGAGTCCACCAGGATTTCATCTTTCGACCAGAAGCCCGCCAGCGGGAAGATGCCCGCCAGCGCCAGCGTCCCCATCAGATAGGTGAAGAATGTGACCGGCATCCGCCGCGCCAGACCGCCCATGTTCCGCATATCCTGCGGGTCGAAATCGTGATGCGCATCGTGCGCGTCGTGACCGTGGCCATCGTGATGATCGTGCCCGTGACCACCCTGGCTGCGTTCATGCGCCATATGCAGGCCGTGTTCCACACCATGAATGACCGAGCCGCTGCTGAGGAACAGCAGCGCCTTGAAGAAAGCATGTGTCACCAGATGGAACATCGCCGCGCCATACGCGCCGATGCCCACCGCCGCCACCATGAAACCCAACTGACTCACCGTGCTGTAAGCCAGCACGCGCTTGATATCCCACTGCCCCACGGCGATATACCCCGCCATGATCGCCGTGGTCGCGCCGATGATCGTCACGATCAGCGATGTGAGTTCCGCGTTGTAGAACCACACGTTGGCGCGGACCATCATGTAGACGCCCGCCGTCACCATCGTCGCCGCATGAATCAGCGCGCTGACCGGGGTTGGGCCAGCCATCGCGTCCGGCAGCCACACGAACAGCGGAATCTGCGCCGATTTACCCGTCGCGCCCAGCAGCATGAACAGCGTAATCAGCACCAGCACCGTTTCGATAGGCAGCGTGAACGGCCCGAAATCGACCTCATGGCCTTCCTCAAGCATCCGCTCAGCCTGCCCAAAGACGCCCAGGCCCCTCGTCTCGATATGCTCATTGTTGTAATAAACCGGTTCAGCGACCGCCGATTCGCCGTGGGACTCGCCTTCAGCGGCGGCTGTCTCACCTTCGGAGTGAGCCGCTTCGCCTTCAGCCGGGGCCGCTTCGCTGTGGCTTTCTTCACTTCCAGCAGCCAGCGCCGCTTCTTCGGCAGCCAGCGCCGCTTCGTGTTCTTCCTCGGCCAGATGCACATTGGCAATCTCGCCAGGACGGTAGTAATCCAGCGTGCCAAACGTCCAGAAGATCAGAAAGATCGCCATCAGCAGCCCGAAGTCGCCCACGCGGTTGGCGATCATCGCCTTGCGGGCGGCATTGCTGTTCTTCCAGCCCACACCATTCTTCTTATCGAACCAGAAGCCGATCAGCAGGAAGGAACACAGCCCCACACCTTCCCAGCCGACGAACATCATCAGGAAATTGTTCCCCGTCACCAGAATCAGCATGAAGACCAGGAACAGGTTCAGGTAAGCAAAAAAGCGGGGGAAGCGCTCGTCGCCGTGCATATACCCCGTGGCGTAGATGTGAATCAGCGAGCCGACGCCGGTCACGACCAGCATCATCGTCACGCTGAGCGTATCCACCCGCATCTGCCAGGGGATGACCACGTTGGCCGACCCAATCGTAATCCAGCCATTCAGCAGCGGTGGATTCACCACCACAGCCTCATGACCACTGCCCACCAGATAGGTGTACATCAACAGCGCGACGCCGAACGAAAGCACCGCCGCCAGCGAGCCGATGAACCCTGACCAGAATTCTCCCAGCCGATGGCCGAAGAAAACGTTGATCAGAAATCCGATCAGCGGGATGAAGACCAGCAAAGTGACGAGCTGCGGGTAATTCTCCATGCAAACCTCACAGTACGGTGTCCGGGAGCCGAGCGCAGCCAGAACGTCGCGGTGACGACGGCCCGCACGGCGCGCTCAACCTGCCCCGGATCAGCCTTCCATCTGGTGCAATTCGTCGATGTTGATGCTCTGCTTCGTGCGGAAGATGGCGACGATCAGCGCCAGCCCCACCGCGACTTCGGCGGCAGCCACCGCCATCACGAAGAACACGAACAGGTGTCCTTCCATCTGGTTCCAGTGCCGCGCGAACGCCACCAGCGCCAGATTGCCCGCATTCAGCATCAATTCGACCGACATAAACAGCAGGATCGCGTTCCGGCGCAGCAGCACACCCATCGCGCCCAGGATGAACAGGACCGCGCTCAACATCACAAATGCTTCGGTTTGAACCATACCTTCTCGCTCCGGTCGTCTGCGCTATGTCGCTGACCGCGTCTGATCGCCTACCCAACGTCGCGTCTGATCGCTTTGCCCGCCCCTCATCTCTGCGTTTGACTCCCCATCGCATGAAGAGGGGCCGGACGGTGAGGAGACTTCGGCGCGATCCGTTTGCCTCTTTAGTCCCCAACCGCTTCCGGCTGCTTATCCGGCAGCCTGGGCATATCCTCCTGTCGAGCCGTCACATCCTGGCCAACTTGGTCGGAGATGACGCTGCTCAGCGGCTTCATCACTTTACGGCGGATATCACGGCGGCGCGGCTGGAAGTCTTCCTTGTGGGTCAGCACAATCGCGCCGATCATCGCCGCCAGCAGCAGCACCGCGATCAGTTGGAACGGCAGCATATAGCGGGTGAACAGCAGTTCACCCACCGCGTGCGGCCCGCCAAACGACGATACCGCCTCATGCGTCAGCGGGATCACCACCGCTCGCAAGCTGCCATCCAGCACCGGCTCAGCCGCCAGCACCATCAACTGCGCCGTGTCGCGCTCCACGCTGTAAACCACTGGGTTGTCCAGTTGGAACAGTGCCGGCAGCAGCGCCAGATCGGACTGGGCCGCGTCTACCCCCGTGAACGTCCACGACCGCAGCGATTGGTCTTCCGCCACCGGAGCCAATTCAATCGACGCGCCTACAGCCAGATCGCTCATCAGCAGCCGGTCATCCGCCGCATCTCCCGCCAGCCCGAAGTCGATCAGATTGACTGGATCGGTGTAGCCATTGAACACCGTCACGCGCGCCGTGCGCTGCGGCACGCTTTCCATATTATCAGGAATCAGCGCGACTGCCGGCGGCGCGGAGCTGCTGCCGCCATAGGCCACCACGGTGAAGGTATTCGCCTGCCGCGTGTTGTCTTCCGGCAGCGTCACGGCAGCGCTGGTCAAGGTCGTCGAGGTTTCAGCAATATTGAGCGCCACAGTGTGATCGCCCGCCGGCACTTCCATGAACGAACTCGACTGGCCGAAGTTGACACCCGTCACGACGCGCTCGCCATCCACGTAAATGTCTACCGGCCCTGCATATGGCGCGGCATGAACCACCCGCACCATCGGCGTTGGGCCGCTCGGCTCGATCAGTCTGATCTGTCCCTGCGAGATGTAGACGTAAATAATCAGCGTGAAGGCCGCTCCCAACAGCAGCGCCAGTGGCGCCAGCCAGCGGAACTGGCGGGTGTTGCCTGGAGCAACCAGCTTTTCCGCCCCCAGCAGCATGATGACAAACAGGAACAGCACCATAATCGCGCCAGCGTACACCGCGATCTGGACCATCGCCAGGAAGGGCGCATCCAGCATCAGATACAGAAACGCGACACATGCGAAGTTCACAATCAGGAACAACGCGCTGTGGACGGCGTTCTCGCTGAGCAGCATAGCAACCGCCGCTGCGATGGCGATCACGCTCACGATGACGAAAATCGCTTCCATAACCCCATTCCAGTTTTGTACGCCGACTGCGGACGCTTGTGCAGTTTATCGCAAACGGTCTCAGACTTCAAATACTGTTTTCAGGCGGCGACCTTCAGATTCAGGACACGATTAGGGGCGCGCTGCTCGGCGCGCCCCCACCACGCATTCAGTTTGAAAATTCCCGGCCCTCCGCTGGTTTACAGCGGATCGGGCATATCCGGGATCGGCCGGTCGAACGAGTGCGGAGCCACCTGCTGCGGCGTCCCCGGCTTGCCTTCCGGCGGCGCTTCGATCAGCATGTCTTTGGTGAAGATCGCATCCCGCCGGTCGGTGAAGCTCAGGCGGTGTTCATGCCCCAGAATGATCGCCTCCGTCGGGCAGGCATCTTCGCAGTAGCCGCAGAAAATGCACCGCAGCATGTTGATCTCATACGTCTTGGCATAGCGTTCGCCAGGGCTGAAACGGGCTTCATCGCTGTTCTCCGCCGCCTCGACCCAGATCGCGTCCGCCGGGCACGCCGCCGCGCACAACGCGCAGCCGATGCACTTCTCCAACCCGTTATCGTACCGCTTGAGGATGTGCCGGCCTTTGTACCGTTCGGCAAACGGCTCCACCTGCTCTGGATACTGAATCGTCACCGGCTCTTCCAACAGATGCTTGAACGTCGTCTGAAAACCTCGAATGATATTCATCGCTACCTATACTCCACCCATCCCTGTAGGTCTCTACCTTCCACCCTGCGGTGAAATCACCCGCCCTTCGATTCTTTCTTCTCGCGAATCTTCGCCAGCATCGCCTGCTTGTCAAACTTGGCCTTGCCGCCACCACTGGGCTTGGCTTCCGCCGCGGGCGCTGGAACAGCCGCAGCCAATGCCGGCGTTTCCGCCGGAGCTGCTTTCTTCGCAGCCGAAGCGGCCACCTTCGGCGCGGTCAGCGCGGGAGCGCGGCGGCGTTCCACCACCGGCAGGCTCGATCCGCGCAGCGAAACCGCCTTCTCCCCTTCGTCCACCTTGACCCCGCCCGCCTCGGCCACTTTTTCAAGCTGGTCAGCCAGCAGACGGATGAGCGCAAACGGGATCGCCAGCAGCGCCCCGACCACGTTCAGCAAACCCCAGCCGATGCCTTTGCGTTCTCCCGTAACAATCGGATCGTCAATCAGTTCGTCGACGGCTTCCTCATCCTTGCCCATACGGCGCAGATAGACGATGCCGCCGATCACCAGCACCGTGAACAGCACCCCCGACGCGATGCCGTAGGCAATCGGATTGCCAAACACATCGCCAACCACCAGCGCGATGGCCGACCAGCACACCGCCACCAACGCCAGCGGCAGCAGCACCTTCCAGCCGAACTGCATCAGTTGATCGTAGCGGATGCGCGGCAGCGTCGCCCGGATCCACACCATGAAGATCAGCAGCAGCACCACCTTGCCGATCAGCACCAGCGGCCCCAGGATCGGCACGCTGTCCACCAGCCCGAAGCCATCCTGATACCCGCCCAAATACAGCGTAGCAATAATCATGCTGATGGCGATCATACCCAGATATTCCGCCATCATGAACAGCGCGAACTTCATCCCGCTGTATTCCGTCATGAACCCCGCCGTGAGTTCCTGCTCCGCTTCCACCAGATCGAACGGGGCGCGGCTCACCTCCGCCAGCAGCGCGATGAACAGCACCGCCGCCGCCAGCGGATTCTGGAAGATGAACCAGTCCCAGATCATCACCTGCCCACGCGCGATATCGCCCAGCGCCATGCTGCCGACGATCATGATCGGCACAGCCATGCCCAGGCCGAGCGTCAGTTCATAGCTGATCATCTGCGAAGTCGCCCGCAGACCGCCCAGCATCGCGTACTTGTTGTTGCTCGCCCACCCCGCCAGCACGATGCCGTAGGTCCCGATGCTGGTGATACCCAGCAGCCACAGAATGCCCACGTTCGGATCAGCCAGATACAGCGGAATCTGGTACCATTTTCCGTCGAACCACGGGATCAGCAGGTCTGGCCCCAGCGGAATCACCGCCAGCACGATCAGCACTGGCACGACCTTGATGGCCGGCGCGATGAACCACACCGCTTTCGACGCTCCCGACGGCACGATGTCTTCTTTGGTGATGAGCTTGATCGCGTCAGCAAGCGGCTGGAGCAGACCCAGCGGCCCCACCCGGTTCGGCCCCACCCGGTGCTGGAACCAGGCGATGAAGCGCCGCTCCAGCAGCGTCGTATAGGCGAAGCCCGTGATGACCACGAACAGCAGGATCGCCGAATACGCAAACCCGTGTATCGTCGAGCAGGCCGAATTCGTGCTGCACACCACGATCTGCTCCGGCGTCACCCGCTGCGACGGGTTGAAGACGAACTTCAGCACCGCGTCGCTCACCGTATAGATCAACCCGCCGCCGGAAAACAGCAGCAGAATGTCCCGCACCAGCAAAACAACCAGCACGATTGCAATCAGCCCGACGATGACATACCCGGGGCGGATGCGGAACCCGCCGCCGCTCTGGCGCTCGCCTGTCTGGAGTGTCGATTCCGCCATTGTGTCTAACTCCAACCTTCTCGCTTCTGTTCGTAACGCTTATGGACAAACCCGATAGAACGCGCCTGATCGATTTATTCTCACCCCGTCTCACTGCCTTCGACTCCCCCTCTCCATTGCATGGAGAGGCGGTTGGGGGGTGAGGATAGTGAGGCTCTATCTAATCGATTTCTCCATCAGGCCTTCACGACCTCGCCAACCGTGATCGCCAGCGGAGCCGGCTGCTCGCTCAGGTGGCGCGGCAGCACCACCGTGCCTTTCGGCGCCCCGCCGTTGACATGCGCCCGCGCCGCGATAGGCTCCGCGTCCGCGATCCGGATATGCACCGTATCGCCGTTCTGGATACCCATCTGCTGGGCATCGGCGTTGTTGATTTCCACGAACGCATCCGGCACGCGCGGATGTACCAGTTCCGCCGAGCGGAAGGCGCGTTCGCGGTTATACAGCCGCGTCACCGGGACGACCAGCAGTTTACCAGCTTCCCCAACTTCGCCTCCACCCCCGCCATACGCCTGCGGCTGCACCGTTTCGCCTTGATCCGCCGCGCTCGGAATCTGCACGCCGACGCCGCCCTTGTTCTGGTAGGCTGTGCCGCCGTAATACAGATCCGCCCCGCCCACATCCGGGAACTGCCGCTCGACCTTGCCCAGTTCGCTAAAAGTGCAGCCTGCAAAAGCCGCCACCGACTTGCTGATCTCCATCATCACGCTGGCCGCTGACGGCTTGGCTTTGCCCTGCCCCAGCTTCTCGCCCAACCGTGACAGCACCTGCCAGGCCGGGAGTGCCTGTCCCAGCGGTCCCTGCCCCGTATAGAAGCGCTGCACCCGCCGTTCGCCGTTCACATACGAGCCGTCGCGTTCCGCGAAGCTCTGGATCGGCAGCGCGGCGGCCGCCCAATCTGGCGCTTCTTCTTTGAACAAGCTCAGGAAGATGACATTCTTAACCTTGCCGAGCCACTGCCGCGCCATCGGATCATCCAGCAGCACATCCGCCTGCGCCACAATCAGCGCCTTCGGCGGGTTCCGCATGATCTCCTGCGTCGCCTCCGGCGTGAAGCCCAGGTAGTGCTGTCCCATCCCGTTCGGGCCAGGGAACGGACTCAGCAGGCCATTGTTCGGCTTGCCCACATGTCCAGTTTCGATCAGGAAATTGGCCGCCGTCTGCATCAGCGCCCGGCTGCCTTCCAGTGTCAGCCCTTCCGCGCCGCACACCACGATCAGGTTGGCGGCTTCGGCCAGCTTCTTGGCATATTCCGCGTAACGATCCCGCAGCAGGTTGAGCGCATTAGCCGCGTCCGCATAGTCGTAGCGGATCGTTTCGCTGGCGAAATCATCCATCCGCGTGCGCCGGGCATTCATCACCACCACATACGCCCCGCGATCATGCGCCTGCTTCAACCGCAGCCGCCAGATCGGCACTTCCTCTTCCAGGTCGGTCGCCACGATCAGCACCGCGTCGCCCTTGCCCAGCTTGCGCAGGTTTGTGCCCGCGCCCACGCCCACCTGCGCCACCAGATCGGCCCCTGCATGAGTCGGAGGCCAGGCCCCCAGCCGCTTGCCGCCGAGCTTGGTGACCACCTGACTCAGCGCCCACAAATCTTCATTGCTCAGGCCGCTGCCCGCAATGGCCGCCACATCCCCGTCTGCCGCCTTCAGACGATCCGCGACTGTTTGGAGCGCCTCGTTCCAGCCCATCGCGCTCAGCGCGCTGCCCTTGCCGATCATCGGCGTCAGCAGCCGCGTCTCGGTATCGCGCGTGAAGTGATGGCCGAAGCGCGTCTTATCTGAAATCCAGATTTCGTTGACATATTCGTTCTGGCGCGGCATCACACGCTTGATGATCGTCTTGCCGCCTGAATCGCGGTCGAGCCGCGTGCTCAGGCTGATATTGCTCCCGGCTGCGTCAAATGGGCAGATGCTCGGCACTTCCGTCAGCTCCCACGGACGCGCCCCGAACCGGAAGTCCGCCGTCGTCAGTGCCCCCACCGGACAAATATCGGTGGTGTTGCCGGAGAAGTAGCTGTCGAAACCCGGATCGCTGTTGGTGATGATCTGGAGCGACCGCCCGCGTTCATGGAAAGCCAGCACGTCATCCCCAACCACTTCCCCTTGAAAACGGACGCACCGGGCGCACTGGATGCAGCGTTCCTCATCCAGGAAGATCAGATCGCCCAGCGGCACATGCTTGTCCAGCTTCATCTTGTCGCTGAAGGCCATCCGGCTCGTGCCGGGGCCGTGTTCCAGCGTCAGGTTTTGCAGCGGGCACTCGCCGCCTTTATCACATACCGGGCAGTCCAGCGGGTGGCTGGTAAGGAGGAACTCGATCACGTTCTGCCGGGCATCATCCACCACCTGCGTATTGGTGCGGATCGCCAGCCCTTCGCTGACACGCTGGGTGCAGGCCGTTTGCAGTTTCGGCTGCCACTTGATCTGCGCGTTGCCCTGCTCGTCACGGATAATCTTGCGCTCTTTCGGGTCGAACGCTGATCCCATCTCGACCAGACACATGCGGCACATGCCGACCGGTTCCATCTTGGGATGGTAACAGAATACCGGGATATCGTTTCCGATCCATTTAGCGACATCCACCAGGTTCGACCCTGCCGGAACCTGATATTCCTTGCCATCAATGAAAATGGTGACGGAGTTGGTTGTGTTAGTTACCATCTTCCCTACGCTCACTCATGTCCACGCTAAGGTGGCTAGTTTAACCGAAATTCCCTGAAAAGACGAAACATCAAACTTGACCCAATGCCGCTTCAAGGGTAGGGACGGCATTCTTGCCGCCCGCCGCCAACGTCTGCTGCTACCCTGCCGCAAAAATCTGCTTCACCGCCACGCTGAACCCCGGTAACACGTCGCCGCCGCTCAGCATGTCCTCCAGACCCAGAAGCTGCCGATCCGTCGCCGTCAGCACCTCGACCAGCCGCTTCGACGGGTACACCAACCAGACCATCTTCGATCCATTCGCCAGATAGAACGCGGCCTTGTCCGCCATCTGCTTGTCCCTGTCATCCGGCGACTGGATTTCGACGCACAGATCAGGGAGGAACGGCGCTGCCCCCTGTCGTGTGAGAGGCCGATCACCAGCTACAAAAGCCACATTGGGTAGCCTGCTCTCCCGAATACTGCCTTCTGGACGATACCGCCCTTCCGTGACGATGCGCCCAATGGGATTGGACAGAAGAAACATGTTGATGAAGGTAGCGATCCATGCGGCACTGGCCCCATGTTCTTCCGTTGGCATCTTCTCGACGACCTCTCCTTCAACGAGTTCAAAGAGTCGTCCCCGATTCTCCGGCAGCGCGAGGAATGCCTCGAACTCCTCCACCGTCTGCGATGAGCGGATAGCCCGTTTAGGCTGTTTGGTGATCGGTTTGAGAGCCATTCGGACTCCTTCCACCCATTCCGGCCTAATCCATGAAGGAAACCGGGCGCTCGCCGCCTTGACGGTTCCCGCCCAGATCATACCCGGTAATCTGCCAGACACCACCCCGCAGGATCAGTTGCAGCGCAATCGACTCGCTCCCGCCGGGGAAGTCCGCGTGCCCGCCGACGTATCCCTGCTCATTCTGGATGCTGAACTGGTCGAACGTCCAGTCCGTCAAATCCGCCCCGCCCATCTGCTCGCGGAAGTTCCCGCTGCCGAGGCTCTCACGCGCCGCGCTGCTCAGCATCCCGTAGGCCGCATCAATATCGCCATCCCGTATTGCCACCATGAAGGCATTCGCCTGGTCGCCCACCCCTTGAATCTGATTGACGACCACCGGCACAAGCAGCGCCGCCCCCGCGATCAGCAGCACGCATCCCAACACCGTCACCGCCAGGACGATCACGGCGATCCAGCAGCCTTTGCGGGATTTCGGCTTGCGCTCCGCTGTTTCGACCGGCACGCCCTCGAACCAATCGCCGCTCATCGCCGCCCCTGCCGGATGCGCTCCAACCCCATCAGCGCGCGGTCTCGCAAAGCCTGCTCCATCACCCCCCACGCGCTCCGTTCAAGTTCCGCCTCAGCCAGCTCCAGCCCGCGCTGGAAATCAACCTCCGCCTGCTCGAGGCTCCCCATATCCAGCAGCGCTTCCCCCCGCAGGATCAGATTGGCGCTGCTCTCCGGCGCCGCTTCCACTGCCCGATCTAACTCCGCCAGCCGCTCCGCCAGGCTTTGCCGATCCACTCCCAGCCATCGCCGCAGCCGCGTCAGCAGCGGAGTCCGCCCTTCCGGCTGCGCTTTGACCTCCGCCTCAACGCCGCTGACGCTCTCTGCCGGAGTGGATATCGCCTCCGGTGTTTCCGGCACGGGTTCAGCTTCCATTCGGACATCATCGGCCATGCTCATCGCAGCCTATCCAAGCAGGAACGGGTGCTCAGACCCGTCCCATCGTTCAATCCATCCTGTGGGGCAGGGCGCTGCTCCACTCGCTCACCCCTCACGTCGAACCAAACTCGAATTCTCCCCCTCTCTGCGAAGCGGAGAGGGGGCTAGGGGGTGAGGATCAACCGTTAATCCCCTGCCGGGACGCCCACTTTCGCCGGCGCTTTCTTGGCCGTCGGAGCGCTCTCCG
>CAZKXW010000080.1:18057-23251 GCA_964556745.1 uncultured Anaerolineaceae bacterium
GATCGTGTAAATGATCGGGTTGGCCGCGAAATCGCCCAACGCGCACAGCGTCACACCCTGCATATTCCGGGCGATGTTGTTGATCAGATCGACATCGCTCAGCTTGCCCTGCCCGGCCATGATCCGGTCGATCACCTTATCCAGCCAGTAGGTTCCCTCACGGCACGGCGTGCATTTCCCGCAGCTTTCGTGCTTGAAGAACTTCGTGACCTTGGATGCCACCCAGGTCATATCCACCGTATCATCCATCACGATGATCGACGCCGACCCCAGAATCGACCCCAGCTTCACCAGGTCTTCATACGACAGCTTCGTATCCAGCAGCGGATCATCATTCCCGTTGAACCGGATCACCGGCCCCGATCCGCCCGAAGGCAGCACCCCCTTCAACTGCCGCCCACCCTTGATGCCCCCCGCGTGCGTGAACAGCAGTTCGCGCAGCGTCGTCCCCAGCGGCAGCTCATAATTGCCCGGCCGCTCCACATGCCCGCTCACGCAGAAAATCTTCGTGCCCGCGCTCTGCTCCGTCCCGATCTTCCTGAACTCGTCTGCCCCATGCGTCAGTATCCACGGTACGTTCGTCAGCGTCTCGACGTTGTTGACCACCGTCGGCTCAGCATACAGGCCGCCGCCCTTCTGCGCCGGAAATGGCGGGCGCACGCGCGGCTGCCCCAGCTTCCCTTCCAGGCTTTCCAGCAGGGCGCTCTCCTCGCCGCAGATGTACGCGCCCGCCCCCAGATGCGTGAACACCGGGCACGACCACCCGCTCCCCAGCACATTGTCGCCCACATACCCGGCTTTCTGCGCTTCGGCGATGCGCTTGTCCAGTTCGTGCGCCACATCCCAGAACTCGCCGCGCAGGTAGATATAGACCGCCTTCGCTTGGATCGCCCACGCGCAGATCATCGCGCCTTCGATCAATTGGTGCGGATTCGTCTCCATGATCTCGCGGTCTTTGAACGTGCCGGTCTCGCTCTCGTCCGCGTTGACCACCACATACTTGACCGGCTCGTTCTGCGGGATGAAGCTCCACTTCACCCCCGCCGAGAAACCTGCCCCCCCGCGCCCGCGCAGCCCGGACGCCTTGACGATCTCAATCACTTCGGCAGGCTTCAGGCTGACGGCCTTCTTCAAACCGTCATACCCGCCGTTCTTCACATACGTATCGAACTTCCAGATGTCCGGAATTTCCCGCCCTCGCAGCAGAATGTGCATCATTCACTCACCTTGTTCCCCGCGGCGGTGCCAATCGCCGCCGCGCTGATTGGTCTTCTCTTTCGCTTATTTCGCCGCTTCATCGCGCCACTGCTTCAGCAGCGCGCGCATCTTCTCCATATCGAGCTTTTCCTGAAAATGGAAGTTGCACTGGAGCATCGGCGCTTTGTCGCAGGCCGCCAGACACATCACATGTTCGACCGTGAACATCCCGTCTTCAGTCGTGCCACCATCTTCCACGCCGAGTTCCTGCTTCAGGTCTTCATAGAACTTTTCCGCCCCGCACAACGCGCACGCCAGATCGGTGCAGACTTGCAGCCAGTATTTCCCTTTGGGCTGCTCCGAGTACATCGTGTAGAAACCCGCGATGGATTTCACCTGCGTCGGGTCCATCTCGCAGATTTCAGCAACTTCCTGAATCCCCTCCGGGCTGACCCACCCGTACTCTTCCTGCGCGATGTACAGCATCGGCATCACCGCCGAGCGTTTGTCCGGGTACTTCGCCAGCGTCGTCTTGATCTGTTCGGCGTATTTCTCTGCCAGTGCCATGTTTCGTTCCTACGGGTTACGCTGCAAGGTCTCGCTTGAACACAAAAGGTCGTCAGCCTCCAGGCATCCTACCTTTTCGCACTCTTCAAACCACTATCGGTCGCAGTCGCCCAGCACCACATCCACGCTGCCCACGATGGCGACCACATCGGCGATCAGGTGTCCCTGCGTCATCACCGGCAGGGCACTGATATGCATGAACGACGGCGTCTTGAAATGCACCCGCCGCGGCTTGTTGCCACCCGTCCCGTGCAGATACACGCCGATCTCCCCGCGCGGGCTTTCAATCCCCACGAACACCTCTTCGTCTGGCGCGGAGAACCCCTCGGTCCACAGCTTAAAGTGATGGATCACCGCTTCCATGCTCTGACCGAGCTCGCTGCGCGGCGGCGGCACAAACTTGCGGTTCTCGCTGCGGAATGGCCCTTTCTCCGGCAGTTTCTTCAACGCCTGCTGGATGATCCGCACGCTCTCGCGCATTTCCAGGATACGCACGTAGAACCGGTCGTACACATCCCCGTGTTCCCCAACCGGCACATTGAAATCGAATTGCTCGTAGCTGCTGTACGGCATCGCCTTGCGAAGGTCCCAGGCTACGCCGCTCCCGCGCAGGCTTGGGCCGCTCACCCCCCAGGCCAGCGCCTTCTCCGGCTCGATGATCCCGATGCCCTGCGTCCGCTCAATCCACAGCGGATTGTTCGTCAGCAGCTTCTCGTAATCATCCACCTTCCCCGGAAAGTAATTCAGGAAGGCTTCCAGCGCCGGCAGGAACTCCGGCGTCAGATCGCGCCACAATCCCCCAGGTCGGATGTAGCTGCCCATCAACCGCTGCCCGGAGAGCATCTCGAACATCTTCAGGATCATCTCGCGCTCGCGGAAGCAGTACAGAAACACGCTCATCGCGCCCATGTCAATGGCGTGCGTCCCCAGCCACACCAGATGGCTGTTGATGCGCGTTAGTTCCAGACAGATCACGCGGATCATCTGCGCCCGCAGCGGTACATCGATCCCCGCCAGCTTCTCTACCGCCAGGCAGTACGCCATGTTGTTCGACATCGGCGCTAGGTAGTCCATCCGGTCAGTCAGCGTGACTGCCTTCTCATACGTCTTGGACTCCATCGTCTTTTCGATGCCCGTGTGCAGGAAGCCCACGTCCGGCAGGCAGCTCACGATCTCCTCGCCGTCCAGTTCCAGCAGCAGGCGCAGCACACCGTGCGTGCTCGGATGATGCGGCCCCATGTTCAGCAGCATCGTCTCCCCAGTCATCGCCCGCTCGGAAACCAGCCCCTTGAGCTGCTCCAGGCTGCCTTCCCATTCCTTCATCGGATCCACTGCATTCGCGGGGGTCTGTATTGCCATCGCTTCTATACTCCGCCTACTCAGGATGAACAGGCTTCATCAGCCTGCTCGTCTCCTGCATGATGTCACTGAAAACCTGCGCTCACAACCGGCTATTCGGTTGCCTTCGGCTTGTGTTTGGCGATCTCTTCTGAATTGAACGAGAACATGACCGTCTCATAGCCCAGCGGGTAATCCCGCCGGTGCGGATGCCCCTGCCAGTCGTCCGGCATCATCAGGCGGCGCTTGTCCGGATGTCCCACGAAGTCCACACCCATCAGGTCGGCAGCTTCGCGCTCCATCCAGTTCGCCCCCGGCCAGATCGTCGTTACCGTCGGCACTGACGGGTCTTCTTCCGGCAGATACACCTTCAGCCGCAGCCGCCGCTTGTACAGCATGGACAGCAGATGGTACGATACGCCGAACCGCCCCGGACGATCATAATTCGGATAGTAGTCCACCGCGCTCACATCGGATAGGTAGTTGTAGACCAGCCCGGCGGTGTCCCGAAGATACTTCGCCACCTCCGGCAGCCTCGCTGGCACGATCACCAGCGTCGTCTCTCCGGCAAACGTCTTCACATCTTCCAGCGCGTCCGGCAGCGCTGCTTTCACTGCCTCTACCGGATCAAGAGGTTGGGGAATGCTCATCATTCATCCTCGCAGCCGGATAACCTTGCACCGGCAACATTGTTTTAGACGCGGATCGGATCAGCCTCGACAGGCGCGGCCCAGTAACGGATGCTGTCGCCCTTGATCTTCTCGTGCAGCGTCATGATGCCGTGCAGAAGCTGTTCCGGGCGCGGCGGGCATCCCGCCACATATACATCCACCGGAATGATTTCATCAACCCCCTGCACCAGCGCGTAATTGTTGTACACCCCGCCGCACGACGCGCAGTCACCCATCGAAATCACCCACTTCGGCGATGCCATCTGGTCGTAAAGCTGGCGCACCACCGGAGCCATCTTGCGCGTCAGCCGCCCCGAAACAATCAGCAGATCCGCCTGGCGCGGGCTGGCCCGGTTCAATTCCATCCCGAAGCGCGAAAGATCATACGTCGAGGCCTGCGTCGCCATATACTCGATGGCGCAGCAGGCCAGCCCGAAAAGCAGCGGCCACATCGCCCCATTTCGACCCCAGTTGATCGCTTGATCCAGCGTGGTCGTCACCACCCCCAGATTGCCAAGTTTTGAGCTTATTCCCATTCCAGCGCTCCCTTTTTCCACTCATAGATGAACCCAACCGTCAATATGAATAGAAACGCACCCATGACTGCCAGACCGTACACCCCCAGCTCGCGCAGTTGTACCGCCCACGGCAAAAAGAAGATAATTTCTACGTCGAAAATAATGAACAGCACCGCGATCAGGTAAAACTTGACCGGCAGGCGGCGTGTCCCGGGGCCGATAGGCTTCATGCCGCTTTCGTAGGGAGCCGCTTTACGAGCGCTCGGCCGCAGCGGGCCGAACAACCGCGAGATGATCAACACAATGAAGGCGACCAGCACCGCGAAAAAGACCATTGCGCCGATGGGGGCAAATTCGTTAAGGGTCATCGATCACTCCCAAAACGGGGTTTGTGCCAAATAGCACAAATAAACTTGACGAAGATTAACATAATTCATTGGCCGAGTCAATTTCATTGTACCTATTCATTGCGCCTCTGCCAAAGGCAAATTCTCACCTACTTTTCCATCCCTGCCCCGCATCTCTAATCAACCTCTCTACTCTCCAAATCATCCCCTCGATGAACCCTCACTGATCGTTTGAAAAGTCCATATCCTCGCCACCCTCATGCGAAAACCAAATCCAAGGCGAATCATCGTAGAGGCAGCCCGGTGGGTCGCCCCCCTGCAAGAATCATTCGCATTCGACCCTGATCTCTGTTCGCCCCCTCTGCATGATCTTGGCGCTCTTGGCGTCTTGGCGGTTCGTTTTCTTATCCACCCCTCTGTGTCCTCTGTGCCTCTGTGGTGGAATTTCTTCTTCCCTCCGATTTTATGGCGCAAAAGTAGACAAAATGTCACCCTAACCCGCCCATTTTGTGCTATCGTGGAATTACGCAGCTTGACTCCCCTCCATGCGAAGCGG
>CAZKXW010000081.1:0-22569 GCA_964556745.1 uncultured Anaerolineaceae bacterium
ATGCAGCCGACCATTTCCCCTTTGATGGCCGGGACGAGGAACTTTTGCTTGAGTTCATCGCTGCCGTACTTTGCCAGGGCTGGTGTACACATGTCAGTGTGAACCATGATGCCCATAGGGACACCGGCCGCATGACAACGGCCGAGTTCTTCGGCCAGGACGACGGTGAACCAGATATCAGCGTTGGCTCCTCCAACATCCTCGGAGTAGTTCAGTCCCAGGAAGCCTAACTCGCCCATCTTCCTGAGGACATCATGGGCAGGCCATGATCCCTGAGCTTCCCATTCATCGATGTGGGGATTAAGTTCTTTTTCAACGAAGTTCCGCACGCTCTTGCGGAACATTTCGTGTTCTTCGGTAAATGGGGAAGGCATAAATCCAGAAACTGGGGCATGTGTTCCTACGACCATTGTTCACCTCGTCTATTCATTAACATGGGTGCAGATCGATTCAACGGAGACGGCGCATACCGCGTTCCGAAAGCAGACCTACCACAACTAACAAGACCGCTCCGCCGCAGCAGACCAGGAACGCGGTCTGGCCGATGCGGGAGTTCAGAAATGCGAAGATCAACACGACTACCATGCCGATGATAATCAACCGATAGAGGGTGCGTGAGGTCAACGAGAAGTCTTTGAGTCGATCCATTCTCCACCTCGGCACTCAACCAACTACATACGGAAGACCCCATATTTCGGCGCACCTAGACTGACCCAATCGTGGTTGTAACTCATGGATAGTCCGACGGTGAGCGCCATACGGGTATCGCGCGGGTCGATCAGGCCATCATCCCAGAGACGAGCTGTCGCATAGTAGGGATCGCTCTCCTGCTCGAACTTGTAGCGTACCATGAACTTCATCTGTTCGATCTGCTGGAGATCGGGTTCTTCACCTTTGCGACGAGATGCTTCTTCCTGGATGATGCCCAGCACCCCGGCGGCCTGTTCCGCACCCATAACCGCAACGCGGCTGGTCGGCCAGGCAAATAGCAGCGTGGGATCATAGGCACGGCCGCACATGGCATAATAGCCGGCCCCGTAGGCTCCGCCGATCAAGACACTGAACTGCGGAACGGTGCTGTTGGCAACGGCATTAATCATTTTGGCGCCATGCTTGATGATGCCTTCTTCTTCATACTTGCGGCCGACCATGAAGCCGGTGATGTTCTGAAGATAGAGAAGTGGCGTGCGGGACTGGTTGCAAAGCTGGATGAAGCTGGCGGCTTTGTTGGCGGATTCGCTGAAAAGGACTCCGTTGTTCGCCAGCACGCCAACGGGGAAACCGTTGATATGGGCGTGGCCACAAACAAGGGTAGAACCGTAATCGGGTTTGTACTCCATGAACTCGGAAGCATCGACCAAGCGGGCGAGAACTTCACGCATGTCGAGCGGCTTGCGGATGGTATCGATGGGGACAATGCCGAGGAGTTCGTCGGGATCATAAGCGGGGGGACAGGGTTCGCGGAGGTCCGCGGGGAGGGTTTTGGAGCGGTTCAAGCGGAGGACAAGTTCGCGGCCAATACGGATCGCATCAGCATCATCTTCGGCAACATAATCGGCCAAGCCACTAATGCGGGCATGCATGTCGGTTCCGCCGAGGGTTTCTTCATCGACTTCTTCCCCAGTGGCCATCTTGACCAGCGGGGGACCGCCGAGGAACGCGAGGGCTTGATTCCGCACAAAGACGGTGTAGTCGCTCAGGCCGGGGATATAGGCTCCACCAGCAGTGCTGTTTCCGAAGACGAGGGAAATCTGGGGGATGCCGAGGCCGCTCATGCGGGCCTGGTTACAGAAGCCACGCCCACCGGGGACGAAAAGATCGGCCTGATGCGGAAGGTTAGCTCCACCGGACTCGACGAGGTAGATACAGGGAAGATGGTTGGTCAAAGCGATTTCCTGGGCGCGCAGGGACTTTTCCAGTGAAACCGGGTAGACCGTTCCTCCTTTCACGGTGGCTTCGTTGGCGCCGATCATACACTCGACGCCGTTCACGATGCCGATTCCGTTGATGGAACCCGCTCCGGGGCTTTCGTTATTGTAGAGGTCCCAAGCGGCCAGAGTGCTGAGTTCGAGGAAAGGGGTGTTAGGGTCGAGGAGGAGTTCGACTCGTTCGCGGGGGAGAAGTTTGCCCGCGTCGAGGTGGCGCTTCACAGCACGTTCGCTACCCCCTGCCCGAACCTTCGCTTGACGCTCGGACAGGGTTTGCATGAGCTGGCGGTTATGGTCGTAGTTCTGCTTGAAGTCTTCAGAGGAAGGATCAATCTGAGAGCGAAGAATGGGCATTTTGGAGCATCCAAAGCGTTATTTAACAGTGATTCGATTAGAGCTATCTTATCCTTTCTGGGCGCAGCCCGCAATCAAGGGTGAAAGGTGGAGGATGGTTAAGCGGAATATTCATTGATTAAGGATTAATGCGCGACAGCTTAAAATTCATACACCAATACAAAATTAACTCACATAAGGAAATCAGGAGCGGGCAGCAACTTCAAAATAGGCGAAATGATAATGGAGAAATCAATTCAAATGCGAACGATTTTTCACACAGAGCGACCCGGCGGGTCGCCCCTACGATGATTCGATTTGGTTTTCCCATAAGAATGATAAGAATGATAAGAATAATAAGAATGAGAATGTGAGAGTCTTGAGAATCAGAAGTGCGCCACCGAAATCCCGTCATAAACACTCGCAGCAGCGTGGCACAAATGGCAGTAATGGCAATTAGCAGTTCTGTGCCAAATGGTGGGATTGAGATAGGCACAAAATGGCATTTTGTGCCAACTCCTCGCGCTCAGAGCTGCTCCCCACGGGAAGACAACACGGTTTTGTGGCAGAAATGGCGGCAGTGCCGTCAGCTGAAGGGATAAAAGAAACAAGGCGTTATCGATGATTCGCCTTTGATTCGGTTTTCCCGTCCGTATCGATTTGTTAAAGAGCATCGTCACGCGGGTGGGCTGGACGTGATGCGCCTATTCGATCCGCAATCCGTATGTCTACGATAGCACAAAATGGGACGGAGAGGGTGACATTTTGGTAACTCTTTGGTGTCTTATGAATGCTTGCACGGTATTTTTTGATGCGGTTTGACAGACCCAATCGATAGTGGGCGGACAGACAGACGATTGAAAGCACCGATAAACCGCCCCTACAAACCACGAAGCCGATGGGGGGAAGAATTCAAATGCAAATGATTCGGGCACGGGCGACCCGGCGGGTCGCCCGCCCCTACGATGATTCGCCTTTGATTTAGTGGCTCATCCGGCACGTTCTGCCCTCATCCCCCTGCCCCTTATCCCGTGTATATGTATAGACCGGGGAGATGGGGGAAAACCCTTCTGGGGCGTCTCCCGCAGCCCCCTGTTTTTCTCGACGATTTAGCGGATGCACCATTTCGTTTTCCCATGAGCATCGAACCTGCGCGCGTCACCATTCGGAAAGGAGTTCCTTCGGTCGCAGAAGGCCGTCCCTATGAAGATAGGATTTAGGGGCTGGAGGGTCTGTTTTCAGAGACGGAGGGAGCGGATTCGGGCAGATTCACGTAGAAATGACACATCCACTTCGTGACGAAAACACAATTGACAGCGCCACCGAAGGGGTATATCGTGACAGTGAACGCACACAGGCTGTAATACACTGTAACACTCGCCGGACGGTTCTTCGTCCGATGATTTTCATGTCGAGTGGCAACCAATCTGCGTCACGACATAGGGAGAACACATGAACGTCGGTCGTATTCTTATCGGCAAGCCGCTTGATACGAAAGACCTACCGCATCAAGCCATCAGCAAGCTCGTCGGCCTGGCTGTTTTTGCCTCAGACGCTCTATCATCCACGGCCTACGCTACTGAAGAAATCCTGATTATCCTGTCGCTGGCGGCGTTTGCAGCGGCTTCACAGCAGGACATCTTTGGAATCTCGGTGCCCATCGCGATTGCCATTTCGGTCCTGCTGGTCATTGTCACGGTGTCGTACCGGCAAACGATCTATGCCTACCCGAATGGGGGTGGAGCCTACATCGTGGCACGAGACAACCTGGGGGAGACACCCGCGCAAATCGCGGGCGCGGCGCTGCTGACGGATTACATCCTGACAGTAGCGGTCAGCATCTCATCGGGAGTGGCTCAAATCGTATCCTTCCCCGCATTCAGAGGACTGCAACCGTACCGGGTCGAAATCGCGGTGGCGGTGATCGTCATCATGACCATCGTCAATCTGCGGGGTGTAAAGGAAAGCGGGCGCATCTTTGCGATTCCGACGTACTTCTTCCTGGGAATGATGTTCCTGACGCTGGCCACGGGAGCGCTCCAATACTTCACGGGGGGACTAGGAACCGTGAGCGGCGTTGAAGCAATCCATCACAGCGGAGAAGAGCTGCAAGCCCTGACCCTGTTTCTGATCTTACGGGCGTTCTCCAGCGGATGTACGGCGCTGACAGGCATCGAAGCGATTTCAAACGGGATCACGGCGTTCAAGAAACCGCAAAGCCGGAACGCGGCGATCACATTGGTGTGGATGAGTACCATCCTGATTACGTTGTTTCTGAGCATTACGTTGATCGCTCACCAGATCGAGGCCGTACCCAGCCACAGCGAGACGGTGATATCGCAGATCGCACGTACTATCCACGGGGATTCGAGCGTATTTTACGCGCTGACGCTGGCGGGAACGGCACTGATCCTGCTCATGGCTGCGAACACGAGCTACGCGGATTTTCCTCGTCTGGCAGCACTGCAAGCCGGGGACGGGTTCTTACCGCGACAGCTCACCTACCGGGGCGGGCGACTGGTATTTTCATGGGGCATCATCGTACTAGCATTCTTTGCGATTCTGCTGGTCGTCTTCTTCAACGCCAGCACGACGAACCTGATCCCGCTGTACGCGATTGGCGTATTCCTCAGCTTCACGATGTCGCAGAGCGGGATGGTGATACGGGCCTGGAAGATCGGCAAGCTGAAACCCGGCGAGAAGGTCAAGGGCCTGGAAACCGACTTGGAGTACGATCCGCATTGGCGAACGCACATGATCATCAGCGCTATTGGCGCGCTGTGTACGTTTGTGGTGATGATCGTTTTCGCGGTGACGAAGTTCAGCGGCGGTGCGTGGTTCATCACCGTTCTCATCCCAGCGCTGGTCTGGATATTTTTCCGCATCCATCAGCACTATAAGGGTGTAGCAGAAGCCCTGAGTTGGGAGAGTGTGCCGCCAGACGCAAGACCGCGCCCGGTGCAAACGCTGATCCTGATTGATGATGTTCATGCCGAGACGGTGCGGTTGGTGAATTTTGCCAAGTCGCTGAAGCATCCGTGGAAAGCGGTACACGTGGGGATCAACCCAGAGAAAGCCATGGTCGTCCAGCAGAAGTGGCAGAAGCGCATCGGAGAAGGTGAATTAGTGGTGATTCCATCGCCGTTCCGCAATCTGGCGGAACCGATCCAGGAGTACATCGAGGGTGTTCAGCAGGATCAGCCGGGCTGCTTCGTCCATGTCATTATGGGGCATCTGGCGATGGAAACATTCTGGGAGCAGGCGCTCCACCAGAACAGCGCGTTCATTTTCAATCTGTCGCTGGCGCGGATGGAGAACGTGGTGGTGACAACGGTGCCGTACCAGATCCGCCACAAGACTCCGAATGGCGAGGGAGAAGCCAAAGCCGAAGAGTCGGCGGCTGCACCGGCCAGCAGCTAACAGTTTAAGCTAGAGGGGGTTATGCACCCCAGGAGAGGCGGCTTCGCTGATATTCAGCGCAGCCCTCTCCACTTCGTGGCACGGGAGTCAGACCAGCTTCTGGGAAAAAGCGCACTAGAAATCGACAACACGTTCCAGACGTGAGCAAACTACCAAAGAGGCGAGCGCAGAAGACATTCGCCTCTTTGATTGTGGGAACGATGATGTCTCAGGCGGCGTCGGTGCGGGCGAGAGGCAGAGTCAGATAGAAGGTCGAGCCTTCGCCGAGACGACTTTCCAGCGTGATCTGGCCGTGATGGGCTTCAACGAGGCTCTTGACAATTGCCAGACCCAAGCCAGTTCCTTCAATGGTGTCGGTTTCTGGTCGGCGGACGCGATAGAAGCGCTCGAAGATGTGGATTTGATCTTCGGGACTGATGCCGAGGCCGTTGTCCTGCACGGCGATGCGGATTGAATCACCACGAGGTTCAGCCCAAATCCTGGCCCACCCTTGGGGGGGGGTATATTTGACAGCGTTGCCGACGAGATTCATCATGATCTGGCGCAAACGGGCGCGGTCCGCCATGACGGGGGGCAGGTCCTCGGGAACCTGGCTAAGCAACTGCATACTCTTGCCATCGGCGCCAGGACGCATCTGTTCGAGGCATTCATTGATGACAGTCTGAAGTGGAGTGGGTTTCAGGTCAAGCTTGATGCCGGACTCGATCTTGGTGAGATCGAGCAAGTCATCAACCAACTGACGCATGTTTTGCATGGCACGGCGGATCATCTGCACCGAGTTCATGCCCTGGGGCGTGACAGCCTGCTGCATAAGCATCAACTCAATGTAGCCATTCATGACACTGAGCGGCTGCTTGAGGTCATGCGAGACGGTGGCGATGAGTTCGCTCTTGAGCTTATCCATCTCGCGGAAGGGTGTGATGTCGTGCATGACGAGAATCCAACCGATACCCTCGAAGCGGCGGAAGTTGGCATGAAAGATGCGCTCATTGGGCAGCATGACCTCTTCAGTGAGGGTATCGCCCTGGCGACGGGCACGTTGAAAAGCGGAGAATACGGGGGTGTGAGCCAAAGCTTCCGAAGCGGACACGCCAATATAGTCCTGGTTCGAATAAAGCTGCAAGGCCCCAAGCGCAGACTGGTTGATGAGCATGATGCGGTCATCGAAGTCAATCAGGATGACGACATCGGCGGTGTTGTTGAGGATGTGAGAGAGCTTTTCACGCTCCCAGATGGCTTTTTGATAGAGGCGGGCGTTGTCGATGGCAACGCCGGCACGGTTCGCCAACTTCTGCACAAAGTCGAGGTGGGCGTCGGTAAATCCGTTGAGCTTCTTGCTTTCCAGGGTGATGACGGCGACAACGCGGTCTTCGCGCATGACGGGGACAGCCATCTGGGAAAGGGTGTGGATTGAGAGACCCACATAGTCCTTGTCCATCTGGATATCGGGCACGACTTCAGCGTGGCCGGAATTGGCCACGCGCAGCACGATTCCGCTGCCGTATTCGCGGCGGATACGCTCCAGTTCTTCGCTGGGGACATCATAACCATAGTCGAGGAGAAAGTTGAGCCTGTTGGTGTCCTGATCGTAAAGAGCCAGAGAAGAGGCCTGGGCATTGGTGAAGCGCAGCGCCCAGTCCAGGGTCATCTCGAAAACATGGTGCAGGTCGATGGTATCGGTGAGTTCGCGGTCGATCTGACGGAGGATGTGCAGCTCGCGCATGTTAGCGGCAAGCTGCCGGGAAGTCTTCTGATGCTGGCGGGCATTGGCGAGGGCAGGAGCGAGGTTGCCTGTCAGCAGCTCCGCGGCCTGGATTTGCTCCTGCGTAATGGGCTGTTGGGTGAGGGTGTTGGCGACCAAAAGAGCGCCGATCAGGTTATCGTCTACACGAAAGGGACAGCCGAGGAAATGAGGCGTACCGAAGGATTCGGTGAGCAGGTCGAAGAGAGGTGATGAAGCTGACGATTCGTCCGCGAGAACGCATTCGCCACGCTGCCAGCGGTCGATCAGCGAGCCGGGGTCGTTTCCATACAGGCTGAAGCGGATATCACTGAGAGGCTGGCGCTGCTGCTGGGCCGCAGCGGGCAGATGATAGGCAGCAGGGAACAGAGTCAGGTCTTCATCATCGGGAAGGAGGATCAAGGTCGTGTCGCAGCCAACGAACTCCAATGACGCTGCAAGAAGTTCATCCAGAAAAAGCTGGAAATCCTGGCCTGTGCCCAGGCGCAACCAGAGGCGATTGAGGGCGGTTAGCTGGGCAACCTGACGGTGGAGGTCGGCGTTTTCGACCTGAAGCTTTGCAAGGCTATCAACTACCATAGATGAAGCAACCAAGGACAAATGTAGTCAAAGCGGTGAGATTCTTAGCGACATCAATTATAATTATACTCACGATCGGAAACCAGGCCACGCGCAAAACGTTAATTGTCGATTCGAAGGATCATGTTACCATGGGTTGAGCAGCGCACTGCGTGGTTTGCTCCGGCCTTGTGAAGGGACTATAATGCCGTACAGAGATCGGCAGGCATAAGCGCCACAGGCTCTCCGGAGGCACGGATGGACTTCAAGGATGTTTCTGCCCGGTTCAAATCAAAAGCGGGCGGGGTGCAGGACGAGCAGGTCGCTGAGGGGAAGCCACATGACTTCGCCGAATCGTACCGACTGCGGGCCAAGATGATCGGCGTGCTGATTCAGGACGCGCGGTTGAATGCTGAACGGAGTATTGAAGCGTGCGCTGAGCTGTTGAAGGTATCGAATGAAGAAATGCAGGCGTGGGAATATGGCGAGGCTGTGCCGAGCCTGCCACAACTGGAACTGCTGTCGTACTATTTGGGCGTGCCAGTCAGCCACTTCTGGGGAACAGAAACGCTGGAAGCACGGCACGGGCGTCACTTCGACATCCAGCAGGAGTATATGTCGCTGCGAGACCGAATGATCGGGGCTTTGTTCTTCCAAGCGCGAGAAGAAGCAGGCGTTTCGCTGGACGAGGTAAGCGCGGCCGCGGCGATCCCGGTGGAGCAGCTGCACCAGTACGAGATGGGGGAAGTGCCGATTCCGATGCACGAACTGAGTGTGCTGTCGTCGGCAGTCAAGAAGAACCTATCATACTTCCTGGAAGCAAGCGGTCATATCGGCGAATGGCTGGCGGCACGGGAGCAATGGAAGCATTTCATGAATCTGCCCGAAGAAAAGCGCCAATTCGCCGCGAATCCCCGGAATATCGGTTTCATCGAAATCGCGATCATGTTGAGCAAGATGCCGGTCGAGAACCTGCGCGAAGTGGGGGCCAGCATCCTCGATATCACGAGATAGTCGGGAGAGTGATGGATAAAGCCAAGTTCTCCTCACCTCCCAACCCGCTCTCGATGCAATGGGGGGTCGAAGGCAATGTGACGGGGTGAGGATAAACCGATCAAGCACTTTGCAGTCAGTTCGTCTATAAGCTCATCAGGTCGATCAGGTCAGCAGTGAGGTAGGTTGCCATGCCATCGGCACAAGAACTTCAGGATCAGGGTATCAAGCTGTTCCGCGACAAAGACTACGAGGGCGCCTCACGCTTGTTTCACCAGGCAATGGATGCCTACGAAGCTGAAGGCAAGCGGGACATGGTCGCAGAGATGCAAACCAATATCGGCCTGATGCACCGGGCGTTGAGCGAACACCAGCAAGCGCTGGACATCATGCAGCAAGCGTTGATGATCTTCCAAGAATTGAACGACGCGCTACGCTCGGCGAAAGTGCTGGGCAATCTGGGGGGCGTATACGCGGCAATGGGAGACAAGGAGCAGGCATTTAACTGCTATCGTCAGGCAGCGGACATTTTCAGCGAACTGGACGAAAAGAAGCTGTATGGTGAGACGCTGGTGGCGATGGGTGATCTGCAAATCCGGGATGGGAAACTAACGGTCGGCGCGGCGATGTACGAAGCCGGACTGGGCAACCTGGAACAGCTCAACACCAGCCAGAAGGTCATCAAGGGGCTGCTGGGAATCCGCAATCGACTCACGGGGGGTGGGTAACGCCTCTGCAGGTTTTCGACGCTGCGTTATACTTCTAGATCGGTGGGCTTAGCGCCCACTGATTCGTTTATGGGACAAGCACGATCAGAACTGGCATGACGCAGACCATGAAGGGTGTTTTCCGCAGACGGCTTATCCTCTTGAGCGCAGTGCTGACGCTACTGGGGAGCATCTACGCTTTCACCTACAGTGGACGCATCGAGAGTAACGATATGGAAACGCTGTTCGATGCCACAAGCAGCCTGGTGCGCTTCGGGGATACACTGCTGGATGAGAGCGCATGGTACAACCAACCAGATGTACTCACCCCGGCCAGTGTGTACCCACTCATGCGCGCGGATACAGAACCTCTGCCACTGATCATGAGCGCCCCGCTATACCTGCTGGCAAGCTGGCTACCGGGCGTGGGGCTGGTACATATGGTGTGGTGGTTCAACACGCTGGTGACATTGGTCACCGCGGGTGTGTTGTTCGGAACGGCGCTTCGGCTTGGTTATCAGGACCGGACTGCTGTGGCAGCGGCGCTGATGTTCGGCGCAGGGACGATCTACTGGCCCTATACACGAACATTGTTTCGCGAACCGCTAGCGGGGCTATTCATCCTGGTGGCGGCGCTGTGCCTAGAGACGTGGCGTGCCAGCGGGTATCGCAATATGAAGGCGCTGGTGGGAGTCGTCGCAGCCATTGGCGCGGGACTGCTGACCAAAGAAGCGGCAGGATTCGCGCTGCCGGCGCTGGTTGTCCTAGCAATGCCTCCATTGACGGGGCGACACCGCTTGTATCGCATGGCAATGGTGGGTCTACTGAGCACGATCATGGTATTCCTGTTTGGGCTGGCAGTGATCTCGGTGATAGGCCCGGCCATCCTGGACATGAAACTGTTCTATGGGCAGTTGGGAGGGTTAGTCAATCGCAGTCCACAGCAGATCGAGACGATGCATCTGGCGCTGCACACGTATCTGCTGAGCATCGGCGCGAGTCTGTGGGCGACTTCGCCGATTCTGCTGGCCGTACCGATTGGGCTGTGGATGCTATGGCGACAAGGGCGTCCTCAGCAAGCCCTGGCCATCCTGACGATGGTAGTGGTGTTTGCGGGAGCCTACGCGGCGCTGCGGGGTGTTCACTGGTTCGGTGGGCTATCCTGGCCGCCGCGCTTCCTCGTGCCGGTTGTGCCATTCGTGATGTTGGGGCTGCTGCCGGTATTAGAACGACTATTCGGGCAGTGGGCTACGCTGCGCGCAGGGCAGACGAGGGAAGCCTCATCCCAACGGAACATGCGGTTATGGGTGCTGATCGCCATAGTGATTGTCCTGATCGGATGGTCGCTGTGGGTCCAGTTCTGCGGGGTGAGTTTGCCACTGAGCGCGTATGGATTTGCACTGCCGCCGGAATCAGGAGGGTTCAGCGAGTGGGGAGCGAGTCTCAACGAGATTCGCTACGCGCGGTGGGTGGTCATCCCAGCGCTGTGGGGCACGACGACATTGGACTTCATCTGGACGCGCATGGCGATTCCGGCGTGGCCAATGCTATGCATCGTCGTCGCGCTGGCGGCAGGAATCACATTATGGCGGACGTTAGGACAAAACCAACAGGTTCGGGAATCATTCCGCCTGAGTAAATCTTTGCAAGAAACACGGAGACGATCCTGGGCGGCGCTACCCTTGGTGGGATTGATCGGAATGGTGATGGGTCTGGTGGGAATTCAGGCTGATCCGCTGTACGATGGGGGCAATTCGTCGCTCCAGACCATCCTACCTATCCTTGCGGCGAAAGCCGAAACGGACGATGTTCTGATTCTAGCGGACAACCAATACCAACCCTTCTTCCTGAACTTCAACAAGCTGACCGCACCGCGCGTGATCGCCCTGCCCGATCACCCCGGTGAACAGCCCAGTCCTGAGCAAGCCCCACTGATTCGCTCCGCCAACCCAGACGAACTGCTGGTCAAGAGCAGCGTAGCCCTACTGCACAACCTAGCAAACGCCCATCCGCGGCTATGGGTGCTGGCGGGTTCTGGGCCATGGACACCGTGGACAGTGCGGCCGGTCGAACGCTTCATGACAATGCACTATTATCCGATTGCGGAGTACAGCAGCGATCCACCTGATCCGACGGTGCGACTGATCGAATACAGTACGCTGGACGCGCCGGACATTCTGAGTTTCCGGGGGCCGGACATCCAGAGCAACCTGCGGTTCGGGGATTCGATCCGACTGATGGGCGTCAGCCTGCCTGGGGGAACCCGGTACCGCGCGGGAGATACACTGGCAATATCACTGTACTGGGAGGCAGAGAAGCCCATCGAGCAAGACTATACCGTGGCGTGGTTTCTGGCGGATGCAGCGGGCAGTGTGTGGGCACAGGGCCAGGACACTCAACCCGTGTGGGGGTTTGCGCCGACGCGAAGCTGGAGTGTGGAAGTCCCAGTGATCGACAACCGGGCGCTCATTATTCCCGATGATCTCCAACCGGGGACATACGCAATCTGGGCACGGCTGTATGAATCCGCTGCAAGTGACCGACTGCTGCCTGCACAGGGAGATCACGTGCGGGAGAACACAATCGGTATTCTCCCGGTCGCCATCGATGTTGTAGGATGATGCAGACTATACCATCCCAATCGACAGGAACGGATCGAATGGCATCCCTGAGCATCATCATCCCGGTGTATAACGGCGCATTGAGCCTGCCTAAGTTGGTTGAGGAACTCAGCATGGTGCTGCCGACGCTGACGAACGCCTATGAAGTGATCTTCGTCGAGGATGATGGCAAAGATAATAGTTGGGAAGTGATCCAAGAACTGGCCGCGCAGCATTCGTGGATCAGCGGGATCAAACATATGCGGAACTTCGGCCAGCATAACGCTTTGCTGCGGGGTATCCGCAATGCGCGATATGAGTGGATCGTGACGATGGATGATGACTTGCAGCATCCGCCGAGCGAAATCCATAAGTTATTGGAGAAACTGAACGAAGGATACGATGTGGTGTATGGTACACCACAACAGGAACAGCACGGACTGTTCCGCGATCTAGCCTCTCAGATCACAAAGCTGGCTTTGCAAAGCGCGATGGGGGTGAATGTGGCCCGCAATGTGAGCGCGTTCCGGGCGTTCCGCACCGATCTACGGCAAGCATTTGCCAGTTATGAGAGTCCGTTCGTGTCCATCGATGTGCTGCTGACCTGGGCCACCACACGGTTCGCAGCCATACCGGTACGGCATGAAGCGCGTCCCTATGGCGTTTCGAACTATACACTGCGGAAACTTATCATCCACGCGCTAAATATGATGACCGGCTTCAGCATTCTGCCGCTTCAGGTTGCCAGCATGGTTGGGTTCGCGATGCTGATTTTCGGCGTGTTGGTGATGGTCTACGTGATAGGACGACTTCTATTTGAAGCAAGTGTGCCTGGCTTCCCATTCCTGGCCTCCATCATCACGATCTTCGCGGGAGCGCAACTGTTTGCGCTGGGGATCATCGGCGAATATCTGGCGCGGATGCATATCCGCATCATGGGCAAGCCGACCAGCATCGTGCGGGAAACAGTGGGAAGAGCACAAGAAGCGGAACACCGGGAATGAGTGGGGCACGTTCACCGCTTGACGAAGCCCGGTTCGGGATCGCATCGGCCCGCGCAAGCGTGAGCAATCTGGCAGAGCTGGATGAGGTCATGGCGTTCTGCGAGAGGGAAGCGATTCGGTTTCTGGTCGCACGATGCGCGGCGAAGGACCTGCATCTGGCGCAACAGATGGAGCAGCGGGGATTCCTGCTGATGGATACCCTGCTGTACTATGCCCGGCGGGTCGATCAGACATGGCCGCCCGCATCCCATAAGTTGCGCCTAGCGACGGAGGCGGATGCAGAACAGATCAAGGAGATCGCGGCAGAGGCATTCCGGGGCTACGGCGGGCATTATCACGCCGACACGCGGCTTGACCGGGCACTTTGCGATGACCTGTATGTAGATTGGGCGTACCGGTCATGTACAGTAGGGGGTGTAGCCGATGCGGTACTGGTTGTCGAGGATGATGAGACGATCAACGGGTTTCTCACGCTGCGGATGAACAGTTCTGCTGAAGGGGAGGTGCCACTGTACGGTGTACGCCCCGAGTCCCAAGGCTGCGGGCTGGGTCGCAGCCTGATTATCGGCGCACTGGAAAGCTGCGCGGCTCGCGGCGCCGAGCGGCTCATCATCTCGACGCAACTCACCAATATAGCGTCGCAGAAGGTATGGCTGCGGCTCGGTTTTGAGTTATCCCATGCCCACTACACGTTTCATCGCTGGTTCGATTGATCCGGCAGTTGCGGCAGGACGATGGCGCGTTTGGCGGCATCGCTCATGAGGGGGTCACGCAGGATTTCGTCTTTGTAGGCGACGCTAATCCAGGCGACGTAGAGCGCCAGGGCGATTATCAGAGCCAGCGCGAGGGGGCGAACCAGGTGGTGGATTCGAGGCGACAGACTGTCCCAGATTCGCAAGGTCTGTTTCGCGCCGAGAACGATCAAGATGGGTAGGAGAAGCAAGAGAAAGCGTGGGTCATAGCTAACGAAAGCCCACCAGACCACGAGATAGGGAACTGTCAGAACACTCAATAAAGTGGATCGTCCTTCGCGCCAACTACCTCGCAGGAAATCAACAGCCTCCAAGAAGAATCCTAGAGTCACAACGATCCCGGTCAGGGCGAAATTGTCCAGACGAGTGAGGAATGGGATGAGGTTAGCCAAGGTGGGTTGAGCCTGATCGACCCAGATGGTGTTGGGCACGAGCATCTGGACTTCAATCCAGTTGCGGATGTACCAGGGAGCGGAAACCCCAGCACATACCACCAGGGACAGAAGCGCATCACTCTGAGGGACACGCTTCATAAAGACCGCGTAGAACAACCACAGGCTAATCAAGCCGATGCCTGGAAGCGCGGCGTTCTTGGTCCAGGCCGCAAGGCCGATGCAGAGGCCAAGGAGGATGGCATCGGTGGGGTTAGAGCGCTGCCATAAGCGCCAGCAGAACACCGCGGCCAATGTATAGAAACAGGCCATCGGCAGGTCAACGTAGCCTGACGATGCCCAACGGCCAAAAGCGGGGGTGATGGCGAGGAGGAGCAGCGCCAGCCAACCCAGTCTGCGCCCACCGACAGCGTTCCCCAGACTCATCACGGCTGGAAGGCAGCTCAGACTCAAGACAGCCGAGAGGACCTTGGCCAGATATTCATTATGCCAGCCTGAAGCGAAGTAGGCATAGGCATAGCTCATCGGGATGAGCATAGGATAGGTCTGGTAGTAGCCGTAGTAGGGATAATCCCGAAGCGGGACAAGGCCAGCGCTGCGGAACATAAAGTCGGCGCGATCAGCATAAATACCGACGGCATCTTCCAGGTAAAACGGCCAATAGAAGGCGTTAAAAATGACAGCGGCGACAATCAGGAGTGGAATGAACCATAGAATGAGGGCTGTAACCGAGAAACGGGACACGCCGCGGCGCATCCGATCAGTGAGTTCTGAGGCGACAGCCTGTGTTTTCGGGGTGCGCCACCACAACCAGCTCCCTACCCCTATTACGATTCCGTAGGAGATGCTGATGTTCCAGAAGGTGAAAGGAATCTGGAGCAGTCCCAACCAAAACATCAACAGGGTGAGGGTTCCGAGGCTGAGGCCGGGGACAAGCGCCAATCGCAACCAGGGATCAATCGGATGGGGACTCCGGCGGAGCAGTCCATCGGTCAATGGATAGGCAGCCGCCAGAACAAGAGCCATCCAAACTGTGCTGAGCATTCACTTTCGCCCTCTGCCGCGCAAATAGGTCTGGCATTATACCGCAGATCAAATGGTCGTATTCGGGCTGAAGGGAGTGTGCTACGATGAGGTTCTGTTCAGCCACGTGAGCCAAACAGCCATTATGTCATCCGAATTCGTCGTTCAAGCTGTCTTCAACAGCAACCATTCCAGTCCGCTGCGGTTCATCCTATCCCACATTGGCCGCCAACCTCTGATCGGGTTGGGGGTCATCATCGGCGCGTTTAGTAACGCGGCGCTGGCGGCGGCTGTCCCCTTCTTCGTCGGGAGGGCCTTCACCGCGGTCTCGGAAAGTGGAGATATTTGGCGGATTGTGCCGTATGTGGTGGCGATCATCGTGTCACAGTTCACGCGGGCGGTACTGCAATTCATCCGCAACTTTTGCACCGAAATCTTCGCACAGCGGATCGAGCGGGATGTACGCGACGAGCTATACGCAAGCCTGCTGGGCAAAAGCATGACTTTTCACGATATGCAACCCGTAGGCGAGATCATGGCGCGGGTGACAAACGATGTGCGCGAAATGAATCTGATGATGAATCCGGGTATGAACGTCCTGATCGGATCGAGTTTTTTCCTGGTAATGCCGCTGGTGGTGGCGCCGACGCTGTATCCCTCCCTGGTTCTGGTGCCGGCGATATTCCTCGTCCTCTATTTCATCAGCCAGTACTTCTTCGTCACGGCGCTGAATCCGGTGGCGGAACGGGTGCGAGACAGCTTCGGTCAGATGAACGCGCACCTAGCGGAAACCATCGACGGCCTTCAGGTGGTCAAGGGGGCGGCACGTGAAACCGAGGAAATCAGCGAGTTTGACCACTTTGTCGATCAAGTCCGGGCGTATTTTCTCGAACAGGGGCGCATCGAGGCGCGGTATATCCCGTTTCTGCTGCTCGGTGTGGCAACGGTCGTCGGGCTGGCGCAGTGCGTGATGTTATACGAGCAGGGCCTCATCGACGGAGGAAAGATTGTCTCGTTCATGGGGCTGATGTTCCTGTTCGATTTTCCGGTGTTCAGCTCGCTGCGGTCCCTCTCCCAAGTAAGCCTGGGTTATGCCAGCGCCCGGCGCATCCTCAAGATTATCACAACAGAGACCGATCTGGATCGCAACGAGGCGGGATATGCCCAACCGATCCAAGGCTTAATCCAATTCCGCGGCGTGACGTTTGGATATGGGACAGGGCGACCGGTCGTGCAAGATGTCACATTTGAGGTACAGCCAGGTCAGACAGTGGCAATTGTCGGGCAGACCGGTTCGGGGAAAAGCACGCTGACCAAGCTCATCAACCGCACGTATGATGTGGATGCGGGGGAGATTCTCATCGATGGGGTTGATGTGCGGGACTGGAATCTGGAGGCGCTGCGTTCACAGATCAGCATCATCGAACAGGACATCTTCCTGTTCAGCCGGAGCGTGGCGGAAAATATCCGCTTCGGTCACCAGGAGGCCAGCGACGAAGCGGTCGAAACGGTCGCTCGACGGGCCCAGGCACACGAGTTCATCAGCGGGTTCCCAGAAGGGTACGCCACGAAGGTCGGCCAGCGGGGGGTCACGCTCAGTGGAGGGCAGCGCCAACGGGTGGCGATTGCACGCGCGTTCCTGAGCGATCCGCCAATCCTGATTCTGGACGACAGCACGAGCGCTATCGACAGTGCTACGGAAGACCGCATCCAGCAGGCAATCTGGTCAGCATCGAAAGGACGAACGACGATTCTGATTACGCACCGGCTGTCACAGATTCGATGGGCGGATCACATCGTGGTGCTGCGGCAGGGGCGGGTAATGGCACAAGGGAAGCACGAAGACCTGCTGGCAAGTTCAGAAGCGTACCGCAGAATCTTCGCGCGGTATGAATCGGCGGACAGCACCACGGCACAACCGACGGCACGGGCGTAAGTCATCATGGGATTTTTCAATACACTTCAACAAGATACCTACGATCGGCAGTACAGCGACAGTTATCTGTTCCAGCGAATCTTCCGGTATTTCCGGCGCGAGCGGCGCAGCCTGCTGATTACGGCGGGCATCCTGGCGCTGCTGTCGATCCTGGGGGCAATCCGACCGATTCTGTTCGCGGCTACGATTCAGACGATCCAGACACCCGATACCCAAACGGTAGTGATCGTGCTGCTGGTGGCGCTATTCATCTCGGCCACTGCTGACTATCTGTTGAACTGGGCGCGGAGCAGGATTACGAACTGGTTGGTGGGGAGCAGCATCGCCCAGATGCGGAAGGATGCGTTCAGCGCAGCGGTACGGCGCGATCTAGCGTTTTACGATGAAAACAAGTCGGGCAAGGTGGTCAGCCGGATCACGAGCGATACCCAGGAATTCGGGACGGTCATCCTAATCTTCGGGGACATCTTCGTGCAGTTTGTTCAACTGGCGATCCTGCTGGTGGTGCTGATTCGGCAGTCGTGGCAGCTCACGGGGTTACTGCTGTTGTGGATGCCAGTATTCATGGGAGCGGCGCTGGTGTTCCGGTATCTGGCGCGGATCGTAGGGCGGCAAGGCGCACGGGCTATGGCCGCGGTCAACGACAACATTCAGGAGAGCGTCTCCGGCATCAGCGTAGCGAAGAACTTCCGGCGGGAAGCGCTGATCTACGACGAATTCACGCAGATCAATAAACAGTCGTACCAGATCAATCTGCGGCGCGGGATGGTGATCGCGCTGATTTTTCCGGTGCTGAATGCACTAGCCGGGATGGGCGTGAGTTCGGTGGTGTACTTCGGCGGGATGGCGGTGATCGGCGGAAGCATCGATGTGGGATCATGGTATCTGTTCCTACAAAGCGTGGACCGGTTCTGGTTCCCGATCATCAATCTGGCAGCATTCTGGAGCCAGCTTCAGCAGGGACTGGCGGCAGCTGAGCGCATCTTCGCACTGATCGATGCCGAGAATACGGTGAGGCAAACGGATAACCAAGTCGTGGATTCGCTACGGGGTGAAATCCGGTTCGAGGATGTGGTGTTCGAGTACAAGGCGGGCGCACGGGTATTGGATCACTTCAATCTGACAATCCGGGCGGGAGAGAGCGTGGCGTTCGTCGGGCATACGGGCGCGGGGAAAAGCACGCTCGCCAAACTGATCGCGCGGTTCTACGAGTTCCAAGGCGGACAAATCTGCATCGACGGGCGGGACATCCGCGGTCTAGATTTGCAGTCCTACCGGCGCAAGCTAGGGATCGTACCACAGCAGCCATTTCTGTTCAGCGGGACGATTGCCGAGAATATCCGCTATGCCAAGCCGGAGGCGAGCGATGCCGAGATCGAGGCGCTGGCGCAGAGCATCGGCGGAGGGGAATGGCTGGAGACGCTGCCAGATGGATTGCAGACGGATGTAGGGGAACGCGGGGCACGGCTAAGCATGGGGCAGCGGCAGTTGGTCAGTCTGCTCCGGGTGCTGCTCCAGAAGCCGGCCATCTTCATCCTGGACGAAGCGACGGCCAGCATTGATCCGTTCACGGAGACGCAGATTCAGGAGGCGCTGGAGCGTATCCTGGCGCAATCCACGTCGATCCTGATCGCGCACCGGTTGAGTACGGTGCGGAGCGCCGATCGCATCATCGTGCTGCGCGGGGGACGCATTATCGAGGAAGGGAGTCACCGTTCGCTGCTGGATCAGGGTGGTCACTACGCGGAACTGTACAATACATATTTCCGTCACCAGTCGCTAAGCTACATTGAGAATGCGCGGACCCTGTTTACGGCTCAGGTGGAGGGCGCACCGGGGGAATAATTTCCGGTATACTGACTCCTGTGGAATGATTGAGTCAGGATCGGCCCATGTCAGCACTGTCCCAGAAGAAATGGACAGCTGAACAATACCTAGAGTTCGAACACGCCAGCCAGGAACGGCATGAGTTCGTGGACGGTGACGTGTACCTGATGACGGGTTCGAGCAAGAATCACAATCTGATTGTCTCAAACGTCATCACAATCCTCAACTTACAGCTTCGCTCACGTCCATGTCGTGTGTATCCCAGCGACATGCGGGTGCAAATCAGTGCATCCTACGATTTCCACTACCCTGACATGACAATCCTTTGCGGTCAGCCGCAGTTCGCAGGGCGGAAACGCGATAATCTGCTCAAACCGACGGTGATCGTGGAGGTGCTGTCGCCTTCGACGGAGCAGTACGACCGGGGACGCAAGTTCCAGAAGTACCGGACGCTGGAGTCGCTACGGGAATATATCCTCATCGCGCAGGATGCCCAGCGGATCGAACATTTTGCGCGGCAGGAAGACGGTCAGCGGCTCTTCTCCGATGCGGTGGGCGGTGATACGGTCGTCGAACTGCCATCGATCCAATGCAGAGTCCCCTGAATGAAGTCTATGACAAAGTGACATTCGAGGACGCTGACGCATCACTGCCTTCGGCCTGAAGCAAGGATTGGCTCAAGCGGGTTGGCTGATGTGGAAGGTGCGAAAGTTTGTCGAGCCGCGCGACCGCTCCCGGCAGGGTCAGGCGGTGATAGATCATGCTGGCGGTCTGCCTGAGGAGGCCAGGGCGCAGGTTGGCCGGATTCCGCAATAGGGATTTGATCTCTGCCCAAGTCTTGCGCGAGCGGTAGTCTTTGTGGATGACGGTGTGAAGCTGGCGGTAGAACTCGGTGCGGAACGGCCCCTGATAGAGCATCGCCAGATCCGCGCTGTCCATCCAGTTGGCGCGATCCCCCAGTTCGTGTTTCACGGCTTCATAGAAGGATGTACCCGGCAGGGGGTAGCTGACACTGATGCCGATATCATCAGGCATGAGGTCGCGCACCATCTTCAGGGTGAGCTGGATGTCTTCACGGGTTTCGCCGGGATAGCCGAACTGCAGGAAGAAGGCGACTTTGACTCCATGAGCATGAAGCTGGCGAGTGGCTTCGTAGATTTGCTCGACGCGCGTGCCTTTCTGCATGGCATCGAGGATTTTCTGAGAGCCGCTTTCGGCACCGACCCAGACAATCCTGGCTCCAGCGCGGGCGAGCGCAGGTATGGTTTTGCCCCTGAGCAGCAGATCGACCCGGTTGAGGCTCTTGAAGGGAATATGCAAACCACGCTGGTCGAGCAGACCGGCGAAGGCTTCGATCCAACGATCCTGGATGCCCATGATGTCATCCATGAACCAGATGTGATCGGGATCGAAGTGTTCCTGCAACCAGGCCATCTCGGCGACAACATTTTCCGGGCTGCGGACGTTGTACTTCTGGCCCCAAATGGGCTTGGCGCACCAGTTGCAGTGGAATGGACAGCCACGGGTCGTGACCATGTTCATGGAGTAATAGCCGTGACGCTGCTTCCAGATGGCACGGTAACGGTCACGATCCACCAAGTCCCAGGCGGGAAACGGGAGGGAATCGAGGTCGCGGATGACGGGTCGGGCGGGAGTTTTGATGACACGATCCTGATGGCGATAGGCCAAACCGAGGATGTGATAGAGATCAGACTCGGCGATCTGATCTGAAGAGCGAGGGGTCAAGTAAGCTACGAGTTCAGCGAGGGTTTCGTCACCTTCGCCGAGGAGGACGTAATCGGCCCCGCGAGCGAGATAGGACTCGGCGTGGTCGGTCATATCCGAGCCACAGACAATGACAGTACAGCCCTGCTGCCTAGCAGAAGCAATCATCTGGAAGGCGGCTTCACGCATACGGAGCAAGCTCATCTTGCTGAGGTAGTTGAAGTTGTCCTCGAAGATGATGGCGAAGCGGGGCTGATGCTGTTTAAGCGCGGCAGCCCATTCATGAGGGCCATCACTGAGCATGGCGTCGAAGAGGGCGACATCGAGACCAGACCGCCGGAGCAAACTGGCCGCATAGAGCGTGCCGAGCGGCGGATAGGGCTGCATGGCATCCCAGAGTTTGGGATCGAAGCGCAGATAGTAGGACTGACCGAAGAGGATGGTTGTCATTGAGTGGATTCCCCTACTCGTTCGGGCGGGATTCTAACACTTCCGGGTTGAGGGTGTTGATAGGCTGTCCGGCGACAAACGCATTGACCTGATCGAAGGCAGCGGAAAAATAGAGTTCATAGCTGTCTCTTTCCACGTAGCCGAGATGAGGCGTACAGACGACATTCTCCATATGCAGCAGTGGGTGATCGATCACCGGTTCGGACTCGTAGACATCAACGGCAGCGAATCCGGGGCGACCTGATTTCAGGGCAACTTCGAGCGCGCCGGGTTGGATCAACTCGGCACGGCTGGTATTGACGAGCAAAGCGGACGGTTTCATGGCGGCGAGGTCATCCGCCCGAACGATGCCGCGCGTTTCGACGGTGAGTTTGACGTGCAGGCTGACCACATCGGACTGCTCGAAGAGGTCACGCTGACTGCGGGCCAGTGTGAAGCCATCGGCGCGGGCGCGGTTCAAGGAACCTTCGCGTCCCCAAACGAGGACATTCATGCCGAAAGCGCGGCCGTAGCCGGCTACGATGGTGCCGATTCTGCCATAACCGAGAATGCCGAGCGTTCGGCCACGCAGACCGATGCCGAGGCGGGTCTGCCAGCGGCCACGCTTGAGGCTCTCGGCTTCCTGAGGAATGAAGCGGGCAGCAGCCAACACCAACCCCCAGGTGAGTTCGGCGGTGGAATCGGACGAGCCACCACCCGCGCAGACCAGCACGCCGTAACGGGTGCAGGCCGCGAGGTCAATGTGGGCGATGCCCCTACCCGTCTGGCTGATGAGGCGGAGGTTGGGCAGGCGCGACAGGGGCGCTTGGGTGATGGCGGTGCGTTCGCGGATCGGCTCGAGGGCGTCGGCCTCGTAGAAACGTTCAACCAATGTATCCTGGTCTTTGACGGTATCGCAGTAAACCTGAACCTGATGGGCGGACATCCGGGCAAAGCAATCCAGGCCGCGCACGGCATCCTGGTAGTCGTCAGAGATCACAATTCGCACAGCGCTATCTCCATATGCGGTAATTCGGTAGGTCAGCGGCGCAACCAGCCAAAGCTGCGAGAAGGCAGGGCATCGACTTCGAGACCGGGTTCTTTCAGATCACAGCGATGAATACGGCGGGCCAGATCGATCTGGATGGACTTCGGTTTGCCGAACAGCCGCGCGGCCACAGTATGAATTTTATGGAACATC
>CAZKXW010000082.1:0-22308 GCA_964556745.1 uncultured Anaerolineaceae bacterium
CGGACGCCTACGACATCTGCCTGGACGGTGTGCAGGCGGGGGTCGGCGATGTGGTCGTGGTGCTGGATGAAGGCAGCAGCGCCCGCCAGGTGATTGGCAAGCGAGGGACCGGCCCGGCGCGGGCGATCATCGTGGGCATCGTGGATGCAGTCGAAGTGTGGGACAGTTCTGCTCAGCCGAGCAGCAAGAAGCGCAGGGCATCCGGCAGGCGACGCGCCCAGGCCGGTTCGTGATGTTCGCCGTCCGTCTCCACGACATAGCGTAAATCCTGTTCCAGCACATAACCCTTCTTGACCAGGAGCATCTTCAGCCGCTGGGCGCTGGGTTCGCGCGTGCCGTTGTCCAGGTAGATTCGACCGGGGATGAAGGGACGCGCTTCGATCTCATGGTAGATCGCGCCGGAGCCAACCCAGAGCGAGGGACTCATGACGCCAGCACGCCCGAAGATTTCGGGGTAGGCGAAGAATCCGTACAGGCTGATGAGTCCGCCCATGGATGAGCCAAAGAGCAGGGTGTGATCCCGATCCGGCAGGGTGCGGAAGGCGCCATCGATCAGCGGTTTGACGGTCTGGGCGATGAAGCGCAGGTAATCGGCGCCGCGGCCTTTCCAGGTTCCGGCGAAGGGATTGTATTCGTGGAAGCGCTGGGGGGTATTGGTGAGGCCGACGACGATGGCTTCCAGCCCTTCGGCAGCGAGGCGCTGCATGGTTTCATCGACTTCCCATTCCTGGCCGGCGAAGCCTGTCTGCCGGTCGAAGAGATTCTGGCCGTCGTGCATGTAGAGGACGGGATAGCGGCGGGCTTCGGCCTGGGTATAAGACGGGGGCAGCAGCGTCAGCACATCGCGGTGATTGTGAAGCTGCGGGCTGTAGAGATGAGGCAGCACGCGCAGATCACCGACGACGGTTCCAGGGCGGCCATCAGTCCATTCGAGGTAGTTTTGCCAGTCAGGATAGCGGGTTTTCATGGGGTTTGGGTGTTCCCTTGGTGGCTCTCTGGTTGGTTTTCGGTCTGTGTTCCCTCAATTTTGCGGGTTTTGACTTGTGCTAATTTACAAATTCAAGCAAAATAAGTGTAAAGGTTCGCGCGTTTTCTATTAAGGCATGTTAATATGAAAACGCGAGGATCGAAAAATATCCTTAACAGTCTGATCCACGCGCAAAGCTTAAGGAGGCAAGTGCAATGGCGAATGTCGAGTTCTATGATGTTAAGACCCGTAAGAAGGTCAAGATCGACGACAAGCAGGTGACCAAGGTCAAATTCACAACCAAGACCGGCGCGGTGCGCTATGGTCTGCGTGGCAAGACGGCCGATGGCCGTTTCCTGACCAAGTTCGTCAGCCAGAAGGACTGGGAAAAGGCCAAGTACGCCGAAGGCTAGTTCTTCTCGGCTCAGAGTATGGCAATGAAAAACCCGCAGCCACAGGTGCGGGTTTTTCATTGTACCTGCCGATTTCATGGGTTGTCGATAGAGACGTTACTTGGAGAACTTGCTGCCGGCGCCGAAGATCGAGCCGCCGAGTTTGAAGCCGTGTTCCTTCAGGCGATCCTCGAAGTTGGGGCGGAAACCGGTCGGTTCCAGCAGGCCGCCGCCGACCTGGGAGTAGCCGCCACCGACAAAGCCGGGTGTGCGGTAGGCGAAGATGTCCTGGATGGTGATATTGTCACCTTCCATGCCCTGCACCTCACTGATCTGGACGATCTTGCGCGTGCCGTCCTTGAGGCGGGCCTGCTGGACGATCATATCGACGGCGGCGGCAATCTGCCGGCGGATGACGACCACGGGCAAATCCATACCGGCCATCAGGCAGAGCGTCTCCAGCCGGGCGATGGCATCGCGCGGGCTGTTGGCGTGGACGGTGGTCAGCGAGCCGTCGTGGCCGGTGTTCATGGCCTGGAGCATATCTAGCGCTTCGCCACCGCGACACTCACCCACAACAATGCGGTCGGGGCGCATCCGCAGCGAGCCTTTGACCAGATCGCGGATGGTCAAGCGGCCGGTTTCGCCGTCACCACCGGGGATGGGCGGAGCGGTTTCCAGGCTGACGACATGGCGCTGGGTCAGTTGAATTTCGGCGGCATCTTCGATGGTGACAATGCGCTCGTCTTCGGGGATGAAGGAACTGAGGACATTCAGCAGTGTGGTCTTGCCGGAGCCAGTGCCGCCGGAGACGACGATGTTCAGTCGCGAGACGATGCAGGCTTCCAGGAACTGAGCGACTTCACGGGTGAAGGAGCCGAAACGAACGAGGTCTTCGACGGTCAGCGGCTTGGAGGGGAACTTGCGGATGGTGATAGTGGTTCCCTTGAGGGCCGAGGGGGGCATCACCAGATGGACGCGGGAGCCATCTGGCAGGCGAGCATCGACCATGGGGTTGGCACGGTTGAAGACCCGTCCCAATGGGCGGACGATGCGCTGAGCCGTCCACTGCACATGGTCTTCATCGTCGAAGACGTACTGGCTTTCCTGCATCTTGCCTTTGAACTCGGCAAAGACCATATCCGCGCCGGTGACCATGATCTCCGAGCAGCTTTTGTTCTGCACGAGGGGTTCAATGGCGCCGAAGCCCATGAGGTCGTCGAGGAGCGCCTGCTGGAGATCGTCGAATTCCTGACCGGTTAGTTGAAGGCCGGCTTTTTGCAGGATGGTCTTCAACCGCCCGGTGAGCAGGGATTCTTTTTCGGCATCGCCGCGCGACCACTGGTCAGCTTCATCGGGAGTCGCCAGCAGCTTGGGGCGGAGCTGTTTGCGAAGCTGGATCAGGCGCGGGGAAAGCTGCCGCTTTTCCGGGATGCCGACAGGTTCGGTGACGGGTTCAGGACGTACCTCGGCTTTGAGGGGCAGAGGCGGCTCATAGGGTTCGGCGACGGCTGCGGCGGCCACGCTGCCATTCGCATTCGGGGCGACCGCTTCGGCGGTACGCTGTTCACTGTCCCGGCGGTTCTGCTCATTGATACGGCGCTGAAGAAATGACATACGCTCGACCTCGATCCTGATGTACTCATGCGGAACGGTCACGCACGGCTGTGCGTCCCTCTGACCTCATTCTAAAGTGGGATCGAGGTGAGGAAGAATAAAGAAAGTATAGAAGCAAGAATCTAGAATCGGCGGCCTTCAAGCTGGCGGAGCGCCCCGCGCAGCCCAACGATCAGCGAGACCAGCGGGAGCCAGGATAGGCCGTAGGCAGTGAAGGATAAGCCGACCAGGGTGACGAAGGCGGTCGATCCCAGGCGCGGGGGCGGCAGCGCGGCCGTCAGCAGTGCGGAGAAGAGCAGCAGTCCGGCTCCGAGGAACAGGGCGCGGATGGGCGGACGTTCGTGCCGAGCCAGGGGATCGATCAGGCTGCGGCCAGTGGCCCGGCGGCGGAAGTAAAGCAGCGCAGCGCAGATGAGCGCCAGCAGTGCGATCAGCGGCAGGTCATCGGCGCGGAACTCGCCGCGCCAGTAACGGAAAGCAGTCAGCGCTGCCAATACCGGCCCGGTCAGCAGCCAACCGGTCAAGGAGAGGCGGAGGCGCAGGGGGGGATCAGGTTGGCGGAGGGGCAGCCCGGCCAGCAGGATGACGACAAGGAGACTGCCAGCCGCCAGCAGCCAGGCCGATGAAAAGGGACTCGGCGTGAGGCTGGACTGCGCCGGCCACTCCTGCATCCACCAGCCCCAGAACAGCCCCATCAGGGCGCAGCCGGCCAGCGTGAGCGCCTGAGTCTGGCGGCGGCGGCGCGTTAGTCCCAGGAAAGCCAGCAGCATGAGCATCGCCAGCAGGGTATGCGCCCCCATGACGCGCGTGACGAGCGTGCGCGGCATATCCGCGAAGGCCAGGTTCGGCCAGATCAGCAGCGCCGCTACCAGACTGTAGAGTCCGGCCAGGGTCATCAGGGCGGGGAAATCGGAGATGCGGGCACGGTCGGCCAGATCAAGCAGGACGGCGGCCAGCGCCAGATAGCCGGCCAGCGTCAGCAGCCATTCGGTCGGCGGGCGGCTGAGCGGATTGGTCCAGAAGACGACCTCGGAGCCGAAGACCAGGAGCGCCGCCAGCAGCAGGCGGAGTCGCAGCACCACGCCCATCCCGGTTGAGCTAACCGGCCGGCTCGGCAGCAGGGACGGTCTTGGCCAGACGGCGGCTCATCATCATCTCGTAAGAGACGATCATGATGAAGGCCAGCGCCAGCAGGAAGGACGGCACGATTTCCAGACCGGAGCGATTCGCCAGCAGCCCGGCAATGCCCGGCAAGATGCCGAAGCCCGTCCCGGCAGCGGCGACCTGGAAGCCAATCGCGTTAGGGCCGTGCGTCGGGCCGAGGCGGTCCTGGGTTTCGGTGACGAGCAGGGCAAAGATGGGCGCGAGGGAGAAGCTGTAGAGCATCGGCCAGAGGAAGCCGGCCTGCGGGGCTGGGTTGAGCGCTAGCAGGACCACCCCGAGGAGAAGCCCGCCCAGACAGATGCGAATCAGGGTGTGGGCGCTGAAGCGATCAGCGATAAAGCCGAAGAGGATGCGGCTGAGGGTGAAGCTGGCCCAGAAGAGGCTGACCCACTGGGCGGCGGTGGTTTCGCCGGTGCCGCGCGATTCGTTGAAGAGGGGGAACAACCACTGCCCCGCGCCGGCTTCCAGGCCGGCATAGACCGCGAAGATGACGATGCCGAGCCAGACGATGGGGATCCGCAGCGTGGCACGGGCAGATGCACCTTTGTGTCCTTCGGCGGCGGCTGTACCCCCGGCAGCGTTCCAACGGGCGCGAGTCAGCACGATCAGCACCGCGACAACCAGATAGGCCGCGGCGATGACGGCGTAGCTGACGCGCCAGGTTCCGTCGTTTTGCAGCACCAGCACCATCAGGCCGGGAGCAAGCGTCGAGCCAATGCCGAAGCAGGCGTGCAGCCAGTTCATCAGGCGGGCGTTGAAGACGGCGGCGAAGTAGATGTTCAGGCCGGCATCCAGAATGCCGGAGCCGAAGCCGGACACCAGCCCCAGCACGACCATGATGATCCAGGCGGGCGAAACGGCGTAGCCCACGAATGCGGCAGCGAGGAGCAGGGCGCTGCCGATTAGCAGGCGGGTCATGCCGTAGCGGGCAACCAGCCGCCCGCTCAGGAAGCTGGCAACTGAATAGCCAACGGTCGAAGCCACCAGCAGGGCGCCGACCGCATCCAATCCCAGGCGGAAGGTATCGCGGATATAAGGCGACCAGGCTACGCCGAGGATGGCGGCGGCCATGCCCAGCACGATAAAGGCGAGGTAGGCCAGACCGACGACGAGGTAATCGGTTCGTTTGTGCGCTGCGGTGGTCATGAAGGGGGCATCCTGTTCCTGGTCGATGGGAGGTTTGACGTGCATTATCGCATGGGGATAGGTAAACCACCAAGTCCAATGCAATGCCACCACAGAGGCAGAGAAATCAGACAGAGGGGAATTCTTAGGGCAAGGGCACTGCGGGGACGTTACCGGATATATTGCGCGCGGTTGGCGAAGGCCGTAGACTCAGGGCAGTTCAGATGAGGCGAACGAAGGAGGATGGCGATGCAGTACCGCACATTTGGACGCACCGGCTGGCAAGTGGCTGAGATAGGTTACGGCATGTGGGGGATGGGCGGATGGACCGGGTCGGAGGACAGCGAGTCGCTGTCTTCGCTTCAGCTTTCGGTTGATCTGGGCTGCAACTTCTTCGATACGGCTTACGCTTATGGCGAAGGGCACAGCGAGCGGCTGCTGGGCAGACTGCTGAAGGCTAACCCCGGCAAGACGCTCTACACGGCGACGAAGATTCCCCCCAAGAACCGCATCTGGCCGTCCCGCCGGGGGGCGAAGCTGGATGATGTATTCCCGGCGGATTACATCCGTGAGCAGGTCGAAAAGAGCCTGACCAACCTGGGGACGGATCACATCGACATGATGCAGTTCCATGTGTGGGAGGACGATTGGGCGCGGGATGAACGCTGGCAGCGGGCGGTGCAGGACCTCACCCAACAGGGGAAGGTACGGGCCTGGGGCGTGAGCGTGAACCGCTGGGAGCCGGACAACTGCCTGGAGACGCTGCGAACCGGCCTGATCGATGCGGTGCAGGTGATCTACAACGTCTTCGATCAGGCTCCGGAGGACAATCTGTATCCGCTGTCGGATGAACTCAAGATTGCGATCATCGCCCGCGTGCCGTTCGATGAAGGCACGCTGACCGGAACACTGACGAAGGACTCGAAGTGGCCGGAAGGCGACTGGCGCAACACCTACTTCGTGCCGGAGAATCTGAACGCTTCGGTGGACCGGGCAGAGGCGCTGCGGCCGTTGATTCCGGCGGGGATGACAATGCCGGAACTGGCGCTGCGGTTCATCCTGGCGAATCCGACGGTCAGCACGATCATTCCGGGGATGCGGAAGGAAAGCCATGTCCGCGCCAACATTGCGGCGAGCGACGGCAAGCCGCTGCCTGCCAGTCTTCTGGCGGAATTGAAGAAGCACCGTTGGGATCGTAAACCGACGAAGTGGAGTCAGTAGCGAAAGGACACGGCCATGCCGCGCAAGCTGAAGGTCGCTACCGTACAGATGGATGCCGCGCCGGCGCCGACGGCCGAGCGGCTGGAACGCGCCGGGCGGTTGGTCGCGGGAGCGGCTGCCGAGGGGGCGGCGCTGGTCGTGCTGCCGGAGCTGTTCAATACCGGCTACGAGTACCACATGCGCAATTATGCCCTGGCCGAGCCAGCCAACGGGCCGACCATGAGCTGGATGACCGAGCAGGCGGCACGGCACGGCGTGCATCTGGCTGGGTCGTTCCTGCTGCTGGACGGTGAGGAGGTCTATAACAGCGCCTTCATCATCGCGCCGGATGGACGGCGCTGGCGCTACGACAAGATTTACCCGTACAGTTGGGAGCGGGCTTACTTCCGCGAGGGGCGGGGCATCACCGTGGCGGAGACGGACCTGGGCAAGCTGGGAATGCTGATCTGCTGGGACAGCGGCCATGCCGACCTGTGGCGGCGCTATGCCGGGCAGGTGGACGCGATGGTGGTCACAAGCTGCCCGCCGTCGATGGAGCGGGCGGAAATGGTCTTCCCGGACGGGACACGACTGCCCAGCACGATGATGGGGCTGCCGATCCCGGAGGATGCCCACTTCCAGGATAAGGACGTGGAAGATCAGGCCGGGTGGATAGGCGTGCCGGTGATCGCCAGTTCGGGCGCGGGTCAGTTCCGCTCAGCCATTCCAATGCCAGAGCTTTCGCTGGCGAGCCTGCTGGGACCGCGTCCAGATATCCAGAAGCTGCTCGCGCAGGCACAGGATGTGATCCTAGAAACGGGCTACGGACGGTTCTCCAAGATCATCGATGCCCAGGGACGGCGGATCGCGCGGGTGGAAAGCGACGGGGATGGCTATGCGCTGGCCGAGATCACGCTGGCTGATGATCCGCCGCAGCCGGTGAGTCCGCAGCCGAAAATGCGGCTGCCCGCGCTGGGGCACTTCCTGATCGACGCGCTGGCGGCCCATCTGGTCATTCCGCTGTACCGGCAAGGGGTGCGGGGGCAGTGGGGCGCGCGGATGGCTCCGGTCGATCCGCGAACGCGCATGTGGGGGCTGGCGGCCGCGAGCGCAGCGCTGGCCGCCGGGGTGCTGGGCTATCTAGCCGGGCGCAAACGGGCATAGTACGATGCAGTCGCACGGTGATCCCCGATTCCCTGATCCTCACCCTGCCCGCTCTCCATGGCATGGCTTTATTTTGACCTTACCCCAGTTTGGCGGACACCCAAATTGTCCGATAGACTGAGAGTAAGGAGCGAGCAATGGGATACCGAAAGTATACGGAAGAATTCAAATAGGAAGTGCTGACGATGGCGGCGGAAGGCAGTCGCAGCGTCGCTCAGCTGGAGCGCGAGCTGAACATCACGCCGGGGCTGATTTTACAAGTGGCAGCAGCGCTATCGCGTGACGGATGAGCAGCTGCAGCTGAGCGCAGAGCGAGCCGAGCAAGCGGAGCTGCGGCGATTGAAGCGCGAGCTGGAGATCGTCAGGTGGGAACGGGACAGGGCAACCAATATACCAGCGATGACTATCTGCGCCTGCTGGTGAAAGGCCAGGTCGTCATCAGCATGCGTGATGTCGGGCGCTGCTACGACAACGCCATGCAGGAGAGCTTCTGGGGCACCCTGAAAACCGAGTGTGCTGACCGTCCCTTTCCGTCACGCGCTGCGGCACACCAGGCGATCTTTGAGTACATCGAACTGTGGTACAACCGTCAGCGGCGGCACTCGGCTTTGGGCGATCTCAGTCCTGCCGAATTCGAGCAGCGCGCACGCCTCTGACATTCTGACCGTCCGTTGAATCGGGGTAAGGTCAGTCCCATACGAAAAGAAAGGGTAGGGGGATGAGGGCATAACGTGCCAGATGCGCCGCTAAACAATTACCCCTTCACCACCCGCGAAGCCAGATGCAGCTCGCCAGCTTCCAGCAGCCGCAGAATTTCCAGGTTGATCGCCTCGCGCTCGGCAGCGTAGGCGCTCCAATCGATCAGGGTGATGTAACACCGAACGAGGACTTCAAAGCCGTTCTCGCCGAAACCGAACAGCCGCACGATCACCGAATCCGGCTCCACCTGCTCGCGCCCGGCCAGCATCGCCCGGATGCGCTCCAGCAGGGTTTCCAGGTCGCTCCGCTTTGCCTCATACGTGATGACCAGCCGAAAGTCCAGCCAGCGCTTGTGCAGCCGCGACCAGTTCAGCACCGGCGCCGAGGCCAGCTTGCTGTTCGGCACGGTCACGTAGGCTTGGTCAGCCTGCCGGATGCGCGTCGAACGCACGCCCACCCGCTCGACGGTGCCCTCGATGTCGCCCGATCGGATGAAGTCCCCCACCACGAACGGCTGGTCGCCCACAATAGTGGTGAAGCCGAACAGGTTCTCGACGGTATCTTTAGCGGCCAGTGAGAACGCCAGACCGCCCAGCCCCAGCCCGGCGATCAGCCCGCTGACATCGTAGCCCCATTCCTGAATGATAATGACCAGAGCAAGCGCGGCCAGCACCAGCCGCACGGCCGTCCGCGCGAAGGGCAGCAGCCGGTCGTTGACGGCCACCCCCGTCAACCGGAACAGGTTGGCGCTCGACGGAGCCAGAATCCCCACCGCCCGGTAGGCCGCCCAGAATACCGCCAGAATCAGCAGCATCCGGATGAAATGTTGGATGAAGATCGCCGCCGTCGCGTCTAGCTGAAGAATTTGCGCCCCGACCGCCACCCCCAGCGCGATGATGACCAGCCGCGCCGGGCCGGTTATCGCGTCCAGCAGCATCTCGCCCCAGCCCACATTCATCCGCTTGACCAGCCGCCGCACCGGGGTTACCACGATGGCGGCCAACAGCCGCCGCAGCGCCCAGACCAGCAGCAGCGTGATGAATGCCAGCGCGATGCGGGTCAGCAGCGTGCGGGTTTCGGGCGGCACTGCGTTCCACTGCTGGCTGAGTATGTCCACGTCGGAGCTTCCCTCTCGGATGCCGGGCGAATCATGGCTCGATTATAGGCCACCTTGCCCTTCCCCGCACAGTCAACTGCGCCGGGAGTCGCTGTACTCTGGGAAGATGAGTGGGTCGGGGAGTGCATCCAGCGCCGAGGGATCCATCAGCACATCGTTAATGGTCAGCGTATCCAGCAGGTCGGGAAGCATCGGACGGAGCGATTGGCTGCGTTCCATCGTCGTGCTGAAGTTCAGCGCGACAAGCTGGTTGTTCTGCTGGATCGTCAGCGCCATCACCAGCGAAACCGTGCTGTCCCCATTGTTCAGCAGGTAGTAAGCGGCAGCGTGACCGCTCCACTCGAACTCACGCGGAGCCGTGGCCGTTGCCTCCCCGATATAAGCCGGGCGAGTCACAACCTCTTGCAGTACCGTCCAGGCCAGGTTGGTCGCTGTCGGTGGGATCGGAAGACCGAGTTCATCGACGCGCTGTACGAAGATGTGCAGTTGGACGTTACCTGGATACTGGTTCTCCTGCATCAGGCGGAAGTGTTCAGCGATCAGGATGCCGGTCGGCGTGCGCTGTGCTTCCCAACCTGATGGAATGCTCAGGCTCAGGCGGATGCCCTGCACCTCTGCATGCACCTCCCGCTCAACCCCTTCGCTGGCGCGGGTGGCGACGGACAGAGTCGGGGAAAAATCCTGCACGCCTCCCTGGCACCCAGTGAGCAGGAATAGGAGCGCCAGGCTGGTCAGGGCCAGCCAACTCGACAACGAGCGTAACAGCATATCCGACGTTCGATTCACCAATAAACCACAGTCGATCATAATGTTAGACGTAACACAGGCATTTTACATGAAAAATCGCTGAGCGCTTGGTCAGAAATTCACCGCCCTAACCGCCGCCGCAGCATCGCGCCCAGCCAGCGCAGCTCGTCGATCCGCAGCAGCCCGGCCATTCCCAGGAAAAACGCCGAACTGATCCCGCCGGTCAGCAGCACCAGCAGTGCCTCACGGATAAGCGAAGTCGTTCCAATCCAGGCCGTCAGCAGCGGAGTGATGATCCAGGCAACCGCGCCCATCGTCCCTGCCGCCACTACGCTCTTGCCGATGGTCAGCAGCAGGCGTTGGTCGCCAAACCCGCCTATGCGCCGCCGCAGCAAACCCGCCGAGACCAGCGCGTGAACGACGAACTTCAGGCTGTCGGCGATCATCAGGCTGAACAGCCCCGCGCGTGGAAACAGCACTACCGCGGCGGTCATGTAGACCCCCAGGCTGAGGACGCCAATCAGCGCCGGTGTCAGGGTATCCTGGCGGGCGTAGAAGGCATACACCAGCAGCAGATCGAGCGCGGCGAACGGCAGCCCGATAAGGTACAGCCGCAGCGCCATTACGGTCATCGCCGTGTCGTGGGCATTGAACGCGCCATGTTGGAACAGCAGCATGACGATGGGTGTCGCCAGTGTGAACAAGCCGATGGAGGCCGGTAGGATCAGGGTCGTCGCCAGCCGCAGCCCTAGGCCAAGCGTATCTTTGAAAGCCCGCTGCCCCTCCTCGGTGAACAGCGCCGACTGCCGCGACAGAGTCGGCAGGATGGCAATGCTGATGGCCGTCGCCACCAATCCCTGTGGGAACTGGATGAGCGTGGTCGCCCACGTCATATAGCCGATGCTGCCTTCGCCCGTCTGGCTGGCGAGGTTGTAGCTGAAGGTGCGGATCACCAGCGTGTCCATCACCAGCGAGGCCATCACCGGGGCGTACAGCACGGCAATCTGTTTCAGTGCCGGGTGGTTCCAGCGCAGCGTCGGGTTGAGCCGCGCCCCCCGCAGCCCTGGCATTTGCAGAATCAACTGCGCCACCGAGCCGACCAGCCAGCCCAGCGTTACCGCGACGATGCCCGCCGCTGGCCGGGCAGCCTCCCAGACCACGCCGGAGGACGTCACAGATGGAATCATGCCGACCGGTGGAGCGAACAGCAGCGCCATCACGACGATGCTGGCGTTGAACACGGTCACGGCGAACGCCGGCCAGGTGAATTCTCGCAGCGCATACAGCGTCCCGCTCAGGACAGCGAACAGCCCCAGGAAAATCAGCGCTGGGGCGGTGAGCTGAAGCAGCCAGGTCGCCAGCGCCAGCGTCGGCGCATCGAAGCCGCCGCCGACCACCTGCGCGATCTGCGGCGCGAAGTGCACCAGCGCCAGCACGATCACGGCCAGCAGCGCCGTTACCAGACTGCACAGCACCGAGACCAACTGCCACAGCGCCCGGCGGTTTTCCCGCGCGGCGACCTCGCTCAGCACGGGAACCAGGGCGCTGTTGACGTGCCCCCCGATCAGCAGGTCATAGAGCGCCTTCGGCACAATGATGGCCACATTGAAGGCATCCACCGCCCGTGATGCGCCGAACAGATTCGTCAGCACGATCTCCCGCGCCAGCCCCAGCACCCGGCTGGTGATATTGCCCAGGGCAACCACACCCGTCGCGCGGGCGAGCCGGACGTTGGTTTCTTCCTGAGAAGGGGTCTGTTCGGGAGCATCTGCCCCAGGCGCGATGGCGTGGACTGTGGATTCGGGCATAGTATCAGCGAACCTTTCCGAATTCCCCGCCTCGTTCTCCTCATGACGGCCCGCGGGACGGGGACTGCGGTTCTCAGGATAGCATAGAAATGAGCCGCTGCCAGACGTAACTACTTCGTTACCTCGACTATCAGCCCACGTTGACCTGCATTACAATGAACATCATCAGCGTCCAGTCGTAATCATCTGACCGAGGAAAAGATCATGCTCAAACGCTTGCTGATCGGACTGGCGGTACTGGCCGTAGGCGCGGTCGCCTGTTCCGGGAACCCTGCTCCTCCCCAGCAGTCTTTTGACAGCGCCGCGCTGGTGACGTGGGATCGCAGCCCATCGACCATCGTGTTTCGGGCTGATCTCACCGGGGGCAGCCGCGATCCCTTCCTATCGCGCAGCGACGTGCCGCCCTGCACCATCTACGGTGACAACCACATCGTCTGGACGAATGAATTGGGCGTCAACAACCTCCAGATTCTGGAAGACCGCCTGACCGACGAGCAGATCACCAACTTCGTCAACTTCGTGGCGGGCAACATGCAGATCTACCAGTATCAGGCGCGGGCCAACTTGCAGCCCCCCGGCGACATCTCGCCGGTCGTCGAGACGCTGACGCTGTTTGTCAATGGCGTCAAGCACGAAACCGACGCGTTCAGCGGTTGGGACACGGACTACTATCAGGCCGTGCTGCTGGCCTGCCGTCAGGTCAGCACCGCCCCCGTGCTGTATGCGCCGCAGGCCGGTTGGCTTTCAGTCGAGGCCGCCGCTTATGACAGCAATGTCCTCGCTGTTCCCTGGAGCGCCCAGGGCAGCGGCCTGAATCTGGCTGAACTGGCGGCCAGTGGCCAACCCCAATGGCTCAGCGATGGCAATGTGCCGATCCTGTGGAACATCCTGCTAACCTCATCGCCAGGGGTTCAGCTTCTCCAGGACAACCAGCGCTACCGCTTCGCGCTGCAAATCCCCAACGTCACGCGCGATGCCCCACCCGCGCCCTAAGAGTCGATCCAACTCTAGGAAAATCCGCAAAAGGCTGCATAATCGAGGACTATGGGGCGGGCTGCGAACAGCGGTTCGCCCCTGTTGCGTCCAGTTGTGCTCACCAGAAGGATGGGGAATCGTGACCGACCAGTCTGCATCCTATCTTTCGCCGCTCCTGGAAGTGCGGCCGCTGCCCGGCAAGGGCTTCTTCGGCGTCTTTGCCCGCGAAGCCATCCAACCCGGCCACCTGCTGGCGCTGTGGTGCGGGTATGTCCTGGCCGAGGCGAAGCTGAGCGACCTGCCGGAGATCGTCCGCAGCCGCAGCGTGCAGATCGAGGAAGGCTTCTACCTCGTGCCGGAAGTGGACGGCGAACCCGCCGATTTCATCAACCATTCCTGCAATCCCAACGCTGGCCTCCAGGGGCAGATCGCGCTCGTGGCGCTGCGCCCCATCCAGCCAGGCGAAGAAATCTGCTACGACTACGCCATGACCGACGGCAGCCCCTATGACGAGTTCGAGTGTCACTGCGGCGAGGCGACCTGCCGCCACCACATCACGGGCGACGATTGGCGGTTGCCAGAGCTTCAGCGCCGCTACGCCGGCTACTTTTCACCCTATCTTCAGCGCCGGATCGAGCGGCTGAAAGCGTCATCTCTCTCGGAATCGTTCGCTCAGGCCGCCGATTAGACGAGGCTGCTCTATGCTCCCACCAGATCGTGCCCTGACCTTCGACCGAGCGCCGATGGGCGACCTCATCAGCGTGCTGCTGCGCCAGCTCAAGCGCCCCCTGGCCTCTCACGGCTTTACGCTCAGTGATGCCCAGGCGGAAGCGTTGGCGCAGTTGCGGTTGGCCGCACAAACTGATGAGCGCATCCCACCGCTGCTGGCCGCCTTAGAGGCCGTGATCGCCGAGAGCCTGGCCGTGCTGCGGCGATTCGGCCTGCGCTTTCAGGAATCGCTGGACGCCGACCTGAACCAGATCGGCGGCTGGGAAAGCACCGCCGAATTCCTGGACATTGCCAACGACAAGAGCAATGCCGAACTGCGGATCACACTGGCCTCGGCGCTCATACTGGCCTTCGGCGGGGACCGCCGCTATGGCCTCGATCTGCTGCATCTGGCGCGGGGCGATTATGGCGACGAGACAGTCATCGCCCGGCGCTTTCTCAGCTTCGCCAGCGGCATCGAACCGGGCGGAGCGGACTGGGCTGAACGGATCGCCGAGTGGATAAGACCATTGACTTAACGAGTGGCGGAAACCCCCGCGCTGCGGGAGAATAGAGGATAATCTGCGGGGAAATTGTACCTGAAAATTGGAGCAACCTCATGGCAGAAAAAACAATGCTTATGATCCGGGATGATACGGATATTCATGCCGACATCGACCATCTGGTCGCCCATTATCCGCCGCTGGCAAAGGATCGCCACGCCTTCAAGGTTGTGGTGGATCACGGCGCAGTGACCCTTAGTGGGCATGTGCAGACGCTCATCACCCGCCGCTACTTACTCGACCATATCGGGGATATCGAGGGAGTAACGAGCGTCGATGCGTCGGACTTCTACGATGATGTGACCATCAAGCTGCAAGTCAGCCATGTGCTGCCCTTCGGTATCAAAGCCAATGTCCTGTACGGCACAGTCATCTTGACAGGTGAGCCACCCCAGGATAGTTCCGTGGAGCAGTTAGCCAGTCGCATCCTGGCGATGCCGGGGGTGGTGCGGGTTGCCAACGGCTTCGGCGGATAACGCAGCGACCTGGGGCTTGGGAGCGGTCAGGCGTCTTCGTGGGGGTCGGATGCCGCGCAGCATACCCGCAGTCGATAGGTCTTCATCCAGGTCAGGCCAATAGATGCCAGGCAGACTCAACTCGACCTGGGTCCGTTGTTCAGCCGTAGCTTGCGCCAGAATCGGATACCAGTCGAGCGGGGTCGCAATTTCGCATCCATCCTGTAGTTGAACGCACAGCAGCCCGTCTCGAACCTGCGCCGCCACCGGGCGATCTGCCTCACGGGGTGAACACTTCAACCCCATGGAGAAAGTTAGGCCGTGTTGCTGTAGAAAGCGGCGCGGGACTTCGGATCGTTGAAGTTGGGGTAATTGAACTCGGTAATCAGGCGGTGCAGCGTCACTTCGCGGACATGCTCCAGCCCCAACAGCAGATCACCCAGAACAATATCGACCACGAACAGAAGCCGACCGAAGTTTTCGTACTGACCTTGCAGGGCGGTGAACAGCACCGCGAATACCCGGTCGCGCAGTTCGGTGTCCATGATGCCGCTGCCCGGCCAGCTCACCGGCCAACTGTCGTGATAGGTTCCGATCCGCAGCACGTCCAGGCGAAGCTGCGCTAACTGCGCGATGGCGGCTTTGCGATCCTGCGCGTCCAGCAGGTGCGAGGTGGCGCGGTAGGGAGCATTAGGAAGCTGCTGGTACATCTGCCCCGGCGAAGTCTGTTCGATAATCCGGAAGAGGCTGCGTCCCTTCAGTCCCAATCCATCAGCCAGGGCCAGCGCGCAGCGGCGGTAGTAGCGCACCCGTGCCGCATCCTCGGCGTGTTTATCCAGCCGCCATAGGATCGACAGCAGATCCCCGAAGTCCAGTGGCATCTTGGGAGGATCATCGGGGCCGTAGGTGGAAGTCAGTTGAGCAATCCGTGTGCGTTCTTCAAGACTGGGCATATTTCCACCCGACGCAAACCGTCCAGGACAGCGCCAATCCAGTAGAACAACACTATAGCGAAGATTGTGGAAAAACGCTACGCGCGCAGCTCGATCAGGCTTTGCCGAGGAGCGCGGCCATGAGGTCGTCGAGCGTGACTTCCTGCGCCAGCGTCCGGGCGTCCGCGAAGACGCGCGGGCAGAGTTCTGTCTCCAGGTCGTCGTAGAGGGCTTCGGCGCGGCTGCGGGTCTCCTGGCGCATCGGATAGTGCAGCGCAATCGTGAGGATTTCGACGGCGCGTTCCTTCTCGCCTTTGCTGACCATCAGTTCAGCCATTTTAATGAGGGTGTCCATAATCATGAGCAGGGCATCATTCTTGACTGCGACGCGCAGTGCTTTTTGGTAGCGGTTCATACTGTCGTCATCGAAAGAGTCCATATGGCGTCAGTCCCATTATCCACGAGTCCCGGCTGTATTCTAAATCATAGGGTCTTAACCTTGCTATGAACTTGCGCTCGGAAATCGGGATGATGGGTCAGGCAGCCCGTACAAAAAAGGGGATGGCTTGCGGCCATCCCCTTCCCGTGTCCGTCTCTAGACTAGAGTGCGCGGACCAGATTCGAGAAGATGTTGCCGATGGCCGGGCCAAGCAGCGCCAGAATGACGATGACCACCACGGCGACCAGAACGAGGATCAGCGCATACTCGACGAGACCCTGACCTTCTTCACGCGGCATGTACAGCATTTTGAATTCTCCTGATTACTGCGGATGAACGATCTCGATAACCATTATTACGGTATGCCAGCCTGCGATTCTCGTCAAGTAGGCAAGTATTGAGAAGCATTGAGATTCAGTAAAAATTGGGCATCGCTAGGACAAGAGTCCTATCCGATGCCCTTTTCGACCGTGCCTGCGGAGGGATCGCTTAGCCTTCCGGCAGGGTCAGCACGGCGCGGATGAAGCCCACATCACCCTGGTAGCTGGCCGTGATGGACGCGCTGCTCACCAGTTTCAGCACAGCTTCCAGTTGAGCGGCATCGCGCTCCCTTGAACGGCCGCCCTGCATCCCGACCACGTTCACCAGGGGCAGCAGACCGTCGCCGGCCAGATACAGCACATAGCTGGACTGGTCGAGCAGATAGGCCGAGGCTTCCTGGTAGAACGGATCACTCGGCAGACCACCATCGGGATTCAACGAGGCGCGGGCGGCATCGCGTGTGCCGATGAAGAACACGTCATCGTTGCCTGCCACAATGATCTCGACCGGGAAGGGCAGATCCCGCGAGGGCGGCACGGTGATGACCAGGGCTTCGGTTCCGCCGATAGTTTCAGTCGAGCTGGTGACCTCCTCGGCCATGCCAACCGCGTTGGTGATCCCCTTGACCAGGGCGGCGCTGACATCGGGATCGCTCACTTCGAGGACGAGGCCGAAATCGAGCGGCAGTTCGCCCAGGAGGTCGCGCATATCCTTCGCATCGGCGAGCGCGGCTTTCGGCCCCATATACAGCGCGAAATCGCCATCGATGGCCGGGAGGACTTCATCCTCGAAGTCCAGACCTGTCAAGCCCTGGACGAAGAAGGTGATCTGTTCTTCGATCTGCTCGATCTGTTCCAGGCTGAGGCTGAAAACTTCCATGTCAGTTTCGCCCATGGCTTCAGCCTGGAGCTTGAAGTTAGCAATCTGGTTGCGGTATTGTGTCGCCAGACCCGTGCCGTGGATCACCAGTGGCATCCCGGCGGGGATACGATCCGCGAAAGCTGGGTTGACGGGACGGGGCATGTCGGTCGAATAGCCCATCTCGGCCATCTGCGTCATCATCGCGCCATAAGGCACGACCACATCAATGGTCAGCGAACGCGCATCCAGGATGGTCAGACCAACGGCAAGTGGCGGATAGTTTTCCAGAATGGGGAGGAGAGCGCCCATGCCAGGCATATCCTCTATGCCCTGCATCTCCATGATCTGGCCCAGCGTATCCCCCAGGTTGGCGAAGATCGAGATGTTGTAATCGCCAGCGGGGAGGAGGCCGATGGTATCAGCAAAGGTCGAATTGGCGGCCAGCGATTCCGCCGGGGCTTCCAGGGGGAGGATTTCGTACTCGGTCGAAAGGAACATGACCGAGTCGCCGATGGCGACGAAGGCGTCGTCCTGGAAATCGGGCTTGAGAATCGTGTAGCCACCTTCCGAGCGGCTGTCGAAATCCCCGCCGGTGTGCTTGGATACATCCTCGAAAAAGGTCTCCAGGGCAGCCCGGTCAGTGATTTCAACGGCGATGAGCAGCGGGGGCGCTCCATCGGCTCGCGGGCCGCGCGGCCCACGGTCAAAGAACCGATCCAGCGACAGGATGCCCAGGCTGGCGACCTGACCCAACCACGGGCGGACTTTCGACTGGAAGTCACCCGTACCAAGCAGTTGAGTTACCGCCTGATCGAGACCGTCAGCAATCGACGCCGCTGCGCCTGCATTCGGGATGGCATCCGTAATCTCCCGGATCAGGCCGTCAAGCGTTTCGACATAGCCATCATCGATGCGCCCACTGGCAAAAACCACAGTGTCGGCGGGGTAATACTCAGCCAGGGCATTCAATTCGGCAGTGGGGACGGCCAGAGCGGATGTCGCCACAGCGCTGAGCGCCAGCACAGCCACGATCAACACCAGAATCAGCTTCTTCAAAGCAGCCTCCTCTTGAATCAACGAATGGACTTGACGATGCAGAACCTTCGTCCAGCCTATTCTACGCGCGAAAGCAGTGCTGCGTTGCGGAAGATGCTCTGGGTTTGTCAAAGACCATTTATACAAAATGTCGAACTCCGAGCGAAAAAGGCTGCGCTTCAGAACGGGCCTGGGACAGCAGCTGCGGCATAGACACCCGGCCAAACCGGAGGCGAATGATCACTGGAAAGCGCGAGATGACGCGCGATGCAAATCAACGATTCTCCCCTCAATTTGAGGGGATTCACCAACGTTGTTCTGATGATTTCGTGGTACAATAGAACATGTGAGCTATTGAAGGAAGCGAGGTGTTCTATGAAGCCGAAACGGATCAAGATTCTCCAGGAACGGGCGCGGCATCTGCGCGCCACCGTGCTGAATCCGCACACCGTCGTCGTCGAAAGCACCTCGAACCCGGCCGCTAACCATGTGGTCACGCTGGCCTATCAGCCGGACGGAACCATCCTGGCGCGCTGTACCTGCCCCTGGGCGATCAACGGCGGGGTGGGCTGCACGCACGTGCTGGCGGCGTTGGAGGCGCTGGCCGCGCGCCGTGGACGGGTGCTCAGCTTCTGGGAGAACCGGGAAGCGGCGCGGCGTCAGAAGCGCCGAACCTTCTACCTGCCAGGGCGCGATGACGACGGTATCTGGATCACCAGCCGGGCAGCCTGACCTGCCCGACCATCACCCCTCCCACCAGTCGCGGTTTTCGGTCGGCTGGTGGGGGACGTAGGCCCGCTGCCGGGCGGACTCGATATAGTCAAGGACAACGGCGATGTTCTCCTCCGCCGAGCGCACCGAATCCACGAAGAGCGCGTTGTCATTCCAGGGCTGATAATACTCCCGCATCCGCAGCACATCCTCCCAACCGACCGGCTTCCAGCCGGGGACATACTGCACGCGATCCCGCATCCGCTCCTGCCAGACGCGCTCATTGGAGCAGTAGCAGTAGATGGCCGCGAAGCGGGCCTTATGGCGGGCCGCCGTCTCGCTGGCGACCAGGCGGAAATGATCCAGCGGGAAGGTGGCGTCCAGGATGCAGCTCAGTCCCAGCCCCAACTGTTCATCAGCCATATCCAAGATGATGTAATAGCCGTCGCCGGTCGAGGCTTCCGCCAGGTTATGGTCGCGCAGCACGCGCTGGACGCGATCCTTGGCGAAGACGGGCAGATGCAGCCGCCGGGAAATCATGCGGGCGAGTGTGGTCTTGCCGCCGCCGGGCAGACCGGTGAAGAGGATCAGTGTGGGTTCCAATGGGACTTCACCTTTATGTGATCTTGCGCCAGGTTCGGTTGGAATCGCCGCTGAAGCGGAATACGCCCAGTGGTGAATCGATGTAGATGGCTCCGGTATCTTCAAACTGGATGGTGCGGTTGCCCGTATCGATGTTCCCCAATGCGTAGCCGATGGCGTTGCTCCAGCCGCCAATCGGGGCGTTGGTGGTGCAGTAGGCCCAAGCGAACATGTTCTGCGGCGGCAAGAGCCCACTGGGGGGCGTGCCGAAGCACGAGTAGGTCGTCGTCCCATCCCAGCCATTCGCGTAGGAGATGTAGCGCGTATCCAGGTTCTGCGCCCCATAGACCGTGTTCAGCGAATTGGCGTTGACGTATACCATGAAACCGCGCTCAAAGGACTGGAAGGCTCCCGGTCCGACGGCCTGCGGGCCGGTCGGGCAGCCGGCATCCGCCGGGGCGAACTGGCTGCCGAAGAACCAGGCCGTGGCGCACTGCACCGTGATCGGCAGCGATGCGTTGACTTCCTGGGCGTTGCGGATGGCAACCAGGCGGTAGATGACCAGACGGCCCGTATTGCCGGGGACGGTCACAGGCAGGCTGCCGGAGGGCACGACCGAAAACGACTGAACAGCCACACCCTGCGAGTTCAACTGGTCCAGGCGGGCAGCGTCAGCAATCGTGCTCCAGGTGAGCGTGATCGAGGTGTTGGCGACCACATTGGTGGCCGAGGCGGTGAATGATAGAATCTGCGGGCGATCTGGCGTATTGGTGATCGTCGGTGTGCTGGTCGGTGTATTCGTCGCCGTGCTGGTGGCCGTCGGTGTGATGCTGGGCGTAGAAGTCAGCGTGTTGGTCGGCGTGACGCTGGGCGTGGCTGTCCACGTATTGGTCGGTGTGGGCGTGTTGGTCGGCGTTGCCGTCGGTGTCTCCGTTGGTGTTGGCGAGGGGGTTGGGGTGAGCGTCGGCGTATGGCTGGGCGTCAGGCTGGGCAGCACGGCCAGCGTGGGCAGTTCGACCACGGTTTCGCTTTCGCCCTGGCAGGCGGCCAGCAGCATCACCGCCAGCGCGGTCAAGAGCAGCCGGGACGCGAACAGCGGGAACCATCCAGGGAGATGACGATGCGTAGTGACCTGCGAATGCGCCGCCATGATTCGCCTCCAATCACAGGGATCATTCACGCGCTGCTGCGTGTAGCTCCACCCTTGATGACTTCAATCATACTCCTCGTGTTCTCGGCTTGCCAACCAACCATTCTTCCCCCTTTGCCGACTCAGGCCGTCCTGTTCCAACCGGCGGCGGTCGATCCGCCCAACCTGCGTCCTACACACACTCCCCGCCCGGTAGATCGCGGCGGGACGGCCACGCCGCCGCCTGCGCTCGTTCCGGCCACGCCCACCGCGACTCGAACCGAAACAACCAATCCCACTCCAACCCCATCCCTCCCCGTCACCGCGACAGGAACCCCAGTGGCGACGCTGCCTCCCCTGGGAAACACCTTCGTGGTCGGCCAATCAGCCCTGGGGCGGGACATCATCGGCTGGTCGTTCGGCGAGGGGCCGCGCGTGCTGCTGATCGTCGGCGGGATTCACACCGGCTTCGAGTCCAACACGGTGCTGCTGGTCAATGAACTGGTGGCCCACTTCCAGGCCACTCCCGCCAGCGTGCTGCCGGGAATGCGGCTGCTGCTGATCCCGGTCGCCAACCCGGACGGGCTGGTCTTAGGGCGGCAGACGGCTGGGCGCTTCAACGCCAACGGGGTCGATCTCAACCGCAACTGGGGCTGCGAATGGTCCGAACAGGCTTACTGGCAGGATCAGCGCGTCGATCCGGGCGCACGGGCGTTCTCCGAACCGGAGACCCAGGCACTCGCCCGGCTGATCCGGGAGGCGCAGCCAGCGGCAGTCATCTTCTACCACAGCGCCGCTGATGGCATCTTTACCGGGGACTGCCCGGATGGCGGCGTCTCCGATGAACTGGCGCGGGTGCTGGGCGAGGCCTCCGGTTATTCGTATGGGCGTCCGTTCACAGCCTACCGGGTGACGGGGACAGCAGCCAGTTGGGTGGATGGCCAGGGCATCCCCGCCGTCGATCTCGAACTGACCGGCACGCGGGACACCGAGTTCGTCCGCAACCTGCGGGCGATCCAGGCCGCCCAGTGCTGGATCACGGGCAGCGTGTGCCAACCCTAATGGAGACACCAATAGAAGGACGTCTCATCGTCGGGGTTGGTTGGGTTTTCGCATTCAGCGGCGCAGCGGGCAGGTCATGCCCGCAGCGGGCTGTTGTTCGCGACGATTTAGCACGGGCGAGCCGGCGGGTCGCCCCCACTGCACCTGCTGCAGCTGCAATTCGGTGATTCGCGCGCCATTTTCCCTCGAATGGGACCCCGGATGCCAAACGATAAGAATGATAAGAATGAGAATCGGTCAATTTTCTCACATTTCTCATCGGGGAGGGCGGCGCTCACTTGTTGAGGGTAGATTTTGCATGATCCTCATCCCCAATCCCCTCTCCACAGCAATGGAGAGGGGGCTTAAGCGGTCAGAAAGGCGCGCCGCGTCGCTAAAAGCTGACACCGGGCAAAAACCTACCCTTGAGAAGCGGCGCTCACCCTGGCCCTCTCCCGAACGCTCGCTGGGAGAGGGCGTTTCCTGCCCGTAACATCACAATAGCACAAAATGGGATGGTTAGGGTGACATTTTGTCTACTTTTGCGCCATAAAAT
>CAZKXW010000083.1:0-22195 GCA_964556745.1 uncultured Anaerolineaceae bacterium
GGGGGCGTCCCCCGCAGCCCCCTGTTTTTCTCGACGATTTACCAGATGCACCACTAATGGCTATCTCGATAAACTATCCACTACGAACTATGAACTTGGTTTTAACGTCCCACACCGTACATCCTTCAGCACGCTGCCCACCTCCACCGTGAAGCCGCGTTCCAGCGTAGTCTCCTCCCACAGACCGTATTCCACCGGGCACTCGAAGTCCCGGTCCCCGTAGCGCAGCGCCAGGTAATAGCGTTCGCTCCGGCTCCCTTCCCGCTCACATCCCAAGGTGAAGCAGTTGCCCGTGGAACCCAGCGTCGGCCATGTGGGGGGCTGTTCCTTCGTCCCTTCGAGCCGCTCCGTCCGCGCGAATACCCACGTGTTGAACAGGTAGTAGCACACATACCCGTACACCGGCTCGCTTCGGTAAGTCGTCTGGCAGCGTTCCTCCTCACGGAACGTCCCGTCTCCCTGGTCGATCTGCACCCGTGCGCACGTCTCCCCGTCGGGAACCTGCCGCGACCCCACCTGCTCGTACTGCTGGTTGACGCTGTACGCCCCGATGGGCACAGCGTTGCAATCGGCCTTTCCTGGAACTGCCTGGAACTGCTCCACGTTGAGGCTCCGCTCCCACCGGAACCCGGTCACGTAGGCGCTGTTGGTCTGGCTCCGCGTCAATGCGAAAATCCCCCCACCGATCACCAGTGCCACCACGGCCAGGATCAGCAGCGGCTTCAACCCGGAGCCGTGCTTCTGAGGGGCCGCGGCAGCGCTCGACGGCTTGGGTTTCTGATAAACCTTGTCGCTCTCTGCGAACTGCTCATCCTCGTCACCCGTCCGGGAAGCGCCCTGCTGCGCCTGAGCCGCCCCGGTCAGCGGTTTTCCACAGTTCCCGCAGAACTCCGCTTTGGCGGAACTCAGGCTGTTGCAGGCCGAACAGATCCGATCCGCTCCCACATACACATGATCCTGCACCGCCACCTTTTCATTATCTGCCGGGAAGTACCGGGCAGAGGGGTCCTGCTGCGCTCCGCAGTTCGGGCAGAAGCGGTGCGTCTTTCCCAGCAGCTTCCGCGTCCCGCAGAACTTGCAGTCCCAGAGCATCTCATAAACTTTGGCCCCATCCGCCGGCCGCGATGTCGAGTCCATACGACTTCCTCGAAGCTAAACTAATCGTGTTTTTCACCCCACATTATAGGGCACACTGTACCACTGGACAGTACAGATCGTCCCCCGAATGGATATAATCCGGGATAGAACTGCTGCACCAGGGATGCCCATGTCCTCACGATCTAGGGCCGAATCGGATACCGAGAAACTGCATCGGCGCAACCAGGAGCTGTCTGTCCTGAACGCCATCGCCAAAGCCCTCAACCAGGAAGTCGATCTCACCCGCGCTCTGAACGTTGCCCTGCGCTCTGTAGCCGAACTCTTCGGCCTACAGACCAGTTGGATTTACCTGCTGGACGACGACTCCAGACCCTATCTGGCTGCTGCCCAGAATCTCCCGCCTGCCCTGGCTGATCACCCCCGCCGCCTGGGCGGTGAGTGTGACTGCCTGTGGATGTACGAAAACGCTGAACTCCCCGTCCCTCAGAACATTGCTTGCAGCCGCCTGGAAAACCTCTCAGTCGGCACAGCCGGCCTGCGCCAGCACGCCAGCATCCCTCTCAATGCCCAGGGCAAGCCGCTTGGCGTTCTCAATGTGGTCAGCGCCGACTGGGATGACCTCTGCGACGAGGACCTGCAGTTGCTCTATCTCGTCGGCGACCTGCTGGCGATTGCGCTTGAACGGGCGCGGCTCTTCACCCGCAGCGTCGAATTCGGCGCCAGCGAGGAACGCAACCGACTCGCCCGCGAAATCCATGACACCCTCGCCCAGGGCTTGACGGCCATCGCTCTTCAGATCGAAACTGCCGATGCCCTGCTGGAAAGCGGTTCCTCGACCGAGCGCATCCGGCAGGCGCTCACCCAGGCGCTGCACCTCACCCGCGCCAACTTGGAAGAAGCCCGCCGCTCGGTAATGGATCTCCGTGCCGCGCCGCTCCAGGGGAAACCGCTGGACGAGGCGCTGCGCTCCCTGCTCGAAGAATGGAAATCCCGTCGTAAAGTCTCTGCGGCGCTCGAAGTCATCGGTACGATTCCGCCGCTTCCGGCGCGGATCGAAGTCGGCCTCTACCGCATCCTGCAAGAGTCCCTCACCAACATTGGCCGCCACGCCTATGCGCAGCACGTCACCGTCCAGTTGGTGATGATGCCCGACGCGCTCCGCATGGTGATCGAAGATGACGGTCGCGGCTTTGACCCGGAGCGCGTCCCGGAAGGACACTACGGCCTGGTCGGAATGAACGAACGGACACGGCTCCTGGGCGGCTGCCTGGAACTGTGCAGCTGCCCCGGCGAAGGTACGCGCGTCGAAGTATCTGTCCCGTTGGAGGTACACCAATGAGCGCCCCCATACGGATCATCGTGGCGGATGACCATCCCATCGTGCGCGATGGCCTGATCACCATCCTCGGCACACAGCCCGACTTTGAAGTTGTCGGCAAAGCTGGAACCGGTCAGGAAGCTCTTGCCCTCATCCGCCAATTTCACCCGGACATCCTCCTCCTCGATCTGGAGATGCCGGAGATGGATGGCGTAGATGCCCTGCGCCACATCCGCGCCTCTGGCCTTCCGGTGCGTTCAATTGTGTTCACCGCCTTCGACACCGATGAGCGCATCGTCAGTGCGGTACAGGCCGGGGCGCAGGGCTACCTGCTCAAAGGCGCGCCCCGCGAAGACATCTTCAACGCCATCCGCGTCGTTCATACGGGCGGCTCTCTGCTTCAGCCGGTGGTAGCCTCCAAGCTCCTGCGCCAGGTCAGCGGCGAGTCCCGCTCACCCGAATTGGATTCCCTCACCCCCCGCGAACAGCATGTCCTTATGTTGCTGGCGCGTGGGCTGCAAAACAAGGAAATCGCCATCGAACTGACCATCACCGAGCGCACCGTCAAGTTCTATGTCAGTTCAATCCTGGGCAAGCTCAATGCGGGCAACCGTACCGAGGCGGTCCGGTTGGCTGTGCAGCGTGGGTTGGTCAAACTGTGAAGGACGTCGGGCCGGATTATCCTCCGACTTTCGGACAGGGCTGAGTTCGTCCCAGCGCCGGATGTAGAGATGGTGTATTTGCGGGCATACTGGGCGAATATCCGAAGTCGAGTTTAGGAGACGCTCTTCAATGCTCCCCATCACCATCACCGATAGTCATGAAGCGCGCTTGGCTGATATCCGCCGCCAGGTGGCTGAGCGCCGTGCTGCTGAACAAGCGCAGCACCAGCAATCGGAAGCACCGCTGCGCGATAGCGTCGCCCGCTTGATTGCCTGGATCACGGAGCAGTCCACCCGGGAGGCATCGCGCCGCGACGATCCGCCGCCTGCAAGTTCATAGCAGTTCTTATCAAACTCTGAAGCGCCGTTCGGTAAGGTAGGGATCATCTGCCGAGTCTAATCAGCGACCGTGGTTTTATCGTCACCTGAAAGGCTGTGAAGGAATCATGGAACGGATGAATACCGCTGTGCGCGTCGTCGGAATCGGTGGAACCCTGCGCGAACACTCGACCTCGCTGTGGGCGCTTCAGCACGCCCTCGAAGCCGCCCGGACTGCTGGAGCCGTCACTGAACTGATCGATCTCCGTCGTTACCGTCTGCCCATGTATGAGCCAGATGCCGAACTGGACCATCTTGACGAGTCCGTTCAGGATTTCGTTCGGCGTATCAAACACGGCGACGCCTTCCTCATTAGCACCGCCGCCTATCACGGCACGCTGGCCGGCCTGACCAAGAATGCGCTTGACTACCTCGAATACCTCTCCGACGCGCCGCGACCTTACCTGCACAACAAACCCGTCGGCCTGATCGCCACCGCCGGCGGTGATCAGGCCGCGGTGAATTCCATCGCCGCGATGGTTCACGCCGTTCACTCGCTGCGTGGATTTGCCCTACCGCTCTCGGTTCCGATCCACCACGCCGGCAAAGCCTTCGACTCGGACGGCCACGTCATCGATACCAAAACCGCCAATCGGCTGAATCAGTTAGGCAAGATGGTGGTGGAAACCGCGCTGCGCTTCCGATCCGAGTCCGTTCCCAGCTTCTAAGCACGCGGGGCAGATCATTCCTGCTGACGGCGTAATCAAAACGGGCATCCCCGCTTGGAGATGCCCGTTTGTTGAGATGTGCAGTTTGGAGACAGCCGTTAAGCAGGACTAGTTGGCCCGGGTAAACCCACGACCGTAGAAGTCCTTCGGCGACAGCTTCTCCGACCAGCGCCGCAGTTGGCGTTCCACCAGCGCCGGGGCCATGCTGCCACCATTCGCGCCGATGATCTGGGCGGCGATGCCAGCCACATGCGGGGCGGCCATGCTCGTCCCGGCTGCCCACGAGTAGTAGGCGCGGGTCGGGGTGACGAACGACGGCGACAGCACCATGTCCAGCGCCCAGCAGGGGATGGGGGAAGTCAGCGGCGCGATCAGACAGCCTTCATTGCCCGGATAGGCGAAGTCACCGCCCGGCGCGGCGAAATCGACCAGGCGGTGCCCAAAGCTGGAGTAGGAAGCCGGACGGCGCGGGTCAACCACCGGGTAGACTGCCCAACCCTCTGGCCCAGTTGCGGAAATGCTCAGGATACCGGTTGCCATCGCCGGCAGCTTGACCAGGCTGGGATACAGGTCATAGTTCAGCCCATCATTGCCCGCCGAAGCGATGACGGTGACGCCGCGCAGGCGCATCAGGTTGCCGACCGCATCGTAGACCTTCTTGGTGGCCTTGCAGTCCTTGGCGAGCTGGCGATCTGGGTCTTGCGTGTCGCAGGTCCCGCCCAGGCTCATGTTAACCACATCGACGCCAATTTCCGAGGCGTAGAGCATCCCGGCGATGACCCACGAGTCCAGGCCATAGCCAAGCTGTTCACTCAGAACCTTGATCGGAACAATCTTCGTTTCAGGGGCGACACCAACCGTGCCAGTAGTATTGTCAACCGCGGCGATGATGCCAGAGACATGGGTGCCGTGGCTGAAGCCGGGAGCAGCTGTCCACTGAACCGTTTCGCCAGGGACGAAGCTGGCAGCTTCACTGACAAGGAAATTAGCGGCCAGGTCGGGATGATCCAGGAAGAAGCCTTCATCCAGGACGGCAACAACTGCGCCATTGCCACGTCGGCCGTTGATCCAACCCTCGGTCGCACGGATCGCGCCCAGGCTCCACTGAAGTGGGGCAAAGGTATTGCTCAGGCCGAGCGCAGATTCAGGCGAAGCAACATCATAGGTGCGGAGCGGTTCGGCGTTGCGGACGATGCGATTGGGGGCAGCCAACAGACCCAACGCTTCCATCCGCTTAGCGAAGCGCGCATCACCGCTGACAACAACCGACACGCCCACCTGATTGAACGTGCGTGTGACGACGCCGCCGGCCATACGGGCCTGAGCGTTCATCACAGCGATCCCCGTGGTACCGTTCGCAGAGATCACTAACCACTCACGGCGGTTGTTCTGTGCGCCAGCCACAGAAACCGAGAGGGCGCTGATGACGAGCATCAGCAGCATGGCCAGAATCAAACCTCGTTTCATACTTTCGCCTCCTAATGAATGATGCAACTTAATGGAAATTAGATTCCCTAATCGGATTATAGCGTCCACGCACTCTACACGCTTTTGGTATTGTTAATGAATTGTCAAAACGGCGAAACAATGTCGTAAAAGTTTCCACGAAAGTGAACCTGTGTAGCATTCAATGGCGCAGAACGACCTCGCTCAGCACACCACCCGGCCAGGGTAAAGCTGGTTGTAGCGCCACAACGGAAGATACCCTTCCCACGGCAGCAGCGTCGAGTTCTCCTCGCGCTGTGTGGCGAGTTCAGCGCTGATGGCGCTGTTGGTCTGCGTTTGTGAAATTGGTTGTGTCAGGCTGATGAACAGGATTGGATTGTGTGGGGTCAGCGGCGTGCGGCAGATTTCCGACCGCAGTATAACGATCACCTCGCCTTTGTGATAGCTCAGCATTGACACATACGGGATAAAACTCTCCGGACCTTCCACCAATTCGTTGAGGTGCCCCAGCGCGGTATCCTCGCAGAACTGGAGCGTGATCTCGGAAATGCGGGCGCTGAGAATCCGCGCCCGCCCCAACCCTACCTGACAGATCGGCACTGGGTAGATCGACTCATAGTTGTTGGTCGTTGCGACGCTGGCATCTGGGCCGATCAGATCGTAACCCAGACCGCGCAGGATCGAGTCAGCCTCGATCACTGTGGTTTCCCCAGGGCGGATCCCGTTCCAGCAGGGTAGGACGCAGCTTTCTTCAGCCTCAAGCCCGTTCGGAATGCTGCCCAACACCTGACCGGCCGCAATCGAGCTAAAGGTCATGATGATGAGGGATGCGGCCAGAACGAGGACATAGAGACCTATTCTCCACATCGCTCTGATCCTTATGTACACATAACCTACCGGGATTGCTGTTGGCGGCGGGCTTCAAACAGGATGATGCTCGCTGCCGCCGATGCGTTCAGCGACTCGGTTTGCGCCGCCATCGGGATGGCGATAAGCTGATGCGCTAATCGACGTGCCTCGCTGCCCGCGCCATGCGCTTCGCTGCCGATGATGATCGCCCACCGCCCTGACCAATCGGCACAATCATACCGAGTATTTCCGTTCCCGTCAGCCAGATACACCCTTCGATCCGCGCAGGCTGTTTCGATCTGCGGCCAGTCCGCATCCATCACCGGGATACGAAAGTGGGCCCCCATCCCGCTGCGGAGCGTCTTCGGATTATAGAGGTCGGCGCAGGTCGGGGCGAGCAGCACGGCATCGATCCCTGCCGCGGCCGCAGTTCGCAGAATTGTACCGAGGTTGCCCGGATCGCGGACAGCATCTAGGATCAGGATATGTTCCATCTGGGCTGACAGCTTGAGGCGCGGCTGTCGAAAGACCGCCAGCACGCCCTGGGGTTCTTGGGTATCACTGGCATGGCGCATCACCGCGTCGCTAACTATCAGGGCTTCGATGTTTTTCGAGGCCAGCGCTTTGACTAATCCCTCATCGCGCAGCGTCGGAGTGACCAGCACATACAGCGGAATGTACCCGGCAGCCAGCGCATCACGGATCAAACGCGCGCCTTCCAACACGATCTTGTTTTCTTTGCGACGCTGCCGAGCTGAAGATTGCAGCGCTCGTGCTAATTTGACCTTCTCGTTTTGTGGACTGGTTATCATGCCAAGCATTATATCCACTTTAGTGCATTGCACCCGAATGCCCGCCGCCTGTCCGGCTTTTGTCTTTCCGCGTTCTTCTCTATACTCATCTGTAATCGTAATGGTATTGTCCTTCCCTCACTACGGGATACTGCTTCATGACCGACAAGAACCTCTTAATTGCCCGCATGGCCGCTAACCGTTCCCGCTTGCTGCGCGAACTCATTGGCGTTAGTGAAGATGCCTTGATGAAGATCCCAGTTTATGGCGATTGGACAGCCGCCAATATGTTGGCGCATCTGGGCGAGTACGACGATCTGTTTGCCCGTTCCATTCCGTTGGCCCTGAGCGGCGAAATCGGCACAGCTGGCGTCGATTTCACCGACATCCGCGATCATCTGCTGCATGAACGAGTCGGGAATTGGTCGCTGGAAGGCTCAGTCGAGTACATGATGGCGGCTCGCAGCCGCTTTCTCAAGGCTCTTGCCGATGTCTCGCCTGCTGACATGGATCGCCAGCGCCGTTATCCCTGGAAGTTCGGCGGCAAGACTGGAACGATCCGTTCAACCATCCGTGCTTGGACTCGCGCCCGGTTCCTCCATGACGACGGCCATCACGAGGATCTGCGCGAGTGGCGGCGCAAGCTCAAGCGGGAGCCTGAAGCCGGGCCGCGCGTCATTCTCCAGGCTGCCCTGGAAGCGGCCCATATGGACTTTGCCGCCAGCGCCGATCTGGTGGCTGAGTCTGAGCGTGACACCCGTCTGGTCTGTGGGCACTGGACGCTCAAGGATGTCCTGGGCCACTTGGCCGATGGAGACAGTTACTACCTTCACACCATTCATGTCATGCTGGACGAACCGGGCGATCCGTTCTGGTCAACGAATCCGGTCGATGATGACGCTCTTAATGAAGAAATGGCGAAGAAGCGCCGCAAATACAGTTATCGAAGGCAGTTGAGCGATTGTGAGTCCTCCCGCCGTGAATTGATTGTCAGGCTGGAGCGCCTGAGCGATGAAGAACTCTCATTCCCGTACAGCGGTCATGCCAGCTCATATCCCACCATTTATCACTGTTACTGGTCGGCACTCGAACACTACCTTGACCATGCTGCTGTGCTGCGCCGCGAACTCGGCGTCAAGTTCCCCAAGTATCTCCTCCGCTTCAAAGGTCCATACGCCGACCGAAACGGGCTCCTGTGAATCAAAACGAGCGGCTTTCAGGCCGCTCGTTAGATTTCGTGCTCGGTCTGGGCTTGCTTATTCGCGGCCGCCTGTCAGTGTGTCCTGATAAGCCTTGAGACCATCGAAATCGCCCTGCGCGGCATAAGCCGCCTGTTTCGACCAGGTTGGCAGACTCGGCGCGAAGCGCAGGCCAGCCGCCTCCAGAGCATTACGCAGCTCATCTTCCGAAGCATGGGCAAGCTTGTCGAAAGTGTCGATACCCGCACTGACCAGTGCGGCCGCGATCTTCGGCCCGATGCCTTCAACCACCGTCAGATCATCGCCTGCGCTCTTCTTACGGCTGGCGCGTGCCTTCGGGGCTGATTCCTCGACGACAGGCTGGACTTCCGCTTGTGGAGCAGCCGGCGCTTCGGCTTCGACCTTCGGTTCAACGGTCGCTTCGACTTTCGGCTTTGGAGTGGCGCGGATGCGAATCGGCGCCTGTTCAGCAGGCACTTCTTCTGCGACTTCCTCGACCATCATCCGCGCAAGCGGAACACGCAGCCTTACCGGGGGAGACGCAACGCTGGTCGGCGTCGGATTCTGCATGCTCAACGCGACGATCTTGGTGAATGTTTGCGGGTCACGCACGGCGATATCGGCCAGCATCTTGCGGTCTACTTCGACGTTCGCGTTCTTCAGGCCGTACATCAAGCGGCTGTAGCTCATCCCGTTGAGTCGCGCTCCCGCGTTGATGCGGACGATCCACAAACGGCGCAGGTCACGCTTGCGCTGCCGGCGATCCCGATAGGCGTAAAAGAACGCCTTAATCATGGCTTCATTGGCGCGGCGGTGCAGACTGTGCCGCGTGCCCCACGCACCCTTCATGTGCTTCAGAATTTTCTTGTGCCACCGGCGGCGTACAAAGCCGGTCTTCGTTCTGGACATTGCCTTCGCTCCTCAAACAAGAATCACCCGGAGCAGTACCCCGGGTGCATCAACTTGACTTTGTTCTAACGGCCTGGGTTCTGACGGTACTTGCTCAGGTACGGGGCCAGACGCTTGACCTTCTTGGCAACCACGCTGCTGCTCAATCCCGTCAGCTTATCAAGCTGGCGCAGATGGCGGCTGGAGCGGCGGCGGCGGAAGTGGCTCTTGCCTTGCTTGGTACGCATCACCAATCCCGTGCCCGTCACGCGGAAACGCTTGGCCGTTGACTTATGAGTCTTGATCTTATATTTCTTCAGCTTACCCACGATTTTGCTCCAGCGTTATTTCTTCTTATCTGGTGCGGGCGCCAGAACCATCAGCATAGTGTTCCCATCCATGAGCGGTGGTTGTTCCACCACAGCCACATCCTGCAAATCCTTGGCAATCTCCAGCATCCGCTGCATGGCAATATCGGGATAATCCCGCTCTCGGCCACGGAAGCGGGCGCGTACCCGCACTTTCATGCCTTCACGTATCCAGTTGCGGGCGTCTCGGACCTTGAACGAAAGATGGTGCGAGTCCGTTTTGGGCCGCAGTTGGATTTCCTTGACCTCGATGACCTTCTGCTGTTTCTTGGCCTCACGTTCGCGTCGGCGCTTCTCGTACTGGAACTTACCGAAGTCCATGATGCGGCACACCGGCGGTTCCGTATTCGGTGACACCTCGACGAGATCCAAACCTCGTTCTTCCGCCAACTGGAGCGCCTGCCGTGTTGAGATCACGCCGATGTTTTCGTTCGTATCGGTGATCAGACGAATTTCACGGGCGCGGATTTGCTCGTTGACGCGATAATTGATTGAGCTGATAGCCCTTCCACCCTTCTCAATAGTGACGCTATTCGCGCGTGGTTTAGGCGGCGAATTGAGTGGAGGAAGTCTAGCATAGCGCCATACCAGAGTCAATACAGGCCGCGCTTTGCAGACCAGGTTACTTGAGGAGAGGGTGTGTAAGGTCGCTGTCTGTTCTTGAGCTCAGCGATTCGGCAGCGGTTTGCCCAACCGCAGCCGCCGATCCACGTAGAAGCTGCTCAGCATATAGAAGATGGGATACACCAGGCTGAGCAGCACCAGTTGGCGATCGGGCGATTCTTGGAGCAGCAAATAGAGAATCAGCGTTCCCCAGATGAGCGACAGAATCCAGTTGGTTTTGCTCCAAAGAGGATTCTTGCTCGGATACAGATACCGCGTCGGGATAAACGAGAGAATGCCGGGGAGCAGCACCATCAGGACTGCGATGACTGGCTCCGGTCGCAACCAGTACAGATACAACGCGATTCCGTTCCAGTAGCTCGGAAAACCGATGAAGAACGCATCCTCCGACTTCATGTTCGTCTGGCCGTAGGCGTACAGCGCCGAAAGAATCGGCACAATTGTCCAGGCCGGATGCGGCAGCAGCTCCTGCTGCCAGATGATGAACACCGGAATCCACACATAGGTAAACACATCGATCACGTTGTCTACCATCGAGCCATCGAAGTTCGGCAGGGCTCGCCGGACATTCACTCGCCGTGCCAGTATCCCGTCCGTGCCATCAATGAGCATCGTGATGGCCAGCAGTAGGAAAGCCACCCTTGTCTGCCCCTGCGCCGCCGCGTAGAGCGCGAACATCCCGATCACGCCGCCCGATGCGGTGTACAGATGAACGAGCCAGGCGGCCACTTGACGTTGGGGCATAGAACGCATGCCTTGTACTGCCTATATCTTCCCACGCAGTCGATACAGAACCGTATGAAGGCTGTCGAACAATTCATCGACCACGCCCTCAAAATCACTAACCTTGCTGTGTGATAGATCAGGAACGACGTAGCAGGTCATTCCGGCAGCAATGGCGGCTTTTGCGCCGTTCGCGCTGTCTTCCAATGCCAGGCAGTGCCTTGGCTCAATACCCAGGATTTCCGCTGTATGCAGATATACATCCGGCGCAGGTTTACCCCTCGGCAGACCCTCAGCGGAGCATCGAATCGTGAAAACATCTGTCCAGCCCTGGCTCTGAACCACGGTATCAATCATGAGCATCGGTGAACTAGACGCGATGGCGGTCGGAATCCGGTTGGCCACGATGTACTCGATAAGTTCCGCTGCGCCCGGCTTAGGCTTGACTTTCTCTGGGATGAGCGCTTGCATCCGGTCCAGCACTTCCTGCTGCATACTCAGCTGTTCACTTGCCAGCCCGTAATGCCGAATCAACCCATCGATGAATTCGTCGTTCCGCAGTCCGGTAAATTGGTTGCGGACTTCCGGGGCGAGCGTGACCCCGCGTGCAGCGAAAGTGGCTGTCTCCGCTTCGAACCACACAACCTCGGAGTCCACGAGCAGACCGTCCATGTCGAAGATGATCGCTTTGAAAGGGGCAGGGAGTGTCATGGAGTCGGGAATGCCTTGTCGAATGCTGTTTGAAGCTCGGGTCGGTTGATATTCATGCCGCCGCTGCGAGCCAGCGCCAGCCCTTTTTCGAAGATCCGCTGATAAGGCGTATTCACCAGCCTCCCATAGCCTGACGGGCCGGCCGCCAGTGCCAGCACCGGCGCCAGCGAATTGGCGCTGATGAATACGTCTGCTCCGCTTCGCACCTTTTCGCGCGAGACCACGCCGCCGAATCCGACGAATAGATCGACCACGGGCCGGGCCGCCAGATCGGATGAACCGTCTCCCACCATCAGACGACGGCCATGCTTGTCCCCGGCCAATGCCTGAATGATGGCGGGCTTGCCGCTTGATACCGTCAGCGGCCCTTCGTCGTAATCCAGATACGTCTGCCGATGCTGCGTTTCTGGCTGGTAATACCGCCACCAATCCCCGGAAAGTTCATTATATTCCAGTTCTACCGCGCGGATGTTCTCCGGCGGGACGCCCAGCCGCTTGCCGAACGCCCGCACTGGTTCGGCCAACCCACCGCTGACGATGAACACCTGCTTGCCCAATAAACGCAGCGCCGCGATCACCGCCTCGGCGTCCGGCACCAGCGTTTCCCAATAGCGTTCGGCAATCGCGTTCAGTTGACCCCGCGTCGGACGGATCGCTTGCAGCCGCTTACCGTAGACCTCGGCCAGATCGAGATCGCCGTTCATGGCTTTCTCGGTCAGCACGCCCACACGCCATTCTTTGCCTTTATGTCTCGCCAGTTCGTCGATGCCCTCGATGGCTGACAGAGTGCTGTCGCAGTCGAAGAAGATCAGGTCAAAACTTGACCAGCGGGTTTCCACCATGAGTGAATTACAGGAGCCTCCTGCTTGTTTGTCCGGCTGATTGTACTGTCCCAAGCCGTATTTGTGAACTGAGGAAACCTGCTGATCCAGGCTTCTTAACATTCGCCCAGCGGCCATCAGCGCGGCGGCTGCGCCAGCTGCCAATAGCTGAAAGCTGCCTGTTCATAGCCAGGCAGTCCCTTGTCGGTGTAGTGTTGAATGGCGTCGCCTGCCGTCAGCGCCAGAGCCACAGCCAGCGGCGCAGCCGCCAGCGCCAAACCCGCCACTCCTAACCGTGCCTGAATCAGCTTGAGGATTTGCGCCAGCCCGTACCCCGCGATGACCGCTCCGACCGGCAGCGCCGCCGCCGCCCGCTGAAGATCAGGATACCGGTATGGCGGCTCGATCAGCAGCGCTGACGGGATCAGCGCCACTGCCAGCCCAATCAGGATGAGTTGAGCCAGCTTGCGGTTCGGGCTGCCCCACTGTGCGGCCAGCACCGTCATCCCAACGATGAACGCCGCCGCCAGCACCGGCCCGAAGGCCGGTCGATCCGCCAACCCATGCAGCGGGTTGGGATCGCCTGTCAGGTTGAACATCAGCACTGCGCTCGCTCCGCTTTCGACCAGCAGCACTCCCCGGTTTAATCCTGTCTCATAGTCTGTCTGGAGAGTTGGCACAGCCGTTCGTGGCAGCACCCAGATCGGCAGCGCAACCGCCGCGCCAATAACCACGGGGAGGACTGTCTGGCTCAGCGCTCGCAGCATGGCCGCTCCACGCCCTCCAAGACTCTGCGCGGATGAGTCATTCATCCCACTCACCACCGCTGCTAGAGGCAGCAGCAGACTCAGCCCCACTGCCAGAGGCGAGACCAGGGCCGCGATTCCGATTATCACGCCGGATACCCCCCACGCCCGCTGTGAGCGAGGTGTCGGTAAAATGCTCAGTATCACCAGACCGCCCATCACTGCTAGTGCCGGGAAAGCCTCGCCCGATTTCCCCAGTGCCAGCGTCCATCCGCTCACGCTGACCAATCCCGCCGCCAGCGCCCCCGTCTGCCAGCCATCCAACCGCCGCCCCAGCAGATAGGTCACCGGGATAATCAGCACCGCCAATATTCCGCTTATTCGCTGTAACCCGGACAGATCGGTGGCGCCGCGCGCGACCAGAGAGTAGAGCGGCCCTGTCGTCTCGGTAACGAGGCTGCTGCCATTGAGGGCCACATCATGACTTGGCAGCCGAGTCTGCGGCCCAGGCGCGACCCAATGGAGCAGCGCCGCCAGCACCATCGTCGCCACCAGCCCGCCCACCTCAATTCGATTCAAGCTTCGCCGCGCCGCTGTCCAGCCTTGCGCCCATGCGCCGCCATTCAAGCCCAGTCCCGCGATCAGGAAGCAGCCTACCCCCAGCAGCCATGCCGCTCCAAACAACACACTCCCAGGGCTGGGCAGTCCCATCACGACCGCCACCAGCAAAAAGAACACCCCTGCAATCCAGTATGGACTCAGGCTGCGCCCCGCTGGCTTTTGAACATCGCTGCCGCTGTTTCCCTGTGGCAGCAGACTTCTCTCCACCCGTTGATCCCCTGCCCATACTGCAAGCGGCAGCAGCAGCGGGATACCCACTAGATACAGCGCCAGCGGCGTGACCGGCCAGCGTGATTGCAGGATGGACTGCTGTGCCAGGATCAGGCACATCAGTCCGGCCAGCGCCATCACCAGGGTCACTTCGATCCTCCACCCCCATGTTACCGAGGGTAGGAGAGTAGGCTGCATCTGTTCCATCGTCCCGGCCCCGGTGTCCGCTGCCCGCGCTCCAGTCGAAACCGGCTCCATATCGGCGACGATCCCATCTGGTATGGGGGCAGTCGGTCGGCGGCGCAGCAGCACTGCCCCGACCATTCCTGAGATGGCGGCCATCAGCCCGGCCATGATCCACCGACTCCGACGCGGCATAAGGCCCTCGATTTCTTTACGAATCTCGCTATTGTCTCAGCAAACTATAAGGCGCTTTCGCCTGTCCGACAACTTGACAACAGAGCATCAGACTTGATAATCTAATCTTCGTTAGATTATTTTGCAGAACACACTTTTCAGGATTGCTATTTTGGCGCGCAAACCGGCTGATCAGTCCGTGAGTCGGGACGATATCATCGTCGCAGCCGCAGATGTCTTGCAGCGGAATGGCTACGAATCGACCACCATGAAGGACATCGCCGCTGTCGTCAACCTCACCGCCGCCAGCCTCTACCATCATTTTCGCAATAAGGATGAACTCCTTCTGGCCGTGCTGGAAGCCGGGCTGGAACATGTCCTCCGCCAAATCGAACCCATCGCTCTCTCGGACTTGCCGAGCGCTCTCAAGCTCCGCCGTATGATCCAGACCCACATCGTAGGCCTGACCGAGCATACTGCCGTCGGCGCGGCTATGGTCTTCGAGATCCGCTCACTCATCAACACGAGATCACCTTCAGCGGGAGAAGCCCAAACCGCTGCTCACGCGAAATTTACTGCGCGCCGCGACAGCTTTTTTGCCCGCCGTGACCAATTCGAAAATTGGTTCCGTCATGTCATCCGCGAAGGCATCGCCAACGGCAGCTTCCGCGAAGTCGATGTCGGTATTTTCACCAAGACCATCCTGGGAGCGCACAACTGGGTCGGCGTCTGGTATCGCCCCACCGGTCGTCTGAACGGCGAACAGATCGCCGACATGATGGCCGAGACTTTCCTGCGTGCCCTCAAACCCTAGATCGGCAGCGTCCAGAGAGGACGGTTGGCTCCTATGCAGCTCTTAAACGACAAGGTTGCCATCATCACAGGCAGCGGACGTGGGATCGGCGCGGCGGCCGCCCTGCTGTTCGCCCAACACGGCGCGAAAGTCGTCGTCACCGATATTGACCCTGCTCCTGCCCAGCAAACCGCCGAAGCCATCCGCGCGGCGGGCGGCGCGGCACTGACCGTCCCTGCTGATGTGACCGACCCGGCCGGTATCGAAGAACTCGTTGGTCAGACTGTCCATACCTATGGCGGCATCGACATCCTCGTCAACAACGCCGGCTACACCTGGGACGGGATGCTCCACAAGATGAGCGATGAGCAGTGGGACGCCATGCTGGCCATCCATCTCACTGCCCCCTTCCGCTTGATCCGCGCCGCCGTTCCCTATATGCGCGAGGCTGCCAAGCAAGAGAAAGACCAGACCGGCGCGGCGCGGGCGCGCAAAATCATCAACATCAGCAGCACCACCGGGACACGTGGCAACGTTGGTCAGGTGAATTATGCCGCCGGCAAGGCCGGTATCATCGGCGTCACCAAAACGCTCGCCAAAGAGTGGGGCGCGTTCAATATTCAGGTCAACGCTGTCGCTTTCGGTTTCATCGACACCCGCCTGACCCAGGCCGATGAGAAGGGCGATTTCACCGAACGCGAGGGCCGCAGGATCAAACTCGGCATCCCTGACCAGATGCGCCAGATGGCCTTCATGATGATCCCTGCCGGGCGTGCTGGGACGCCTGAGGAAGCCGCTGGACCACTGCTGTTCTTCGCCAGCGAGCTGTCCAACTACGTTTCCGGCCAGGTGCTTGAAGTCGCCGGCGGCCTGTAATTCTCGGCGGATAGAAAGGGGGTGTGTCTGTGGATCGTAAGCTGATGTTCCAAGCGGCCGCAGTCGCCGCTCTCGCCGCTCTCGTCGCAGCCATCCTCCAGGCCGTATCTGCTTTTTCGCTGCCCCCTGGCGTCCAGATTCAACCCGGCTATCCGATTCCCCTCGACCAGTTCGTCCTTGCCACCAATGACCATACCGATACGACACTGGGATTCTTCGGTTCCGATTCGCTCTTCATTATCAGCTATCTGGTCGTCTTCATCGGCCTCTACCTCCGCGTCGTCGATCACGCCCGTCCCTTCGCCCAGATCGCGCTGCTGATGGGTGTCCTCACCGCTGTGCTAGACGCGACCGAGAACGCCTTCTTCATCACCTATGCCCTCGGCGCGAAGGCGGGCTTGCCCCTGAGCGCGCCCGATCTGCCTCTGGTTTATGTCATCACCAACCTCAAATGGATGGCTGCTTTTGCAACACTCTTGACCTTTGGACTGGTGCATCCCCGCCGCGCCCCGCTGGATATGTTGATCGTGGCGCTGATGCTTTTGTTCCCGTTGGTTGGCGTCCTGGGCGTTGCCAACCCCGGCTTGATCGCCATCCGCGGCCTGTTCTTCCTGGTCGGGATGCCCTTGTTCGCCTTCGCCTTCTGGCGTCAATCCCAGGCAGCCTGAACCATGCCCGCATCCTGGCCGCTGCCTCTTCATTGTGATTTCACCGCCCGAGGAATGGGCTTCTGCCCGTCCGGCATTGATCCCATCCGCTTTCACCCGTTCGATCACGGGGCACAAGCGCACCCCAGCTCTTTACGCTGTGTCTATCCCTTGCTCAGACTTGGATAAGGAGTCGTCATGGTCTCGTTTACACCCACCGAAGAGCAGCGCCTGTTGCTCGACTCAGTTCACCGTTATGCCACCAGTTCCGTCCGCCCCGCCGCCCACGATGCCGATGAAGCCAGCGAACCCGCCCTGAACGTCGTTAAGACGGGCTGGCAGATCGGCCTGATTCCTTCGGCCATTCCGGCCGAACTGGGCGGCTTCGGTGAGATGAGCGCCGTCACTGGCGTGCTGGCTGCCGAGGAACTCGCCTATGGCGACCTCGCCACCGCCATGCACATTCTCACTCCCGCGCTGCTGGCCTATCCTGTCGTCCTCTATGGCACAGCTGAGCAGCGCGAGCAGCTCTTGCCGCTGCTCCTTGAAGAAGACTTTGTGCCCATGACCGCCGCTCTGCTGGAACCCGGCGTCTTTTTCGACCCCCACGAACTGGCGACCACCACCTCAGCCGCCGACGGCAAGCTGCGACTGAACGGCGTTAAGGCCTATGTCCCCCTGGCCGACGAATCGATCTGGATGCTGGTCTATGCCCGCGATGCCGAAACCGGCCAGCCCAGCGCCTATCTGGTCGAGAAGGACACGCCCGGCGTGGTCGTCGAGAAGCGCGAACAACTCATGGGTCTCCGTGCCCTGCCGACCTTCCGCGTCCACTTCAACGACGTTGAGTTGGATGCTTCCGCCAAACTCGGCGGCGCGGTCGGAATCAACTACGAAACGCTCCTGAACCGCCAGCGGGTCGCTCTGGCAGGACTGGCTGTCGGTGTGGGCCGGGCCTCCATGGAATACGCCCGCGATTACGCCAAAGAGCGTGTCCAGTTTGGCAAGCCCATCGCCCAGAATCAGGCCATCGCCTTCATGCTGGCCGAGATGGCCCTGGAAGTCGACTCCGCCCGTCTGATGGCCTGGGAAGCTGCCTGGAAGCTCGACCAGGGCGAGGACGCCACCCGCGAAGCGTATCTTGCTAAACAGTATGCCGATCAGATGGTTCTCAAGGTCTGCGACAGCGGCGTCCAGGTCCTTGGCGGCTACGGTTTTATCCGCGAATACCCGGTTGAGCGCTGGCTGCGGAATGGCCGCGGCTTCCCAACCTTCACCGGGATGGCAATCGTCTGACGTGACGACCTTGATGAAGGTGAATTGCTGACTTCGACAAGGATGTATGGGCACGAAAGGGTCTTTTGTGAACGGAATGGATATCGCGGTTTGCCCTGTCCCTTCAGTGGACACGGCTTTTCGGCAGTCGGACACTGTAGTGTCTGGCGGTGCAAAACCACCTATCTGCTCCGGCTCATGCGATGGCCTGGCCGCGCTCACCGAACAGTCTTCAGAACATGTAGTGTAATCAGGTGGAGGTTCAGATATGCCCATCAATTTCGAAATCCCCGAATTCATCCAGCAGCAGACTCAGATGGTCAAATGGATGGCCGAGACCACCATGCGCCCCTTCTCGCGCCAGTTGGACGAAAACGAACACGAACGACCGACCGTCTTCATTGAACAGATGTGGCCCATCCTGCGCGATCAGCAGAAAGCCGCCCTCGACAAACTCCGTCAGCAGGGCGAAGCCACCAACGGGGGCAGCGGCGAAAAGAAATCCAAACGTGGCGGAACCCGCATGTTAGGCCTGATGCTTCAGATCGAGATGCTCTCCTGGGGCGATGTCGGCATTTACCTGTGTCTGCCGACGCCCGCCCTTGGTGGCGCGGCCATCGAAGCCGTCGGCACAACCGAGCAGAAGCTCCGCCTCCTTCAACGCTTCGCCGAGGGCGATAAACCCGTCTGGGGCGCCATGGCGATCACCGAGCCAGGCGCGGGTTCCGATAACTCTGCCATGGCGACCACTGCGCACTTCGACGAAGAAACCAACGAGTGGATCATCAACGGCCAGAAAATCTTCATCACGAGTGGCAAGCTGGCGCTCGAAGAGTCCAACGGCCTGTGCATCGTCTGGGCCACCGTCAATAAGCACGCCGGCCGCGCGGGCATCAAATCCTTCGTCGTTGAAGCCGGTACGCCCGGCGTCAGCATCGGCAAAGTCGAATACAAACATGGTATCCGCGCCAGCGATACCGCCGCCATCTTCTTTCACAACGCCCGCATCCCTGCCGATAACATCCTCGGCAGCAGTGAAGTTCAGGCCAGCCGCGATAACAAAGGCTTCCAGGGCGCGATGGCGACCTTCGATGCCAGCCGCCCGATGGTCGCTGCCAGCGCCCTCGGCGTCGGCCGCGCCGCTCTCGAATTCGTCAAGGAGAAGCTGGCCGAAAATGGCGTTGAAATCCCCTACGGCTTGCCCTATCACAAGCTGACCGCCATCCAGCGCGATGTGCTGGAGATGGAAGCTCAGATGAAAGCCGCCTATCTCCTGACCCTCCGCGCTGTCTCTATGCTCGATGAAGGACTCTCCAACCCTATGGAAGCCTCCATGTGCAAGCTCAAGGCTGGCCGCGCGTCAGCCTTTGTCGCCCAGAAAGCCGTCGAAATCCTCGGGGTGATGGGCTACAGCCGCGAATGGCTGGCCGAGAAGTGGATGCGCGACGCCAAGATCGCCCAGATTTACGAAGGCACTGATCAGATCAATACCCTGATTATCGCCCGCCGTCTCCTGGGCTACTCGCGCCACGAACTCGCTTGATTGTGAGGCGGATGGACAGACTGCTGCCCGTCCGCCTTTTTCTGGCTCGGAGATCGATCCTTTACTAGAAGATTGTGAGGCTCTTGAAAATCCATGCCGTACTCTATTCGTAAGGCCGCTGTCATCGGTTCTGGGACGATGGGCAGCGGGATCGCCACGCTGCTGGCAGGCGTCGGGGTCGAAACCACCCTGTTCGACATCCCCGCCAAAGGCACGCAGCCTGGTGATCCACCCGCTCGCCGCAATGCCATCGTCCTGGACAACCTCAAGAAGATTCAGTCCTCCCGGCCGCCGCAGGTTTTCTCGGCATCCGATGTTGAAGGCATCCATGTCGGCAACCTCGATGACGACCTGCCGAAAGTTGCTGGCGCTGATTGGATCATCGAAGTCGTCGTCGAGCGCCTCGATGTCAAGCGCAGCCTGATGGCCAAGCTCATCGAATTCGCCCGCCCCGATGCCCTCATCACGACCAACACCTCTGGCCTGCCCATCGCCGCCATCGCCGAAGGCTTCGGCCCGGATCTCACCCGCCGCTTTATGGGCACGCACTTCTTTAACCCGCCTCGCCACCTCAAGCTGCTGGAAGTCATCCCACACGACCAAACTGACCCCGAAGCCGTCCGCTTCATGGTCGAATTTGGCACACGTGTGCTGGGGAAAGGCGTCGTCATCTGCAAGGATCGCCCTAACTTCATCGGCAACCGCTTCATGTCCATGTCCGGGATGCAGGTCATGAACTACGCCCTCGACAATGGCTACACCGTGGAGGAAGTCGATTCCCTCACCGGCCCGCTCATTGGCCGTCCGAAGACTGCCACCTTCCGCCTCAACGACCTCGTTGGCTTCGATGTGGCCGTTCACGTCGCTCGCAACCTCTACCCGGCCATCCCCGATGATCCTGCCCGTGAGGTGCTGAATCATCCGAAGGCGGTCGCCCTCAGCCAGAAGATGCTCGATAACGGCTGGCTCGGCAACAAGACCGGCCAGGGCTTCTATAAGACCGTCAAAGGTTCTGACGGCGATAAAGAATTCTGGCCGATGAACTTGGAGACGATGGAATACGAAGCGCCGCGCAATCCGCGCTTTGAAAGCGTCGGCAAGCACCGCAAGGTCGAACCCCTCGGCGAACGCATCCGCCTGCTCATCAACGAGACCGACCGCGCTGGGCAGCTCCTCTGGCATCTCCATGCCTTCTATCTGGCCTATGCTTCCAACCGTGTGCCGGAGATCACCGAAACTATCCTCAATGTCGATAACGCCCAGAAGTGGGGCTTCGGCCATCAGATGGGGCCGTTTGAAATCTGGGACGCCATCGGTGTCGCCGAGACCATCCCAGCCTTTGAGGCGGCTGGTTATCCCGTGGCCGAGTGGGTCAAGCAGATGGTCGCCAGCGGCCAGCATACCTTCTATCGCCGCGACAACAAAGGCCGTGTCATCGCCTACTACAGCCCCCAGATCGGCGGCTATGTGGCGCTCGAACACGACCCGCGCGAAATCACCGTCGCCAACCTCCGTGCCGAGAACAAAGTTGTTGCCGCCAACGGCAGTGCCAGCATCCTTGATATGGGCGATGGCGTCGCCCTCTGGGAATTCCACAGTCAGGCCTTCACCATTGATGCCGATTTGGTCGATATGGGCTACAAGGCGCTTGATCTCCTCAACACCGATTTTGACGCCCTCGTCGTCAGTCACGACGGTGAACGCTTCTGCATCGGCGCTAATGTCTTCATGGTCGTCATGGCCGTTCAAAGTGGCCTCATGGATCAACTCGAAGGCTCAATCAAGGCGCTCCAGGACTTGACCCAGGCCATGCGCTACCACAGCAAGCCGGTCGTGACCGCCCCCTTCAACATGGCCCTCGGCGGCGGCACTGAGCTGCTCATGTCCGGCACCAAGACCGTCGCCCACGCCGAACTCTACGCCGGTCTGGTTGAACTCGGCGTCGGCCTGATCCCGGCCGGTGGTGGCTGCAAAGAGATGCTCCGCCGCGTCGTCAGCCCGGTCATGGCTGCCCATCCCAATGCGGATGCGCTGCCCCACCTCCAGAAGGCCTTTGAAGCCATCGCCACTGCTAAGGTCAGCACCAGCGCCAAAGAAGCCCGCGATATGGGTTTCCTGGCTGCCGATGACCGCATCGTCATGAACCGGGCCCACCTCCTCGGCGAAGCCAAACAGGTCGCGCTGGAACTGGCCCGCAGCTACACGCCGCGCCGTCCCGGCAAGGTCTATGCCGCTGGCCGTGATGCCCATGCCGCCTTGCTGCTGGGCATCGAAGGCTTCCGCGAGGCTGGGTATGCCACCGACTACGATGCCCACATCAGCCGCAAGCTGGCCTATATCCTGACGGGTGGAGCCATCAGTGAGCCGGGTTGGGTTCCTGAACAATATATTCTCGATCTGGAGCGGGAAGCCTTCCTCAGTCTGGTAACAGAACCCAAGACCATGGAACGCATCACCCACATGCTCCAGACCAACAAGCCGCTGCGCAACTGAGCGCGCTGAACAGGCAGTCCGCTTTCGTCCTATAATGAAAGCGGACTGCGGTTGACGAGGGATGATGATGGCGCTCCAAAAACCACGGCT
>CAZKXW010000084.1:0-21945 GCA_964556745.1 uncultured Anaerolineaceae bacterium
GCCATCGCCGCGCCGCTGATCGCCGGCAGCCAGATGGTCGGCGTCATGGCCATTGAGAGCCGCCGCCTGGAAGCCTACAACGCCGAAACAGCCAACCTGCTCGGTACACTGACCAACAGCCTCTCGACCATCGTTCAGAACACGCGCCTCCTCAATCAGGTGCAGCGTTCCAACGAGCAGCTCCGCGAACTGGACAAGATCAAGAGCGACTTCCTGGCGAACATGAGCCACGAGCTGCGGACGCCGCTTAACTCGATCATCGGCTTCAGCCGCGTGATCCTGAAAGGCATCGACGGCCCCCTCACCGAAATGCAGGAGCAGGACCTCTCCACCATCTACAACAGCGGCACGCACCTGCTCGGCCTCATCAATGACATCCTTGATCAGGCCAAGATCAGCGCCGGCAAGATGGACCTGCACCCCGACTACTTCGACATCAAGCCCGTCGTCGAAGGTGTCCGCTCGATTGGTATTGGTCTGGTCAAAGACCGTCCGGTCGAGATGCGTCTGGAAGTGGCCCCCGGCCTGCCCAAAGCCTACGGTGACGAATTCCGCACTCGTCAGGTCTTGCTCAACCTGGTCTCGAACGCCTGTAAATTCACCAAAGAGGGCGCGGTCACGATCCGGGTCTACCAGGACAGCCATCCGGCCAACAAGCGCCCGATGATCCGCGTCGATGTAGTGGACAGCGGTATTGGTATCGCCGAGAAGGACATCCCGCTCTTGTTCGAGGCCTTCCGCCAGGTGGACTCGTCGCTGACGCGCACCGTCGGCGGCACGGGCCTGGGACTGCCCATCGCCAAGTCGCTGATCGAAATGCAGGGCGGTGTGATGCAGGTGCGCTCCACCGTTGATGTCGGTTCGACCTTCAGCATCATGCTCCCGCTGGAACCGGCCCCAGCGGCGGCATCCCCCGATGCTCCCGCAGCCACGAGTTCGGATGCGCCGTCTGCGGTCCCCGCCGAACTGAAGCGGCGCACTATCGATCTCAAGATCGCTGCTGGCGAGGACAACGCCACCCAACCGCGTCCTGTGGCCGCGCCCGAACCGCCGCCCCCGCCGCGGGATAAACGCCGCACCACCCAGGACCTCCCGGTGATGCCCTCACAGCGCACCATCCTGCTGATCGAGGACAACCCCGATATGGTCGATCATTTCCGTCGGGCGCTCCAGCGTGAAGGCTTCGATATCTTCGCCGCCTCGATCCCGCTGGAAGCGGAGGCCATGGCAAGCGGGCTGCGCCCAACCCTGATCGTCATGGACGCAGCCTTCGGCGAAGGCGCCTGTTGGGATATCCTGAACCGCCTCAAAGCGCGCGATGATACCCAGGATATCCCGGTCATCGTCATCGCGCTCGATGACTGTTCAGCGCGCGCTTCTGCCGCTGGAGCCTTCGCTTTCCTTCAGCGCCCCTTCATGCCCAATCAGTTGGTCGAAGTCGTTCGCGAGGCCGCCGAAGCCGGCCAGATCGAGCGCGTCTTGATTATTGATGACCAGCCCAGCAGCGCGCGCATCGTCGAACAAGTGCTGACCGCCAACGGCAAGTACCGCATCTATACCGCCCACAGCGGCGAGGAAGGTATCTCCCTGGTGGCCCGCCGTCATCCTGACCTCATTATCCTGGATTTGCGGATGCCGGGCATGGATGGCTTCGCTGTATTGAATGAACTGCGCTCCAACCCGGAGACAGCCCGCATCCCCATCATGATCGTCACTGCCGATCAGATCGGGCGAGAAGATCAGGAGCGACTCGGCAACATCCATGTCATCTATAAGACTGATCTCAGTCAGGAAAACTATCAGGCTTTCCTGGAGGGCATTCATCAATATCTTGTCCGTTGACTCGGCGACTTCTGTGATACGATAGGACAGGTGCGTTAGCAATTCCAAACATCGAGGCCGGGGTCAGCTAGCCTGTCCTTCCGGCTCTTTTCTTGCTCAGGAGACAGCGTTGTTAGATCCCGCGCATTCCAACGGTCAGCCCAGCATCATGCTGGAGTGTATTAACTGTCGTACCCGTGTACCTCTGGATCGGCGTGTTGCCGGTTGCCCCAACTGCGGCGAAAATATCCTGGAAGCCCGCTACGATCTGACCCAGATCGATGTGCAGAACTGGCTTCAGGCCATCAAGCGCCGCAAGCCCACTCTCTGGCGCTACCGCGAAGTCCTGCCGATTTACGACTCAGCCAACATCGTCAGCCTCGGTGAAGGCGGCACGCCGCTCATCAAGTCGGAGGCGCTGGCCGCCAGCCTCGGCCTCAAACACCTCTATATCAAGGACGAGCGCCAGGGGCCGACCGGCAGTTTCAAAGACCGCCAGGCCACCGTCGCCATCTCCGCGCTGAAAGAAATGGGCGTCACCGAACTGGTTGTCCCCAGCACCGGCAATGTGGCGATTGCCTACGCTGCCTATGCCGCCCGCGCGGGCATCAAAGTCTGGAGCTTCTTTCCCAGCCTGACCCCCGGTGACAAAATGCGTGAAGCCGCCCTCTATGGCGCGGAGGTCATCAAGATCACCGGAACCTACGACCAGACCAAAGAACTGGCCGCCCGCTTCGCCAAATCTAAAGGCATCTTCCTCGACCGCGGGATCAAGAGCGTCGCCGCCATCGAAGCCATGAAAACCATGGCCTACGAGATCGCCGAGCAGTTGGGCGACGAACTGGAAGACGGCCAGCGCTGGCATGCCCCCGATTGGTTCCTTCAGGGGGTCAGCGGCGGCATGGGGCCTATTGGCGTGGGTAAGGGCTTCCAGGAGATGCTCGACTTTGGGCTGATCGACAAAATGCCGGCTATGGGCATCATCCAGTCTGCCGGCTGTGCCCCGATGGTCGAAGCCTTCCAGCGCGGCCAGCGGATCGCCACGCCCATCGACAATCCGCAGACCATCATCGCTACCCTGGCGACCGGCAATCCCGGACGCGCCTACGAACTCCTCTACGATTACGTCCACCGTCACGGCGGCCACTTCACCACCGCCACCGATGAGGAGGCTTTCACCGCTACCGTCATCCTTGCGCGGACAGACGGTATCTCGGTCGAGCCGGCCACCGCCGTCACCTTCGCCGGGTTGATCCGCATGGTGCGCGAGCGCGTCATCAAGCCCGATGATGTGGTTGTGATGAACTGCACCGGCCACACCATGAGCGTCGAGAAGCACATCCTTGGCGAACAGTGGCAGCACTCAGTCGATCTCAGCGAACAGAACAAAATCCCGGCCCTGCCCGAAGAAGGACTGCTCTCCGCCCTCCAGCAGGTCGAATCGCAGGTGCGCCGCATCGTGATCATCGAAGACAACGGCGACGCCGCCCGCCTGATCCAGCGCATCCTCCAGGCGCAGGGAACCTATGACATCCAGATCGCCGGGAACGGCGCCGAGGGGATCGAGATCATCCGTACCACCCACCCCGATATGGTTATCACCGACCTAATGATGCCGGACGTGGACGGCTTCCAGGTGATCGAGACCATGAAATCGGATCGGAGGATGTCGGACATCCCCATCGTGGTCGTCACCGCCAAAGAACTGACCGTGCAGGAACGCGCCCGCCTCAGCGGCCAGATCGACATGCTGCTGCAAAAAGGCTCTTTCCTCGATGAGGAGTTCGTCGAAAACCTCGTCAGCAAACTGAACTGAAACCACCTATCCCCGCTCATCACGGGCGGGGATACCCCTTTTTTCACAGCCACCCCCCCTGACCCATCGTTTGCCCCATTCGCAGTCGCCAACTGACGGCAAAACCCAATCCAAGGCGATCATCGTAGCGGCGATCCGACGGTCGCCCGTGCAAGAATCATTCGCGTTGGAATTCTGCCCTCCATCAGATACTTTTTACTTTCTTCAGGAAAACTTCTGCTAAGATGGATACATGATTATTGCGCGTTCATCAGGCAGATCAGCTTATGTCCCGTCTTATCATGCGGCGTGGCCCTAACCCCGGCAAAGTCTTCGAACTCACCAGCGATGTTGTGTCGATTGGCAGTGGCTTGAAGAACGTGATCGTCATTCAAGACAACGATGTCAGCCGTGAACACTGCCGCCTCATCCGCGTTATGGCGGATTATGAAGTGCATGACCTGAATTCAACACGCGGAACTTTCGTCAGTGGCCAGCGCGTCAAGAGCGGTTGGGTGCTGCGGTCGGGCAACGTCATCGAACTTGGCGAAACCATCACGCTGGAATATGAGCGCGGTTCATCCGAAAGCGAGATGAAGCAGGCCGACTCCCAGATTAGCCCCGCGCCGCGTGAGGCTCCGCGCGCCCCGCTGCCGCCAGCCCTGGTGGTCACCAGCGGCTACCGCCCCGGCGAGACCTTCGTCCTGCGCTCGCCCAAGCTGACCATCGGCCGCGATCCAGCCAACGACATCATCATCCAGGATGCCGAAGTCAGCCGCTACCATGCCGTCCTGCGCGCTAACGGCTCTGGTTACGAAATCGAAGACCTCGGTTCGACCAACGGCTCGATGGTCAATGGCATCCCGCTGGACAAGGGGACGCCGCGCCTGCTCAACGCCAATGACCTGCTCATCCTGGCGGCCAACATCACCCTGCGCTACACCTGGCAGCCGGAGGAAGTCCGTCAGGAAGTTCACGGCAAAACCGGCAAAACCCCGCCCCGCCCCTCGACCAACGAACTCATGCAGTTGGATACCGCGGAGGGTAAGCTCCTCAGTTCGCGCGGCAAGCGCCAGACCAGTAAGCTCGGAACCGGCCTGGCTCCCGGCTCGCTGCTTGATCATGTCTTCATCGCTTATTCCCGCTCGGATTGGTCGGGCGTGGTCGTGCCGATCATGGCCCTGCTCCAGGACAACAGCTTCAAAGTCTGGGTCGATCAATACCTGACCCAGGGCGGCGATGACTGGATGGCCGCCGTCGAACAGGCGCTTTCGGAGTGCTGGCTCCTCGTCGTCATCGTCACGCCGGAGTCGCTCGATTCGCGCTATGTGCGGCTGGCTTATCGCTACTTCTTCAACCGCGAAAAGCCGACCGTTCCCTTTATCTACACCGGTGTTGACGAACTGCCTGTCGAACTCAAGAAGATCAGCGCCATCCGCTACAATGCCGAAAACAGCCGCCAGAGCTTCGAGCAGTTGGTCTCGCAGCTTCGCGTGCTGCGGAACAGTCAGTCCTGAACCGGGGTCCTATGACTGATGCCCATCGACGGTTGGAAGCCTTCTACAAGATTACGCGCCTGCTCAGCAAACAGGAATCGACCCCGCAAATGGTCGTCCAGAATGCCCTGGCGCTCATCGCCGAGGTCACCGGCGGGCGCAATGGCTGCGTCGTCACGTATCACCGCGATGGCCGCGTCGCCAACCAGTACGTGATGGGTGAGCAGGGCGACCTCGATGGGCGTGTCCGCCTGTGGAGTGAGCTGATCGAGCGGGGACTGATCGGCTTCGTGCATCATGGCCGCCGCCCGATCATTATCCGCGACATTCAGAATGACCCGCGCTGGCCTCGGCTGAGCGACACGCCGGAATACCTTCGGCTCGGTTCGGCCATCGGCCTGCCGATGGAACGCGCCGGCGTCATGTACGGCGTCCTGGCCGTCATCCATCCCCGCCTCGATGCCTTCGATGTTGAGACCGTCTCCTGGCTGGAAGCGGTCGTCGAACTGGTCGCCACTGCGGTTGGCGACACGATCATCCTGAATGCCGCCCCGCGTGATGAAAACCGCTACCGCTGGATGTTCGAGGATGCTGTCGTGCCCATCCTCATCACCAACATGGACGGCTACATCGTGGATGTCAACCGGAAAGCCTGCGAATTCCTGCGCTATAAGCGCCCCGAACTGCTCCAGCTCCCCATCTCGGCCATCCACCGCATGGGCACAGGCCCGATTGGCGCGAACCGCTTCTCCTCGCTCCAGGAAGGCAACGAAGTTGTCTTCCGTTCGACCGCCTGGACTGCCGACGGCATCGATCTTCCGGTGGTCGTTCGCGCCCGCCGCCTCTTCTTCGACGACAACGACGGCATCGCCTGGGTCGAGCAGGACATCTCCACCGAGATAGAATTGGAGCGGCTTCGCCAGGACCTCACCTCGATGGTCTATCACGACCTGCGCGGACCGCTGCATACCATCTACAGCAGCCTGACCACGCTGCCCAGGCTGCTGCCCAAAGATAGCCCTAAGCCGCTGGCCGATCTGCTCGATGTCGGCATCCGCAGCACCAAGCAGCTCACCCGCCTGGTCGAGAGCCTCCTGGATATCCAGCGGCTCGAATCCGGCAAGGCCATCCTCGACCCCAAAGCCACCTCGATGCACAGCCTGCTGGCCGAGGCCGCCCAGTTGGTCCTGCCGCTCATCACGGAATCCGACCAGCGCCTCGCCTTCGACCTGCCGCCGGATCTGCCCTTCGTCACCTGCGACGCCGATATGATCCTGCGCGTTGTCACCAACTTGATGGAAAACGCCGTCAAGTACACCCCCATGGGCGGAACCATCACCCTCAGCGCCGCCCAGGACGGCAGCAGCATCCGCATCAGCGTCAGCGACTCCGGCCCCGGCATCCCCAAGCACCTCCAAAAGACCATCTTCGATAAGTTCAGCCGCGTCAAATACAAGGATGCGCCCAAAGGCGTCGGCCTGGGGCTGGCCTTCTGCCGCCTCGCGGTCGAAGCCCATGGCGGGCAAATCTGGGTGGAGAGCGAACCGGGGCAGGGGTCGTCGTTCCTGTTCACCCTGCCCGCGTCCCGAACATCCGCCAACGGCCCTGGCGGGTAAGGCGGATTACGCCGGCCGCGAAGCCAGCAGCAGCTCCATCGTCCCGGATTGCACAGTCTTACCGTCCTGGTTGAGGATTTTGACCTCGGCGGTGATGATTCCGCCGCCCAGCCGCTTCATTTCTTTCTTCTCGGCCACCGTGATCCGCACCCGCATCGTGTCGCCGATGAAGACCGGTAGGCTGAACTTCATCTCCAACCCCCGGAAGGCCAGCACTGTCCGCTCCATGAAACCCAACTGGTAGAGCTGACCGACGGCGTAGCTGAGCGTCAGCATCCCGTGGGCGACGCGCTGCTTCATCGGGTGCGCTTTCATGTATTCGGCGTCGGTGTGCATCGGGTTGTAATCCCCGGTCAGCGCGGCAAACTGGACGATGTCGCTTTCGGTGATGGTGCGCCCGCGCGTGGTCATCGTCTGGCCGACTTCAATTTCCTCGAAGTAGTAACCAACCGGCCCGTCTTCCTGATAACGCATGATGCTCCTCGATGTGGTGATTTAGCCCTCGGCCTCGCCGACGGGTTCTTTGCCGGTCGTGACGCTCATCCATTCGGGGCGGTCTCCGCGCAGATGGCCGTAAACGGGCTTCTCGTTGCGGAGCATGTCCACAAATGCGAACAGGTCGGCCATGTGCAGGAACATGTAGCCCTTCTTGTTGGCGACATCGTAGGACGCCTGCGGGAAGGGGCTGTCCTCGGCCAGGAAGTAGACATCCAGCGTGTACTCGCCCCCGGTGCAGCGCACCAGGGCGCGGACTTTGGCGGTGACGCCGTTGTGTTCCAGCAGTTCCAACTGCCGCCAGACGACCATGTATTCTTTGATCTCAAAGACTTTGGCTTCCATCAGTCACGACCATCCTTTGGTTGGGCGGTGATTTCCCGCTGATTCTAACACCGGACGCCGAAATCTGCTCCGCGCCAGACCGGAAAAGTTAATAGTTGATAGTTTATTGTTGATAGAACAATGCGAGTAGATATTAGCTGGCGGCTTATCGCTTTTAGCCAGGCGGAAGGCACAACGCGACGGCGATGAGAAATCTGATAAGAATGATAAGAATGAGAATGTGAGAATTGTCGCAAATGTTGTCTGTGTCGGACGGACAAACTGGCCCAAACGGCGGCACTGACAGAATGGCAATGGTGTGTCAGGTGCTTTGCATGTAAGACCGGGATTGCCACAAATGTTGCAGTTGCAACTCGGCGATTCTTGCAACTGCAATGGGCTGCGATATTTGCAAGCGATCGGTTGTGAAGGTGCGGCGGAAGCCGTTTATAGAGCAATACGGCTCATGGCCCTCTTCTCTACCCATCCCTACGATAGCACAAATCGGGACGGAAAGGGTGACATTTTGGTCACTCTTTTGAGAGGAAATGGCATTCCTGCCTTCGCTGATCCCTGACCCCCCAATCTCTGGGGGGCTTTTTTTCTGAAAACAGGTATACAGTTTGACCGTATGTGTCTTTTTGGTCAACTGGTCATGGGAGGAGACAGCCTTGTCAGCCGATGATGCTAGTGATCACCCACGGGTCGAGCGCATCCTGGACGCCGCGGCCCGGCTCATCAGCCATTACGGTTACGACAAAACGACGGTCAGCGACATTGCTGAGGCAGCCGGCGTCTCCAAAGGAGCCATCTACCTGCACTACAAGAGCAAGGAAGACCTTTTTGAGGCGCTGATCTTCCGCGAGGGCGAGAAACTGGTCGCCGACCTGCTGAACAGGATCGAGCGCGATCCGCAGGGGGGAGCCCTGTTCGGCCTGTACCAGCACACGATCCTGGCCTCGATCAGCAATCCGTTGATCCACGCCCTGATGACGCGGGACTCCCGGGTGTTGGGCGACCTAGCCCGGCGCTGGCGCGATGATCCCCGCTTTTCCGGGGCGGATCGCTTCTTCCGCTTGGAGATGGTGCAGCAGCTTCAGGCCGCGCGGGTTATCCGCGACGATCTCGACGCCAGCGTCATCACTTATATCCTGACCATGATTCGCTATGGCTTCCTGACCGTCAATGCGGTGGTCCCCATGCACGAAGCGCCGCCGCTGGAAGAAGTCGGTCGAACGCTCGGCTTGCTGCTCGAGACAGCCCTGGCCCCGCCGGGAGGGGCCGACCTTGAAGCCGGTAAGCGTGTGCTGACGGCCGTGCTGGAACGCATGAAACTGCTGCTGCAGCGGCCGGCGTCCCCCCAATAACTGGGGGAGACTCGGTTGTTTGATGGGCCTAAATTGATTTATAGATGCGCCGAATTTTTACGGCGAGTGCGGTTGAACCGGTTTGGGAAGGAGAAGTACCATGACGCTGAATCACAGCGCCCCCGTCATCGATACCCATAAGCTCAGCAAGGTCTACCAGAAATCGCGGACGGAGTCCGTCTACGCTCTCAAGGACCTCGACCTAAGCGTGTATCCGGGTGAAATCTTTGGTTATCTGGGGCCGAACGGCGCTGGCAAGACCACCACCATCCGCCTGCTCCTGGATTTGATCCGCCCGACTCACGGCCGGGCTGCCATCTTCGGCCAGGATGTCAACCAGCACAGCGTGGCGCTGCACCAGCGCATCGGCTTCCTGCCCGGTGAACTCAACCTGTGGAAGAACCTCACCGGGCATCAGGTCATCCAGTATGTCGCCCGCGTGCGCGGCGGCGTGGATGAGGCCTATGTCCGCCGCCTCTCCGAGCGCCTCCAGTTCGATCCGACGCTGCGCGTGCGCAGCTATTCCAGCGGCAACCGCCGCAAGCTGGGCCTGGTGCTGGCGCTGATGAACCAGCCGGAACTGCTCATCCTCGATGAGCCGACCAACGGCCTTGATCCGCTGATGCAGCAGATCTTCAACGAGATGATGCTGGAAATCCGTGGCGAAGGGCGCACGGTCTTCCTGTCCTCGCACATCCTGAGCGAAGTCCAGAGCATCTGCGACCGCGTGGCGATCCTGCGGAACGGCGAACTCAAGGCTGTCGAGTCTGTCAGCAGCCTGACGCATGTCGATTTTCGCTGGGTGACGGTGCGCTTGCAGCAGCCGGTGCAGCCTGCTCAGTTGGGCAGCATCCCCGGCGTGAGCGACATCAGCCAGACCGACGGCGGGCTGCGGCTGCGGCTCGTCGGCGACTTCGACCCGCTGCTGCGGGCGCTCAGTCCCTACTATGTTCAGGATGTGCGCGTGCAGGAGCCGACGCTGGAAGAAGTCTTCCTGGCTTTTTACGGCAACCACAGCGCTGTTCACACCGGCCAGGTCGAAAGCCGCATGTCCTAGTCGTGCAAGGCAAACCCAGCTTGTAGGAGGTCATCATCATGCAGGCTGTCACCTTCATCGAAACCCTGCGCCGGAGCTGGCGCGGGATGCTCTACTGGGCCATCGGCACATTCGCCTATGGCTTGTATGCCACCATCATCATCCAGGATGCGGACATGCTCAGGCAGTATGCCGAGTTGGTCAAATCCTTCCCGCCCGCGCTGCTGGCGATGTTCGGCGCTGACTCGGAGATGCTGGCAATGGGGACGCCGGAAGGCTTCCTGGGCTTCGCCTTCTTCGGATATGTGCCGCTGCTGCTGGCCGTCTACATGGTGCTGGCGGGGCTGAACATCACTGCCAACGACGAAGACGACGGCATCATCGACGTGGTGCTGGCGCTGCCGCTGCCCCGCTGGCAGTTGGTGGCGGAGAAGTTCGCCGCCTACGCGCTCATGATGGTCCTGATCGTGCTGGCCGCTTTCGCGGGCGTCATCATCGGCGCGCAGAATTCGGCTCTGGCGCTGGATGCGGGCAAGCTCACCCAGGCCACGTTCAATATGATCCCGCTGCTGCTGGTGATGCTGGCCTTCACCGCCTTCGCCGCCGCGATCTTCCGGCGCAAATCCACCGCCACCGCCGTCGCCGCCCTGTTCATCATTGGCAGCTACCTGGTGAACTCGCTCGGCGGTATGGCGACCGGTTCGCTGGCTGACCAGATTCGGGCGCTGTCGATCTTCCGTTATGCCGACAGCACCACCGTACTCGTCAACGGGCTGACCTGGCAAGGGGTCGCTCTGCCGCTGGTCGCGACGGCGGCGCTGTTCGCCGGAACACTTTGGTTCTTCCAGCGCCGCGACGTGGGGGTTTGAGCCGCAGCCGGCCGTCATTCGCAGGGCGCAGCACGGCGCTGCGTCCCTGCTCAGCCGTTCTCAGCACTACTCGATAGCAGGAAAAGGGGGAGAATCTCATGCAGGGGGCAACCTTCAATGAAACACTGCGCCGGAACTGGCGCGCGGCGCTGTATTGGGCCATCGGAATGTTCATCTACGCCGTGTATGTCACCGTCATCATCCAGGATGTGGACATGCTTCAGCAGTATGCGGAACTGGCCAAGTCCTTCAAACCGGGTATTCTCCAACTACTCGGTATCGGCGATGATCTGACCGCGCTGGCAACGCCGGAAGGCTTCCTGGGCTTTGCCTTCTTCTCGTGGATCGTGCTCTTCCTGGCGGTTTATGCCATCCTCGCCGGGCTGAACATCACCGCCAACGATGAAGACAGCGGCATCATGGATGTGGTGCTGGCGCTGCCGCTGCCCCGCAGACAGATCGTGCTGGAGAAATACGCCGCCTATGTCCTCCTGCTGGTCGGCATCGTCGCCATAACCTTCCTCGGCCTGTTGGCCGGTGGCAGCGTCTCAGCTATGACCCTGGACATGGGCCGCCTGTTCGCTGCCACCCTGAATGTGCTGCCCAGCCTCCTGTTGGTCATGGGCTTTACCGCCTGGGTGAGCGTCACAGTTCGGCGGCGCTCGACGGCAGTCGCGGCGGCTTCGGCCTTCGTCGCCGTCAGCTATCTGGTGAATTCGCTCGGTGGGATGGCGAGCGGCACGCTGGCTGATGCCCTGCGCGGGCTGTCATTCTTCTACTACTATGATAGCAGGGGTGTGCTGCAAAACGGATTGGCCTGGGGCAGCATCGGCCTGCTGACCCTCGTCACCCTCGCCCTGGTCGGTGCAGCCCTCTGGTTCTTCCAGCGCCGCGACGTGGGCGTATGAGCGGCGGCTGAATGCCCGTTGCGTGGCGGCGGGCAACTCGTGTACAGTGAAGAGCGCAGGATGTCCTGCGCTTTTCATTTGCTGTTGCTGTTGAATGGGTTGTTGTGTATGTCGAAACGAACTGCCTTCCTCCTGACCCTGATCCTGCTCGCGCTGGCCGCCCTGCCCATCCGGGCGCAGGACGACCCGCCGCCCGCCGCCGCCTATATCCCCGCCGATTTCGCCGGTTTCATCCGCCTGGATCAGAGCGATCCGGCCGCCACCCTCCAGGGACTGAACATCGCCGCCCAGACCGCCTTCCAGCTTCAGCCGGGGCGCGTTACTCTCACCCAGGATACGCTCGGCTATGAGGATTTCCTGCCCTTTGCCGCCTGGTTTGATGTCGATGCCGTCAGTTTCGCTCAGTCGATCCTGCCCTGGTCGGGTGACGAAATCGTCCTGGCCTACCGCCGCTTCGATGCGGCCCTGACCGCCACTTCCGAAGATGTCCTGCTGATCGTGCCGACCCTGGATGTCCTCATGACGGCCGGCCGGCTCTCCGCATTGATCCAGGCCCAGGATCGCCTGCGCCAGGAAAGCTATCGGGGCGTGACGCTCTACATCGGCGACCGCGCCACTCTGGCCATGACCTCCCCCGCCATCTTCATCGGTTCGACCGTCAGCGTCAAAGCTGCCCTGGATGTGCAGGCCGGAGCCGCCCCCCCCCTCATTCAGGACCCGCCTTATGCGGCTGTCCGCGACGCCCAGCCCGATGATGCCTTCCTGACGGCCTACATCAAGGGAGACTCGATCCTGCCCGCTGTCAACGGCCTGCTCAATGGCACCCTCACCTCTGCGCCCATCCTGCAAGCCTTCGGCAGCGCATTGGCGGGCATCCAGACCCGGGCTGGCTTCGAGAACCAACTGCTCACTTCCGGCTTCGATGCCGTCGGCGCCAGCCTGCGCCTCGACCGCCCCAACCTTCGCCTGATTGCCTCGGCGGTCTTCCATGCGCCGGAAGTCCCCGAATCGCCCGCGGCCAGCTTCGACAGCAGCCTGCTGGAGATGATCCCGCGTGGGGCGCTGGCCGTCCACAGCGGCACGGATTTCAAAGGCTTCATCTATGAGATGCTCACCGCCCTGCCGCTGGCGAACTTCGCCCGCGAACTCCTCGGCGGCTTTCCCATCCAGACCGTGGGCACGGCCAGCGAACTTGTCTCCCCCCCGACTGCCGATCAGGTCCGTGCGGCGGTCGAAAGCTTTGCTTCGGCGCTGCAATCCATCAACGGTCTGGATGTCCACGTCGATCTGATTGACCAGTTCGGCGAGGATTATGTGGTCGCTGTCCTGCCGCGCCCCAATGATCCCGTCCCGGTCCTCAACATCCCCTTCGATGTGCTGGTCGTGGCCGAGGCTGCCGATGCTCAGAAGGCCCGCGACAGCGCGGTGGCGCTCTTCCAGGTCGTCTTTGGCTTCGCCGCCGGCGAGCCGGTCGAACTGCAAGGCTGGACGCTCACCCCCCTCGGCGTGCCGGATCGCAGCACCCCGCTGCTGACCGTCGGCATCCGCGATGACCGCGTCCTGTTGGCAACGGGCAGCGCGGCATCGCTGGCGCTGGCCGCCCAAGACGGTGACAATCAGCTCGTCGATCAGACCGCCTGGACGCAGTTCGCCGACATCGGCCGCCCCGATATTTACGTCGATGCCTTCGCCTTCTACAACACCTTCTTTCCGTCACTGCTGGGCGGCGGTTTCACCGTCAGCGAGAATGCCCGCACCCGTCTGGTCGCGCAAACCCGCTACACCGGGAACGGCCTCTACCAGATGGACGTGACCGTCTCTCTCGGCGGCTCGAGCTAGACCCCAGTACTTATACGGGATCATGACTCTTCCGCAATTTGTGTGGAAGTTGGTGTACACATTCCTACGCATCCGGTCACAATCAAGCCATGAATGAGGCACGAGGTTTCTTCATTCCTGTTATCCTGTTCCTGATGGCACTGACAGAATAGCTGACTGAGGTTACAACGATGAACAACAGCTCATATTCCGAGACTCAGTACGTACTCATAACGGGTGTGACGGGCTATATCGGCGGAAGGCTTGTCTCACTGCTTCTGGAGGCGGGGTATCGGGTGCGGGTTATGGTGCGCGATCCGATCCGGTTACAGGGACGCTCATGGATAGCGCAGGTTGATGTCGTGCAGGCCGACGTACTCCAACCCGAAACGCTGGATGCAGCACTAGCGGGCATTGATGTGGCTTATTATCTCATTCACAGTATGCGCGGTGGCGAGAATTTTCATGAGCGTGACCTCCGGGCAGCTCGCAACTTCGGTGTCGCAGCGGAACGTCAGGGGGTAAAACGCATTATCTATCTGGGTGGTTTGGGGGATACGGCCACTCAGCTTTCACCGCATCTGCGGTCACGTCAGCAAACCGGTGACGCGCTGCGCGAATGTGCCGTTCCAGTCACAGAGTTTCGCGCGGGGGTCATTGTCGGTTCGGGCAGCTTGTCGTTTGAGATGATTCGTTACCTGACCGAGCGTGTCCCCATCATGATCTGTCCGCGTTGGGTCTTTACCCGTATTCAGCCCATTAGTATTCGTGACACGCTGGACTATCTGGTCAGCGCCCTGAAGACCCCGCAGAGCGCGGGAAAGATTATTGAAATTGGTGGGGCAGAGGTCATGACCTACCGCGATATGATGTTTGGCTATGCACGCGCTCGTGGGCTGCGCCGCTTCATGATCCCGGTACCCGTACTGACGCCGCGCCTTTCGTCCTATTGGGTACACTGGGTGACACCCATCCCCAGCGATATTGCGCGTCCGCTGATTGAAGGACTGCGTAATGAAGTCATCGTGCGCAGCGATACCGCCCGCGAACTCTTCCCGAACATTCACACGGCCACCTTTGCCGTAGCGGTCAGCCGGGCGCTGGAGAAGTTGAAAGCCAGTGAAGTTGAAACCAGTTGGGCTGATGCACTGGTGAGCAGCCAACCAGGTCAGGCGCCAGCGGTCTTGTCCACGCATGAAGGTATGTTTCTCGAAAATCGACGGCATTTAGTCAAGGCGACACCACGTGCCGTGTTTCGGGCTTTTACCCGCCTCGGCGGGGATAATGGTTGGCTGTATTTTAACTGGGCATGGTACTTAAGAGGGCTGTTGGATCGTCTCGTCGGTGGAGTTGGACTGCGACGTGGACGGCGACACCCGACAGAAGTGCGTGTCGGCGATGCGCTCGATTTCTGGCGTGTCGAAGCTGTGGAGCCTGACAGGTTGCTGCGGTTGCGAGCCGAGATGAAAGTGCCTGGGCTTGCGTGGCTGCAATTTAAGGCAGAACCGCTGCAAGACGGTAGCACGCAGCTCATCCAGACCGCTTTTTTCGCGCCCAAGGGGCTGTTTGGCCTTTTGTATTGGTATGGACTGTACCCACTTCACAGCTTGATCTTCTCCGGCATGATCCGCAAGCTGGCACAACGTGCAGAAGAACAACCTTAATGCCTGGTGCAGTTGCAGCAGGGTCCTCTCGCAGTAGTTGATTCTGCATGAAATGCGGAAAAGTCCGCGTCATCTGCCCCCACGAATCAAACAGGTCGCCCTTTCCGGCGACCTGTCGATTCCCAATGTTTGTGACTGAACGTCAGCTACCCATACACGCCCAGGCCGTAGCTCTCCGACCACAGCAGGGGCGAGAGACACGGTTCCACGCTCGGTCCGTCGCTTGATGGCAGATGCGCATCCAGAATCTGCTGGATCAACCGCAGCGAACTGCGCTGAGCGTCATTTTCCTCACTGGCTGAATGCGGATGGCAAACGCGCGCTGGGTTGGGTGTCTGAGATTTGTTTGTGGTGGTCACGTCTGTCATGTCTCCTCCACAGGAGTGACTTGCTGTCCCTTCGGAGATCAGCGGCGGACAATCACGGATAACCCATACGGGACTGAGATGGCAAACGACCCCTGGTTTCCCAGACGATCCCGGTGAGTTTGCGACGATTCGGATGACCCCATTGTTGCGCTCATTTGTGCTATAATCATAGCACAAGTTTTCTATTCCGGCAAGCATCTTTCGGCGGATTTTGACCCTGTACCTTAGTCGGATCGGCGGTTTTGCGCCTTCGATCACTTCCCTATACGGATGAGCCTGCCAAACAGTTCTAAACTCGTGCCAATGACCTGTACTCTCCTCTGTGTTCTCTGTGTCTTTGGGGTGGAATTTTTCCTCCCCTTCAGACATTCTACCAGAATTCATTTGGGGTCACAATGGGTCAAAATGTATAAAAACGGCTCTCAGGTAGTCTGAACGGAACCTTCGTATGAACCGTGCCCGAACGCGCTATAATGGATCGATCACGAGTTCGCCTCTGGTCTCATTCAGGACGGCATCATGCGCCTGACTAAACTCCAGCAGTCTGTCGCCCAGGCAGCCCTGGATACGACCGTCTTCGTCAGCGGTATGGCCGGTGTCGGCAAGACCACCGCCGCGGTGCGCCGCCTCCGCTACCTGATCGAGCAGGGCGTCCCGGCGGGATCGATCCTCATCCTGGTTCCGCAGAAAGCGCTGGCCTATCCCTATCAGGCTGAACTGCGCGACCCCAAACGCAAGGCCGGTGGCCAGGTCACCATCCACACCATCGGTAGCCTGGCCCTGCATATGGCGGATCTGTTCTGGCCGCTGGCCGCCGAAGCCGCCGGCTACAGCCAACCCGACCAGCGCCCCACGTTCCTCAGCCTGGAACTGGTGCAGTACACCATGGCGAAGCTGCTGGGGCCGGTCATCGACGCCAACGACTACTTCAACAGCGTCCGCATCGACCGCTACCGCCTTTACAGCCAGATCGCCGACAACCTCAACAAAGCCACCTTCATCAGCCTACCGCATACCCAGATCGCCGACCGCCTCAAGTCCGCCCTGCCCGGCAGCGATGTCACCCAGCGTTACATCTACGACGACGCCCAGGCCTGCCTGAACCTCTTCCGTGATTTCTCTCACCAGCACAACCTCCTCGATTTCGCCGCTCAGGTCGAACTGCTGGTCGAATACCTCTGGACGCTGGATACGCCCCGCCGCTATCTGGTTAACCGCTTCCGCCACCTCATCATCGATAACGTCGAGGAAGATAATCCCGCCACCCACTACCTGCTGGACAACTGGCTGGCGCTCTGCCAATCGGCCGTCGTGGTCTATGACGATGACGCCGGCTACCGCCGCTTCCTCGGCGCCGAGCAGACCACCGCCCTGCGCCTGAAAGACCGCTGCCAGCAGCACATCGAGATCGACAAGAGCTACGTCATGTCCGACGAGGTGCGTGCCTTCGGCCAGCAGATGACCGCCGCGCTGCGCCCCCCGCCGCCCAAACGCCTCAAAGACGGCGGCGCGCGCCAGGCCATCATCTTCCAGGACAACCGCTACTACCCCCAGATGCTCAACTGGGCCGCCGAGAACATCACCTCGATGGTGCTGGATGGGGGCGTCCCGCCCGGCGAGATCGTCGTGCTGGCCCCGCTGCTCTCGGACGCGCTGCGCTTCGCCCTGATGACCCGCCTGGAAGCCAACGGCGTCCCCGTGCGCTCCCACCGCCCCTCCCGCGCCCTCCGCGAGGAACCCGCCGCCCGCGCCTTGCTGACCTTCGCCCGCCTGGCCCATCCCGCCTGGGACCTCAGGCCGGACAGCTATGACGTCACCTACGCCCTCATGGCCGCCATCGCCGATCTTGACCTGACCCGCGCCCGTCTCCTCACCGAAATCCTCTACCGTCCCCGTTCCGGCAAGCTCTTCTCCTTCGAGCCGGTGCGCGGCGATGTCCAGTCCCGCATCACCTACGACCTGGGAATGCGCTATGAAACCCTCTTTCGCTGGTTGGAAAGCTACCAGCAGGAAGGGCCGCTCGAACTCGATTTCTTCTTCAGCCGCCTGTTCGGCGAAGTCCTCTCGCAGCCCCATTACGGCTTCCACAACCACTATGACGCCGCTGCCGTCGCCGCCAACCTGATCGAATCCGCCCGCAACTTCCGCTGGACGCTCGCCGCCATCGCCCCCGATGTCGAAGTCGGCCGTGAATACCTCCTCATGGTCGATCAGGGCTTAATCGCCGACCAGTACATCCGCGATTGGGAACTCGATCGCGGCGATGCCGTCCTGGTCGCCCCCGCCTACACCTACCTGATGAGCAACCGCCCGGTCGATTACCAGTTCTGGCTCAACATCGGCAGCCCCGGTTGGGCCCAGCGCCTCTACCAGCCCCTCACCCATCCCTACGTCCTCAGCGTCAATTGGGAAGAAGGCCGCGTCTGGACCGACGACGATGAAGTCACCGCCAATCAGGACGCACTCTACCGCCTTGCCCTCGGCCTGATCCGCCGCTGCCGCCAGCGCATCTACCTCGGTTTCTGTCAGTTCGGCGAGCAGGGCTACGAACAGCGCGGCCCCCTCCTCGAAGCCATCCAGCGCGTCCTCAAGAACCTCACACAGGACTGATCCCTATGCCCTCTACTTCTTCTCTCTGTGTCGCTGGGGTGGAATCGCTGCCTTTCCATGAGTAACCCACCTATGTTCACCCCCCGACCCAAACAGCGCGATGTGATCGCTTATGCCGGCGGCCGCATGGGTGTCGTCGCCGTGCCCGGCAGCGGCAAGACCCGCACCCTCTCCGCGCTGGCGACCCGCCTCGTCGCCGAAGCGCCGCTGCAAGACGGCCAGGAAATCCTGGTCGTCACCCTGGTGAACTCTGCCGTCGGCAACTTCGCCCGCCAGGTCGCAGCCTTCGTCAGCCAGCGCGGCCTGATCCCCGGCCTCGGCTACCGCGTCCGCACCCTCCACGGCCTGGCCAACGACATCGTGCGCGAACGTCCCGCCCTGGCCGGCCTGGAAGACCGCTTCGCCATCCTCGACGAGCGCGAATCCCAGGACATCCTCCAGGATGCCGCCGCCGCCTGGGTGCGGAACCATCCCAACGCCTACTACGAATACGCCGCCGACAGCTACCAGGGCGACCGCGAATCCCAGAACGCCTGGGGCGAAACCGTCACCACCATCGCCGCCAACGTCATCAAAAAAGCCAAAGACCTGCGCCTCACGCCGGAAAAACTCCGCGACCTCATGGCCGCCTACCGCGACCCCCTCCCCCTGGCCGAGATGGCCCTCGACATCTACATCGCCTACGAGCGCGGCCTGCGCTATCGCGGCGCGGTCGATTTCCAGGACCTCATCCGCCTCGCCCTGACCGTCCTCGAAGCCGACGACGGCTACTTGCAGCGTCTCCGCCGCCGCTGGCCTTATATCCTCGAAGACGAAGCCCAGGACAGCAGCCGCCTCCAGGAACATATCCTCCGCCTGCTCGTCGGCCCGAACGGCAACTGGGTGCGCGTCGGCGATCCCAACCAGGCCATCTACGAAACCTTCACCACCGCCAGCCCGGATTTCCTCCGCCGCTTCCTCCAAGAAACTGGCGTCCAGTCCCGCGCCCTGCCCAATTCAGGCCGCAGCGCCCTCAGCATCATCGCGCTGGCCAACCGTCTGGTGGATTGGTCGCTGGAGCATCCCAACCCGGAACTCCGCGCCCGTGTCCCCCTGGATATGCCCCACATCGAACCCACTCCGCCCGGCGATCCCCAGGGCAATCCGCCCGACTCGCCCCAGGCTGTCGAACTGGTGGGCCGCAAGTTCACCGCCGATGAAGAACGCGCCTACGTCGCCCGCTCCCTGGCCGATTGGCTCCCGCAGCATCCCACCTGGACGGCCGCCGTGCTGATCGCCAGCAACGAGTCCGGTTCCAAGCTGGTCGCCCGCTTGCGTGAAGCTGGCCTGCCGTATGTCGAGAACTTACGCACCACCACCCCCACCCGGGCCGTCGTCGGCGCCGTCACCCGCGCCCTCGATTTCCTCCGCGATCCCAAGGATGCCAACAAACTCGCCTATGCCTACCGCGTCTGGCAGCGCGACGCCCAGGAAGACTCCGACGCCCAGCGCCAGGTCGATCTGGTTGCTGCCCGGCTGCGGAACCTCAAAGCCGTCGAGAACTTCCTCTGGCCCCGCCTCGAAGACTGGCTCGACCAGACCGCCCCGCGCGACGAGCATACCACCCTGCACGACCACCTGGTCGAGTTCCGCGAACTGATCCGCCGCTGGCAGGCCGCTTCGACCCTGCCCGTCGATCAGCTTGTGCTGACCGTCGCCGCCGACCTCTTCAAGCGCGAGTCCGATATCGCCACCGCCTACAGCCTGGCCCTGCATCTCCGCCGCCTCGCCGATAACCAACCCTCCGCCCGCCTCCCCGATTTCGTCGATGAACTGGCCGGCATCGCCCAGAACCGCCGCAAATTCGACGGCTTCAGCGACGATGACGACAGCTTCAACCCCGACCTGCATCCCGGCAAGGTCGCCATCATGACCCTGCACAAAGCCAAAGGACTGGAATGGGATCGCGTCTACCTGATGTCGGCCAACAACTACGACTTCCCCTCCGCGGAAGGCTACGACCGCTTCATTGGCGAAAGATGGTTCGTCCGCGACCGTCTTAACCTCGAAGCCGAAGCCCTCAGCCAGTTGGATGCCCTCGTCACCGGCGAACGCTATGCCGAAGGCGGCTCCACCGCCCGCGCCCGCCTGGATTACGCCGCCGAGCGCCTGCGCCTGCTCTACGTCGGCATCACCCGCGCCCGCCGCGAACTGGTCATCACCTGGAATACCGGCCGCAGCGGCGAGCAGGTCGAAGCCCTGCCCGTGGCCGCCCTGCGCGGCTGGTGGGAATCCCGCGCGGGAGCGGTTGAATGAGGCTGCGCATCCGCCCATGGCAGGTCGTCCTCGTCCTCGCCCTGATCTATCTGGTCGCCGTCTTCCTGTCCAACGGCTCCGATCCGAAAGTCTTTGTCACGCTGGGAACTTGCTTCTCAGGCTGCCAGGGCAGCACCCAAACCTGCCCCGCCGGAACCACGGCCGGCTATGACGGCCAGTTCGCCTACTACATCGCCCGCGATCCTGCCCAGGCTGCCCCCTGTTTGGATGTGCCCGCCTACCGCTACCAGCGCATCCTCCTGCCCATTCTGGGCCGCCTGCTGGCCTTCGGGCATCAGAGTCTCATCCCGCTGGCCCTGGTTGGGGTCAATCTGACCGCCCTGGTCGGCGGCACGGCGCTGCTGGAAAGCCTGCTGGTCGAGCAGCGCGTCAGCCGTTGGTATGCCCTCATCTACGGCTTGTTCGTCGGCGTCTTCATGAGCGTCCGCCTCAGCACCACCGAGCCGCTCGCCTATGGCCTCGTCATTCTCGGCATCGGGTTCGCCGCGCGGGATCGTCCCTGGTTGCAGGCTGCTGCCTTTGCGCTGGCCGCGCTGGCGAAAGAATTGACGCTGGTTTTCGCCGCCGCCTGGGTGCTGGATGAACTGCTGCGCCGCCGCTGTCGAGCTGCCCTGCGCCTCGCCCTGGTGTCGGCCCTGCCGTTCGCCCTCTGGCAGATCATCCTCAGACTGTCCCTCGGATCATTCGGCGTCGGTTCTGGCGGCGCGGGCAGCACCCCCTTCGAGATCATCCCCTTCAACGGCTTCTGGCGTCTGGCCTACGACCCCGCCAGCACCCTCAATTTCTTCCTCGTGATGGCCGTCTTCGTGATCCCGGCCGTCATCCTGCCGAGCCTCTGGGCGCTCTTCAGTGCCATCCGCGACGCGCGGCGCGGCCCGCTTCACCCTTATGGCCTGCTGCTGCTGGCGAATGCCGCGCTCATGGCCGTTGTTCCCTATTCCACCTACCGTGAGCCGCTCGGCCTGATGCGCTTCATGCCCGGCCTCGTCCTCTGCCACCTGCTGTACTGCGCTGTCCGCCACCCGCGCAGCCGCGCTCTGCGTTATAGCGTCGCCTGGCTCGCCCTCTCCGTCTACCTCACGGCTGGCTAGCGGCTCGCCCGTGCCAGCATCATGTGCATGGGAATGCTTCCCGCCATCAATAACGCTAGCGTCGTGGTGGTCATTATCGGACCTCAGCCGCTCTCAACTACCAATCTTGACGGTTCGCGCTGTTTGGATGATCCCGAAGATTTCGTTCCACTGGACGTTGGCTGGTCTTCCCGGATAGTGTGGGTGAGGGGAAATTTACCCTCAAGTCTGAACTGACTTCGGTATTGTTTGCAGGCAGTTTGTCTTCCCTTGGTGTCGCCATTCCATCAATCGGCGTACCCCCGCTCAGTTTCCCGCCCCACCCATCTTCCCGGTTTCCTTTTCCGAACCTTCTCCAAACGAAAAGAGTGA
>CAZKXW010000085.1:0-2858 GCA_964556745.1 uncultured Anaerolineaceae bacterium
CGCCACCTGAGTCGTAACCGCTAATCCCGTTGCGGCGGCTGCTTCCGGCGTGACCGTACCCAGCCGCGTCCCGCTGACGCACAGCGGCGCATAGACCCCGCTGGGAATGCCCGCCGCTTCCAGAATCGTCTGCGACCACGCCCGCGCCCCCAGATCGAGCGCCAGCGTTCGTGACGCCAGTGAATAATCCGCCGCCTGCTCCCCGCTTAACCGGAACGCCACATACTCCGCCATGTGCAGATAGCGCGTCGTTCGCTCGAACAGATCAGGCCGCGTCTGCTTGAGCCACAGCAGTTTGCACAGGCTGAAGATCGGTTGCAGCGACAGTCCCGTGATCCCAAACACAGCATCCTTGCCCAGAATCTGTTCCAGCCAATCGGCCTGCGGCTTGGTGCGCGGATCGAACCAGGCAATCGCGTTGAACAGGGGTTGGTTGTGGGCATCCAGCGGAACCCCGGCTTCGCCCATGCTGGCGACCGCGATGCTGGCGATCCGCCGCGCGTCCACCTGGGCGGTCGCTTCCCGCAGCGCCGCTGCCGCGGTCTGCCAGATGGCCTCCGGCTCGAACTCCGCCCAACCTGGCTGCGGCGTGAGCGTCGGAGTCGGACGGCTGGCCTTCGCCACCACTTGCCCATCAGGGGTGAAAATCCAGGTCTTAATGTTGGTTGTGCCGACATCCAGGCCGGCCAGCAGAGGTTCCGCGTTCATCGAGGCTCCCACTGAGCTGAGTCAAACCGCGCGTCCTCAGAGCGTACCACACCTGAATCCGACCGCGCTACCGCCCACGCCTCGCTGGATTGCCCTCATCCCGCTCTGAAAATGACCTTTACCCCCTCCGGCATGATCTCTGTGTCCTCTGTGTCTCCGTGGCGGTATATATTATGCTTTCACCTCGACCCCGCCACCCGCTTTTGGAAATCCCGCAGTGGCCCCCGCAGCATCGCCCCCAGCATCACCGCCGGTGTCGACAGCGTCACCACCTCCGGCGGAATCTGGCGGGTGAGCAGCTTGCCCATCAGGTCGTGCATGGCCGGGTCTTCCATCACCCACCGAATACCCTGCAGCGCCCAACCCGGCACGTCCCGGTCGCTGTACAGATTCTCCCGCACACTGCTCAGCGTCCGCCGGTACATCCCGTAGGTCTTGATCCGCACCGTCTCGTCATACCAATCCAGCGCCGCCGCCCACGTTTTCTCTCGCCGCAGCCAGTAGCGGATTGCCCAGGCCAGCGCCTTGGCGCTGAACAGCGCATTGAAGATGCCCTGCCCGTCGAGCGGGTCGTGCTGGTGATACGCATCCCCCACCAGCGCCCAACCAGGCCCGCCCGGCTGCCGGTACAGGTTGCCGATCCGCTTCATCCCCTGCACCCGCGTGACCATCTCCGCCCCGTCCAGACGTTCCGCGATCTGCGGATTGGAACGCACCAGCGCTAGATAGCGCTCCTCAGCGCTCAGCGCGCCCGGCTCCAACAGGCGCGGCTGCCCCTCGACCGTCACGGCTGTTGTCCCATCGGCGCTGTCCATCACCAGCAGACCGTAGCCGTAGCCGCCCTCATAAGCCACCGCCGCCGGCCCACCCATGTCATATGGCCTCACGCCGCGCCAATAGGCATACAGCAGCGAGGTCGGATACGCATCATGGACATCCGCTTCGGCGGCATTCGCCTTCCGCGCCACCAGCGAGAAGCGCCCATCCGCTCCGACCACCAAACGCGCCCCGATCGCCTCATCTTGCCCGCCGCGCGTCCGCCCGATCACCCCGGCCACCCGGCCATTCTCCCATAGCAGATCGCTCACCGAATAGTGCTGCCGCGCTTCTACCGATCGGAACCCCGCGGCATGGTCGAACAGGGCCGCGTCGAATCGAGCGCGGTCGATGGCGTAGGCATAATCCCGCCCGTGCGCCATCGGCAGCCGGATCGTCGCGCTGAACGCCCGGCTGTGCCCAATCATCCGCTGGATGCGCGCTGTGCCCCGCGCATACTCGGCTTCCTTCGCCCCAATCTCGTCCAGCAGCTTCATCACCGGCGAATAGATGATCGGCGACGATGCGGCCGGCAGGCTCGGCAGGGAAGCCCGCTCCAGCAGCAGCGTCCGCACCCCCTGCTGCCCCAACCGCGCTGCCAGGCTCGCCCCCGCAGGGCGGGCGCCAACGATGATGACATCGTATTGCGAAGACATACTTGACCTCGTGAAACTCTTCACCATCTGCATCCCGTCCAGCCTATCCCCGTCACATTAACCTTGTCGGTGAAACGGATGAGGACACCAGGCGGTCTTCTCGCCCGCCCACCGCTCGATGCGGACCTACAGGCGCAGCCGCCTGAGCAGCTCCCTGATCAGCATGAGGGCGACCTGCGTAACATAACTTAGGCTATAATGCGGGTACGCCGATCCGATTCGTTCGGAATGCAGGGAGGACGTTTATGACCGGGCCGTCACTGCTCAATTGGGCGCGGGGATTCACCAGCCGGGCCATTGGCCCCTTGCCGGATACCTACACCGCCGACTATCGGATGACCGATCTCATCGCCAAAGGCATGTTGGTTCCCGGCGAGGCCCGTTCCGTCCTGCTTGATTCCGGGCTGATCGATATGGTCTGGCAGGTCACGTGGGCGGATCAATACCCTTTTCCCGATCCCCAGCTCCCCGAACGCTTCTACGACTGTGACGGCTGCGTGATCTTCATTCACGGCTGGACCGGCAACCATACTATCTGGGAAGACCTGCCGGCCATGATCGTCCGCTCCAATCCCAGTTTGAACGCCATCACGGTCGATCACAACGGCATCGGCCAATCCCGCTTCGTGGTCGATACCCCGACGCGCGAGGTCTAATTCCAGGGACAAGCTCGCGGCC
>CAZKXW010000085.1:2868-21720 GCA_964556745.1 uncultured Anaerolineaceae bacterium
TGGTCGATACCCCGACGCTGGATAGCTGCTGCCCGCCTTCAGCGATGACGGCGATGGAGCGGCTGGTGAATGCCCTCAAGCTGCGCCGTCAGCCCGGCGATCCCAAACGCAAGGTCATCAACTACGTCGGGCACAGCATGGGCGGGGCGGCGCTCTTCTACCTCAACCCGACTCGCTATGCCATCGGCGAGGAAACCCGCTATGCCATCGCCCCGGCCCTGCTGATGAACGACAGCCTGCATCGCGCCTTCTTCAATGCAATGGGATTGGGCATCAGCATCGTCGATAAGCTGCGCATCTTCGAGCCGATTGAGGACATCATCAAGCCCAATATGGTCAGCGCCGTTTGCGAAGGCAGCAGCCTCTTCGTCAAAGACGCTCACACTCGCCAGTATGACGAAACGCCGCGCGGCACAACCTCGGCGACTTTTCGGGCAATGGGGCTGCTGCACAATTGGGAAATTGCCCGGCGTTGGGATTTATTTCGGGTGATGCTGGGGCACAAAGATACGCTGGTCGGACTGCTGCCGATGATGGACATGCTTAGCAGCATGGAAATGCCTGCGGGGAACATCCGCGTGGTCGCTGGCTCACATTATATGTTCAGCGTGGGAACAGAAACGGTCTTCCAGCATGCCCAGAACCGCGAACTGGTGATGAACGACATCCTCGACCAGCACAACCGCGCTCTGGACATGCAGAAAACCGGCAGCGGCAGCCGCGGCTTTGGTTAACGCTCAGAAGCCCAGCGGACTGGCGTCGTTTCCCTCGTCCAGGAAGCTGCCCATAATGCCGTCTTCATCCTCGCCGGATTGGCGACGGCGGTCTTCCCTCCGCCCTGGCGCGGAGGCAGCCGAGGGCGGCTCGGCAGGTGGTGTCGTCTGCGGCAGCGTCGAGGTGGTGCGGACGGCCGGGTTGCCGCCTTTCTGCGCCACTGCCGCGTCGAAATCGACCGCGCGCGCCTGCGCGCGCAGATCACGGGCGGCCGGACGTGGCGCAGTCTGCGCGCGGGCATCGAACTCTGACGGTTCCGACTTCGGATCGAGAATCGACCGCAGCACCAGCGAGGCGATTCCGAAGATACTCATCCGCATCACGCTGATGAGCAGAAAACCACCCAGGATAATCAGTCCACAGACGACCGCGCCCAGACCACATACGCTGAGCAGGACGGATGAGCTTTCGTTCGACATAGCAGCCCGCGTTCCCGCGACCTCATCTTCACCAGCACCGCCCTGCATTATATCAGAATGACGCCCTTAGACAGCGGCCAGCAGCGCGGCGCTCTGCTCGGCTGCCTCTCGCAGGGTGTGTTCGAGCAGAGCCTCGTGATCTTCAACCGCCGCCAGCGCGTCGTAGTCGATCACCACCCCCTGCCACCCTTCCCGCCACCAACGCGCCGGTTCGGGCAGGCGGATGTCGAACCAGCCTGCCGGGATCGGATGCGCGTACAGGTAGGCATACGGGCGCGGCAGGCCGGGGCTGCCCGGCGAGAAGCCGATGTTCAGGTGCGGATCGCTGCGCTCTTCGGAGCCGCGCGCGAACCACAAAAACGACAGGTCGAACCCGTGCGGGAATACAATCAGCGGCGACATCGCCCCCAACAGACGCGCCCGGACGCGGGCCACAGCCGTATGAATGCTGAACAGCGCCGCTGCGTAATCCGAAGCCAGACCTGCATCGATGTCGAACGGGCTGGTATCCGGCACGCTGCTCAGATCGATCTGGATCGGGCTGCCCGAATCGATGAGCGCCTGCTGCGCGGCTTCGGCCAGCGTCCGCTGAGACCGGCCTGCCAGCAGCACTTCCCAGCCTGCTGAGTGCCCCGTCTCAAACACCAGCCGCTGGGTACGGAAGTTCAGCGCCACGTTCGCGCCGTTGGGCAGCCTGCCGCTCTCCAGCCCGTCCCGTGTCACCGATAAGCCCAGATGGGCATGATTGGGCAGGGGAGGCTGCGCCGGCTTGCGGATGGCCGCGGCGACCTGCGCCGCCCGATGCAATCCCTGTCGAGTCGAGTCCCAGTTGGTCAGCGTAGGCAGTGTCACAGTCACCTCTTCCGGTTTATCACCATGATCCCATTCGTTCACCTGGCTCTGTCCCGCCAGCCCACCTAACGTTACATCCCCGACAGAGTGTCCACTTTTTCAGGTCAATTTGGTGACGAATGGCCTACGTAAGCCGCTCCGCCGCCGCTTATAATGACGGAAACAGCCGCACCCAGGTGGAATTTCAGCATGATTCGTACCCGAAACTATCTTTCACAGTCGGTTCAGAGCCTTAAACCCTCCGGCATCCGCCGCTTCTTCGATATCGCCGCGACCATGAAAGATGTGGTGACCCTCGGCATCGGTGAGCCGGATTTCGTCACGCCGCGCCACATCATCGACAAAAGCATCGACTCGCTGCGGGCCGGACAGACGTCCTATACCTCGAACTCCGGCCTGCTCGAACTGCGCCGCGCCATTGCCAACTACATCGACGGACTGTACGGCATTGAATACGACCCCAACGACCAGATCGTGGTGACGGTCGGCGTCAGCGAAGCCATGTGGCTGGCGCTGCGAACGATCCTCGATCCCGGCGATGAGGTGCTCGTTCCCGAACCCTGCTTCGTCGCCAATGCCGCCGCGGTTGAGATGGCGGGCGGCATACCCATCCATGTCGATACCTTCGTCGAAGATCACTTCCAGGTGACGGGCGCAATGCTCGAAGCCGCCGTGACGCCCCGCACCAAAGCAATCCTCATCAACTACCCCAACAACCCGACCGGCGCGGTTCTGTCCCGCGAACGCATGGCGGAAATTGCCGCCGTCGCCGAAAAGTACGACCTCCTCGTCCTCTCCGACGAAATCTACGAGCGCCTGATTTACGGCGTCCCGCACACCAACTTCGCCTCGCTGCCGGGGATGTACGAGCGTACCATCCTCATGAGCGGCATGAGCAAGACCTTCGCCATGACCGGCTGGCGCATCGGCTATGTCTGCGCCCCCCGTGAAATCATGGAAGGCATCCGCAAGCTCCACCAGTACCTCATCATGTCCGCCCCGACCGTTGGGCAGTATGCCGCCCTGGAAGCCCTCACCCACGGCGAAGACGATGTGCGCGAGATGCGTGGCGAGTATGATAAGCGCCGCCGTCTGATCGTCGATGGCTTCAACCAGTTAGGCCTGCACTGCTTCGAGCCGCGCGGCGCATTCTACGCCTTCCCCAACATCGGCGCGACCGGCATGAGCGACGAGGAATTCTGCGAGCGCCTGCTGATGGAAGAACGAGTCGCCGTCGTGCCCGGCAGCGCCTTCGGTCGCAGCGGAACCGGCTTCGTCCGCGCCAGCTACGCCACCAGCCGCGAGCGCATCGAGATCGCCCTCGAACGCATGGCTCGCTTCATGCGGCGGCATGGATAACCCATCCATCAGCTCCGCCGTGTACGAAAGCCAGAGGGCTATCTTGTGATGCCCTCTGTTTTGTTATAACTGCAAAAAAGTTGCAAAAATTGTTACATCATCGTTATCTTTATGAGCAAGGATCGCGTGACGTGACATAATTCCGGGATATAATCTTCACACATCCTTGATCTTCCGAGCAGGGCAGCACGACGATGGTTTCTCTTTTGCTTGTTGCCGCCCAATCGGGCACACGCTCTGCGCTCCGGCATATGGTTGAATCGGCTGGCTATACCATTAACGAGGCAGAGGACAGCGCCCTGGCAATCCAGGCGGTACAGCAGTCCGTCCCTGACATCATTGTGCTGGATGCGACCAGTCTGCACGCCAGCGCCGCTCTCGTCGCGCGTCTGAGACAGATGACCCCCGCGCCGATCCTCGCGCTGGCGCTCTCCAGTGCCGCCGATGGTTTGCTGGCCGCCGGTGTCGATGATGTCGTGCCGCCGGATGTTCACGCAGGGCTGCTCAAACGCCGCCTGCGCTACCTTCTTGACCGCCTCCAGCGCCGCACTACCGGAACTCTCAAAGCCGCTGAACCGGAGTATATGCCCTTCCAGGCCATCCTGGATTCCATACAGGACGGCGTTCAGGGCATCATCTTCGCCGAGGATCTGCGCACCCGGCGCTATACCTTCCTCAATACCGCTCTGGACCATCTGTTCGGCTACGAACTCGGTGAATTGGACTCCCTCAACCAGCTCCGTCCTCCCCATATTTCCGAAGAAGACTTTTCCCGCTGGCTGGATGAGACGCGGATGGCGGCCGCCCGCGAAGGGGTGTGGCGCGGCGACGCCCGGCTCCAGCGCAAAGATGGTCAGGTGATCGAAGTAGGCCTGACCATCACCCGGCTCAACCGCGCCGACGGCCGCATGATCGGCATCGTCGCTGTCTTTCGCGATCTCAGCGCCCAGAAGGCCCTGGACGCCCAAAAGAAACGCTTTATTGCCCTCGCCGCTCATGAACTGCGGACGCCCATCACCAGCCTCAAGACCCGGCTCTTCCTCGCCCACCGCCAGATCGACCAGGTCGAAAAGCATCTCGTTATCCTGAATCAGATCAGCGAGCAGCTTGAACATCTGGTTGAAGACCTGCTCGACCTGTCGCGTTTCGACCACGGTATGGTAGACCTCCGCCCCACCGTCACCGACCTCGGCAGCTTCGTCCGCGGCATCGTGACCATGCACGAGTCGCTCATCGTCAGCAAGGACATCCAGGTGGTGGACGAGATACCCGCCACCCCCCTCTTTGTGCTGATCGACCCGGCGCGGATGACCCAGGTGGTCGTCAATCTGCTGGCAAACGCTGTCCATCACACCCCATCCGGTGGTTCGATCACCTTCTCCGCGCGCCAAGGCGCCGACAGCTCCCCAGAGGCCGATTACATCGTCCTCGAAGTCCGGGATACCGGCGTCGGCATCCCGCCGGAGCATCTGCCGCACGTCTTCGAGCCGTTCTATCGCGCCGGCCGTTCTTCCCGTGGCATGGGCCTGGGCCTGAGCATCTCGCGCGAGATCGTCGAACTCCACAGCGGCCAGATCAGTGTGGAGAGCGAGTCCGGACAGGGAACCCGTTTCATCATCTGGCTGAAGCGGGTTGACCGCGCCCACTAAAAATGTCGATGCCTTTCTCTCCCCTTCAACTGGCTGAAGCCCACCTGCGAATGGGTGAACTGAGCGACGCCCTCGCTGCGCTGGACGCCTACCTCGCCGAGACGCGCGATGACGCCGCGCTGCGACTGCGGGCGGCGGTGCGGCTGCGCCTGCCCGGTGAGGCCGCCCTGCGCGGCGCATTGGCCGATCTGGACGCCCTGGCCGAACCCAACGCCGGCGATTGGTTGCAGCGGTCGGTGGTCTGGCAGCACCTCGGCGACTGGAACGCCGCCGCTGATGCCGCCCTGAATGCCTCCGCCATGCAGCCGGACGATGAGCGCATCGCCGAGCGAACGCTGCTCACCCTGGAGATGAGCGGCCGCCAGGACGAGGCCGTAGCACTGCTGGCGCGCATGCCGCGGACGTGGCGCTGGCTTCAGCTCAGCGGGGACTGGGCCGGCCGGCAGGGAGATTGGGCATCCGCCTTCACCCTTTACACCAAGGCGCTCGATCATCTTCAGACCGTGCTGGACGCTGGAACCAATCCGCTGGCGGCCTCGCTGAGGGGGACGCTGGCGGCAGCACGGGCCGGAGCCGCGCTCAACCTCGGAGAGTATGCCCAGGCCGCTCAGGATTATCGTCTGGCCGCTCACACCTTCCCCCGCGACCTCGGGCTGGCGCTGATGCAGGCCGTCGCCTTGGGACTCGCCGGGGAGATGACCGCAGCCGCACAACTCGCTCGTACACTGTTGGCGGATGCTCCCCACCTCCGCGAGCTGCTGCGCGATCAGATCACGCGCTGGCCCACGCTGGAAAGCCTCCTCTGATCCCGCCCGCGTTCAGCCCCCATCCGCCTGCACGCTGAGAATCACCTTATGGCAAAACCCAACCAACCCCGACGCATTGTAGGGGTGACCCGCCGGGTCGCCCGCGTGAAAGATCGTTCGCATTTGAATTGATTTCTCCATTACTACCCTACCCAGACGAGAATCGTAGGGGACGGGCTTCTGCCCGTCCGCCGCTGATAAATCTTGCCCTAATCTGGAATACATCCCTATCGAACCGATGGATACATACCGCCTCGTCCTGAATACGTTCACTTCCGGTTTCGTATATTTCGCACAAGCCTGCCCTCGGGCCGTTGCTGATCGCATAGTTAAGCGTTATACTCTCTTCTAGATGGGAATAAAAACCTCCATCGCAATACTTGCTTAAACGTTCAATAGGAGCTTGGAATGAAGACGCGCTTGTTATTGGTACTTGCGCTGGTTCTGATGATGTCCCTGGCCGGCGTCAGCCGCGCCCAGGACCTCAGTGGCCAGCTCGAAATCTTCTCGTGGTGGTCGGGTGACGAAGGCCCAGCCTTGGAAGCCCTGATCGCCCTCTACAATTCGCAGAATCCCGGCGTCGAAGTCATCAACGCCACCGTCACCGGCGGTTCGGGCGTGAATGCCCGCGCCGTCCTCAAGACCCGTATGCTCGGTGGCACGCCCCCGGATACCTTCCAGGTGCATGCCGGCCAGGAACTGACCGGGACCTGGGTCGTCGCCGGCCGTATGGAAGACCTGACCTCGCTCTACCAGGAGCAGGGCTGGTTTGAAGCCTTCCCCGCCCAGCTTATCGAGCAGATCAGCTATGAAGGCGGCATCTATAGCGTGCCCGTCAACATCCATCGCTCGAATGTGATGTGGTACGTCCCCGCCAAGCTGGAAGAGTGGGGCATCACCGCGCCGACCACCTGGGACGAATTCCTGGCCGTCTGCCCGACGATCCAGGAAGCTGGCGTGACCCCCCTGGTCGTTGGTGAAGCCTGGACCGTCAACCACCTGTGGGAAAGCGTCGCGCTGGGTGTCCTCGGCGCGGAAGGCTGGAACAACCTGTGGGCGGGCAGCCTCGACCCGGCCGGCGCGGAAATGCAGGCCGTCTGGACCCGCTTCGGCGAAATCCTCAACTGCACCAACTTCGGCGCCGACTCGGCCGGTCTGTCCTGGCAGCAGGCCACTGACATGGTTATCGCTGGCACGGCCGCCTTCAATATCATGGGCGACTGGGCTGCGGGTTACATGACCACCACCCTCGGGCTGGAGCCGGGTGTCGGCTATGGCTATGTCCCGTCGCCCGATACCGCTGGCGTGTTCATGTGGCTGTCGGACAGCTTCGGTCTGCCCGTCGGCGCGCCGAACCGCGACAACACCGTGGCCTGGCTGACGGTCCTCGGCTCAGTCGAGGGTCAGAATGCCTTCAACCCGCTCAAGGGTTCGATTCCGGCCCGTCTGGGCGCGGTCGATGCCGCCCCTGACCTGTACAATGGCTACCTCAAGAGCGCGTCGGCAGACTGGGCCAGCAATACGCTCGCGGGCAGCCTGGTGCACGGCGTAGCCGCCAATGAAAACTTCACGGGCAACTTCGGTCAGGTGATGGAAATCTTCCTGGCGAGTCGCGACGCTGCCGCCGCTGCTACCGCCATGTCGGTGGTTTGCGCCCAGTCTGGTGCGTGCGGCTAAGCGTTAGCCTCACGTTACCCGCTTGAACCGCACGAAGACCCCGCTGATTTCAGTGGGGTCTTCTTACATGGGGAAACCTAAATCAGTGCCGTCTCATCGTAGGGTCCACCCGCCGGGTCGCCCGCGTGAAAGATCGTTCGCATTTGAGTTGATTTCTCCATCACAATAGGGAAAAAGAGCGCTTATGAGAAGTTCACGCGACCGCATCACGGCCATCGTGATGTTGTTACCCTCCCTGATTTTGCTGGCGATTTTCGTCTATGTTTTCATCGCCCAGGCCATCTCGCAGAGCATGACTGACTGGGGCAGTAACCCGGCCCAGCCGCCGCTGGCTGCCAACGTCGTCAAAAACTTCGTCGGCCTCCAGAACTACCAGAACCTCATGACCGATGTCCTGGATTTCAACTTCCGCAACTCCCTGACCAACACTTTCTTCTTCACCCTCTTCTTTGTCGCGGGCTGCCTGGGAGTCGGGCTGCTGCTGGCGCTCCTCCTCGACCAGCACGTCAAGGCCGAAGGCTTCTTCCGCACCGTCTTCCTCTTCCCGATGGCCCTGTCCTTCGTCGTCACCGGCACAATCTGGCGCTGGATGCTCCAGCCCAACGGCGGCATCAACATTCTGCCCCAGGTTCTCCTTGGCTGGGACCCGATCCAGTTCAGTTGGCTGAACAGCCGCGAGGTCTGGCTGCCCTTCAACTGGCCGGATGTGCCCCGCATCCTGACCTTCATCGGGCTGGCGATCCTGGCTTTCCTCGCCGTCTACCTCGCCACCCAGCGCCGCTGGAAACCCCTGCGCTACGTCATCGGCGCGGCCGCTGTCATCCTGCTGGTCTTCGCTGCTGGCCTCTGGGACACCATCTGGCTGCCGCTTGATAGCCCGGAGGTTGAACCGGCCATCGCGCCGAAGGGCTTTAATGCCGCCCTCCTCGGTATCATCATCGCCGCCGTCTGGCAGATGTCCGGCTACACCATGGCGATGTTCCTGGCCGGCATCCGCGGCATCCCGGAGGAACTCCGCGAGGCCGCCCGCGTCGATGGCTGCACCGAAATCGGCGTTTACTGGCACGTGGTCATGCCGCAGCTCAACCCCATCATCCTCAGCGCCATGATCGTCCTGGGGCACATTTCGCTCAAAATCTTCGATCTGGTCTTCGCCATGGCCGGACCCGATAACGCCCAAACGGTCGTGCCCGGCCTGCTCGTCTATACCGAAGGTTTCCGCGCCAACTCGTTCGCCTCGGCAGCGGCGATTGCCGTGGTCATGCTGTTCGCTGTCGCCGTGCTGATCGTGCCGTATCTCTGGTCGCAGCTGCGCGAGCGCCGGACGTAAGGAAAAACCATCATGATGACAGCTTACGAATTCCGACGCTATACCATCCGGGTCAGCATCTATGTGCTGCTGGCGATCTTCACCATCATCTTCCTGACGCCGGTCTACATCGTCATCATCACCGCGCTGAAAGACCCCGCCACCATCAACTTACCGACCACCTGGCAGCCGCCCGCCGCGCCCTATTGGGCCAGCTTCAACGAAGTCGTCGCCGAGTTCGGCCCGCGCATTCAGAACAGCGTCCTGCTGGTCATCTTCGCCACCATCATCTCCTCAGTGGCCGGTTCGATGAACGGCTACGTGCTGTCCAAGTGGCGTATCCCCGGCGAGCGCATCCTCTTCCCGCTGATGCTCTTCGGCATGTTCATCCCTTATCAGGCCATCCTGATCCCCCTCTTCGAGTTCATGCGGAATACCAATCTCTACGGCGGCATCCCCGGCCTGGTGCTGGTGCATGTCGTCTACGGACTGCCCATCACCACGCTGATCTTCCGCAACTTCTACGTCGATATTCCCGACGAAATGCTCGAAGCGGCTTCGATTGACGGCGCTGGTTTCTGGCGACTCTACACACAGGTCGTCTTCCCGCTGTCGCTGCCCGGCTTCGTCGTGGTGATTATCTGGCAGTTCACCCAGATTTGGAATGAATTCCTCTTTGCCGTGACGCTCGCCCCCAACGCCCAGCCCATCACCGTCGGGCTGGCCCAGTTGGCCGGCGGTGAGGCCGTCAAGTGGAACCTGCCAATGGCCGGCGCGATTATCGCCGCCCTGCCGCCGCTGGTGGTCTACATCATCCTGGGGCGCTATTTCATCCGCGGCCTGCTCGCCGGTTCCATCAAGGGCTAGTCTCCGTCTCACCCCTCAAGAACCAGCGCGTGGAGCGCTGGTTCTTGATTCGGCTCGCTTAAACCAGATTTAAGGATATTTGAGGCCAGGATAACCCCGGCAGCGAATGCCTCCTGCTACACTGAAGGTACTATTCGCGCCGAGGAACACCCATGAACACCTACACCGCCTCCAATCCGATGCTGACCGTACCCGAACGCCGCCCGTGGCAGCAAATCCGCCTGCTGGGGATTCCCCTCCCCATCATTGCCTTAGGGCTGGTCGTCCTGCTCGCCGCTGCCCTCCGCTTCATCAATATCCAGGCCATCGGCGACGGCAACCTCTACTACACCGCCGCCATCGAGAGTATGCTGCGATCCCCGTCAAACTTCTTTTTCGTGGCCGCCGAGCCGGGTGGCTCGGTCTCGATTGACAAACCCCCCGTCGGACTCTGGCTGCAAGCCCTCAGCGCCATGTTCCTCGGCGTGAACGGCTTCGCCGTCGTCCTGCCGCAAATCCTCGCCGGGATCATCTCCGTCCCCATCCTCTACCATCTGGTCAACCGCTGCGCGGGCACGGCCGCCGGACTGCTCGCCGCCCTGGTGCTGGCGATCACCCCTGTCGCTGTCGCCGCCGACCGCAACAACACCATGGACTCCACCCTGATCCTGACTCTCCTGCTCGCGGCCTGGGCCTTCATCAGAGCCACCGAAAGCGGCCGCCTGCGCTGGCTGCTGGTCGGCGCGGTGCTGATCGGAATCGGCTTCAACATCAAGATGCTCCAGGCCTTCCTGCCCGTCCCGGCCTTCTACGCCCTCTACTTCTTCGGCGCGAAACTTGGCTGGCGGCGCAAGATCGCCCGCTTGACGGTCACGACCGTCCTGCTGCTGGCTGTATCGCTCAGTTGGGCCATCATCGTTGATCTCACCCCCGCCGACCAGCGCCCCTATGTCGGCAGCAGCGACAACAACAGCGTCCTGGAACTCATGATCGGCTATAACGGCTTGCAGCGGCTTCTGGGTGGCGCTGGGCCAGGCAGTGCCTCCGACGGCAGCTTCATCCCAATCCAGGGTGGCCCGCCCGACGACGGTGGAACCGGCCAGTGGCCGCAGGAACTCCCCAACGATGGCACGCCGCCCATGATGGGTCAGCCGCCCGGTGGCGGTGGAATAGGTATAGGCGAGATCGGGCAGGCCGGTGTCTTTCGGCTCTTCACCACCCCGCTCGCAAACGAGATCGGTTGGCTCCTGCCCTTCGGCTTAGCTGCTGCCGGACTGCTGGTCTTCAACGGACGCATCCGCTTCCCCCTCAGCCACGCACATCAGGCGGTCGTCCTGTTTGGCGGTTGGCTGCTCACCGAAGTCGTCTTCTTTAGCGCCGCCAGCTTCTTCCACGCCTACTATCTGGCGATGCTGGCTCCCCCGCTGGCCGCTCTCGTCGGCATCGGAACCGTCCGGCTCTGGCAGTTGATCCACGACAAACGCATCCGTTGGAGCCTCGTGGCCATCGCCCTCGGCGCGGGCACGCTCCTCTTCCAGGCATGGACGGCCAGCCATTACCTCACCCTCGGCTGGTGGATCATCCCAGTGGTCGGCCTGCTGCTGATCGGCGCAGTGTTGCTCATCCAGCGCCTGCGTCCCGGACACGGTTGGATGTTGGCTGGGTTCGCCTGCGTCGTCGCCGCCATGCTGCTGATCCCGGCCGGTTGGGCCGCCTTAACCACCCTCGATCCGTCGCCCAGCTCCGTGCTCCCCCACGCCTATTCCGGCGACGCTGTCGCCATGTCCAACGTCCCACCCGGCTTCGACCAGCGCCGGATGGACGGTGGCGGTCCCGGTGGGTTGATGGACGGCAGCGGCATCGACGCCAATCTGCTCGCCTACCTCCAGGCCAACACCCAGGGCATGACCTACCTGATGGCTGTGCCGAGTTCCATGCAGGGCGCGGCCTACGTCCTGGAAACCGGCCGCGGTGTACTCTACCTCGGCGGCTTCAACGGCAGCGATCCGGTGATCGATGCCGCCGGGCTGAGCGAACTAGTCGCGGCGGGCGAACTGCGCTACGTCCTATCGGGCGGGAACGGCGGGCCGGGCATGATGAGCGCGGGCGGAAACAGCGCCATCACTGACTGGCTGCAATCCGACTGCGCGGTGGTCAGCGGCTATACCACCTCCGGGACGCTCTACGACTGCGCCCCAACCCCAAGCGGAACGTAGGAGAATTCAACTGTCTCCTACGCGACAAAACGAGGACGCCATCCCCGATTGAGATCGCGTCCTCCTATTCATAACAGCAGCAGAGAGAACTCAGGCATGATCGCTGGGATCGTCCACCGCGAGTCCCTCGGCAATCGCGAAGCTGTTCAACCGGATGTCAGATGTGATGAAACCCAGGGGAGCCAACCCCATAGCCGTTAATCGCGCATTGCTCACCAATGCCGATGCAAGTTGAATTGAATCATAGGCCCGCAAGGGATAGGACTCCAGCAAATCCTCAGCTTTCTGAATGATTTGATTTGTCAGGTCTAACACCCGATATTCGTGACTGACATGATAATCCAGCAGCAGGCGCAGTGCATGAGCGGTTCTGTCATCGACGATGCCCTATCGCTTGCGGCGCATCAGTGCAGAGATGACTTCAACTGGAGTGACATACGCGATCAGAATGAAATGTCCACCAGTCGGATGGATAATCTGACGTACCTAATTCGTGCCGGACTCCGGGACATATCGTTTGACCAGTGCGCTGCTGTCGAGGAAATAGTAGGTCATGGGCCTTCGCGCCGTTCCTGTAGAATCGCCTCGGAAAGCGGCGGTTGCCCACGAAAAGCCTCTTCAACCTCACGCAGCAGCGCGGCTTCATCCAGGTCGGATGGCGATGTGTCCGGGATTTCGACCAGCAGATCGCCAAGTGCCGCGCGGATGGCGTCCTCATCGGATAGGATCATCAGGCGGATTTCCTGCCCTTCAGAAAGATTTACGGGTTCCAGCAAATGAAGCTGACCCTCGCTGTAGATGGCTCGGATAGACTGTAACATCAACGCATCCTCCACACTGGATTGCCCTCATTGTAGCAGGATTCACCCCACCCGCCCCCGCGCATCCCACCGTTTGTGCTATGCTGAAGGAACGCACGCCGTTCATCCCACCAGCAGGAGCCGCGCCATGACCGCCCCCCTCTCCCTGGAAGTGATCTCTCGTACCCCGGTAGGCAGTCCCAAACCGACCCCCATCATTTTCGTCCACGGAGCCTGGCACGGAGCCTGGTGCTGGGAGGAGAACTTCCTGCCCGCCTTCGCCCAGGCTGGCTATCCCGTCACTGCCTTCAGCCTCCGCGCCCACGGCAGCAGTCCCACCAACAAATCCATCCGCTTCCTGCGAATCAGCGACTACCTCGCCGACCTCGACTCCGTCGTCCGGCAGACCGACGCGCTCCCCATCCTCATCGGCCACTCCATGGGTGGCTACATCGTCCAGAAATACCTCGAAACCCATCCCCTCCCCGCCGGTATCCTCCTGGCCTCGATCCCCCTGTCGGGCGCTCTGCCCTTCGTGCTGCGCCACACCCTCCGCCACCCCTGGCCGATGCTCAAGACTCTCATGACCTTCAATGGCTATGAAGCGGTACGGACTCCCAAGCTGGCAAAGGACGCCTTCTTCTCCGACTCCCTGCCGGACGAGGCCGCTGCGCGCTATCACGCCCGTCTCAACGGCGAATCTACCCTCATCATCCTCGATTCGAACCTCTTCGCCCGCATCCGACCGTCCCGCATCCAATCCCCCATGCTGGTGATCGGTGCGGCCAACGACCGCGTGTTCACCGTCGCCGAGCAGCAGCGCATGGCCCGCGCCTATGGCTCCGCCGCCCACATCCTCCCCAACACCGCCCACGACATCATGCTCGAACGCAACTGGCGCTCCGCCGTCGAGATCATCCTCGCCTGGCTCCGCGACCGCGGCCTCTAACCTCTCTCCGTATTCCTCTGTGTCCTCTGTGGTGGTATTCCTGGTATTACTTCACCACCATCCACAATTCCCCCGGCTGGAGGAACCGGTACGGCTGCCGCGGTGCATGCCGCGCGAACGCATCCGCGATGCTCCCAAACGGAATCGCGTTGTTCGGGAACAGATCGTTATGCCCGACGATGATGCTGCCCAACCCCGCCTCGCGCCCCAGCCAGGCCGCTTCCTCCGGCATCAGATTGCCCACCGCCCCGATCACATCCTCTCGGTACCAATCCCGCCCGTTCACCGGCAGCATCGCCACATCGATAGGCGTCAGCCCCTTCAGCGTCTCCAGATACCCCTTGTAGATGATCGTGTCCCCAGCGTGGTACAGCCGCACCCCATTCCATTCGATCAGGTAGCCCAGCCAGCGATAGCCCTTCTGCTCGTCGTACTCTTTGGCGTAATGCGCCGAAGGGATCGCCGTCAGCCGCGCCGATGTCCCCGGCAGCGCCATCGCCTCCATCACGCCCGGGATCATCACCCGATCCGCGCCCACCCCCACCGTTGCCAGCGCTTCCAGACACCACCCCGGCGCGACCAGCCGCATCTGCGGATCAGCCTGGGCCGCCGGCCCGACCGTCTGTGTATCCAGGTGATCCAGATGCTCGTGGCTGATCAGCAGATAATTCGTCCCCGCCAGTTCCGCCGGCGCCAGCGGCGGCGGATATGCCCGGAACCACCAACTGCCGAACAACCCCTCGACGATGTTGCTTAGGCACGGATCAATCACCAGCAGCCCATCCGGCCCCTTGACCGCCAGCCCCATCTGGCCCAGCCCCCACAGCGCCAGGCTCCCCGGCCCGACCTTCACCCGCGCCATCTGCTCCAGCAGCTCTTTCCCCGTCGGCATGAGAGAACTCCTTCACCTGCGTTTCACTCCATTCACCCGCCGCATTCTAACCCAGGAGTCGTCGCTTAGAATAGGCGACCTTGTACCCTCAGTTCATTGGCCTGAATGAACTGATTGACATCGTTGAATGCATTCAAGAACAAAGGAGTTCCTGAAAATGATAGCGGTGATACGGGTCCCACAGTCATGAACGAATACTCACGAGACGAGGCATCAAATGCGGACTGAGGATCGCGAAATCGCTGATAGAGGCTGAGGCTTTCGGATTGCCCTCCGACTAGCTCTCGAAGTTTCTGGTATTCTGATCCCATGCTCAACCCAAAACCAAAAAAGGAAATCCGCAACTGTTGCACGATTTCGCTTTCAAGACTTGAAAGTGTTTGGCTCAAGAACATCCATCCAAGCCCATACTTTCGGGTTGTGCGAACTGCATCGACCAGATTGCGCCGAATTCTGTCGGCTCGCTCATTTTCTATCCTGCCTTGGGGAGCCAAGCGATGTGCTTCATCCAAGACGACTAAGGTGTTCAGGCTTTCCTCGTTTTGATATGCCCTCTCTGCTTCATGAATGAGCGCACTGATAAATCCATCAATCAGCAGTGGTTTGATTGTTTCGTTCCAAAGTGATTGGTTTATATCGCTTGGCTTCTGAGACAAGTCCACCACAACAATTGGGCGCTCGTTTGACTTATAGGTGGTCAAAGCTGATTTCACGATATCAGTTGCAGTCCTACGCTTATCCACACTCGAAAAGAATCTTGCGACAGATCGCCATTTTTCGACAATGGGATGAGATGCACTCCTGTTTATGTGATCTATCACCTCTGCAATCGTACCCTGTACTCGATCAATCCCTTCGCGTCCACTATAAACACGTTGTATGTTCTCACTTAGGAACTTTAAGCCATCAACGATGGCCGCATCATCTTCTAGATCCGTAAGCTTACGGTCACGTTTTTGTAGGCCAATTTCGACGTACTCCGACGCCGTTTCCTGATATCCTTTGGCCTTTAGCCCTAGAGCAAAAAACAAACCAAATTCTATTAGAAGCTGACGAAATACTTCCCATCTGTCAAGCTGAATGCTGGACAAGTCAAACAACACGGGTTTCTTTCCTAGACCGATCAACAAGTTTTTATTGAATGCTTGTGTCATGCTCGACGGATTGTTCTCATTGCGAACTCCTTTTGCGAACTCACCTTGAGGATCGAGGATAAACATGCCCATACTTCTGTGTCGTGCATAGGCAAGCATGATTGTTTTTGCGAGTACCGATTTCCCTGATCCCGTCTTGCCAAAAATACCAATATGATAGGCCTCTCCCGCGCCATCAGCCCCAGAATCAAAGTGCTTGAACCACAGCGGTAATTTCGGTGTCGAACCATAAACTGTCCCCAGGTAGAACAGTTGATCTTGATAAGGCTTCAGCAATTCATCCAAAATGCGATCATCGACCACATGAATTGGAGTTCCGGTAGCAGGCACAGTCCCAAGCAGACTCGGCGTATAGCGTCCATTCTGAGCAGCGAAAACCGCGCTGACGGTCATCTTGCCCTGATGCGTATCCTGTTTCTCGCTGACGGCATCTACATGCCCATGATGGCGAATAAGGCTTCGCATTGTGGGGTCTTCATGCCAGATATTTCGCATGGCGATCTCAGTGATCTGACCCATGGCGTAATGTGTGCTGTTGTCCTGTAAGAAGTGAAACAGCGCCAACTCCCCAAGCAGCTTACGGGTCACAGCCTTTGCCAGAATATCCAACGCAAGCTCGCTTGTGCTCGAGGGCGAACCTATCACGCCAATACGTTCACTATCAGCAAGATGCATAGGCATGGTATCGTTGTTATACACGTTCATCGCTTATCTCCCCGACTCGGTACGGTAGCCATGTAGATTGAGAAAGATGTTTGATATATTCCCCCGATACTCCTCAGACACGCTTTGGGTCAAGATTTGCCTAAATGTGGGTATCGACGACGAAAGCTTCTTGACCATTCGATCAGCCATATACAATGGGAATGGTTCAAGAATTGCGGGTGAGCTGCATTGATGCTTGATTGCGTAAATCACGCCGGCTAATCGTCCTGGTGTTTCCGCAATCGAGCGACTCATCTCCAAACGAAGAGCAGGCAAGTGGCGGTTGGGGCGATAGTATATGGCACGAATATCCGCCAATTTCACTCCGATATTATGAACAAGTTCGTCGGTTAGCCCGCGCTCATTTGGATTAACTGGTGAAGTATTGATATGCCATGGCCTCTTAGGTGGCTGTAATGGTATTGGCTTAGTGAATTCCCCGGGGCGGAGTAGATCAGTCAGCATAGCCCGATCATCATATCCTTCAGGCCAGTTCAGTTTCGCGCCAATTTCCCGACGAGTAGTATATTTCGGTACCGCAACCCAAGACTTGTGCGACTTGCGTGACTCCAATATGGTCAGGTAGTTTTCAAAACAGGCGGAGATTTGTTGAAGAAGTTTGACAGCCACATCAAGTTCTCTAACTCCGTCGGACTCTTCATCAGCAAGCTTGCTTAGAGCCTGGTTGAAGAAGATCACTGGCGTAGTGAGTGAACCATCAAGGAGTACAACATCATGAGGCGCCTGTTTTGCTAATGACAATTCCATTCCCATCATTAAACCACGCAAGATCGTTCCACTATCGGCGCTGTGTGGTTCAATGGCGACATGAGCAAGATGATAAGGTTCGGGCCAATATCGCGTTTCTGAAGGGGGAGTTAGTCCTTCCATTGCGACGGCCGCAGCCGCTATCAAATCCATTGCTAGAAGTCGTTCCACTCCATACGAACCATCGACCCCACAGCATGTAGGCGTAATGAACTCCAGATCAGACTCATGCGCCAGGATGCTCTCGTCCTGCAATTGCCTGCGGCGTTCATCTCGGGATGCGTCCAGCTGCTCGAACACATTGAGCAGCCCTCCTCCGAGAGATTGGGTAATATTGATGACTTCTTGAACTAGAGCCGCCGGCAAATCAGTGAATGGTCCGGGTTCGTTTATCATTCGGTAGCCTCAGCGAGAATGACTTTACGTATGCTTTCACGGTCCCAACTATGCCATCCATTTATACGGGCAGACCGAGGAAGTAACCAACGATGCTTCCACCAGTTCGCAAGCTCATCGAATGGTTGTCGAAAATAGATTGGATTTGAAGTCAACCCTTCCATGTATTCCTGAAGATTCGATACCAGAGGAAACATGAAAGCTTCGCGTTTTATTCCATGTCTTAGTGAGTCAGAAGGGATTTTCAGAAGACGAAACGCTATTCTGCATGTTTGCCAAACCGCTCGTGGTCCTACGCCAAAACCGGATTTCGGAACTACCCCCTGTTGCTTCAAAAACGCACATAGCATTGGATACAACGGTGCGAGATGAAAGCTGCCATACCCTTCTGTATAGCCGATGCTTTCTGCAATGAGTCGATCTTGATATTTCAGGCGATCATAAAGACTGCTTCGGCCAAAAGCACTTGTCGTGGTCAGTGCCACCAAATGCGGCGGTAGGGTTCTTTTCTCCATTTCTGTTGCCTTACCCGTGTACCTCACTTGGTATGCAACACGTACCTCATCCGAGGCAGACGCAAGAGCTACTAGTTTCCCCCCCAATAAGCGGTTATAGGGTGGAACAGCGCCGAGCGTGAACACATCCATGGTTTGGTTAACATACTCAACTTTTGCCCCCTCGGGATATCGAAACAATCTGTCACGCGGGGGGAAGTCAAGAGGAGGTGACTGTAGACCTATAACGCCAATCAACTTGCCGTTCGAGCGATCCATTACAAGGAATCTCAAACGACGCCCGTAGCCTCGTGAGTAAGGCAACGACCATGTTAATCGGGCAAGTCGAAACAAATCCTTGTGCCACGACTCAGTGACTTCAATGATTTCTGGCGCAATTCGAGACGGATCAATGTCTTCACCATTTGCAAACAGTTCGAGATACTTTGAAATGTTCGCTTCTATCCAGTCATGGTGAAGTGCGAGGTGGTATTGAACTGATGGCTTGTGTAACTTCTTGAAGTCCTCTTTAGAATCTTTTTCTGACACACTGCTCAGTGTGTTAATCGTATCGAGGATGTATATTCGGAGGAGTTCTGGCGAGAATTCGTCAAGTGGCATTAATGTGCTTACCTGGAAAGAACCATGCAAGATGCATACTACCACAGTTTAGTATTGGAATGCTTGATTCACATGAATAGAGTATCACTAAGAGATGATCTTGACGAGCACCCCCACCCATCTTCCCGGTTTCCTTTTCCGAACCTTCTCCAAACGAAAAGAGTGA
>CAZKXW010000086.1:0-21513 GCA_964556745.1 uncultured Anaerolineaceae bacterium
GAAAAGTAAGAATGAGAATGTGCGAATCTTGAGAATTGGCACAAAAGGCGGCGGCTGCGGAAGGGCGATTCGGTGGTAAAGGCCTTACATGCAAGGAAACGTTGTTGCAGTCGGTGCAGCTGCAACTAGGTGATTCTTGCCACAAGGAGGGAATACGCTATTTGCAGGCGATAGGTTATTAAGGTGCGATGGGCAGCCCTCACCCCCGCCCTCTCCCGAACGCTCGCTGGGAGAGGGAGTTTGCTACCCCTAACACTACGATAGCACAAAATGAGGCGGTTCGGGTGACATTTTGTCTACTTTTGCGCCATAAAATCGGAGGGAAGAAGAAAAGACGAATTGAACCACAGAGACACAAAGGACACAGAGAAATACGGAGGGGGTGGATAAAAATCTTAACCGCGAAGTCCCTTTGAAAGGGCATCACGCCCAACGACGAAAATCCAATTCAATTTGAACCGCAGAGGACGCAGAGATCATACGGAGAGCGTGGATTGGGTGGAGGGACGCCGAGGGATGAAATCACCCCGGCTATGGGAAGATCACCCCGATTTAGCACGGGCGACCCGGCGGGTCGCCTTACGAGGAGTCGGGGTTGGTCGGGTTTTGCTGCTCTGCTGCAGAGATATAGCCCTCACCCCCCGCCCCTCTCCCAAACGCGGAGCACCGCTGGGAGAGAGGGGGAAAACCAAGCCCGACGCCGGTGGTCGCCATATGATTTGTGATCTTTGCAACAGAGCAGGGTTTTGCCATTAGTCAAAATGTGATGGCCGGCGGGGCGCGGGTCAGAGGGGGTGAGCGCGGAGGGAGTCGAGCTGAACGAGGAGGAAATCGCGGAGGCTGACGGCGGTCCAATCGCTGACATCGGAGACGGGGGCATCGAGTGGGAGGGATTCGAGCGCGTCGAGGACATCGCGCCAGATACGGCGGGCGCTGAGACGGTCACCCTGCCCCAGATGGAGGTGGCCGAGGATCAAGCCAGCGAGTGGATGACCGGGCTGGCAGTAGAGGGCGGAGCGCAGGCTGGTCAGGGCGCGGGTTTCGTCACCGTCTTCCAGGTCGAGCATGGCTTTGAGGTAATAGGCGTCGGCCATGAGGGGATTGAGGCGGAGGGCGGCAGCGAGTTCTTCGCGGGCGCGATCCGGCTGGCCGAGGTTGGCATAGATGCAACCGCGCAGGACGTGGGGGCGGGCATCCTGGCCTTTATCGAGGATGAGGCTGGCGAGGAGATGCTCGGCATCGGCGTAACGCTTGAGGCGGACCGCTTCGACGGCGCGAACGTAGAGAGCATCACCGACGAGGACTTCCTCGGCGGGCGCACTGGAACGCGGATTCAGGGCGTGGTAGACGGTGCGGGAGGGTTCCAAGGTAGGGGCGGCCTTCTGATAGACGACCGCGCCGGAAAAAAGATGCGTAACCCACTGGGCACGGTCGGCGCGGAGGGATTCCGACTGCCCCAGGATCAGCCAACCGCCGGGGGCGAGGGCATTGAAGAAAACCTCCTCAGCGCGGCGGGCGGCCTCCTCGCTGAAGTAAAGGAGCACATTGGAACAGACAATAACATCGACCTGGCGCAGGGGCGAGCCGGAGAGAAGGTTGCGCCAGCGAAAGCGTACGGCGTCGCGCAGACGGGGCACGATCTGCCAGCCATCTTCGACCGGACAGAAGTAAGTCTGCTGGAAGTCGGCGGTGGTGTGCCGGAAGGCCCAGGGGCGGTAGATGCCGCGCTCGGCGAGTTCGAGGGCAGCGCGATTGACATCGGTTCCGAGCAACTGGAAGCGGGGAAGTGTTTCCTGGAGGGTGATCGCCAGGGAGTAGGTTTCTTCGCCGGTAGCGCAACCGGGGTTCCAGAGGACAGGTTCGGGGGAGCGGGCGAGGACATCGGGCAGGATAGTCGATCTGAGGATATCAAGGTGGACACGGCTGCGGAAGAAATAGGTTTCGCCGATCAGGAGAGCGCGGATGAGGCGCTGCCAAGCTTCACTGGTTTCCGGGGCACGCTGTAAGGATCGCAGCAGGTCGGCGGGGCCGTCAGGGGCGATCTCATCGAGGATGGCAGGCAGGTTGGAATGCAGGACGCGGTTGCGTGCCAGACCGAGGCGGTGTTCAATGAGTTGGGCGAGGCTGTCGGCGTCAGACTGTAACATCGGTGGGCCAGGAATCAACGGCGGAATTCAGACTTTTGAATTATCATCATATTGTAGCCTGGAGATCGTGTTTGGGTCGAATTTGATTTTTTGTTGGCGAACCTCCGTCAGCCGTCCTTGATTGGATTTCTCTAGTGGAGTTTCATGTCACTTTTGTTTCGGTTCCCCATCAGAGTGCAGCGTGTCGGACGCGATAGTGATAGTCGCCACCTGGAGAAAAGACTCGTGCGCGTACTGGTAAAACGACTCGTGTGGATCGGCATAATCGGCCTGATGCTGAGTTCGGCAGCCGCTCAGGGCGAACGGCTGAAGGCAGGCGATCCGCCACTGGCATCGCTCATTACGATCTCGGCGCCGGATGAATCCGGGATGGTGACGATCAGCGGGGCGGCGGGATCGGTATTCCCGACGGCGCAGGTCGCCATCCGCAACCTGTACACGGGTGATACGGTGTATGTACAAGGCGGGATCACGGGGACATTCAAGGCACAGATTTATGGGCCGGGCAATACCCCGTTCTGGATCAGCCCGACGGAGGACATCCCGAACAGCCTGCGGAACCAACCGGGATCGCTGCCGGGTGGACCGGGGACGATCGTGTATGGGCCGGCGCTGGTGACTCCGCCGCTGGCAGTGCCCATAACGACGATTCTGATCGACGGGACGAGCGGTGATTGGGGAGCCTATACCGGGCGGACGCTGGCGACCAGCAGCAGGCCAGCGGTCGAGGCGTTTGCTAACCGGGATTCGCTGCTGGTGCGGATCAGCATGGAGGGCGTGCCGGGCGATTATGGACTGGCAAACGTGGAGATGGCGCTGGATGGGACGCCATTCAACGCGGCCTTCGACCCTCGATCGGGGGTCAGCGCGGGGATAGCGCGGGTGGATAATGGTGTGCTGCGGGAGTTAGGGGCGTTCGCCATCGCAGCCAGCCAGGGCGAGGTGATCGAGGCGCGGATTCCGCTGGGCATCTTCAACCCGAACAATGTCAATCCGGCGACGGTGGTGGTCAAGCGGGTGTGGTTCACGGGGGCGGATGGGCTGGAGGCAGTGAGCGTCCCGGTGGAAGGGGCCGCGCCGCGCGTCGAAGAAATTGATGGGATCACGCGGAGCAGCGCGGCGATCAGCGATCCGGTGGGGTTCACGCTGTCGGGGACGGTTGCACAAGGGGCAAACCGCTGGCTGGCGGCGGGGCAGATGAACCAACTGGCGTTCGCGCCGGGGGATACGCTGACCCTGCAACTGGATGTGACGATGGAGACGCCAGACCTTTCGCCGGGGCTGGCGGGGTTGGTGATGCAGGGGGAACTGCGGCTGCTGCCGATAGCTGGGGAGGATGGGTGGCAGACAGGCGGCGGGCTAGACAGCAATAACGGTTGGTCGGATGTGCTGACTCCGTCGGGGCTGGCGATTTCGAATCTGCGGGGGGATTTCCTAGTGGCGACGACGCAGACGCCGGCCAATCAGGTGATTCGACGGGATGGGAGGCTGGTGTTCCCGCTGGACTTCGCGGTGACGCTGCCGGCGGATCTGCCGGATGGATTGTACGTGCCGGTATTCGAGGGGTTCGGGCAGGTAGCGGACGGAGCGCGGTTCCGGTGGGATGAGAACGGGCCGCTGGGGACGGGTCAGCGGGAGACGGTCACGGCTGCGACGCGGCTGCCCGTAGTGCTGAAGGTGGGCGCGGTGGAGAGCGGGCATCTGCTGTTCACGCTGTTCCAGGATGTTCCGCGGAATGGCAACCGGGGCGTCATGGCCGAGGCGGATCAAGGGCGGTACGGGCTGGCGAACCGGGTGCGGTTCGACAGTCCAACGGCCATCCTGCCGCCAGCGCGGAACGGCGAGCCAATCCCCTACCCGCTGGAGCCGTATCTGCTCAATCAGATGCCGAACGCGTATAACAAGGATGCGCCACCGCTGATTCCATTTTTGTTCCCCGGCGGGCGGCTGACGGTGCAAGTGACGCGGCCAGACGGGACAGTCGATAACCTGGGCAGCACGGCGATCATTCAGAATCAGCTTTCGACGATGGCGCTGGACGAGCGGGCGCTGTTCGGCAGGCAGACGCAGGTCGATGTCTACCGATTGACGACGCGGAATCCGCAGCTCACTGGGTATGTGTTCCAGCAGTATGGCGAGTACCAGATCGAGGTGACAGGCAACCTGGAGGACATCTGGGGGAACCGGTATGAGGGTGGCGGGGTGTACCGGGTGGTGGTGGCCGAACCACTGGAGATCATGCCGGGGGTGCTTTCGGGAACGCCGTTCACCGTGGGCAATGCGTTTTACGGCGGTCTACAAGTCCTGCCGGGATTGCAGGCGGACGTAACGGTGCGGCTGCGGGTCTACCCGGTGGACGGGAGCGAGCCGAGCGAGTATGTCGTGGAGGGCAAGACCAGCGCCGGCGGATACTTCAGCCCGAATGATGAGGGTTTCCGGTTCACTCAGGCGGGCGAATACGTGGTCGATTATGAGGCGCGGTATACGGGCGCGGACGGACGGTTATGGGCGGGCAGTTTGCGGAGCGCGGGCGTGGTTGCCAGCACGGAGCCCACGCTGATCGCGCATGGGCGGCGCGGGCTGGAGGGGATTACCCCGGAACCGGCTGCGGCGTGGTTTATCGCCAGCCAGTACGCGCCAGATCGTCCAGCGCGGCTGCAGAACCCATATTACGTGGGGGATGTGGCCTGGATGCCGGATGGGGTGAGCGGCGAGATGGCGCTGCCGATCCGCGTGCAGGATACGACTGGGCGCTATACGGACTGGCTGCGGCAGAATCTGCCGACTTTCATGACGCCAGACGGGGAAGCGTTAAACCAAGTGGCGGTCAAGGATGAACTCCCGGCGGCAATCCTGGGCGGCGGGGTCAACGAGGCATATACGTATGTCAGCGCCGTCACGCCGGGTGTGAGCGTCCGGCAGTACATCCAGGGGGGATTGGACGGCGGACTGGACCTGACCTTCGACGCGGACGATCCGCTGAACCAGCAGACGGGCGCGGGCATCGACGGGCTGCGGGCGGGCGATCCGATCTTCCTGTTCGGCGGCGCGGTGGTGCGGAATGCCGAAGCGGGAGTGAATGATGTGGCCGCCTATGCGGCGCTGGCTATCGTGACCGATCCGAAAGCTGCACCAGGGGCACGGGTGTTCCCGCCGTATCAGGGGCAGGCAGGCGGTGGCAGCGGCGGGCCGCTGCTGACGATCCGCGAGGAGCCGGTGTATCTGTTCTTCCAGCCGACGGGCGTGCGGCCGGGCAGCGTCCTGCAAGTGGGGGATGTGTTCACGGTGGCGGGACAGGTGGGGCCGACGCTGGCCTCGACAGTGGACGTGACGATCACCTCGCCGCGGGGGAAGGTAAGGCAGTGGAGCGGAACGGCCAGCGCTACAGGTTACTATTACGACCCGGCGCAGTCGTTCCAGGCGGATGAAGCGGGCATCTGGACGGTGGATGTAACGGTGCGACACGAAGGGCTGACCTCGGTCGGCGCGGTGGAACCGCCGCCGCCTGTGGGAGGGGTCCTGGGCGCGAACGGTGGGCGCTTCACGGTGGTGGTGACGCCGAAAGTGACCGAGTCGCTGGCGTGGAGCGACGAGCGGACAGACTTCGCCATCCCGCCGACATCGGCCTACAACTTCCGGTTTGAAATTCCTGAAGGATGGGATCAGGCACAGATAACCTATGTGGTCAGCACGCCGACGCAGGTATTAGAGGAAGGGCCGGGACGTTTGAACGGGCGCACCTTCAGCTACCAGTACAGCTTGCAGCGGCTGAGCCAGGACTTCCCCAATATGGAAGGTAACCGAGGCGGTCAAGGTGGGGCAGCGGCGGATGTGATCACGCTGACGTTCGTGGCGACGGGAGTGGACGGCAGCGGCCTGCCGCAAGTCCGCAGCCGGAGCTTCACCATCACGTATGATCGACTGATGACGTTCTTTTAATGGATAAACCAAAACGAAACCACCTATTCGAGGTGGGCGACCCGGCGGGTCGGGCACTCAATCCGGCCCATCTTCATTCGCTTATCCATAAGGAACATCAAGCGTTGTGGAGTGGTTTTTCTCCCTGATCCTCACCTTCGGACCCGCTGTCTGCTTTATGACAGAGGGGGAATTCACGTCACGATCAGGGAAGATCAAGTCGATGGATTCGTAACAGGCAACCATGTCATGCTGCGGGAAACACTATGCGCCAAATGAACGCAATCCGATTGCGCCGTCGCTGGAGGGCTGCCCCTGCCCTGCTCATGTTGGGGGTTACGTCGATTCTGAGCGCGGCGGTGATGCTGGTGGGGGGAACACTGCCGACGGCAGCACAGCAAGAGCCGACACCGTTTCCGCTATTTGCGCTGCCGGACGCGCGGCTCAGCACGGCGGAGTCGTCCAGCACGATGGCGCTGGCCGAAAACAACCGGACACTGGTGGTGGTCAATTCGCTGAACGACAGCCTGTCGGTGGTTTCGGTGAGCGAGCGGAAGCTGGCGCAAGAAATCCCGGTAGGGGATGATCCGCGCTCGGTGGCGCTGACCGATGATGGCGAACGGGCAGTAACGGCCAATCGGGGCGATGGGACGCTGACGGTGGTGACGCTGGATACGGGCGAGGTGGTTACCCTGAATGCGGGGGGCACGCAGCCTTACGGCGTGGTGATCGACGGCGCGGGGCGGGTGTATGTTTCGCTCCAGGGGAGCAACAGCGTCGCGGTGGTCGATCTAAGCAGCGGGCAGGTGATCCAGCGGATCCCTACCCCACCCCAACCGAGCGGACTGGCGCTCTGGGGCGATTTCCTGTACGTGACACATTTCTGGACGGGGCAGATCAGCCTGATTTATCTGCCGACCGGACAGGTGGCAGAGACACTCAGCACCGGGCTGGATACGGGTTTGTCGCAGGCCATCGAACTGGACATCACGCGCGGGCTGGCGTATCTGCCGCAGACGCGCAGCAATGCCCAGAACCGGTTCCTGACCTTCGACAGCACGGTGTTTCCGGTGGTGAATATCCTGGATCTGCGGGACCTTTCGGTGCAGCGCGAGCAGCGTATCGCGCTGGACGCGGCGGATCAACCGGTAAATATGCCATTCGCGGTGGCGCTCGACCGGTTCAAGCGGTGGTTGTTCGTGGCAAACGCAGGCAGCGACAACGTGTCAGTGATCGACCTGAACACGGGGCTGGCACGGGCGCATATCCCGGTGGGGTCAAGTCCGCGGGGGCTCCTGCTAAACCGGGATAACTCGCTGCTGTTCGTCCACAACGCGCTGGAAGGGACTATCGACATCGTCGAGACGCGCAACCTGACGTTGGTGGATGAACTGCCGATCAGCGATTTCAACATCCCGGTAGACACGATTCTAGCGGCGCAGTTGTTTTATTCCGCGGTCGATCCACGGATGAGCTATGGCAACTGGATTAGCTGCGCCAACTGTCACTTCGATGGGCAGTCCGACCGGCGGGTGTGGCGAGGGTTCCCAGATGGGCCGCGCAACACGCCGGTGCTGTACAATCTGCTGGAGACGCAGCCGTATAATGCGTCGGGAAGCTGGGACGAACTGGCGGATGTCGAATTGAAAATTCGCTGGCTCCAGGCGGGAACTGGGCTGATCCGGGATGGGGAACCGTCGGCAGCACTGGGTGATCCGCACACGGGGCGGTCGTTCGATCTGGACGTGCTGACGAGCTATCTGGCGACGCTGCAAGGGCCACCTGTGCCGGGCGGCAGCGATCCGGCACAGGTCGCGCGGGGTGAGGCGGTGTTCAATGAACAGCAGTGCGGCGAGTGCCATGTGAATGTGACCAGCATCGACCGCCTGACGCATGACGTGGGCACAGGGCTGCTGCCGGGTGAACGGCAGGGAACGGCCTTCGATACGCCGCCGCTGCGCTGGCTGTGGGAGACCGCGCCGTATTTTCACGATGGATCGGCGGCGACACTGCGGGATGTGTTCATCCAGCCGGGGGCACACCAGATCGTGCAGAGGGTTTCGGCAGGCGACCTGGATGCGCTGATCGCGTTCCTGCTGACGCTGGGATAAGGGATCAATACAAGCAAATTGAACCGCCAAGACGCCAAGGACACAAAGACCATACGGAGAATATTAGTTAAGAATTCTCACCGCTGAGGCGCAGAGAACGCAGAGGAGCTTTTTCCCTGATCCTCACCCCCCAGCCCCCTCTCTACTGCGTGGCAGAGGGGGAGTCAAGGTCGGCTTCGGGGGAAAAACACATGCAGTTCATAACACGCTCTAGGGGGCATCTAGGGCGCGAGGCAGGCCAGCACCCTAAACGGAAGACAAGAGGTAATGGCAAGGGATAGAGGTTCAGGTGAGGGATGATGGGGGCTGATATTTCGATCACCTACATGAGTGGGCCGTTCGATGGGCGGACGATGAATTTTGAGCAGCCCGAATCGGGGGAAGAGAAAGTGCTGCTGATCGGGCGGCGGGAAGGCTGCGACATTCACCTGCACTTCGACAGTCAGGCTTCACGCATTCATGCGCGACTGGGCATCCTGGCGATCCCAGTGACGGCCTCCGAATCGGTGGAGAATCCGTACATGCTGGGGTTTTGGCTGGAAGACGGCAACAGCCGCAACGGGACGTTCCTGGAACGGGACAAGAATCCGATCAAAGGGCGGGTCAGTTTGCGGCCGGGGGTGCTGTTCCGGGTGGGGCGCACGTGGCTGCGGCTGGATGTGCCGCTGTCAGAAGAGAATGACGAGTCGGAATCGTAGGCGAAAATCTAATACGAATTGAATCACAGAGACACAGCGGACACAGAGATCATACGGAGGATGGGTTTCATCCCGTAGAGGAAAGGGGGAGGCGCGATGCAGCACAGCACAGGAAGCTTCCGCAGCAGCAGCGGGTTGACGATCTATACGGAGCAGTGGCTGCCAATGAGCGAGCCGGGGGCGGTGGTGGTGCTGGTGCATGGGCTGGGCGAGCATATCGGGCGCTACCCGCATGTGGCCGCCGCGCTGGTGGAGGCGGGATGGTACGCGGTATATGGGCTGGATCACCAGGGGCATGGCAAGAGCGAAGGGCTGCGGGCGTACTTTCCGCGGTTCGATGATCCGGTGAACGACCTGAAGCAGTATGTGGATCAGATTCGGGCGGCGCATCCGGGGAAGCCGATATTCATGTACGGGCACAGCCTGGGGTCACTGATCACGCTGATGTATGCGCTGCGGTTCCAGTCCGATCTGGCTGGTTTGGTGATTTCCGGGACGCCGCTGAATGTGGAGCAGGCATCGCCGAAGGCGCTGGTGGCTATCGGGGCGGCGCTGAATGCGGTACTGCCCAAGCTGGCCTTCGTCGAGCCGATTGACGCGACGGCGCTGTCCAGCGACACGGCGGTCAGCAGCGGGTATGATGCCGATCCGCTGGTGTATCACGGCAAGGTACGGGTAAGAATGGCGTACCAGATCGTCCAGGCGAGCCGGGCGATCAAGGCGGGATTGAAGAGTCTGACGCTGCCAATCTTGATCTTCCACGGGGAGGAAGACCGCATCTGCCCACCTTCGGGCAGCACGACGCTGTACGAGCAGGTTGGATCGAGCGACAAGACGCTCAAACTGTATCCAGGGCTGCGGCATGAAACCCACAATGAATTCGAACAGGATATGGTCCTCGCCAATGTGGTGAAGTGGCTGAATGAGCGGTGCAGGGAATAGGGAAGAGGGACTCCACCACAGAGACACAGAGGACACAAAGAAATACGGATGGTTTAGGAGAGGAGAAAGCGGGCGCTTCATGAATTGTTGGTGAGTGTACTTGCCCGTCTGCAAGAGTTCGTTTACAATGTGGGCATATAAATACTAGTAAACTATAGCATTCACAGAAAGATTTAGTCAGGTTCTATGGAGAACGCTTCTTCCAAGCTCGACGTTCAGAACATTTCCCTCAGCTTTGGCGGCATCCGCGCGCTCTCCAACATCACCTTCTCGGTACGAGAAGGCGAGATTCTGGCCGTGATCGGCCCGAACGGAGCCGGCAAGACCAGCCTCATCAACAGCATCAACGGTTTCTATTCGCCGCAGGAAGGCGCGATTCACTTCGAGGGACGGGACATCACCAGGCTGCCCGCCTATAAGCGCGCCCAGCAGGGAATCTCGCGCACATTCCAGAACATCGCGCTTTACACCAATATGACGGCGCTGGACAACCTGATGGCGGCGCGGCACATCCATATGAAGGGCAACCTGCTGACGGGGGCCATCTTCCGGGGGGCGGCGAAGCGCGAGGAGATCGAACACCGCCGGAGGGTGGAAGCGATCATCGAGTTCCTGGAGATGGAGGCGATCCGCAAGACCATCGTCGGCAACCTGAGCTATGGGCTGCGAAAGCGCGTCGAGTTGGGGCGGGCGCTGGCGCTAGAGCCGACGCTGCTGCTGCTGGATGAGCCGATGGCTGGGATGAACGTGGAAGAAAAAGAAGATATGGCGCGGTTCATTCTGGATATTCACGAGCGGCAGCAAATGACGATCATGCTGATCGAGCATGATATGGGGTTGGTGATGGACATTTCGGATCGGGTGGTGGCGCTGGATTTTGGCTGCAAGATCGCGGAAGGGACACCGGACGAGATCAAGCGCAACGAAGCGGTCATCAAGGCTTATCTGGGTCAGGAGGCGTAACCTTATGGAGACCACGCAGACAGCGCGTCCAGCGGTGGAAGCCATCCCCACCAAGCCCGGCAAGGTTTATACCACGCCGCTTAGTCACCAGATTGCAGACATCGGAACCGACCGGGACACGCTGCCGAAGAATTTCCTGCTGCGCGTCAAGGAATTCGGCGACCGGGTGGCGATGCGGAAAAAACGCTACGGCATCTGGCAGGAATATTCGTGGAATGAAATCTACCTGCGCGTCAGCCATTTCTGCTTGGGGCTGGTCAGCCTGGGGCTGAAGCAAAACGAGACGGTCTCGATCATCGGGGACAACGACCCGGAGTTTTATTGGGCGCAGATCGCCACGCACAGCGCCCGCGCGCGCAGCTTCGGCATCTTCAGCGACGCGGGGCCGCAGGAACTGCTCTACGCGCTGACGAAGAGCCAGACGGTGTTTCTGGTGGCGCAGGATCAGGAGCAGGTCGATAAGGCGCTAGAGATCAAGGACAAGCTGCCAGGGCTGCGGAAGATCATTTACTGGGACGACCGCGGACTGTGGAATTACGATGACCCCATACTGGCGAGCTTCGAGGATATCGAGCGGCTGGGGGAAGCGTATGCCCGGCAGCATCCGGGGTTATATGAGCGGATGGTGGCAGAGACACACCGGCACGATGTGGTGATGCTGAGCATGACATCGGGCACGACCAGCCTGCCCAAGCTGGCGATGATTACCAACTGGCGCTTCATCTTCGGTTACGAGGCCGCTTTCACTTCGTTCCTGCAAATCAAAGCGACGGATACATGGCTGTCGTTCAGCCCGATGGCCTGGATCAGCGAGCAGGCGTTGGGTTTTACGCCGTTCCTGATGGCCGGATTCATAGCGCACTTCCCGGAAGGGACAGACACGGTGCAGACGGACATCCGCGAGGTGGCTCCGGTGGGGGTGTTGTTCCCCAGCCGGGTCTGGGAGAACCTGGCAAGCATCATGCAGGTGCGGCTGAACGACAGTTCGTGGGTGAACCGGGTCCTGTTCAAGACGTTCATGCCGGTCGCCAACCGGATCATCGAACTGCAAGACGCGGGCAAACCTGTGCCGGCGACACTGCGATTTCTGCGCTGGTTGGGGGAATATGCCGTGTTCGAGCCGCTGCGCGACAAGATCGGGATGACGCGGGCGCGGAACACGCTGACGGGCGGGGCGGCGCTCAGCCCGGATGTGATTCATTTCTTCCGGGCGGTGGGTGTGCAGCTCCGGCAGGTATACGCTTCGACCGAATCGACCGGGACGATGCACCAGTTGAACGACACGAAACTCGCCAGCGTGGGGATCGTGATGCCAGGCGTGGAACTGAAGATCGCCGATGACCAGGAGATTCTGCTGCGGACGGAGGCGATGTTCAGCGGCTACTTCAACGACGAGGCGGCGACGGCACAGTGCATCGACGACGAAGGCTGGTATCACACGGGGGACGCGGGTTATATGGACCCGGACGGACACCTGATCTATCTGGACCGCATGACCGACATGCTGGAACTGGCGAACGGCGAGCGGTTCAGCCCGCAGTACATTGAAGGGCGGCTGAAATTCAGCCCTTACATCCAGGATGTGATGACGGTCGGCGGCTTCGACATGCATTACGTGACGTGCATCATCAACATTGCCTTCGAGAATGTGGCACGGTGGGCGGAGAAGAACCGGATCGCCTTCACGACGTTCGTTGATCTTTCGCAGAAGCAGGAAGTGAGCGACCTGATCCGCAAAGAGATCGAGCGGGTGAACGAAACACTGCCCCCGGCCGCCCGCGTGCAGAAGTTCGTGATCCTGCATAAGGCCTTCGATGCTGATGAAGCCGAACTGACGCGGACGCGCAAGCTGCGCCGCCGGGCGCTGGAACAGAAGTACGGGGCGATGCTGGACGCGATGTATCGCGATCACGATCAGGTGATCGTCAGCGCGGAGGTCAAGTACCGCGATGGACGCACGGGCGTAGTTGAGACGGCGGTGAAGGTGAACCGGGTGTGAATGGGCGGATGGGCCGCGTGTTTCTCTGATCCTCACTCCCCCACCCCCCTCTTCCACTTCGCGGCGGAGTCAAACTCGCATTGAGGGAAACAGGGCATGAGAAGTTCATAACAACACGTTCTCAAAGCAGTATTTGGTTGATTGAAAAGGATTTATTGCGTTGACGACGTTTATCGAACAGAACAAGAAAATACTGGCGTGGGTGGCAGCGATCCTGCTGGTAATCGTGGTGGCGCTGTGGATCGGGCCGCTGTTGGCTGATAAGAAGCCGGCGCGGATCGTGCAGACGCTCATCAGCGGTTTGCTGACGGGCGGGATTTACGCGCTGATCGCGCTGGGGATCGTCATCATCAACAAGGCGTCGGGCGTGTTCAACTTCGCCCACGGCTGGATGATGCTGTTCGGCGGGCTGATCTTCTGGAGCTTCTTCTCGGTGGCGCAGATTTCGCCGCTGGCAGCGATTGGGCTGCCGGCGCTGACGGCGGCCGCCGTGTTCACGATGGGAAGCTGGCGCGAACTCCTGGAGCCGCGCCGGGCGGCGATGGCGCTGGGGCTGACGGTGCTGGGCGCGGTGCTGCTGCTGCTGCCGGGGCGCGAATGGCAGTACGTGCGCGGGATCACCGGCGCGGTGCTGGGCGGGGTGCTGCTGGGTTTGGTCGTCGAACGCTTCACTATCCGCCCGCTGATCGGCCAGCCCTTGTTCGCAATGGTGCTGATGACGCTGGCAATCGGCGAACTGCTGCGCGGGGCGACACAGTTGACCTGGGGCAGCGTCGAAATCCCGCTGCAAATCTTCTCCGGCGAGGACGGGGCGTCGCTGCCAACGATCAAGCTGGAGGGGCTGCGGGAAGCGCTGGGCGGGCTGGTGGTGATCCAACCGGGGCTGTTGATCTCGTTCGGGCTGGCACTGCTGGCCTTCCTGGCGTTCGTGCTGTTCTTCCAATTCACCAACGTAGGGCTGGCGATGCGGGCCAGCGCCGAAAACCAGCGGCTGGCGCAGGCGGTTGGGCTGCGGGTGCGGGTGATCCTGGCGGCGGCCTGGGCCATTGCCGCGCTGCTGGCGACCACAGGCGGGGTCCTGCAGGGCGGCGCGGCGAGTCTTTCGCAGAATATGCCGCTGCTGGCGCTGCTGGCCTTCCCGGCGGTGCTGCTGGGTGGGCTGGAGTCGGTGAGCGGAGCGCTGATCGGCGGGCTGGTGATCGGCGTGATTGAGAAGATGGCGGATCTGCTGTTCCCCGGCTTGCAGGCGGGGACAGAACTGGCTCCATATCTGGCACTGATGATCGTGCTGGTGTTCCGACCGGATGGGTTGTTCGGTCAGAAGCGCATCGAGAGGATTTAGGGTACGTCTATGTCGGCCAATATCCGCCCTGCCGGAATTCTCGATACGAGCTACGACCAGGACATCGCGCTCAACCGAACGCGCGGCGACCGCTGGCTGTCCAACGGGCTGTTCGTGCTGCTGCTGATTATCCCGCTGCTGACGGTCGAGGGGCCATTCGGGCTGAATATCGTCCCGCAGACGTGGATCGGGCTGATCGTCCGCATCGCGATCTTCACCATCGCAGTGCAGGGGTTGAACATCCTGATCGGGTACACGGGGCAGATTTCGCTGGGGCACGCCGCGTTTATGGCGGTGGGGGCGTACAGCAGCGCGGTGCTGGCGCGCGACCTGGGGATGCCCTTCTGGCTGGCAATCCCGATCTCGGCGCTGTTCACAGGCGTGGTTGGTCTGCTGTTCGGTTTGCCGTCGCTGCGGGTCAAGGGATTTTATCTGGCGATGGCGACACTGGCGGCGCAGTTCATCATTCCGTGGCTGCTGCGCTATCCGCTGGAACCGCTGACGAACGGATCACGCCCGCTGGAAGTGCCGACGCCGATGCTCGGCCCGATCAGTCTGGCGCACGAGTCGGCCATTTATTATGTAATCGTGCCGCTGGCGGTGGTGCTGATGCTGGCGGCGCGAAATATCATCCGCACGCGGGTGGGCCGCGCGTTCATCTCGATCCGGGATAATGATCTGGCAGCGGAACTGCTGGGGATCAACGTCTTCGCCTACAAGCTGCAAGCCTTCTTCATCAGCGCGTTGTATGCCGGGATCGCGGGCGGTCTGCTGGCGTTCCACGATAACAGCTTGTCGCTGGACAAGTTCACGCTGCCGCTGTCGATTGAGTTTCTGGCGATGCTGGTGATCGGCGGGGCCGGCTTTCCGCTGGGGCCGCTGTTCGGGGTGGCGTTCGTGACACTGCTGCGGCAGTACATTATCCCGGTGGTGCTGCTGCCCAGCCTGGGCGTGATTTTGCCACAGGTTCTTCCGTTTATTGACCCCACCAGCATCTCGGCAGCGCTGAGTCCGCTGCTGTTCGGACTACTGCTGGTGATCTTCCTCATCCTGGCCCCGCGTGGGCTGGCGTACCGGTGGGAAATCTTCAAGATCGCTTGGAAGATTCGCCCGTATTCACACTAGGTCAGACTGGCTGCATTCACGAGGAGGGATCAGCGGAGCAACTGCAAGGGAAATGCTTGATTGATCGATGGCGAACGAAAATAGACAAAGACATGAAAGGATTTGTGATGAAAACCAAACTGCTCATCGTCGCGCTGCTGGCGGTGCTTTCGATGACTCTCCTGCCCGCCACGGCGCAGGAGACTGCGCTGCCGGAATTCATTCAGCACAGCAAGTGCGAGGTCGATCTGACCGGGCAGACCATCCCGATTTACCACTTCGGTGATTTGAGCGGCTCGTATGCATTCATTACACAGCCGCTCCTGGCCGGCCTGAGCGATGCCATCGCCTTCTACAATGCCAACGGCGGCGTGTGCGGCGCGATGCTGAAATCCGATGTGGGCACAGAATACCGCGACACAGCCGGCAAGCGTGAAGAAACTCAGGCGGCCTACGACTACTTCTCGTCGCTGGACCCCAAACCGGACATCATCATTCTGTACGCCTCGGCAGATTCGGAACTGCTGCGCAACCAGTTGGCTGAAGATGAAATCCCGGCCATCATCTCGGCGGGATCGGTTGAAGGTCTGTACGGCGAAGACGGGGCTACGCCCGGCTGGGTGTACGCAACCAACCCGCTGTATGCCGACCAACTGGGTTCGTTCTGCCGGTTCGCGGGCGCGGCCAGCGAGATGTACCCGAACCCGACCATCGGCTACATTAGCTGGCCGGGGGCCTTCGGCGAAGCGGCCTATACACCGGAAACGATTGCCTACTGCGCCGCCCAGGGCGTAACGGTGCTGGACACACCGGAATACTTCCTGCCGACGGCGACCGACATCACCACCAACGTCCAGAACCTGGTGGACGCGGGCGCGAACATCCTCTACACCAACTCGCTCGCCAGCGGCCCAGCCATCATCGCCAAGACGATTGTCGATCTGGGGCTGGAAGGCGAAGTCAAGCTGGCGGGGGTCAACTGGGCGCTGGACACGAGCGTCGGTCTGCTGGGCCAGCGGACGCTGGGCGCTAACGGTCTGCCTTCGACCAACGGGTTGGTGGCTTCGCTGCCCTTTGCGTGGTGGACGGAACGGCAAAACCCCGGCATCGCTTTCGTCACAGCGCAGGCTGACGCGAATGAGCGCCCCGTACAGTCCCGGAACATTGCCTATCTGCTGGGCTTCTCGCTCGTGGACACCTACATGGAAATGTACATTCAGACGGCCAACCGCGTCGGCAGTTTGGATGCCGTCACGGGGGCCGAGATGAAGACTACGCTGGAAGGCCTGAACTACTCGCCGCTGAACCTGTACACCATCAACTACCAGGGCGGCGCTGTCCGGGCGCTGCCGGACAACCGCATCGCCATGATGGCGTATCTGAACGCGACGGGTGACGGCCCGGCGACTTCGGCGCAGGACGCGATGCTGGTGGATGGGCCGGATGGGAGCAAATTCTTCGTCCCGATTGCCATTCCGCTGACGGAATTCGCCCCCGCGCCGGATCTGCGGCCGGGCGGCGCAGACGTGCCGTAGAGCCACCTGGCCGTGAAACAGCCGGGCTATCTGAAGATCACTCCCTCCGGGGGTTCATAGGGATTGTTCCATTCCTCACCTCCTAACCCCCTCTCCACTTCGTGGCAGAGGGGGAGTAAGGCAGGCGTTGAGGGGAAAAACCGCGCGAGAAGTTCATGACACGCTCTAGGCTCGAATGTGCCTGCTTGATGGAACATCCCTATGACGAAAACCACCACACCGGTGGGACGTTGACATGCACATCAATGAGGGACACGCTTGGCGTGTCCCTCTGACCCAATAGATCAATAAGGTTCTGGTTGAATGCTGAACGTCAACAATATTGAAGTCATTTATAACAGCGTGATCCTGGTGCTGCGGGGCATTTCGTTCCAGGTGGAACCGGGCAAGATCGTGGCGCTGCTGGGGCCGAATGGAGCGGGCAAATCGACCACGCTCAAGGCGATCAGCGGGCTGCTGCGGACCGAGATGGGCGAGGTCACGCGCGGCAGCATTACCTGGAACGGCGAGTCCATCGAGAAGCTGAGCGCCGAGGATATTGTCCGCAAGGGCATCTACCAGGTGATCGAAGGCCGCCCGATCTTCACGCACTTGACGGTCGAGGAGAACCTGCACATCGGCGCGATGACCTATCACGGTGGGCGTTACTTCAAATCCGATCTGGAGCGGGTCTTCACCTACCTGCCCCGCCTGAAGGATTTGCGGAAGCGCACCAGCGGGTATCTTTCCGGCGGCGAGCAGCAGATGATGGTCATCGGGAGGGCGCTGCTGGGGCATCCCAAGCTGATGATGCTGGATGAACCCTCGCTCGGCCTCGCCCCGATGCTGGTGGCGGAAATCTTCCAGATCGTCAAGGAGATCAACCAGAAGGAACAGGTGTCCGTCCTGCTCGTGGAGCAAAATGCCCGGGCGGCGCTGGGGCTGGCCGATTACGGCTACGTGATGGAACAGGGGCGCATCGTGCTGGACGGGCCGGGGACGCAGCTCCGCGAGAATGAGGACATCAAAGAGTTCTATCTGGGGTTGAGCAGCAGCGGCGAGCGTAAGAGCTACCGCGATGTGAAGCATTACAAGCGGCGCAAACGCTGGTTAGGGTAATGATCGCTTTGACCGCTGCGGTGGACGCTCCATCGTAATCGCATAACAGGCACTTTGGAGAATGACTGTGACTCCTTCAATCGACGCCCGCATTCGCGATCTGGTCGCCCATGCCTATACCCATGCCCCGGCTATCAAGGGGATACTCGATGCCGCCGGACTGACGCCGGCCGATATTCAGGGCGCGTCCGATCTGGCGAAGATTCCTGTGACCAGCAAAGACGCGCTAGTGAAGATTCATCAGGAGAATCCGCCCTTCGGCGGCTTCCTGGCGGTGGACATGGACTCGCTGCCGCGCATTTACATCTCGCCGGGGCCGATCTTCGACCCGCAGCCCCCTAACCCAGAAGGCGCCGAGGCGGCGCTAGCTCCGTTCCAGTACGTTGGTTTTGGGCGGGGCGACCGGGTACTGAACACGTTTATGTATCACCTCGTGCCGGCGGGTCTGCTGCTGGATGAGGCGCTGCGGGCCTGCGGCGCGACGGTCATCCCAACCGGGCCAGGCAACACCGATTACCAGATCGAGATCATGACCAAGCTGGGGGCAACCGGGTTCGTCGGGCAGCCGAGCTACCTGGGGATCATCCTGGATCGGGCGAACGAACTGGGCATCCCACGAGACAAGATCACGCTGAAAAAGGCGCTGTTCTCTGCCGAGCCATACACGCTCCAGCAGCGGTTCCGCTTCGAGGGCGACTATGGCATGAAGACGACCTCGGCCTACGGCACGGCTGATCTGGGCGTGATCGGCTACACGCGCGAGGGCGTCGAGGGGTTCTGCCTGCTGGACAGCATCTACGCCGAAATCTGCGACCCGGCCACGGGGCAGCCATTGGAAGCGGGCAGCACGGGCGAGATCGTGGTGACGACATTCAACAAAGCCTACCCGCTGGTGCGGTTTGGCACGGGCGATCTGGGGGCGCTGGCGGCAGTTCCGGCGGCGGAGTGCGGCGCTGGACAGCAGCTCCTGGGGATTTACGGGCGCAGCGGAGGCGCGGTCAAGGTGCGGGGCATGTTCCTGCATCCTGACAGCCTGGGGCGAGCGAAGATGTTCTTCCCTCAGATCAAGCACATTCAGGCAGTCATCACCCGTCCGGGCAATAAAGACTATGTGACGGTCCTGCTGGAAATGCAGCCTGGCGAAAGCGGCGAGAGCATCGGCGCGATGATCCAGCAGCTTGCAGAGCAGGCGATCCGGCTACGGATCGATGAGGTCAAGATCGTGCCAGAAGGGACGATCAATCCAAGCGAACGCGCCGTCAAAGATGAGCGGGAGTGGGAATAGTCCGCACGATCTGGGTGTGGGCTGTGTGGTTAAGGCAGCCAAGAACATCTGTCTACCCTTGCTGAAATAGCTCAAATGTTCTATCCTTAAGGGCATCGGCAGACGAATTGGGAGAGTGCGCCATGCGCCAGCCAGATGCTCCTCGTTACGAAGATGTGTACGCTCATCTGTTCCGCCAGCCGCAGCCGCGGCGCATCCAGATCGGTTCCAGCCAGGCGGATATCCTCCAGGCCGCGCGGGGATTCCTGGAAGGCTTCGACCTGACCATGCAGACGCAGGTCGGCTGCCCAGCGGGCTGCTTTTTCTGCTACGTCCCGGCGGGACGGATGCTGACTGCCCCTAACCTGCGCGGGACGCGCGGGGAACGCTGGGGTTTCGAGGTGCGGCGCAAGCGCGATGTTCCCAAGAAACTGCGCTATCACCTAGAACGCGGGCATCTGGCCGGCAAGACGGTTTATTGGAGCGGCGTTACCGATCCTTATGCCACGCCGGCAGAGGAGACGCGCGGCATCTGGGCACTGCTGAACGCCGCGCCTGCCGAGCAGCGTCCACGCCGGATTGTGATCCAGACCCGGTTCCGCGCCGACCGCGACGCGGAGGCACTCGCGCAGTACAGTCAGGCCACAACCGCAGCCGACGGCGGCCCGGCGGTGGTCGTCAGCGTCAGCATCGGAACTGATCAGGACGAATTCATCCGCGCCTGGGAACGGGCTGCGCCCAGCTTCGGCCAGCGGATGGATGCCATCCGGCGGCTGCGAGAGACGGGGGTGTTCGTCGTGCCAACGCTGAGTCCCTTCAGCTTTTGGGGGGACCTGAGCGGCACGCTGGAAATGTTCCGGTCGTGGAGCATCCCGTTCATCACGGTGCTGTTCTTCAAGCACAATACGCCATCCTCGAACACACCGCCGCGCTTCCTGACCTATCTGGAACGGCACTACCCCAGACTGCTCGATCCACACTGGCAGGCCGAGCAGCTTCACCGGATGCGGCAGGTATATGGGCGGAGCCGGGTGCTGCCGGGGAAGGTCGGCTTCACGGCTTTGACCGCGCCGCATCAGGTAGTGTGATGGCAATAGGTGGATATTTTGTTCGATCCGCGCACGCCTACAATGAGGGAGTCGTCCGATTCATGGGCGGCTCTACTTTCCGATAGATCAGGATGAAGGGCATTGAGCAAACAACGGGCGTGGGTGGCATTCTGGGTATTGGCGTTAATCTGGGGATCATCATTTCTGTTCATCCGCATCGGTGTAGAACAGCTTGGGCCGTTTCAACTGGTCTTCATCCGCACAGGAATCGCGGCCATAGGATTGAACATCGTGCTGGTGCTGCGGGGCAAACGGCTGCCGGTGGATTGGGCGGGCATCCGACCGCTGATCGTCCTGGGCGTGGTGAACACGGTTGTCCCATTTGCGCTGATTACCTGGGGCGAGCAGTACATTGAAAGCGGGCTGGCGAGCGTGCTGCAGGGAACAGCGGCGCTGTTCACGCTGCTGATCGCCCACTTTGTATTTGCGGACGAGCGCATCACCACGCGCAAGATTTTCGGGTTGGTGATGGGATTCCTGGGCGTGGTCATCCTGGCGAGCCGCAGCACGGGTGAAGAAGGCGCGCTCACCGGGAATGCACTGCTGCACCTGCTCGGCCAACTGGCGATTGTCGCGGCCTCATTCTGCTATGGCCTCGGCGGGACGTACAGCCGCAAGGTCATCCAGAACCGGCTGGAACCCATCGTCGTGGCAGCGGGCACGATGACGGTAGCAGCCATCATCACGGGGATCATCACCTATGCCGCGCCCCTGCTGGGTGGGCCGCAGCCGCTCGCCTACACCGCGCTGGAACCGCGCGTGCTGATGGCCGTGCTGATGCTGGGCTTCTTGAACACACTGATCGCCTACACGATGTTCTACTCGATTGTGCAGGCGTTAGGCGCAGCTCGAACCTCGATGGTGACGTATGTCGTCCCGGTGTGCGGTCTGACGTTAGGCGCGATCTTCCTGAACGAAATCGTGGACTTCCGGCTGCTGCTGGGGGCGGTGCTGATTATCGGCGGGATCGGGGTAGTCAATCTGCGGCTGAACAGGCTGGGGGAGCGCTTGCGGGCACGGGTCAAGCCGATCTGATGGAGAAATCAATTCAAACGCGAACGATTTTTTACACGGGCGACCCCGGCGGGTCGCCCCTACGATGAGTCATCTTCGATTTGGTTTTCCCATAAGACTGGATACACTGTTCGCTCCAGAATCGAAAAAGCGTCCGCTGAGTTGGCGGAACGCTTTTCGTCATGCCGGTGTATTGGCTTTATTGAGTCTATACAAACAACAAAGCGGAGGGGAGGGGTGGATTGAAGGGGGTTGGCAGCGGCGTACTC
>CAZKXW010000087.1:0-21159 GCA_964556745.1 uncultured Anaerolineaceae bacterium
AAATGGGGCGGTTAGGGTGACATTTTGTCTACTTTTGCGCCATAAAATCGGAGGGGAGAAGAATTCCACCACAGAGGCACAGAGAACACCGAGAAAAGCGAAGAAGAGAACCACAGAAACACCGAGGGCGCAGAGATCATATGGAGGTTGGGAATTGGGCGGGGGGACGCCGAGGGATGAAATCCCCCGGCTACAGGAAGATCACCCCCTGCGGGGGTTCTGGCTGAGCGGGATGGTTGTTTCGGGAAGTCCCGGACGGGCAGAAGCCCGTTCCTACGAAGGCGGACGGACGGTAATCCGGGCATCCGAGGTCAGGGTGACCTGCTGGGTGGGCGACCCACCGGGTCGCCCCTACGTCGAGCGCTCTAATCCATCGCGCCGGCGAGGACGGCGGCGGTTTCCGGCTGGGTCTGGCGCGCTTTGAAGGCCTGGATATTGGCCTGCCGCAGGGCGTAGATCGACAGTCCCAGGCCGATGACACCCAGCGCAAAGACGATGCCATAGGCGGCGGGAACGCTGCCGGTGAGGCTCAGGCCGAGATCACGGAGGATGCCGCCGCTGGCGACCCCGCCGCCCCGCGCCAGGGTCACCACCAGCGTCCAGAATCCCAGGAAGGTCCCGGCGCGACCAACGGGACTCATGTCCATCATCAGGCCGAGCGTGCCCACGTTCCAGATGCCCAGGCCGAGTCCGAGCAGGATCAGCCCCGGCGTCACCAGGGGGCGCTGCTGGGTGAAGGCGGCATAGGCGAAGAGGGCGAAGGTCAGCAGCAGCAAACCGGCCCCGGCATAGGACAGGACGGTATTGGTCAACGACTTGAAGCGGCGGGAGAGGAAGATGAAGGCCACTGTGCCGACGATTGCCATCGACGCCCAGTAGCCGGTAAAGCGGGTGGTGATGCTGGCATCCATGCCAAAGACCTGCCCGCCGAAGGGTTCGAGGATCAGGTCCTGCGAGAAAGCGAAGAACATCGACACGGCCAGATAGATCATGAAGAAGCGCATCGGGCGCAGGCTGAGCGCCAGCCTGAGATCGGCGATGGCCGAGGTGGTGTACTCCTGCTGGCCGCTGACGCGGGCGGTTTCGCCGGGTTGGGCGCGGCGCTCTTCGCCGACCAGCGAGATGAACCAGATGCCGGCCATCATAAGGCTGGCGATGACGAACAGGTTGAGGATCGTCTCTGGCGTGAACTGGACCGCCTGGCCTTCGGCGTGGGGTGGGAGCAGGCGGGACAGCGCAAACCCGCCGACCGCATAGCCGATCATGAGGAAAGTCCAGACGATGCCAATGGCCCGCCCGCGCTGATGTTCGGGGGCGCGGTCGTAGATCAGCGCCAGGAAGGTGCTGCCGGAGATGGCGGAGCCGATGCTGAACATCAGCAGGGCCAGGCCGATGCCGATCCAGTGAGGCAGGTCTTGCCCGGCCATGCCGACTGCGCCGCCGGCGGCGGTGAGGAGGCCGGTGATCCAGCCCAGCAGGATGCTGCTGAGAACCATCATGCCGCGCCCCAGCCAGATCCAGAACAGGCGGCGGTAGCCACCGATGACGCGCTGGTCGGACATGCGCCCGGCCCAGACGCTGAGCGGGGCGAGGAAATAGCGCAGGCTGACCAGCAGTCCAACAGGGGTAGCTGCATAGCCCAGGTCGCTGATCATCACGCGGTTCCAGATGCCCGTAGCGATGACATCGGCGATGCCGGAGCCGAGGTGGAACAAACCGATCTTGAGGTTGCGCCCGACGGAGAGGTTGGGTTGGCTGTGTGGTGTCATATGACCTGTCGTTTTTAGTAGATTTCTGTAGATTTCGTTGGAGAATTATACGAATACGATCTGGATTAGCAACTCCTTCTCTGAGAAATCTCATGTTGGGAGTAGAATCAGGGTATTAGAAGCACGCGAGAGTGGAGGACAAGGATGCCGGTCGAAGGTCGCTACAAGAAAATACTGGTGCCGCTGGATGGTTCTGGTTGGTCGCGGCGGGCGATCCCGCATGCCGTCGATATTGCCCGGGCCAACGGCTCGGAACTGGTGCTGCTGCATGTTTTCCGCCCGCCGACAGCTGAATATGCTGACCAGATCGTGCTGGCGGGGCAGGAGGGGCAGATCGAGGAGCTGCGGCAGGCCGCTCAGCAGTCATTGGATGGCCTGAGCAGCGAACTGCACAGCCAGAACATCGAGGTGAAGACGCAGGTGATCGAAGGGGTTGGCGTCGCCAGCGCCATCTGCGATTACGTCCGCGAGGAGAACATCGATCTGGTGGTGATGAGTACGCATGGCCGCACCGGGATTGCCCGCTTCCTTTTCGGCAGCGTGGCGGCGAAGGTGATGGAGGGGGTCAAAGTGCCTGTCCTGCTCATCCACCCGGACCGGGAGTAGGCAGAAAATGGAAGAAAGCATTCCAATGCGAATGATTCTTGTAGGGCGACCCGCCGGGCTGCCCCTACGATGATTGGTCGTTGAGGTGATTTCTCCATAAGCAAACAGGGCACAGTGTTCGCGCCCTAGCGGATCGCGCGGAACGGCCCTTCCTGGCCGGAGACCTGCTGCCGCAGCGATTGGATCGCCCGGAGCGCGGCCATACGCTCGCTGGTGGGCAGATCGAGGGCGCTGAATTCCTGTTCGTCGAGCAGGATGATCGTGCCGTTGGGCATGACGAACACATCCAGTTCGAGGTCGTCAGCGGCGACTCGGCTGTCTTCGATGCTGGCAGGGCGGGTGATGTTGCAATACCAGCCTTTGATGCGGCTGCTGTCGAGGTCGTGGACTTCAAAGATATTGTACCAGCGGTCGCTGAAGAACCACTCGATGAACACATCGCCTTTGCGGAAGGTGACGAAGCCCAGGTTGATGTCCTCGCGCTCGAAGACCGCCCGCAGGCACAGCCAGGTCTCGCCGCGTTCAAGCACCTCACCGGAATAGCGGGTGACGAAGTGGCCGCTGTGGTCGTATTTTTCGATGGTGATGGCGGTCATGGTCATGTACCCCGATTCAACTCCAATTCACCTTCACGCGCGGCCCAGCGTATGCACGACTAGCAGCGTCCCTTCGCCGATTTCCACCTGGGCGGAGGCGTGCAGCAGGAGATTGCTGATGCCTCGTGCCGGGCCGAAGCGCAGCGTTTCACCGCACAGTGGATAGTACAACCCCGCGGTGCGGACGCCGTGAACGACGCCCGTCAAGGGGATCAGCGAGACGGTATCGCCCGGCGCGCCGGACAGGGTATGGCTGCCGGGATGCAGGAGCCAGGCTGCCTGTTTGCCGGCCACGATGCGAACATCGCGGCCTTGCAGAGCGGGCAGCGCCAGGAGATACACATTGGCGAGCGTCTGGTCAAGGCGGTTGCCGAGCGCCGAGAAGATGCGGATGCGCCCAGCGCCGCGCTGGGCGGCCAGCAGCAGCGCCAGTTCGAGATCGGTCTCGTCTTTCTCGGCGGGGGATTGCAGCAGTTCGGCTCCGGCGGCGATCAGCGCCTCGGCTTCGTCCGGCTCAATCGAGTCCAGGTCGCCGATGAGGGTTTGCACGGCGCGGCCAAAATAGCGGGCCTGACGCGCCCCACCGTCGGCAGCGATCACCCAGGCGTCGGGCTGATCGTCGAGCGTGTGGCGAACCAGCGGCCCATCATTGGCGTCCCCGTTGGCAAAAATGAAGGCAGTTAGCGGCTTCGCCGTTTCCACTGTTCTTTGATTTCCAGCGTGCTGAGGTCGGCGGCTTCCAGGAAGTCTGTCACCAGCCGGTTGAAACGCTCATATTCTAACATCGGGAAGTGGCCCACGCCCGGCAGCGGGATCGGCAGCAGGGTATCTTCTTTCTGGTAGGTGATGTAATCCCAGACGGCTTCGCTGGGGGGTTCGATGAGGTCATCATCCTGGCCGTGGACGACCAACGTCAGCATCGGCAGCAGCCAGGCATCATCCAGCAGGCGTCCGCAGTCATATTCGCTGGCCGAGGTACGGATCGCATCGGGGTCGGTCTTGGGCAGATCGACGGCCAGTTTTTCGTAGAGCGGGCTGCTGCGTTTGACGCAGCGCTGAAGGACATCTTCGGGCGAGCTGCGCCCCAGGACGCTGAAGAGGGGGTTATAGCGTGGGGACGCCTGCGCGGCAGTGTGGAGCAGTTCGGCAGGGATCAAGCCGTTGTCGCCGGGGTCGCTGGGCTTGGATGCGCGGAGGCGCTCAAGCATGGCCGCACGCATGGTCGAGTTCATGATGGTCGCTTCGATAGAAGCTTCGGCAGAGATGGCCTTCTCGTGGGGCGCGGCCGCCATCCGGCCTGGGCGGACTCGTTTGCTGAGGCCGGGCATATCGAAGAAGGGCGGGCTGACCAGCACGATACGCGGAGCCTGATCGGGGTAGAGCCGCGCGAACTTGATCGTCACCCAGGCGCCGAGGCCATGGCCGACGACAGCGGCCTTGGGGATCGCCATGGCCTTCATGAAGGCGGCCAGCAGATCAACCTGATTATCCAGGTTGTATTTGCGCCCGTTCTTGCTGGTATCGCCGAAGCCGTGCAGATCGACGGCGTAGACGCGGTACTTCAGTTGCAGGTTCTGCATGGTCGGAACCCAGTACCGCCAGGAGCCGACCCAACCGTGGAGGAGGATGACCGGGCGTCCACGTCCGAGGACTTCGTAGTGGATGAGTTCATTGTCGATGCTGATCGCGCTCATGGTAGCTGCCGGTCATCCGTTCGTGAAGTCGTTACGACAAGGGCAGGGCGGGTAGAACAGATTAGGAGACTCCGTTCTGCCGCAGGATCGCGCCGATTTGCTGGTTCAGTTCTTCTGGCGCGAAGGGCTTGAGGATATAGGCCGCCGCGCCCAGTTCGATTCCGGTTTTGACTTCCTCGTCCTGGCCTTTGGCCGAGAGGAAGACCACCGGGATGTGCTTGAGGGCGTCCATCGCTTTGATCTGGCGGCAGGCTTCATAACCGGTCATTTTGGGCATTCGCACGTCCATCATGATGAGGTCTGGCATCACCTTGGGCGCCAGTTCGACCGCCTCGGCGCCGTTGGCCGCCGCCGTGACCTGATGCCCAGCGAAGGCCAGGGTAAACTGGATCAAATCGCGGATGTCGCGTTCATCTTCGGCGATGAGAATCTTCGCCATAGAGCGGGTGTCCTTTTTGCTGCGCCTTCAACTGACGGTCGGTTGGTAAATCGGCAGGCGGATGAAGAAGGTCGTGCCTTTGCCGGTTTCCGATTCGAACCAGATATTTCCATTATGCATCAGGACGAGTTCCCTCACAATTGAGAGGCCGAGTCCGGTTCCGGGGACATCCATCACGAGGGCGTGGTTATCATAGCGGGCGAAGCGATCCCACACCCGGGGCTGGAATTCTTCCGGGATGCCGATGCCGGTATCCGCCACCGAAATCAGCACCGACTGTTGATCGCCGCCGGGCGCGACCCGCACATCGATACGCCCGCCGTCATAGGTATAGTTGAAGGCATTATCGACGATGTTCGTTACGATCTGCTCGATGCGTTTGCGGTCGGCCTCGATCTGCGGCAGATCGGGCGCGATATCCACATACACCTGAAGGTCTTTGGTGTCGGGTTCGTGCTGTTCGCGCACGGCATCGACCGATTTCTGCACGACCTGACCGACATCGAGCATCTCGAACTGGAGTTCAGCGCCGGAATCCAACCGGGAGATGTTGAGCAGGTCATCCACTAATTGGCTGAGGCGCTCGCTATTGGCCTTGATCTTGGTGATGAAACCGCGCTGCGCTTCCGGCATCGGCCCGGCTACGCCCATCAGCAGGAGGTCGGCGAAGCCCTTGATGCTGGTCATCGGGGTCCGCAGTTCATGCGACACGTTCGAGATGAACTCGCTCTTGATGCGGTCGGCTTCGATTTCTTTGGTGATGTCGCGGAAGACGGCCACCGTGCCGATGAAGCGTTCGCCCGTATACACAGGCGAGAGGATGATTCGCACCATCTTGCCGGCCATGTTGATCGTCTCAGCCTGGTAGTCGCCGGGTTCATAACTGCTGGGCGAGCGCATCCAGGTGGCGATGGCTTTAGCCCAGTTTGCCGCCGTCCCGCCGAACAATCCCGTCAGCCGGAACATGGCCTGCCCGATCACCTGATCGCGCGGGAGTTCCAGGATGCGTTCGGCGGCGCTGTTGAACAGCTTGATCGCGCCCTCGGAGTCGGCCAGGAGCACGCCGTCGGCGATGGCTTCGACGATGGCGGAGTTCTTTTCAGCTTCTTCCTGCTCCAAGCGCACCAGCGTTCCCAGGCGCTCCGCCTGATCGCGGATCAGATGGTAGAGGTCAGCGTTGTTGATGGCGGCTGCCACCTGGTTGGCAGCCGCGATGACCAGCTTGAGCTGCGTCTCACTGAAGGCGGTCTCTTCCCGGCTGAGCAGCACCATCACGCCCTGCGGGTCGTCGTTGGTTTCGAGCAGCACTGCCAGGGCGCTGTGCCACTGCGCGGCTCCGGGCGCGCTGATATCCCAATAGGGTTCGTCGTGCAGGTCTTTGGCGATGAGCAGCTTCTGGTGATCCACCAGCCAGCTCGCCAGCGAGCCTGCCGGATGCTCGCCCGGATAGACGCTGCCCGCGGCCAAGCGCGATGCTCGTGTAGTCAGTTCGCCGGACAGCGGATCGATAAGCATGATAACGCCTTCGTCAGCGTTCACCGCATCGGCCACCATCTCCAACGCCCGATCCAGCACCCGATCCATATCCAGCGTCCGCGCCAGTTCCGAGGTGATCTGGTAGAGGGTATCCAGGCGGTCACGTTCCTGCTCTAGTTCCTGGGTGCGTTCCTGGACGCGCTGGTTGAGTTCCTCGGCGAAATGGCTGATCCGGTTGAACAGCCGCGCGTTCTGGATGGCCGCGCCCAACTGCGTGCCGACTGTGGTCAGCAGCCGCTCGGTGTTGATTCCGAAGGCGCGGGTATTGTGCATATCGCGCACCGCCAGTACGCCGAGAACCTGATCGCCTGCGGCGATGGGCACGCCGAGGTAGCTGCGGGCGCTGCCTTCGCCGTCGCTAATCTTCATGTTGCGGCGCATTTCATCGGAACTCCAGTTGCCGCCGCCCAGCGCCAGCGAACGACGGTGGCGGATGACATAGGACACTTCATCGTTGCCGAGCGGGCGATCTGGAATGCTGAAGGTCTGTCCCGCGCGCGTGACCGCCATGGGGAAAGAGATTGTCTGGGTATCGGCATCATACAGCGCGAGATACATCTGCTCGGCCTGGGCCACGCCCGGAACCTGATCGCGGACGATGGCGATGGCTTCGTCGATATTCAGCGTCGCGCCGATGGCCTGACTGAGGCTATTGACGAGGAAGCTCTCTTCGACCAGATCGGCGGTCTCCGTCGAAAGCCGAGCGTTCTGGATGGCGATGGCTGCCTGCGAACCGAGCGCCTGCGCCAGGCGGATTTCACGGTGGCTGAACTCGCGGTTGTGCGAGACGCGCTGCACCTGCACCAATCCGATAGCCTGATCGCGCACCATCAGCGGGATCAACACCCGCATCGCGTAGCCGCTGGCCCGGAGTTCTTCGACTTCGGTGCGGTCGGCGTCGGGCTGATCGGCTGTGATGACTATCGTCTCCAGCGTTTCGAGCGAGCGCCGCTTGGCCGGGCAGCGCCGCAGATCATAGGGGCCGACTGGTTGGGACATGTAGTCGTTTTCGATTTTCAGGCTGATCGGCGCGGTCAGGGTATTCTCGATGTTGTCCCAGATGAGGAGGGCGCACTGATCCATCTCGAGCGCCTGCAAGAACAACTGGGTGACGCCGCGGTAGGCCTCATCCAGGTTCATGGTCAGGGAGGTGGCCTGCGCCGCTTCGAGGAGTGTTTCGAGGTCGCGCGTGCGGACGAGCGTCTGTTCGAGCAGGTTGGTATTCTGGACGGCGATGGCGGCTTGATTGGCGATAATCAGGCTCAGGTCGATCTGTTCGGCGGTGAACTGCCGGGGCGCATCCGTCACCAGCAGATCGAACGCTCCGATGACCTGCCCGGAGACCGTCATCGGGATGACGCCGTAGGCCTGCGCCTTGAGTTCATCCATCTCTTTGCGGATGGCGCTGTTCGCATCCAACTGGTTGGTATCGGTGATGATGAACGGGGCGGCGGTGCGCCGGACTTCCTGGAAGACTGCGCTCTGCTGCACGTTGACGATCTCATCAGGGGGGGCATCGCCGCGGGGGACCTGCATCACGACCGTGCCGAACTGCATACTGCCCTGGAAGAGCAGCGCCCGCGCCTGCGGGACGCGCATGGCCTCGGCGATCTCGTTCAGCGCAATCTCGAGGATGTTCTCGCTGTCGAGCGACTGCGCCAGTGACACCGACACACGGTTTAATACCGCCAGACGGTCAGTCTGATGCCGGGCTTCGGAGTAGAGGTTGGCATTTTCGAGCGCCACGGCTACCTGATTGGCGAAAGCGAAGGCAGCCTGCTCATCCTGTTCATCGTAGAAATCGGCTTCGTTCTTTGCCAGGGCGATCATGCCGACCACATGCCCCTGGTTGACCAGCGGCACACCCAGCCAGCTTTTGGCCTGGTCTTCGCCGGGCAGAGGGTCGAGTCCGAGCAGGTTGTTGATCGAGTATGGAGCCAGACGTTCGACCACCAGGCGAATGCGCTCATGCGATGCAATCTTCACCACGGCTGCGCCCTCGATTTCGAAGCCGACCGCGCCTTCGAGCGCCACCCGACTGCCCTGCCGTGTCCAGAGGGTCATCGTATCGAACTGGATGACCCGCCCGATTTCGCCGAGGGCCAAGTTGATGACTTCGTCGCGGTTGAGGGACGCCGTGATCCGACTGGAGACTTCCGTCAGCACGCCGAGTTGGGTGGCGCGGGATTCGAGGTCGCGCTCCAAGAGGGCGCGCTCGGTCACGTCTTCGACCAGGAGCACGGCCCCACGGATGCCTTCGGCTCCGCGCAGGGGATACAGATAGTAATTGCTGACCAGCATTTTCTGCGGGTGATCGTCTTCTGGGCGGGCGATCTGCCAGATGCGTTCGCGGGGCTTGCCGACTTCCAGCACCAACTGGAGGTCATCCTGCAAAATATCCAGCAGTTCAGGGCGGTAGTCGAACAGGTTACGCTGGATCGACTCGGTCAGCGACCATCCATAGCGCTGGGCCATGAAGTCGTTCACCGAGAGGATGCGGCCGGTCTTGTCCAGCACCACGATGCCCTGCTGGATCGACTCGACTACGGACTCGTTGAAGTTCTGGAGTCGCATTGCCTGATCGAACAGGCGGGCATTCTGCACGGAAATACTGGCGATATTGGCGACGCGCCGCAGCAGCGGCCGGTATTCGTCCTGCCCCAGGGTTTCGGAGCGGCTGCTGCCCAGATGCAGCACGCCAACCCGCGTCGTGCCGACATTCAGCGGCAGGATCAGCGATGTCAGTTCGCCGCTGGCCAGCCAGCGCTTCACATCGTCGAAGTCGTCCGCGCCGTTCATCCCGGCCCGGAACAGCTTCTCCTGACCATCGACCATCACCTGACCCAGCGCCGTGCCCAGCAGGATTGTCTGGTGTTCGGTCTGCGTGATCAGGGAACCATCCGTCTGGATGTCCACCGTAATGACATCGAAGCCCTGGCTTTCCGCATCGAGCAGGGCTGCCGTCAGCCGGTCGAAGGGGATCAGGCCGAGGGCGTCCTTGGCCACTGCTTCTACCACCTGGATCGTGTCCAGCGAAGCGGAGGCGTTCTTCATCATCTCACTCAGACTGGCTTCCTGCTCGGCATTTTCCACGCTGGACAGATACAAGCGGATGTTCTCGATAGTGGCTTCGGCTTCATGCGCGAAGATTTCCAGCACTTCGATTGTCCCGCGATCGGGGCGCTGGCCGTCGCGCGGCAGGTCCAAGCTGATGATTCCTTCGAGGTTTCCGTCCGAAGATTCCAGCGGCAGCAGCAGCAGGTCGCCCTCGCGCCATTGATGCGGGCCGTTCCCGACAGCGGGGGCGCGCTTGCCGTCGAATTCGATTCGCAGCGCTTCCAGGGGCACAGAAGGCCACTTGTCCCGCTGTTCTGCCGGGTAGAAGTAGGACTCGCTGATGCGGTAGTCGGGCTGTAAGAAGGCGCGCGCCTGGCTGACGGTCAAGGTGTAAGTCTGGCTCTTCTGGAAGGCATCGAGCGGCATTCCCAGCTGCGCCATCCGCCGCAGCATCGGCTCGCTGGTGGAGTCGTCCAGGAGTGTCACGACACCCACATCGAACCCTGCTGCTTCCTGAATACTGCTGAGGATTTCTTCCAGCACGCTGACCGGGTCGTTGTTGCCCTGGAGCAAACGCCCCAACTCGAAAATCTGATTCAACTGCTCGACACGCTGGCGCAGCCGGAGACTCCGATCCACCTGTTCCTGGTAGCGGATGTAGTTGCCGTAACCCAGCGAGGCTTTGGCCGCCAGCGTCAGCAGGAAGGCTGCCGCGCGTTCATCGAAATTGTTTGGCCGGCTGTGATACAGGTGGATCACCCCGACGATGTGGTCTTCGTACAAGAAGGCGATGGCTACTGCCGACCGTGCTTGGCTCGGCATCGGGCGGAAAGAAGCTGTAAGGTAATCGGTGACGAGCAGCGGGTGTGCGCCCCGGCTGACCGCTTCGCGCTCGATATCGGCCAGGCCGGTCAGGACATCCGCGCCGCCCAACCGCTTGCGGAGTTCAGGCTCATTGGCGATCTGCCATTCGGCCGCGGGCTTCAGCAGGGCAATGGTGCTGCCGTCGGCGCGAGTGGCGCGGGCAGCTTCCTCGCGGATCGTATCTAACACCTGGTCGATGTCCAGCGTTTCCGCCAGCCGGTTGCTGATCTGAGAGATTGCGTCCAGTTCGAGCAGACGCCGGTTCAGGTTTTCGCCGGCAGCTTCGTAAAGGCGCAGCCGTTCCACCGTCGCGCCGATTTGCGTGGCGATGGCCGAGAGCATTTCGACATCGGCTTGGCTGTAGGGTTCTTCTCGATTGGCGATTCCCAGTTCACCGAGGCTGCGGTCGCCGACGAGGAGCGGAACCATGACCACGCTGCGAAGCCCGAACTGTGTAGCTGTCGTCCGGTAGCTTTCCAGCATACGCGGATCGTTCAGGAGATCATTGCTGAAGAATTCCTGGTGGGAAAGCGCCACACTGTGCTCGAAGTGCTTGCTGAAGATGTCGTAGATGACCGGTTCGGCGAGTTCTGCGCCATAGACGTAGCGGGGGAAGGTCGTCAGGCTGCCCGTCTGTTGATCCAGCACGTTGAGGAAGACGATGGGGCTGCGCGTGAGGTGGCTGATTTCGTGCAGCACCGGTGTCATCGGTTCATCTGGGGTCAGGATTGAACCTGCCAGTTCGGCCACCTGCCGCAGACTGGTGGCTTCCTCGGCACTGCGCTGCATGTCCCGGTACAAGCGCGCATTCTCGATCATTGCCGCCGCCTGCGCCCCGAAGATCAGCAGCAAACGCGCGTCCTTGTCGGTGAAGTCTTCGCCGTTGAGCTTGTTGGAAACCTGCACCACACCCAAACGCCGGCCGCCGACCGCCAACACGGCCATCAGCGTCTTGTGCACGCCCAACTGCGCCGCGAACTCGGCCAGCCCGGCCGCATACACCACGGCATCCGAACTCACCCGGTTGGTGTACCAGAAGTCCATGTCCTCCCAAATCGAAGCCAGCGGGCTGCCCGGCTCGATATCGATGCTGTAGCCGCGCATGGCGTCGTCGGCCACGCCGTGGAAGGGGAGGCGCGCGACAAGCGCCTGGCGGCGCTCCTCGTAGATCAGGATACCGCACATCGACACGCCCATCTGCGCGGCGATTCGCTGGTTGATTGTCGAGTAAAACTCTTCTTCCCGGTTCAGCGAGCCGATCGCATGGGTGATTTCTTGCAGACCTGTCAACTCGGAGTCGCGCCGCTGCTCCAATTGGTGGAGTCGTTGGTTTTCCACCACCACTGCCGACTGCGCCGCCAGCAGTTTCATTTCGCGGATGTCCTGTGAAGAAAATCCGCTGGCCGCTTTTTTGTTCCCGACCAGCAGCATCCCGATTCGCTGCGTGCCGATTTGCAGCGGCAGCAGCGCCAGGTTCTTGATGCCTGCCACGCTGAAGATCGAACTCAGCCCCAGCGCGTCGATCAGCGCGTCGTCAGCCACATCGTTGCTAACCCAGTAATCCTGGCGCTCGTAGATGTCCCGCTGTGGACTATCGGCGGGGAGGGGGATCACGCAGCTTTGCGCCAGTTGATCCGGCAGGCCGTGGAAGGGAATCTCCGGGACCAGCGCCCTGCGGTTCTCGTCGTAGATCAGCACGCCCACTGCACTGACGGAGAGAATGCGCGCCACCCGTTCATTGAGCGCCAGATAGAGTTTGCGCGTATCCCCGGCGCGGTCTGAGCGCAGGAGGTCGCCTACGCTGGACATATCCTGGATACGCTGGGCCTGCGCCGTATACAGTTCGGTGTTGTAGATCGAGGTGGCGACCTGCTTGCCGACAGCCTGGAGCAGCGCCAGATGCGACTGCGTGAAGACATCCGGCTGGCGGTGCGCCAGTTCCAGCGTCCCGATGAAGCGGTCGCCCAACAGCAGCGGCACGCCCACGAAGCTGGAATAGAATCCTGGCAGCTTCGGCTGCACGGCTGTCGGTTCCAACGTGCTGCTGACCAGCACCGCTTTCCGCTGCTGCGCGATCCACCCGGTGATGCCTTCGCCCAGCTTGTAGACACCGCCCTGTTCCTGGAGCTTGATGAGGTAGGGCGCATCCCCCACCCAACCGAGGGGTGAGAGCTGCTTCAGCCCGCTGTCCCAGATGCAGATTTCGCCTGCGCTGGCTGGAACCGCCTTGAGGATGATCGTCAGCAGGGCTTGATAGACCTGCTGCATCCCCATGCTGGGATTGGTCGTCTCGCCGATCTCGTTAATGACCCGCATCGCCAGCGACAGATCGAGCGAACCGGGGTGCGAGGTATTGGCGCTGATCTCACGCATTACCACCACCGTGCGGGTATCCGCGCCATTTGGGATCGTGTGCGATGAGGCTTCTACCCAGCGCGGCCCCAACTGGAACGATACCTGCCGGTCCAGCGCGAAGAGTTCCAGGAAGCTGTCTACGGGCTGGGCCTGCGCCGCCACCACTTCCAGGTTGGGAGCGCTGCTATTCAGACCCAACCAGCGCTGGGCGTTCTCGTTGGCGAAGACCAGCTTCCCGTGTTCGCGGGAGACCAGTACCGCATCCGCATGGGTGGCATGGGGCACTTTGGAGAGGTACTCCTGCTCATCGGAGGGGATGTACCCGAACGACTGCCGCTGACGGGTCCAGAAATACATGCCAGCGATGATGACCAGCCCACCCAGGAAGAGAATGAATCCCAATCCCATACCGCTTTACCTGTTCACTCAGGACAGATCAGAAGCGAAACGGCCTGCCTCCACCCCCCAGGGCACAGACAGACCGGATACTGTACATTCATCGACCTCAACATAACCGGGCGACGCTGCGCAAGTTGTTTGCCGTCCTGAACTTGACCTAACTTCTGGGTATGATCGTGGCGTCATGGCGGTTCAATTCCTCTTCTTGAACTGCCACATGCTCGACTACCATGCCGTCAGAATGGGCGGCGGCGCGTCGCCGCTCACCCCGCGCCGGCGGTCTTCCGCCGCCAGTTCCGTCACCTCGCGGATATCGGAGAACTGGTACTGCGTCGTTGAGACCGACCCGACCGACAGAGTCATCAGCGGCTCTTGCCGCTCGCCGTTGAGGCTGTCAGGCACGAGGATATAGCCTCGCTCCCGGTCGATGAACGAATAGTGCTGTTTGACATCTTCGTCGAAGCGTTCCACCAGCCGCAACTTGACCTGATTCGCATCTGCCGCGTGCGTGATAATCACAAAGTTATCTCGTCCCGGATGCCCCATGAAGTCCTCGGCTGTGCCCAACTCCTCGACCACCTCGCTCATCATCAGCGCCATGAAGCGCAGCACTTCATCCGCCGCCACGAAACCGTACACCTCGCTGAACGGGTCCAGTCCGTTGATTTTCATGTCGATGTACGACCAGGGCGTTTCCGAGCGCATCAGCCCGCGTAGATGGTCTTCGATCAGCCGGCCGGTCGGCAAACCCGACTTTGGATCGGTGTTGGTGGTGCGCCGCGCGGCGGTGATGGCGTTCTGCACCCGCAGCTTGAGTTCTTCGATGTCGAACGGCTTGGTGATGTAGTCGTCCGCTCCCAGTTCCAGCCCAGCGATCTTGTCGCTGCGTTCATCTCTCTGCGTTAAAAAGATGATCGGGATGTGGCTGGTGCGGCTGGTGGTGCGGAGCTGCCGGCACACGTCATAGCCGTTCATATCGGGCAGCATGATGTCCAGGATGATGAGTTCTGGCAGCTGCTTCCGGGTCAGCGTCATCGCGTCGCCCCCGCGCGGAGCGACCTGGACTTCGTACTGCTGCCCGGCGAAATAAATCTTCAACATGTTGGCGATATCGGAGTCGTCTTCAACCACCAGGATACGACCCTTGCTCATACGTGCCCCCACTGAATCGATCAGAAAATGGGATACCTGTTCTGTGTTTATCATACTGGCGAATAAGGGCCAGCGCCAGCCACGCCCGCGCGTCTCGGTTGGAGTCTTCTAACCCCGACCCCGCGCGGCCTCTGCCCTTAGCATACGCGCATTTCTACCCCACGGAGGTTGAGATTCTCTGCCTCGATATTTCTCTGTGTCCTCTGTGTCTCTGCGGTTAACGTTTTCTGGCCGCATTCTCGCGCACCCGCGCGATCTGCTCCGGCGTCACCTCCGCCTCGAAGCTGCGGAACCCCGACAACCGGAAGCCGTGTCGCGCCGCCATCTGCCCGATCTCCAGCGCCTGCGCTTCGGTGATGTTCTTGCCAATGGTATAATCTTCGTAGCGTCCCTCCAGCGCCAGCGCCATCGTCTCGGCCATGCAGGCGTAGGCCATGCGCGGCGGAAACCCGAAGTTGAAATGAAAATCCACCGGGCCCGGCACTTCGATCATCCCGCCTTCGATCACCAGCACATCGTCCCGCTCGGCAGCCACCAACCGCGAGACATCGCGCGGCCGTGCCACGTCGCAGACCACTGACCCCGGCTTGAGATGCTGCGGATAAATGACCTCATGCACGGCGCTGGTCACGGTCAAGATCAGGTCGGCGTCGTAGATGCTGCTCATCTGCGTGCTGGCGCTGACCTGCGCCCCGCGGCCTTGGCACTGCTCGCGCACCGCTTCGACCGCGTCCGCCCGCCGCCCGACCAGGATCAGCTGGGCTGTATCCCGCGCCAGCATCAATGCGCACGTCTTGCCAATGGTTCCAGTCGCGCCCACTACTGCGACCGTCGCGTGTGCGTAATCGATGTCCATTACCCGCGCCGCTTCGCGGATCGCCTCGATTGCCATGAACACTGTGTAGCTGTCCCCTGTCGTCACCGGCACATCGAGCCGCTCGGCGATGGTCTTGCCGGCGTCCCCAACCACCGAGGTATACGCTCCCAGGCCTAACAGACGCGCCCCCAATTCCTCGGCCATATGCCCGCAGGCCACGATCTTCTTATAGGCCACCTCCACTGGCACGGAGAGCATGGTCGGCGGCGTGAACGGGCAGGCAATCAGCCAGCCCTTCAATTCCCGCCCGGTTTCGGCGGAGACGATGCCTTCGACTTCGGAGAGATAGACCGGCGGGAAGAAGCGCGAGAAGAAATTGATCTGCCGTTCGGTCAGGATTTTGCCGAGCAGCGGGAACTTCCGCTGCACATCCTTCTTGATTTGGATCGGGTGAATGATGAAAGCAAAGCTGTCCTGCGTCATGTCTCCCCCCCCCCGCCAAAAATAGACTCCTTCACTATACCCCCAGTCGCCCATTTTTGAGGATGCAGGCTCGTCCTCATCTGCTCGCCGTTTTCCCCTTTGCATTCTATGCGTCTTCGCGGTTATTGTTATTGCCGAGTTTGTACCTAAATGGTGCTCCCGGCACGTTATGCCCTCATACCCCTCCTTCTCAGGGGTGGGTTTTTCATGATTCTCACCACTGCGTAGAGAGGGGGCTTAAGAGGGCAAGAAGGGAAGCATTCCAAATGCGAATGATGCTTGCGCGGGCGACCCGCCGGGTCGCCCCTACGATGTGTCGGGGTTGGTTGGGTTTTCCCATCCGTATTGAGATTGAGGCTGATTTTTCCGACCAGACGGACGAATCCAGTTTATCCAGACGGGGTTACTGGGCTGCATCGGTGAGGAAGCCGCGCTCCGGCTAAATCAACCGGGTTCCGCGACTTCCTGTTCGCAGGCAAGCTGTAAACTGTGCGGCAAGTATGACCTTGTGGAACTGTACACTCTTCCTCAAGCCTACTCGCTGTTGCGGTCGTAAGGGATGATCTTATCCCACTCGTCCGCGCTCGACCGCGCCACGATAGCGATCACCGGTTCGGTGTCCGAGCAGTTGAACACCTCGTGCGGAATCCCCGGCTCGATGTAGATGAAGTCCCCCGCTTCATTCTCCACCACCTTCCGGCAGCCCGGCCCGTATTCATGCCGGACTCTTCCCTGGAGGATGTAGAGCATCACCTCGAAGTCCACGTGAATGTGGGCCTTAGCCACTGCGCCCGGCGGGATCATCGCCACATTCATCGACAACCCCTTGGAGCCGACGTTCTTCCCGGAAAGTCCCTGCTTATACTGGATTCCGTTCCACTGGCGTTTGTGACCACCCCCCCGGATGATCCAGATTCCGCCCACGTCCTCTACATGTTCTTTCAGATCGACCGCGTGCTCGTCGGCCATGCATGTCTCCTCTCCGCGCTTAAAAACCCGCCGAACTATACCGTCTGTGGGCGGCCCCAGCCACCTCCGCCAGGCGTTTCGATCACCAGCACGTCCCCAGGCTGTACCCTGATCGTGAACTTCCCGCCCAAGACCTCGTTCCGTCCATCCGCCCGGATCAGCCGGTTAATCCCCGTCCGCCCTGGTTCACCCCCTTGGAGACCGTAAGGTGGGCGTAAACGCCGCTCGCTGTTCACCGTGACGGTGGCTGGAACCTGGAACTCGTATACCCGCCGGATACCTGCTCCGCCGGGATGCTGCCCAGCTCCACCGGACTCGTCGCGCAGGCCGTACTCCAGCACCCGCAGCGGCAGGGCGTATTCCAGCGCCTCGACCGGGGTATTCCGCGTGTTGGTCATGTGGCTGTGCCGCCCGCTCAGTCCTTCGGCTTGTGGTCCGCCTCCATGCCCCCCGCCGATGGTCTCGTAGTAAACGAAGGCTCGTTCGTCCTGCTGCCCGCCCACCGTCAGGTTATTCATCGATCCCTGGCTGGCCGCTGGGATTCTTCCAGGCAGCGCCTGGGCCAGCGCCCCCAACACCACATCGACGATCCGCTGCCCCGTCTCGGTATTTCCCACCGCGACTGCCGCTGGGAATGCGGGGTCGAGCAGGCTCCGCGCCGGGACGTTCACCTCTACTGGGGCAAAGCAGCCGTGGTTGACCGGGACATCCTCTTCGGCCAGCAGCCGCACGCAGTACCACACTGCCGACCGGACGATGGCCTCGACCGCGTTGACGTTGCCGGCCACCTGGGCCGCGCTCCCCTTGAAGTCAATGTGCATCCGCTTGCCGCGCACCGCCACCGCCGCGCGGATCGGGATTGGAAATTCCCGCTGTCCGTCGCCTTCGAGCGCATCCTCGAAGCGGTACACTCCGTCCGGGATCGACTCGATGACTGCCTCGGTCATCCGGCGCGAGTAGTCCAGCAGCGCCTCGGCATGGTCGAGCATGCGTCCGACCCCGTGTTGTGCGGCCAGCCCCAGCAGCCGTCGTTCGCCCACGCGCTGGGCGGCAAGCTGCGCTTCCAGATCGCCCAGCCGTTCTTGTGGGGCGCGGCTGTTGGCCGTAATCAGGGCCAGCACGCTCTCGTTCCGCTTCCCCGCGGCGATCAGTTTGACGGGCGGGATGATGATGCCTTCCTGGTAAAGCTCGGTGCTGAGCGGCAGCGATCCCGGCGACATCCCGCCCACATCGGCATGGTGCGCTCGGCTGGCGACGAAGAACCGCAGCATCCCCTCCACGAACACCGGCGACACCATGGTGATATCGGGCAGGTGCGTGCCCCCGTGATACGGGTCATTGAGGATGATGACATCGCCTGGTTCGAGCGCGGGAAAGTCCCGCAGCGCCGCCTCGACCGAGGCGGGCATGCTGCCCAGATGCACTGGGATGTGCGCGGCCTGAGCCACCATCCGCGCCTGAGCATCGAAGACTGCGCAGCTAAAGTCCAGCCGCTCGCGGATGTTCGGGCTGAAGCTGGCCCGCTGGAGCGTCAGCCCCATCTCCTCCGCGGTCGAGGCGAACAGGTTCCTGAACACTTCCAATGAGATCGCATCGACTGTCCCTGCCCGCATCTCACGCATAGGCCATCACCGCCAGATCGCCCAGCAATGGAGTGAAGTGCTTGAGGTTTCGGGTATACAGCGGCACTCCTAACCGCTCTGCTGGAGCAGCGATCAGGCAGTCGAAGGAATCAACCCCATGACTCAGGGAGAATCTCAGCAGGTTTGATGCAGTCCACGCGAAGTCCGCATCGGTGAACTCAACCATCTCAAATGTGTCGAGCAGCATAAGGGCTTGCCGCTGTTTGGTGAGATCACGCGCACCTTCGATGATTTCCAGCCAGGGTGCACGGCTGATACCAGGATTGGCCTGCGACACAAGCCATGCCTTAGCGGGCGTGTGACCACGCAGAAGATCGACCAGAATGTTGGTATCCAGCAGACAAGTTACCATTGGTGCTTGGCCTTGCGTCTGCGCCGCTGTTCGGCGACCCAGGCACTGCTGTCCGTGATGCCCACATCTGCCCATGACCCAATGGCCGGGTTCTGGGCAATCTCGGCTCCGGTCTTCGGATGTGGCCGGAGTGCCTGGGCGATTTCTTCCTCGGTAAACGGAACGCCATCCAACTCGGACTCAGGAGCAGTCACCGGCAGTTGAACCTCGATGTCTCCCTCGACGACATTCTCCGGCAGATCGATCACGATCTTCCCGTCTTTGATGCGCCCTTTGACCCGCACATAGTGGATCGCCATCGCCGCGCCTCCTCACTCGTTCACCCGCATTCTACTTCAAAACGCCGTCGAGATCGGCTGCTGCCCGGCTCAGCCCGTTCTGAATAATGCGGGCGTCATTGTTCCACTCCGATTATTGAGGAAATCTCACCCATAAGCCATCACCGCCAGATCGCCCAGCAATGGAGTGAAGTGCTTGAGGTTTCGGGTATACAGCGGCACTCCTAACCGCTCTGCTGGAGCAGCGATCAGGCAGTCGTTCATGCCGACTCCGTGACTGAGGAGGAAAACCTCGTACTGCTTCATAGCCCGAAGTTGGTCTGATTCGGTCAAGCAGACCAGTTCAAAGGCGGCTAGAAAGCGCATGACTGCACGCTGGTCGGACTTGTCGTGTGCGCCCCCGATCATCTCAAACCACACTATCGACGTAATCCCCATTCTCCGCTGCGCGTTGGCCCTTGACCAAGCCAACGCGGGTGGATGCAAACGGTAGAGGTCTACGAGAATGGCGCTGTCTAGGAAGGCTTCCATATCCCCCGCTTTTCGGCTTCGGCCCGGCGCTGCTGCTCGATAAATTCCTGACTGTCTCCAATGGGACGATCCTTCCAGCCACCGAGTAACCCCGACTCCAGTAGTTCACCCAGAGTCATTGGATTGGGCTTGAGGAGGTCATTCAATTCTGCTTCAGTCCAGGGCACTTCATCCCAATCGGGGATCACGCTGTCCGCAGTTGCCTCAGTGGTCGGAACGACCAATTCGACCTCGCCATCCAGCACATTCGCTGGCAGTTCCGCTTCGATCTTCCCATCTTTGATGCGTCCTTTGATCCGCACATAGTGGATTGCCATCGCCGCGCCTCCTCACTCGTTCACCCGCATTCTACTTCAAAACGCCGTCGAGATCGGCTGCTGCCCGGCTCAGCCCGTCCTGAATGATGCGGGCGTCGATGCCCCATACCAGGAAATTCGAGCCGAGTTCGGCGTGCTGGCGGAGTTCCTCGACCGTGGCTGGCAGCGATCCCCACATCAGCCCACGCGCCTTACACAGCGCCCCAACCTGCTGAATCGCGGCTGGGACGGTCATGCCCATCATCGCCGCAGTACGCGCCAGGCGTACTCGCAGGTCTGATGGCCCGACGTACAGCCCGTCCAACCCCGGCACATTGGCCATTGCCTCGGCCTGTTCGAGCGCCTGCGGTGTCTCGATCTGGACCAGCAGGAAGGTTTCCCGCAGGGCGTGGTCGAGGAGGGGGTCGCGGGTCTGGGGAATATCCAGTCCGAAGTTGGTTTCCAAGCCGCGCCCTTCCAACCCTCGATCCCCAATGGGCGGGAACTTGACCGCCTGCACCAGATCGCGCACCGTCTGCGCCTCGTTGACGTGCGGGATGATGAGTCCAGCCGCGCCGTCTTCCAAGTAGCGATACAACCGCGCTTTCTCACGCGTGGGGGCGCGGACGACCCCATCGATGTCATAGAGGTGGCAGAAGGCCAGCAGCGATTGGAGTTCACGGTCATCGAACGGGCGATGTTCCAGGTCAATCCACAGCCCATCGAAGCCCAGATGAGCCGCATAGGCTACGAAGGGTGGCAGGAAATGCCCCAGCATTGCCAGCCGCGCGGGCTGTCCACTGCGTGTCTTGGCGAGAATTCGGCTGTTCCTCATGATGTTGTCCGCTCCAGGATGCAATTCCGATAACCATCGACCCGCCCCGACCAGCGCGGCGGGATATACACCGTGCTGTCGTACTGGAACAACAGCGCTGGCCCGTTGAACTCTGATCCCACAGGAAGCCGCTCGCGGTCGTAGAGTGCCGGCCCCGCGGCGTTGAAACCCAGCCGCGCGGGACCTGCATCTGCCCCCGCAGCCGGAGGCTCGGCTTCCAGATGGGGCTTCTCCACCAGTCCAACCGCGTGCAGCCGCACATTGACCACTTCGACCGGGCGCTGAGGCAGGGCGTAACCATAAGCCCGCTGATGCGCCGCGTGGAATGCCCCCGGCAGATCATGACTGAAGGGTATCGTGAGTTCATAAGCCTGGCCGGGATAACGCATGTCCACCAAGGACGTGAAGACCTGCTGATCGGGCGCGATCTCTTCGGCAGTCAGATCAGCCTCGGCTTGCTCTCGGAGCGCCTCCAGTATGGTTTGCAG
>CAZKXW010000088.1:0-21081 GCA_964556745.1 uncultured Anaerolineaceae bacterium
GCGCCGCGAAACCGCCGGGAGTTCGAGCGCCAGCGGGCGCGTCTGCCGCGCCCATCCGCGCAGCCGCCGCACCAGGATCAGCGGGTCAAGTCCCAGGCGGCGGCTGGCCCAACCCAGCCCGATCACCGGGACGGCGACAATCAGGCTGACGGACAGGCTGACGGGCAGCAGGATCAGCGCCAGCAGCACCCCGCACAGCAAACCAATTGAAACCACGACCGAGATCGGTGTGTTGTCGGGGATGGCCGGCGACGACTGCGGCGGACGGCTGCGCCCGCGCCAGTAGAAACGCGCGGCAGCGATGACCAGCGCCGGAACATACAGCGGCAGCGCCGCCAGTTCCCGGCCAATCGCGCCCGGCGTGCCCGGCAGATTGCTCAGGCTGATGATGGCCGGAGCCAGCACGATCAGGATCAGCAGCGCGGCGCTGACCACCGGGGCGACCGCCCAGATCACGATCAGGACAATGGCGACCAGGACGACTCCCAGCAGGGTACGTCCCAGTCTGACCTTGCGCGGCGGCGATGGCAGCGCGGCGGGCGGAGGCACCACGGGCCGGGAAACCGGCGCGGGGGTGGCTGCTGCTGGGGCGGCTCTCACCGGGAGGGGCGCTGGCTTGGAGCGGCTGCGGCGCAGACGGCGCGCTGCCACACCGATCCCAACCAGCAGCCCGGCCAGCAGCGCCAGCGGCAGCCAGGGCGGTCGGGAGCTGGGGGGTGGGGTCGGAGCAGGCGTGGTGTCGGTCATAACTCCCAGGGTAGCATAGGCTGGGGCAGGCGGACGATAAGGCTTCTTCAGACCATCCACTTCATTATCTCTCTCCGGGTTCAGCGCGCAATCCAGCGTGCGGTATAATCGCACGTCTTATGATCTCAAAGTTTCATCGCGTGAGGATGCACACATGAACCAGAACGAATGGCTGCTGGTCGGGTTGGGGTTGTGCTGCGTGGTTCCGTTTGTGGCGCTGCTGCTGGCCTCGCTGTGGGTGATCCGCAACGCCGCCAACTGGATTCAACCCGACACCGCCCATCTTCAAAGCCGCTACGCGAAGCTGAAAGCGGCCAACGCCTCGGCCACCGATGACCAGTTGGTCAACAAGATCATCCAGCAACAGGCCCTCCGCTCCGGGATCATCGGCGCGATCACCAGCGTCGGCGGGCTGCCGGCGCTGCCCTTCGGCCTGACCATCGACCTGTATACCAGCGCCCGCATCCAGAGTGAAACGCTCTACTTCATCGCCCAGGTCTACAGCCGCGAGGGGGCGCGTCAGCAGGTCCTCAAGCTGGATGAGGCGCTCAGGCTGCGCCTGGGAGCCGGCGGCAATGCCCTCCTGGTCGAAGGTGGGCAGCGCCTCGGCGCGTATCTGATCCGGCGGCTGGTGGTCATCATCACCGAGAAGACCGCCGCCAAAGTGATCCCCGGCATCGGCCTGATTATCGGCTTCGCCGTTAACTACCTGATGATGCAGGGCATGGGGCGGCTGGCGGCACGCTGGCATAAAGGCGGGGGATAGGGATTAGGAATCGGGGAAGATGCGCTGTCGCCGCAGCGGAGCTGTCCGAGGGGCAGATTGTCGCTGTTGTCGTCAATGTCGCCGCTGTCATTTCGCGTGTTGACACTTTAGAAAATATGTTCTATCCTTAGCAGCAGTGCCCGTTTGTTGCAAGGGAGGGAACTGTATGTTTACCAAAGTGGGGACGGCTCATGTCTACGTGGCCGACCAGGATCGCGCCAAAGCCTTCTATACCGAGGTGTTGGGGATGGAACTGCGGAATGACACGCCGCTTTATCCCGGCGCGACCGACCGTTGGTTAGCGGTCGCGCCTAAAGGAGCCGCGACCGAGATCGTCCTGTTTAAGCCCGACGATGGCCCCTCGGCGCACTATAAACCGATTGTCGGCAAGTCGCAGGCCATCACCCTCGATGTGACCCATATCCGCCAGTTGGTCGCCGACCTCAAGGCCAAAGGGGTGCAGTTCGCCCAGGATGTGGATGTCCAGCCCTGGGGAACCTACGCCACGCTGATCGACTCGGAAGGCAATCAAATCCTGATGGTCGAGCAGCCCGGCGGTTGAAGTACGGATCAGGAATCGAGGGTTAGGGAAGATGCCCTGACCCGCGGCAAGCACATCCATCAAGACGGGCCTCCTGGCCCGTCTTTTTTTGTGGCAGCAATCCGCCGGCGACCGAAGCCGCGTATTCTTTTTGGGCGCGCGCAAATCGCGCATTTGGACTATGATTACAGCATATTGGGGCGCTGCACCACAAGGATGAAAACCGCATGGACTACCTGAGCATGCCCGGCTTTCTGGGAACCGGGGCGGGACTGTTGGCTGATGTCACCCTGCTGGCCTATCTGCTGCTGCTCATCCCCGGCATGATCGCCGGGTTGGTCTTCGCCCGGCGCGGCCAACACCGCCCGCATCACAAGACCGTCATGATCCTCATCACGGCCATCAATTGGGTATTGATTATCTTCCTGATGATTGCTGTCTACAGCCTGGATGTGGCCGGGAACTTCCCTGCTCAGCCGGGCAATCCCCGCTATCTGATGCCAACCGTTCACGCCGTCTTCGGCCTGCCCGCCCAACTGCTGGCGACCTTCATCGTCGTGCGGATGCTGCGCGAAGATTCGCAGGTCGCTGCCGCCAAAGCGCGCGGCGAGAAGGATGTCTCCCGCTTCTGGTGGAAGTCGGCCAAGCTGGTCATGCGGTTGACGCTGGCGCTCTGGCTGATTACCGCCGCGCTGGGGGTCATCACCTATCTGGTGCGCTATAACGTCCTGCCCACGGCGGGCAGCGCGGTCATCGACCCGGCCGCGACCGCTGAACCCGCCGCCACGCCAGAGGCGACGCCGTAGCGCAGGCTCCGGTGCTACTATGAAGGAAGATGACCGCGGCGTTCAGGAGTGTGTCGATGCCGCCGATCCGCAGCCTGCGTAACCAGTATCGCGGGATCAACGCCCACCTGCACAGCGAGTGGCAGAACCGGGGCGGGTGGGACAGCTTCCACGCGCTGCACCTCAGCGACCTGACCCGCAGCCTGAATCAGCAGCTTGCGCCGCTGGGCTGCGAGGCCGACTTCGAGAAGTCGCTGCAAAGCTGGCACCCGGCGGACGGCGACGAAACCAGCCAGCCCGTCTCCGATATCACCATCTACGACAGCGATTACAAGCGAGCGCGGCGTCCGGCTGCGCCCATCGCGGGGGGCAGCGGCGAAGTCGTGCTGCCCGTTCCCGAACTGCTCGCCCTGGATGACACCCAGATCAAGACCTACCGCGCCGTGGCGATCTATCCCCTTTCTGATCCACCCGGATCGCACCGCGTCCCCGTCGGCTGGATCGAACTGCTGTCGCCCTCCAACAAACCGCCCTACAGCGGCTTTCAGAGCTACAGCGATAAACGCCGGGATGTGCTGGCAAGTGGCATCATCTTCATCGAACTCGATTATCTGCACCAGACCGGGGCGACCTTCGAGCGGCTGCCCAGCTACCAACCCCGCCGCCGGGGCGATCTGCCCGATGCCGGCGCCGCGCCTTACCGGATCACCGTGGTCGATCCCCGGCCGCATCTGCTGGACGGCCTGGGGCGCTCGCATGGCTTCCATGTCGATGACCCCATCCCGGAAATCGTCATCCCGTTGAGCGGGACGGATGCGCTGGTGTTCGATTTCGACGCGCCCTACCGCCGCACCTTTGAAGAGATGCTCTATGGCCGCCGCGTCGATTATGCCCAGCTTCCGCTGGCCTTTGAACGCTACCAGCCGGACGACCGGGCGCGGATCCTCAACCGCCTGATTGCTGTGCTGCGGGCGGTGCTGGCCGGCCTCGATCTGGATCGGGCCGCGCCGCTGCTCACCAGTGATCTCCCGCTGGAGGCGGCTGAGGCGGAATTCCGGCGGCTCTCAGAAAGCCTTTAACGCTCCGACCGATTTCCAACGTTGGAATGCATTTGACACATTGACGCTCATGCGATTGCTCCTATAATGCAGCGTGAGTCTTGCTGTTTTGTGTCACAGTTCACAAGCCATCTGATCTGGAGGATTGCTGCTTATCATGACCATTCGCAGTGCCCGCGCGACCTTTTCCAGTCCTTCGGAAATCACCTCCTCATCTGACGAAGACCCTGGGTCCAGTACCCCGCGCGCTGCGGCGCGCCCCGGCGACGAGGACGACCCTCCCGACGCCATGCCGGAACTCCCGTCGAAACCGGTAGTTCTGGCCCGAACCCCCCGCCCGGCCCCCTGGTCGGATGTCCCGGATGCACAATGGGATGATTGGCGCTGGCAGCTCGGCCACCGCCTGAATACGGTCGATGAACTCGGCGCTTTGCTGCGCCTCACCCCGGAAGAGATCGAGGGGTTGACCGCCGAGGACAAGTTCCGCGTCGAGATCACGCCCTATTTCGCCAGCCTGATCGACCCCGAGGATCCCCTGTGCCCCATCCGGCGGCAGGTCATCCCGCTGGGCCGGGAACTCCAGGCGTTCGAGGGCATGATGGAAGACAGCCTGGCCGAGGATGCCCACAGCCCTGTGCCGGGCCTGGTGCATCGCTATCCCGACCGTGTGCTGATGCTCACCACCACCCAGTGCGCCAGCTACTGCCGCTACTGCACCCGCAGCCGCATCGTCGGCAACCCGCATGAGAACTTCAGCACCAGCGACTTCGAGCAGCAGATCGACTACCTGCGGCGCACCCCCCAGGTGCGCGACGTCCTGCTCAGCGGCGGCGATCCGCTCATCCTGGCCCCGCGCACCCTGGAGATGATCCTCAGCCGCCTGCGCGCTATCGAACATATCGAGATCATCCGCATCGGCAGCCGCGTGCCCGTCTTCCTGCCGCAGCGCATCACCGCTGATTTCTGCGAGATGATCCGCCGCTACCATCCCGTGTGGATGAACGTCCACATCAACCACCCCCGCGAGATCACGCCCGAACTCAGCCGGGCGCTGGCCAAGCTGGCCGATGCCGGCGTGCCGCTCGGCAACCAGACCGTGCTGCTGGCCGGGATCAACGACAGCGTGCATATCCAGCGTGAGTTAGCCCACAAGTTGGTCAAGAACCGCGTGCGCCCCTACTACCTCTACCAGTGCGATCTGGTCAAGGGAGCCGGGCACTTCCGCACCACCGTCGCCAAAGGCATCGAGATCATCGAAGGCATGCGCGGCCATACCAGCGGCTATGCCATCCCCACCTTCGCTGTGGATGGCCCCGGCGGTGGCGGCAAGATTCCCGTGAACCCGCAGTATCTCATCAGCCAGGCTCCCGGCCGCGTCGTGCTGCGGAACTACGAAGGCTACATCACCACCTACGAGGAGCCAGCCGACTACGACCCCCACCAGATCGACCACCTCGACCGGCAGGCGCCGCGCCGCCAGGAACCAGGCCAGGGCGGTGTCTCCGGCCTGCTCGATGGGGACGGCCTGGCGATCAAGCCGGAAGGCTTCGACACCCTGCACCGTCGCAGCGGCGGCCAGCATCGCCTGAACGCTGATCCTTCCAAGTGGCAGCCCTATCACGCCAACGGGCGCGGTTCCAACGGTCATAGTGCCAGTGGACACCCGGCCAATGGCGACAGTCCTTCATCCAATGGCTCCAACGGGCATCGTCCCGAATAACCCAGGTGACAATCACGATGCGTATCGCCGTCCTTGCTAATCTCAAAGACAATGCCCCCCGCGAACCGGGGATGCCCGCCGACCGTTGGGACGACCTCGACAGTGCCCGCACCACCGACGCCATCGTCGCTGTGCTTCAGCGCATGGGGCACGAAGCCGCCTTCTTCGAGGCCAGCATCCACCCGCCCTTCAACCTCATCGACGCCCTCCGGGCTTACCAACCCGACCTGTGCTTCAACCTCTCCGAGAGTCACTTCGGCGACGCTCGCGAGTCCCAGGTTCCGGCCCTGCTGGAGATGCTGCGCCTGCCCTATACCGGGGCGCGGCTGTTGAGTCTGGCGCTGGCGCTGGATAAATCCATGACCAAGCGCCTGCTGCACTATCACGGCCTCCCCACGCCTGAATTCCAGTTGTTCCACCATGCTGATGACCCCATCCATGCCGAACTGCTCAACGAAGATGGCGAACTGCGCTTTCCGCTCTTTGTCAAGCCCAACGCGGAAGGAACCAGTATCGGCGTCGGCCCCGACAGCATTGTCCATACCGTCGCTGATCTGCGTCAGCGCGTCGCTGGACATCTGGCGACGTATCGCCAGCCCATCCTGGTTGAACGCTTCATCGCCGGGCGGGAAGTGCTGGTCGGCATGGTCGGCAACGTGATCCTGAACGGCGCGCCCCGCCCACACGACCGTCACTATGACCTTGACGGCCTCAGTGGGCTGACCTTTCTGCCCGCCTTGGAGATCGATTACGCTGCCTATGGCGATGACCATACTGGCATCTACACCAACGACATGAAGTTGATCGCTTCCGTCGACGAGTATCACTATCACTGCCCCGCCGACCTGACCCGCGACCAACTCCGCCAGCTGCAATCGCTGGCGGCAGCCGCCTTCCTGGTCACCGGCTGCCAGGATGTCGCCCGCGTCGATTTCCGCCTGGACGAAAGCGGCGGCGGCAAACCCTACATCCTGGAGATCAACCCGCTGCCTGGCCTCAGCCCCGGCTACAGCGACCTCTGCCTGGAAGCGCTGGCAATGGGTTGGGATCACGACCGGCTTATCGGCGCGATTGTCGAAGCGGCCATCGCCCGCCACGGCTTGCAGGAAATCACCCTGGCCGCCGCTGGCGACTGATCGTCCGCCGCGTCATCTCCGCCGAAACAGATGGGGGAACCCAGCCCGTTCCCCCGTAATCTTTCCGGTCACAATCACCCCCGCCGGGGTGACATTCATCACCGAAAGCCATCCACTTGTCAGCCTTCGACGATAGACGGGTGGATAATCATGCCGTGGCGCAAATTTCTTTGAGCAGAAAGAGGGAACCGATGTCATCCACCAAAAGAGTCTTGACCATCCTCATCGGTGTAGTGGTCGTGGGCTTCGTCCTGCTTCAACTGGTCAGCTTCATCGTCCCCAGTTTGGCGCGGACGAACCCGCCCGTCACCTATCAGGTCCAGTGGGACTCGCCCGAAATCGAACAGATGATGCGGAAAGCCTGCTACGACTGCCACAGCAACGAGACCGTCTGGCCGTGGTATTCCTATATTGCTCCGGTCTCCTGGCTCATCGTCAACCACGTCAACGAAGGCCGCGACAACCTGAACTTCTCCACCGGTCAGGGCGAACTCGAAGCCGAAAACCTCATCCGCCAGATCGAGCGCGGCCACATGCCCCCGGCCAACTACCTCTCCATGCACCCCGAAGCCAATCTGTCCGAATCCGACAAGGTGACGCTCATCCAGGGCATCCGTGCCAGCTTCCTCGGTAATTGAATCGATTTCTCCCGATACTCGTGTATATCTGGGGCGCGGAACGACCGCGCCCTTTCCTTGTGCGCTTGCCCTGCGTTGGGCGTATCTTATGGCTGGTTGCGGCCTGAGTGTGACATCATTAGACTTAGAGTGAATGACGAAAGTCGATCCACATCCCTAAGTTCCTTCCCCGGTGCATGGAGAAGGAATTTTGCGGAATGCCGCTCCAGTGTGCGTGACTCCCTCTCCATGCAATGGAGAGGGGGTTGCGGGGTGAGGATCAGAGGAATTGTGATTAGACCGTCTCAGCGCCGAAGGACTCACTATGGCGAAGAAACCCAACCCCAAGAACAGCGTCCCCAGCACGGGCTTTGGCCTCCCTGATCTGTTCCATTCGCTCCTGATCGGCCTGGTCGCTGCCCTCATCCTGGTGGTGATCGGCACCGGCCTCTCGCTCGCCATCAACCCCAAACTGCTGGAAAACAGCGGCGCGCCCCTCGTGGCCGCGATCCAGGCCACGCCGGTTCCGCCGACCGCCACCCCCACCGAGATTCCCTGCTTTGCCCAGCAGTGGTGGGATGCCGCCCGGCCCGGCTTCGAGACCGCCGTTGAACACTTCTTCCAGACTTCGCTGGAGACCAACGTCCCCGACATTCAAACCTGGCAGGCCGCCCTCAAGGTCTGGCGCACCGAGTTCGAGCTGACCAACACGCCGCCCCCTTGCGCCGAAGTCACCAAACAGGCCATGCTCAACGCCGGTACAGCCCTGGACAGCTACTTCAACCTGTATGTCACCGTCAGCACGGAAAAGGAGCGCGGCTTGCAGGGATTGGCCGTGTACGATGCTCTGCTGGTCGTTGGCGATGAACTGGAGAAGCTGGACGTGGCCGTCAGCGAACCCTGGTATCAGACCGCCGTCACCTTCACCCGCGCCGAGTGCCCCGGTACGCGCTGGTTCATCGAACAGATCGCCCTGCGTGACTACGGCACGTTCTTTGACGACATGTCCACCGTCAACATCGGCACGATGGACGCCGGGCAGCTCAACGAGGTGCTGCGCCGGATTCGCAGCCTGCGCTCCAGCCTCGCCACCGATAAGCCCAACTTCCCAGCCTGCGCTCAGCCCGCCACCGATGCCCTCATCGCCGCCTTCGACGGCATGATCGGCGCGCTCAACAACGCCCTCAACGGCGATATGGCCGCCGCCCAGACCAATCTGGTGGAGATGAACGCGGGAGTGACGAACTTCCAGGTCGAACTGGCGAAGATCGCCCCGGAAGTCACCAGCGGCGAGTCCCCCTTCGCCGCCGGCCAATAGCGCGGGCAGCCCCCTGGGGTCGAGCCACGCGCCTCAGCCCCAGTCATTGTATCGTAAGGAGACACCTGCGATGGAATCAGTACGCTTGAAAGCGCATATTGGCGCGGATGGCTTGCTCAAGTTGGAAATGCCGCTCGGTGTCACCGATGTGGGTGCTGAAGTGGTCGTCATCTACACCGTGCAGCCCAGACCCGCGCGCGAATCCTGGGAAGATTTCATTGACGCAGCCTATGGCAGCCTCGCCTCCGACCCAATTGAACGTCCGGCTTGTTGATCGCTTCCATCACCCTGGCTCATGACCTCATCCTCGTAACTCACAACCTCCGTGACTTCGAGCGGATTGAAGGGCTGAAGATCGAGGATTGGGAAGTATAGGCTTTCGCTGATGACTTCAGTTATGACCAGTTACAGACCAGGCATGAGCCGAAACGCTCACCCCTTCGGCATCCGAATCCAGAACACCGAGCCGCCCTCTGCCGGGCATTCCACCCCCACCTCGCCGCCCTGAAGCTGGATCAGGTGCTTGACGATCCACAACCCCAGCCCCGTGCTGTGTTCCCCAGCCGTTGGCCGTGGGCTGAGCTTCCCGAACGGCGTGAACAGCCGCGGCCGCTCAGCCTCCGGGATGCCGGGGCCTTGATCGGCCACCGCCACCGTCACCGTCTCTCCGTTCGCCTCCGACCACACCCGTACCGTCGTATGCAGCGGGCTGTATTTCACCGCGTTGCTGATCAGATTGCCGAGCGCCTGCTGGAACCGCGCCGCGTCCGCCTGAATCACCGCCGTCCCGTCCGCCGCCTCGATGCGGATGTCCTTCTTGGCCGCCTGCGGTTGGTACAGTGTCATCAGGCTGTGCAGTACCTTGTCCAGCGACACCGCCTCCAGCTTGATAGCAATCTGCCGCGCATGCATCGCCGCCGTGTCCAGGAAATCCTCGATCACCGTCCGCATCGACTCGACCGACTCGTCCAGAGCGTCCAGCAGTTCTCCCGCTTCGGGAACCCGTGCCTCGAACCGTCGGAACAGCGCCGAGAGCATCACGATGTTCGTCAGCGGCCCCTTCAGATCGTGCGAGGCGATCCGCAGCAGCCGGTCGCGCATCTCCTGCGCCGCTTCTAAATTGGCGATCACCGCCTTGCGCTCATCCTGCATCTGCTTGAGCGCCACCTGCGTCTGTACCCGCGCCAGCATCACGTCCACATCGAACGGCTTAGTGATGTAGTCGTTCGCCCCGGCGGAAAGTCCCGCCGCCACATCGTGCGCGTCCGCCAGCGCCGAGATCAGGATGACCGGAACGTCCGTCAGCCCCATCTCCTGGCGCATCCGCTGGATCACCTGGTAGCCGTCCATCTCCGGCATCATGATGTCCAGCAGCACCAGATCGACGCGCGTCTGCCCCAGGATCGCCAGCGCCGTCTCCCCATTCGGCGAACACACCACGCGGTAGGCGCTCCCCAGCAGCCGTTGCACCAGCAGCAGATTTCGGGGTTCATCGTCCACGGCCAGAATCACCGGGCGGCTGTCAGCGTCGCTCATGATGCCCTTCCTGCACGCATGACGCATAACCTTACCGTATAATCATATATCGGAAAGCCGTAATGATTCCCTTTAGAATTTGTGGGGTTGTGTCGTCTACTCTGGCGTGATCAGCAGGGTGATCTGCGTGTCACTCCGCATAGATGATCTTTGCCGAGTCGAGGATGCTCCGGCGGCGCAGATAATTGCGGCTCGCTTCGACGGCGCTCCGGTCGATCAGGTCTACCTTGCGACCGAACATCGCTTCCAGTTCGTCGCCCATCTCCACCAGATCGGCCAGGGTATACCGCCGGCCCGCCTGGAAATCCACCAGCACATCCACATCGCTCTCGGCATCGAAGTCTGGCCGCAGGATCGACCCGAACAGCGCGAACTCGTGCACATGCCACTTCTGGCAGTACGCGCGGATCGCCTCTATCGGCACAGAGATCGGGGTGATGAGTGCCTCGGTCATGGTCGCACCTCTTCTCCTCGTCTGATCCGATTGTAGCACAGCCCGGATCGGTTCCGGGTACAATAATCGTATCGGGTGCGACATAGGGAATCTCCACGCATGAAACTCCTCCTCAACGACGAGTTCGCCCCCATCACCCGCCCCTGGTTGTTCTACCTCTCAACAAACATGAACACCTTGCTCTGTTGCAAGGATCACAAAACCATATGGCGACCGCCTGCGTCGGGCTTGGTTTTCCCCCTCTCCAGCGGTACTCCGCGTTCGGGAGAGGGGGCAGGGGGTGAGGGCCGTATCTCTGCAACAGAGCATGAACACCTATATTACATCTCCGTTTTGCCGACATTAACCTAAATATTCCCCGATGGACTCTATTGGTGATAGACTCGCTTCATCTATCGGGCTAGAGTCGAGAAATATATACCTTTGTGACCGAGGATAATCTCATGATGCGCTGGCTGTCGTTTGCGCTCTTCGTCCTCCTCCTGACCGGAACCCTGCGTGCCCAGGATAGCGGCGAGGGAACTCTTACCCCCCCGCATACACGCCTACCTTCACCGAAACCCCCACGCTGACCGAAACGCCCACCCTCCCTCCGACCGAAACCCCTACCGAAACCCCCACCGTCGAAATCACCCTGACACCCACCCCCAGCCCCACCGATGCCCCCGCCGCCACGCCGATCCCTACCGGGACGCCCACGGCCAGTCCGCCGCCCGTCCCCAGCGCGACCGCCCTGCCGGGTAGCAGCCGCTTCAGCTTCGACGACGGCACGCTCCAGGGCTGGATCACCCCGCCGGGCGCGACCCTGACCGTCTCCCCGGAAGGGCTGGGACTCCTCCTGCCCGCCAACGCCGCTCTGATCGGCCAGATCAGCTACGGCCAGGGAACCGTGGAAGCCCGCTTGCTGCTGACCAGCGGCCAGGCCCAGCTTTTCACCCGCCAGAGCGCGGGCGGTGGCTATCTGGTGACGCTCGATGCCGGCGGCGCGGCGGCCCTCTACCGCAGCGGCCAGCTCGTCACGACCGGGCAGGCCGCCCCCAGCCCCGATGGCTGGTGGACGCTGGCCTTCATCGCCAGCGGCAGCGACCTGCGCCTGACCATCAACGGCGCGGACGTCCTGATGGCGCTGGATGTCTCGCCCCTGCCGCCCGGCACGATCACCCTCCTGGCGACCGACGGCCTGCTGCCCGAATCGCTGACGGTGCTGGAAACGGCGCTGGTCGCATCGGCTGGTCTGGTCGCCCCGATGGACGTTGCATCGGATTCACAGCCATCTCTCCCGCCTCCCGAAATCGCTTACCTGACCGCCAGTCCTGTACCGACGCAGATGCAGGCCCGCATGTCCGCCCAGGTTGGCGTGGATGGCATTCCGCCCGGCGAACCCGGCGGCCCGAATTGCACCTGGGTTTATCTGTATGCGTCGGATGCAACTGAACTCATCGCCGCTTTTGGTCAGAGAGATGCCTGCGCTGTCATCTGGTTGACGGGCACCGACTACTTATTCGACAGTAGCTTAGTTAATACCGATCACTCCTTGCTTTGGCTCGAAAGCCGGAATATCTGGGTGATTCGTGATGAGACTCAGGGCGCGGCCACGCTGCGATTAGCCGACAATGTCACCTTGTTTCCACGTCTGTTTTATGTGGACATCAATTCGCAGTTGACGCTCGTCAACGTCAATGTGGAGAATTTTGGTGTCACAGGCAGAGCACGCGGCGGCGCTATCTACAGCGATAACATCGTCAGGCTCTACGACACCACCTTCATCAACAACGACGCTACCGAGGGCGGCGCGGTCGGCAGCCTCGGTATCCTCAAAATCTGGAACAGCACATTTACGAACAACACGTCGCTCTATGGCGGCGCCGTCTTGAACGGCAAATACATATTCCCCAGTCAAGTCGGCATCATGACGGCGAGCTGCGTCACCTTCCAGAACAACTTCGCCGAGTATGGTGGTGCAGTCGTTGCTGCGGGCGGCGCCTCAACCACGATCACCAACAGTAACTTCATTGGCAATGACAACCCGGATGGGTCATCACGAGCGTTCTACCACGGCACCGAAAACCCCACCGCCAATCTGACCAACAACTGGTGGAACGCCCCCAATGGCCCGGCAGGCGGCCAGACGGTCAGCGGCCCGGCAAATACCGCCGGATTCCTGTCCTCAGCAGTGGACATCGACGCCTGCCCTCGCCCCGCCGAGTTGGTGATTCCAACGGCAGGTTCAATTGCCACGATTAATGTTGCTTTTGACCCTGCACGTTTTGACGCTCAATTAGGGGCAATACGTGTGCAGCTAAGTGATCTGTCGGGGCAGCTATCACAAAATGTCCTTGAACCATTCATAGAGGACATGTTCACGGAGTGCAATAAGATTAGTCAAGACGCAGGCAAGGAGCGTGAGTTCTGCAAGATTCATGCTTCAATGCTGTTGATACTCAAGCGTAAACAGGTTGCCACTGGATCTAGCAATTTCGATCACCAGTTCTTACTGGAGCATCTGGTTTTTGGCGAGTACAGCGGTTTTATCCTTGACTTTACCGATCACACCTACTACTCCTCTTCGCCAGATCGAAGGTGGGTCTGGCCCGATGAAGCTGTCGCACGGCAACTTTATACCGCTTGCCAGACAGATGGTTGTCAGGGAGATGAGCTGTATGAGTTCTTGGAGTATTTCCAACATCCGCTGAACGGCTACTTCTTTATTGATCACATCGACCTCGGGCGTGTGAGAGATAAGGCAAGTAACCCCCAGAACACCTACTTTCAGGACCAAATCAATTCAATGTTGAAATCAGTAGAGGCCATCCTCTCCCCACCACCAGATTCGCCCTCATGGCTGGCGGGAGTAGAAAAGAATACACAACCCTACGGATATGGCACTGATCTTGAGGTTGAGTCTGGCAGATTGAGTCAAAGAGTCACATGCAATCCTGATGGGTTCGCCTATGAAGTCCAGGTAAACGACAACGGGACAGTAAATATATTTTTTGGAACTATTATTAATGAGGCAAATGTAGAGAGCTGTAAAGCTCAGTTCCCGCCATAAGGAAATGTTCACATCTTCAAAACTTCCTCGTGCTTTAGGAGTCTGCTATGACAAAAACACGGCGAATTCTATTGATGGTTCTTCTAGTCTTCTCATTCGGAGCCAAAATAGCACTGACACAATCATCAGAGTCATTCATAGTGATTGTCTGGTCTACTGACAATACACGTGTGGCATATAGTGATGAGGTTGGGACAATCACAATTCGGAATGTAGCGACAGGTCAGGTGATTGGACCTGTTTTCGCCCACAGTCGAGGCGTAATAGCACTCGCTTGGCGCCCTCAGTCCGATGAATTCGCCAGCGTGGGCGGAGACGGACTGGTCAAAATCTGGAACGGGGCTGACCTCACGTTGATTCGCCAGTTCGCGGCTACGGTTCCAGGTGGTGCGGCCATTACAGTCGATTGGAATTCCGCCGGCGACAAGTTGGCTGTTGGTACTTTTACTGGAACAGTCATTGTGTTTGATGTCAATGGAACGATGTTGTTCAGTGAAACAGATCAGAGTCCGACCCCAGTTCATGTCGTCAGATGGATATCGAACAGTCATCTGATGAAGATTGGTGGGGACTCAGGCTTAGTAGTATGGGATACCATCTCGGATCAATCCACCTCTTCAATAGTTGCCTTGCATTCCGTAATTGCTGCCGATGTCAATCCGCTAGGAGATCGAGTTGCCCTTGTAGACAGCGTGTATGACAGCGCGGGAGGGCAGTTCGGTTCTCTAGAAGTCTGGAGCTTGCAGACAGGACAGATGCTCTACGCACAGTTTGTACCCAACAAAGAATTCTTATCGCTCGATTGGGGTCCTGATGGAAGCCGCATCGCCACGAGTTCCGAAAACGGTATAGACATCTGGAATGCCGCCGATGGCGCGTTGATCGAGTCACTGGAAGTCGGTCATGAAATCTGGTCAATTGCCTGGGATTCCACTGGGAGTAACTTGGCCTATGGCGGAGTTACCGGCACGCTCCAGGTTGCACCGGCTCCTGGCTCACCCACCGCCACCTTCACTCCCACTGCCACCTTGACCCTGACTCCCACGCCGACCGTGACCCCCGTCGGCACGACCTACATCACCCAGATCGGCTCCACCGGCAGCGATCAGAACGAGAACGGAACCACCTGGGAATCCGGCCGCACCACCATCTGGATCGGCAATGCGGGCAGCCTCGCTGGCAGTTGGACCGGCCTGCGCTTCAAGACCAACGTCCCCCGCAATGCCACCATCCTGGCCGCGACCCTGCGCGTCTATTCCAGCGCCGCCTCCTCTACCGCCTTCAGCGCCCGCGTCTGGGGCGATGCCGAGGATAACCCCACCTTCTTCGGCCCGTCCGACCGTCCCAGCGGTCGTCCCCGCACCGCCGCCAGCGTCCTGATTAACAACTATACTCCCGCCTGGAACGCCGACACCTGGTACGATGTCGTCGATCTCGCCCCCATCGTCCAGGAGATCGTCAACCGTCCCGGCTGGGCGCCCAACAACTTCCTGGCCCTGTTGATACAGGGAACCGGCACCCTCGAAACCCGTCGCTACTTCAAAGCCTACGAAGCCGGTGCGTCCACGGCCGCTCAGTTGGTCATCACCTATGTCACCAGCGCCACCCCCACCCCGACGCGCACGCCGACCCCGACTGTCACGTTCACCCCGTCGCCCACGCCCGTCGGCGGCTTCCCCGCCAACGCCGTGCTGGATAACTTCAACCGCGCCAATGGTCCTCTCGGCACGACCGACTGGTCGGGTTCGGTCAGCGGCTTCAGCATCCTCAGCAATCGGCTCGATGTCGGCCCGGATGGCGACATCTACTGGAACACTGTCTTCGGCGCCAATCAGGAAGCCTATGTCACCCTAACCAGCATCGATCCCAACGCCGCCGAGATCGATCTGATCCTGAAGCAGCAGGGCAGCACCTGGCAGGATGGCTCGCTGGAAATCTGGTATCAACCCAGCACCAATCGTGTTCAGGTCTGGACATTTGATCCCGCGAACAGCTGGACGCAGTATGGCGGCGATATTCCCGTGACCTTCGCCGCCGGGGATCGCTTCGGCGCCCGCGCCAGGTTCAACGGCCTGGTCGAGGTCTATCGCAACAGCACCTTGTTGGGGTCAGTCAGTATCCTCAACTGGCAGTTCTGCGCCTCCGGCGGGCGCATCGGCCTGTGGATGATCGAAGCCCCCAACACCGTCCTGGATGACTTCGGCGGCGGGAACTTCTGATCCGTTTCATCAGAGATGCGGGCCATCTGACCCGCATCTCTCCTCATCCGCCGCTAGACGTTATACAGTGCGGCGGCCACATCCGTATCGAAGTTGATGAACCCCAGCCGCACTGTCGCCGTCAGTTGGTAGCTGTCGTAGTACGGCAGGTAGTCCACGCTCACCGCGATCCGGCGGCGGTAGCCCACGAACCAGCCCGGACGGTACACGCACAGCGCCGTGCCTTTGGTGTTGTTGGCCGGCGTGGTGCTGTTCACCTTGCCGTTGGCCCCGTCCGTCAGCGGCATCTCCGCCGAGACGATCACCGGCGCCCCATCCGCGTACCCGATCTGCCCGGTCAGCGCCGTCGCCATCGGCCCGGCCTTCTCCAGCGTCAGAAACTCGCTGGCTGCCAGCAGCTTGGCATAAGCCGATCCATCCAGAATCCACGCCAGATCCGCCGGCCGAGCCGCGTAGCGCGCATCCATCGTGAACCGCGCCTGCCGCAGCAGTGCCAGCGTCAGCGCCCCGCCTGCGTCCACCCGGTTCGGCGGCGTATCCGCGTTCGTCACCAGCGCCAGCTTCCGCAGCCCGTTGAACGCCAGGTAGCGATCCGTGCTGGCCGGCGTCCCCCCGTTCTTGTTGATGTTGCCGCTGGTGGCCGTATCCCCGTTCAGCAGCACATGATCGATGCTGTTCAGGATCGCCCGCATCGCCTGGTCCCGGTAGATGTTCAGCACCGGAACCAGGCTGTCTTCCACCAGTTCCGAACTGAAGCCCACCCGCAGCGCCAGCTTCTTCGCCTCCAGCGTCACCTTCGTTGATCCGATCTTGCTGTCCGGGATCGGGTTGCCGCTCCCCCCAATCGTCAGATCGGCTTCGTTCTTCGTCTCCGGTACATAGTAAACCGCCGGATCGGTCGTCTCCACCGGCAGCTCGAACGGATTCGACGGCATCTCCACCGCCTGGAACAGCGGCAGGATCGCGTTCTCGATCCGCGCCTTTTGCCAGATTTGCGCGCTCCACAGGTCGGGAACCCATTCGTCCCCGTAGCCCGACTGCGTGCTGTAGCTCAGTTCGTCCGCCTTGATCGCGCTCAGCCCCGACTGCCGCACCTTGTGCGCCAGCGCGTTGGCGAACGCCTGGCTCACCCCCTGGAAGCTCTTGGCCGACCGCAGCAGCACATACCCGTGCAGCAGGTCGAGCGCCTCCATCCGGTCATACGGGCTGCCTACGCTGATCTGGGCCGGCCCTTCCGCCGCGCTCGTCATCGGCAGACGCTTCCGCGCCGGCGCTTCCGGTTCCATCAGGGCGCTGCGTTCGTTCATCGTCATCGTGTGTTCTCCTTGTGGTGATTGTTTCGGTTGGGCCGTGCCCGCTGCCTCCACCCCCAGACGCGCGGCATCGATCCCCAGCGCGGCATACGCGCTCTTGATCGTCCGGGCATCTGTCCGGCGCGGCTCCGCGGGCGCAGGCGTCAGGCTGCCTTCGATGATCGGCCACCGTCGAATGTGCCCATCATCCGCAACCTCGACTAGATGGGGTAGACTCCCCGATGACCAGCCCAGCACGCCTTTCTCGACCAGCCGCAGCACCGTCCGCACATAGCGTTTGCGGAGGTCCAACTGCGCCTCCGCCCAGACGCCCGTCTCGTCGGTCTTGAGCTGGTCGATCTCGCCGATCACCGCCGCCTGTAAATCTCCGTCCAGGCCGTGGTGATACAGCACCGGCCGCCGGTCATACCAGTCCAGCCCCAGTTCGGTCTCCCTCGTGAAGTATTCGCCTTGCAGGTCGCGCTGCTCCGGGCTGCCCCAAACCACCAGGTAGCCCCCCACGCGCCCTGCTCCGGCGTCCAGTGTTTTCAATGTGGTTTGCATGCTCCCACCTTCGCCCCTCTCCGTATTTCTCGGTGTCCTCTGTGCCTTTGTGGTGGAATTAATGCGTTGACTGCCTCGCGCGCCCTCCACACGCGGTATCCCTATTCGTGGTGCAGAGGCGGACAGTCATCTAGGCCGCGCGTCTCGTCCGCCGTTCGCCCGTGAGCGCGGCCGACTACTGCGTGAGAGCCATTGTCAAGTTGCATCCGTCGCCGGAGCCACCAGCCCCCAGCGGAGTGCTGAACCGCACTGGTTGGGCTGCCGGGAGCTTTCCGCCCCCACGCCGAGCCGCTTCGATCAGCGCTGCGCACGCTGAAGGCCGGAAGCCGGTGGCTGATTCCTACAGTAGCACACCTGTTCTGTTTTGGGGTGACATTTTGGAAAACCATTTGTCTGCTTTTCCGCCGCTTTCGCGCTAACCTTCCACGCGGACGCTTCCCCCGCCCGGTTACCCCCGCGTTAGAAATCCGTTTCCCTACCCCTCCGCCCCGCAATGCGCTTTGAAATACTTCGCGTGATCTCTGCGCCCTTTGCGTCTGTGCGAAGTCTCCCCGTCAGGGACTTTGCGTCTCTGTTTTTGTCCCACCCCCTCCGTATGCTCTCTGCGTTCTTTGCGCCCTCTGCGGTTCCATTTCTTATCCCCCACACTCTCCGTATGATCTTGGCGTTCTTGGCGGTTCAATCCGTATTGGATATTCGTCTTTGGGTGCGATGCCATTCCATAGGGACTCTGTGGTTGAAATCTTCTTTTCTTTGCGTCTTGGCGGTTCCATTTCTTATCCCCCACACTCTCCGTATGATCTTGGCGTTCTTGGCGTCTTGGCGGTTCAATCCGTATTGGATATTCGTCTTTGGGTGCGATGCCATTCCATAGGGACTCTGTGGTTGAAATCTTCTTTTCTTTGCGTTCTTTGCGTCTTTCCGGTTAAAGTCTTTCCTATCACCAAAGTCACCCATGTGCCTCAAGGAGATCGCCACCCATGAACACCCCCAACAAGTACGGCTACCGCTTCTCGTTTGGCCCCTGGAACATCCACGAAGGCGCGGATCCGTTCGGCCCGCCCGTCCGACCACCCGTCCCCTTCGAGTCCAAGCTCGAAGCCTATAAACGCCTCGGCTACGATGCCGTCCAGTTCCACGATGACGACGCCGTGCCCAACCTCGACGGCAAATCCCCCCAGCAGATCGAGCAGGAAGCCCGCGTCATGGCCCAGAAGCTCCACGACCTCGGCCTGGCCGCCGAGTTCGTCGCCCCCCGCCTCTGGGAACATCCCCTCACCATCGACGGCGCCTATACCGCCAACGATCCCCAGGCCCGCGCCTATGCCCGCGACCGCTCCCGTAAAGCCCTCGACATCGCTCAGGCCCTCGGAACCGACCTGATCATCCTCTGGCTCGCCCGTGAAGGAACCTACATGCGCGAAGCCAAGGACGCAGTCCAGGCCGTGGATCGCCTCGTCGAGGCCATCGACGACATGCTCGCCTATGCCCCCACGCTCCGCATCGCCGTCGAACCCAAGCCCAATGAACCCATGGACCTCGCCTACATCCCCACCATCGGCCACGCCGTCGCCCTCGGCTATAAAACCCGCGACCCCCAGCGCGTCGGCGTCCTCGTCGAATCCGCCCATGCCATCCTCGCTGGCCTCGATCCCGCCGATGAGATGGCCTTCGGCCTCGCCTATGACAAACTCTGGAGCGTCCACCTCAACGACCAGAACGGCCTCAAGTACGACCAGGATCGCGCTTTCGGCATGGTCAATCTGCGCCGCGCCTTCGATCAGGTCCTCGTCCTGGACGACAACCGCTTCTATGAACGCGGCATCGTTGGCATGGACGTGAAGACCGTCCGCACGCAGAAAGCCGACGCCGCCGAGAAGCATCTCGCCCACAGTATGCAGGTGTTCTTATGGTTGGTGGAACGCGCCCGCAGCCTGGATCGCGCTGCCCTGCGCCAATGCCGTGAAGCCCGCGACTACGAGGCCCTGGATCGCCTCATCGTCGGCCATCTCATGGGTCACCGCCCCGTCGAATAACCCATCGCCGACCCCAGCCCGTCTTCACAAGAGGATCGAACCTGTCTGACCTCTTAAGCCCCCTCCCTGCGAAGCGGGGAGGGGGTTGGGGGTGAGGTTCACCAAACCCCCAACCCCCTTGGATTGACCTGTCTTCCCGAACCCCGCATCCCCGCTCCGGCATCACCGAACCGGCAGCAGCGACACATCGCCCCGCAAGCTGACAGGCGCGGCCGGTATCCAGCCGATCTGATCCCCGTAGCGGACATGCAGCCAGAACGTCCCGCCGTTCTGTACGGTGCGTCCAACCACGATCAGTTCAGCGCCAAGCGGAATGGTGGCAATCGGCTGCATCCGCCCTGTCGGACGCGGACGCAGGTCGATGATGGCGCGCGTGGTGGCACGCACCCCCACATCCGGCGCATCATCGATCTGGTCGAAGATGCTCCCAGCCAGCGACGCCAGGCTCTCGGTCCCCGAAATGCTCAGGTAACGTCCAGAGACCCAGCCCTGCTGGTTGTTCCCGAAGGCGATCAGATACCAGGTGTACTCGCCTTCATCCTGGTTGCGTGCCAGCACCGTATAGGTCGTCCCTGGACGCGCCACCCCAATCAGCGTGGCGTTCAGATACGGACCGGTACGGATGGCAAGACCGCGCACTTCAACAACATTGCCTGTCGGCGGCACTGCCGGCGGGATCGATGTTGGAGCGCCAGTGGGCAGCGGCGTCGGACTAGCGACAAAACCGATTGGCGTAGCTGTCGCGGTCGTTTGGGCTGCGCCAATGTTGCAGATCACGCTGTACGTGGCGCTGAAACCGGATGCGCTGTGGAACACCTGCATCACCGAAGTGAATACACCGCTGATGGGTGAGGCGCACTGGATCGACACGACCTGTGTAATGCCCGCTCCCAGGTTGAAACTGCCGGATGAGATCAGCGAAATCTGCGGACTGCCTACCACGTTGATGGCCGAAACCGTCAATGTGCCGCCACCGCTGTTGGTGATTTGCAGCGTACCGATGGCCGTCTGTCCTGGTTGCCCGTTGATAGTGATGATCCCGCCCGGTATCGGGTTGGAGCTGTAGACTGGCAGCGGAATTGGTGTATTCGTCGGCGGCGGGATCGGCGTACTGGTCGGCGGCGGGATCGGCGTATTGGTCGGCGGCGGAATTGGCGTATTGGTCGGCGGCGGGATCGGCGTATTGGTCGGCGGCGGGATCGGCGTATCGGTCGGCGGCGGAATTGGCGTATTGGTCGGC
>CAZKXW010000089.1:0-20070 GCA_964556745.1 uncultured Anaerolineaceae bacterium
CGGGAGAGGGGGCGGGGGTGAGGGCTGTATCTCTGCAGCAGAGCAGGTGCATCCGCTAAATCGTCGAGAACAACACGAGTCTGCGGGTGACGCCGCCGGAAGGGTTTTCCCGTCGGGAGAAGAGGCTGGGGAGATTTCTCAAAGGCAGGTTTTTTGCCCGGTGTCAGCTTTTAGCGATGCGGCGCGCCTTTCGGACCTCTTAAGCCCCCTCTCCATTGCTATGGAGAGGGGGTTGGGGGTGAGGATCATGCAAAACCTGCCCTCAACAGGCTGCGGGGATGAGGGCAGAACGTGCCGGATGCACCACTAATAGCTGCCTGCATTTTCCTATCAACTATAAACTATCAACGACTAGCTGCCAGCTTCAACACGGTTTGGGATACGGAGGAACTGAACTTGACTCAGGCACACTGGACGGCCATCGACGACTACCTGACTGCTGCCCTGGTTCGCCATGACCCGGCGCTGGACGCAGCCTTGAAAGCCAGCGATGCCGCCGGCTTACCCCAGATCAATGTCGCGCCCAACCAGGGCAAATTCCTGATGCTGACCGCGATGAGCCTGCGGGCGCAGCGCATCCTGGAGATAGGCACGCTCGGCGGCTACAGCACCATCTGGCTGGCGCGCGGGTTGGCCGATGGCGGCCGCTTGATCACGCTGGAAATCAATCCGCGCCACGCCGAAGTCGCCCGCCAGAACATCGCCCAGGCGGGCTTGGCCGGCATGGTGGAGATTCGCGTCGGCACGGCGCTGGAATCGCTGGCTCAGCTCGCCGCGAGCGAGCCTGTCCCCTTCGACTTGATCTTCATCGACGCCGACAAGGAAAACAACGCCGCCTACTTTGAATGGGCGCTGCGGCTTTCGCGCCCCGGTTCGCTGATAATCGTCGATAATGTGGTACGGGCCGGCGCGGTGATCGACGCCGGCAGCAGCGATTCGCGCGTCCAGGGGGTGCGCCGCTTCATCGAACGTGTCGCCGCCGAGCCGCGTGTGGTCGCTGCCGCCTTTCAGACCGTCGGCAGCAAAGGCCATGATGGCCTGGCCGTGATGCTCGTGACCAACTGAACGAATGGGAAAACCAGATCAAAGGCGAATTGGCGCTCGATCCCGCCTGACTCACGAGCCGCTACAGATCATCAACGCTCAGCAGCGGGATCAGGTAGATGACCGGTTCTTCGTAGGGATGCGCTTCGCGGATGGCGGCAGCCACAGCGCGCGCCGCGGCCCGTGTGCAGAACGTCTCGATGCGGATTTCGGGCACAGCATTGACCTCACCGACCACCCCGACGTGCGGATCGGCCTCCTCCTCTGGTTTGAAGTGTCCGCTGCCCGGATTAGTGAAGGCACAGTGCGTGTACTTCCCGACGATACCGCCGCCTGCCGCCGAGATCGCATCCAGGATACGGGCGACAGATTCCGGCGGAGCGCTTGTCACCACCATGATCTGCTGCTGGCTGGACATGTCTACCAGTTCCCTACGACTTGTCGCAGAATGGCGAACTCGCCGATGTGATAGGCGTTGTGGTCGGCCACCAGCAGAACTTCCCGCAGGATGCTGTGCCCGTCATAGCCGTGTGGGATCGGACTGTAGAGATCCGTCTGCGGATTCTGCACCATGGCGACCACGGCGGCGAGATCGGCCTGGAACTGGTCAATGCTGCGCTGCCAGCCGGCAGCATCGGTCACGGCATCCCGTGCCGGCCAGTAATCATCCGGCCAGCGGATTTCCTTGTAGTCCGGGTTGCGGCAGTAATCCAGGATGTCCCACTGGGTGATCCGCAGATGTTCGAGCAGATGCCAGAAGGTGTATTCGACGTTCGGCGGCCGCATATTGATATGTTCGACCGGGAACCCCTTCACGGCAGCGTCGAGGTTCAGATGTGCCTGCTGGACGGTGAGCATGTTGACCAACTGCTGGCGGGTCGCTTGATCGGACATAGACAAGAACATCCTTTCCCTGCGCTTAAAGCCTGACACCAGTATAGCCCGTTGTCTTCCGAGCGCGAGGAGGCGCCCATTCACACCGTGTTCAGCAGGCTTTCAATCCGCGCCACGCGGTGATCGTAGGTGTGCTGCGCGTAAACATGCTCGCGGGCACGCCGCGCAATGGCCTCCCGGTCGGCGTCGCGGTCGAGATAATGCCGGACTTTGGCGCGGAGGTCATCGGCATCTTTGAAGGTGACGATGGTTTCGCCCTCGCGGAACCACTGCGCCGTCCCCGGCAGATCATCGGCGATCTGGAAGATTCCCGTTCCAGCCGCCTCGAACAGGCGCATGTTGCCGCCGTAACGCATGAAGTCGCCATGCACGTTGATGGTGATCTTCGCCGCTGAAAGCACCTCCAGCATGTCTTCGCCCAATGCCGCGCCGCGCGTCTGGGAGCGGAGGCTGGCCGGAACCTCATGCACGCTCCAGATACCCAGGTCGAAGTCGCGCAGCGCCTCCAATGCCTGGACGCGGCGGCGGTAGAGCGAGTCCGGTACAAGCGTCCCAACGAAAGCGATGTCGCAGGCGTACTCGCGGCGCTGCGCCTCAGTCAGCGCATATGGGCGGTGGAATTCGGGATCAACTGCCGAGAGGGGCAGACTCTCCATCTTCGGAGCGCCCAGTTCCAGCCACTGAATGCCGTGATAGAAATCGTTGGTCAGCACCAGATCGTAGAGCCGTGCCGCCGCCCGTTCAACCGGTGTCGAGAAGACAATCGGCGAGGTCCCGGTGGCATAGATCAGCTTGCAGCCGGTTTCGGCTTTGATGATCGCCAGCGTCTCCCGGTAGATCACCCGGTTGTCGCCGATCAGCCAAACCACATCCGGGCGGAAAGCGGCGGCCTGCTCGATCAGGCGGCGGTTGCGGAGTCGGTAATCCGGGTTAAGTTCTGGCGGTAGGCGGTTCATCGCGCCGCGCAGCAGCTTAGCCGGAGTCAACCCGGTGCTGAAGCGTTCGGTTTGGCGCGCTCCTGCGCCGATCGCAGGCAGGTTGCGGAAGAAAACAGCTGTCTCCCAGCCGCGTTTGCGCCAGGCCCGATCCCAGAAATACTGCCCTTGACTGGACGGAAACAGAGGCGGCGTCTGACCGGGCGGCACAGCGCCCTGCTCAGCAGCCAAAACCTCCGGGTGATGCAGCGCGGCAATGAACAACAGGCGCATGGGGTGCAGGCTCCCAGTCTACCACAGGGGAGAAAAACGGACTGTCTCCCCATGCCTTGAAAGCCGGTCAGCCGTTCTCGCGCGGCTGCCGGTCAGGATTGGAACCTTGTCCCCCTCGACGGCGGCGACGCCGGCGTTTGCGGGACGGCTCTTGGCCGGCAGCCTCAGCAGGCGGTGTTGGCTGCGAGACCGCGATGGCCGCAGCAGGCACAGACGCCGCAGGCGGGGACGGCGGCAGCGACTCCACGGCTGGGCTGGACTTCAGCATGATCGGGTTGCCAAAGCGGTCGGTCAGCACCGGCTCAGCGCGTTCAGTCGGGAGCGGTCGGCGGCGGCGCACCGGAGTCGCCGGAGCAGGTTTGGTAGATTTTTCGGCGGGCACATCCTGGCGCTGTCGCTCGGATCGCTGCCCGTGGTGCGAGCGCGTGTCCCGTTTGGGGGTGGGACGCGGCGAGCGTTCCTCTAGGGGCTTCTCGTCAGAACTGCTTTCGCCCGAACGGGCAGGCTGCTGTGCCTGACCGCCAGACTCCCCACGTGAACGGCGGCCCCGTCCACGCCGCGAGCGCCGTGAACCGGAAGGTTTCGACTCGCCGCCACTTTCGGCAGACGAGGTAAGATGAAGGCTGCGTGTCTCATCGGAGGACATGGTAACTCCGCTGGAATAGATGGTAGATCGGCACAGGTCAATCTGAACAACCGAACTTGTGTTCGCTGTACATTTTCGACAAGCATAACGAATCTGCCAAAGTGTGTCAATTTCGCTTGCAGGGCCTGTCCGGCCTCGATAGCATCATGCTGGCCGTGTTCAGCAGGGGATAGACCAAAGAAACATGCTGCTCAAATACTTCTACGACCGTTATCTGGCGCAGGCGTCCTATCTGGTCGGTTGCGCAGCCACAGGTGAATCGCTCGTCATTGACCCAGCGCGAGACATCACCCCTTATCTCCTGGCTGCGCGGCAGGAGGGACTGCGAATCACCCAGGTGGCAGATACCCACATTCATGCCGATTATGTCAGTGGGGCGCGGGAACTGGCTGCCGCGACCGGAGCGCGGCTCTATCTGAGCGCGATGGGCGGAGAAGAATGGCAGTATGCCTATCCTGACGCGAGTATCATCCGGCTGCATGATGGCGACACCTGGAACATCGGGCGCATCCGCATCCAGGCCATCCATACCCCCGGTCATACCCCGGAACACATGATATACCAACTCACCGATACCGCCGCTGCTGACCGTCCCATGGGGCTGTTCACGGGCGACTGCCTGTTCGTCGGCAATATCGGCCGCCCTGATTTGCTGGATGAGGTGGCCGGTTTCACCGGGACCAAAAAGATTGGGGCGCGCGGCCAGTTCCGCAACATGCGGTTTCTAAAAACACTGCCTGATTACCTGCAAATCTGGCCGGGACATGGGGCAGGAAGCGCCTGCGGCAAAGGCCTGGGCGCGATCCCCTCCAGCACGCTGGGCTACGAGAAACTCTTCAATCCGGCCTTCCAAATCGACGATGAAGACGTCTTTGTCGAGTGGCTGCTGGAAGGCCAACCGGAAGCTCCGCGTTACTTCGCCCAGATGAAGAAAGTCAACAAGCTCGGCCCGGCCCTGCTGAATACCCTGCCCGACCCGCCGCGCCTTTCTGAAGACGCCTTGGCCGAGGCCTTGGCTGTCGGGCATCTGGTCATCGATACGCGCCCAGCAGAAGCCTTCGCCCAGCAGCATATCCCCGGCACCGTGCATATTCCTGCCAGTGAACTGAGCTTCAGCACCTATGCCGGTTGGTATGTGCGCTACGATATGCCAACCTATCTCATTGCAGACGAGGCCGATCTACCCCATATCCTGATGATGCTGCGAGCGATTGGTGTCGATCAGATCGGTGGGATCTTCCCACCGGATGTCGCTGCGGGTGGACAGGGTAGGGTCGAACAGGTGACTCCCGTTCAGGCTGCCGCGCTGCTGCGGAATGGCGCTTTCCTGCTGGATGTGCGCGGAGCAGATGAGTACCAGTCAGCACACATCGCGGGCGCGGTTCATATCCCCATGGGAGCCATCCTGAGCCGGATCAGCGAATTGCCAACTGGTATACCGCTGGTGGTGCAGTGCGGCGGTGGGGTGCGCTCGCAGGTAGTTGTCAGCCTGCTCCAGCGGGCCGGACGGCGCAACATCCGCAACCTCGCGGGCGGGATCGACGCCTGGATTCGCGACGGTCTTCCGGTCGAGCAGCGGTGAACATGGCGGATGCTTACCTTTGTATAGACGATATAAGAAGCCTGGGCGCTGATCGAAGCCACGAAGCAGGATTCCGCCTAGAACATCTCCATAAGCAGTGCCGCTGCCGCATTCATGATCCGATAGAACCAGCAGCACACACGGATTCTAGATCGAATTTTGCCAGTCTATTCACCCCCAATCCGCGCCAGCACCAGCGCCAGTGCCGCCTCTGCGCTGGCCGCTTTGATCGCCTCTCGGTCGCCGCTCCAGACATGCCGCTCGACGACCACCTCTTCATCCGGCCCGGCCACGCCGATGTAAACCAACCCAACAGGTTTTTCGGGCGTGCCGCCCCCCGGCCCGGCAATCCCGGTCAGGCTTACCGCCACATCAACCCCCAGCAGCGTCCGTGCTCCGGTTGCCATCTGCGCCGCGACAATTTCACTCACCGCGCCGTATGTCACCAGTGCCGCCGCCTCGACCTTCAGGAGCGCTTGCTTGACAGCGTTGGAGTAGGCCACCACTCCGCCCACGACATATTCCGAACTGCCGGGGATGTTGGTCAAACGGTGCATCACCAACCCGCCGGTACAGGATTCAGCCGCACCGATCTTCCAAGCGCGGGCGCGAAGAACCTGCCCCACCCGCGCTTCGAGACGCGCATCGCTCATCGCCTGCCTCCTCGTGCAAGTCGCCGCAAAACTGACGCTGCAGTTTGCCAGAATTCCTATAGCTGAGGGGCTTGACAGAGGCTATAATGCGGGATAACAGCAGCACACGCTGGATAACGAGGGATATTCGGCACGATGGGCTATTGGGGCTGGCGGCGCATCATCGCCGTCTTCGTGAGTGTCTGGGTGGTGGGGTGCACCACCACTCACGACGCCGCCCCAACTGCTCTCCCCACCGAGTTCCTATCGATCACCCTGGTGGCTTATTTATCTACCGCGCCGCCCCCCACAATCGCACCGTCGCTCCCCCCTCCCACTCCACAAGCAACGGTTACCCCCGCCCGCTATACCATTCAGCCCAGTGATACCCTGGCGGAAATCGCCCGCTCATTCGGCGTCGATCTGGAAATGCTTCAAGCTGCTAACGCCGATCTCGACCCACGGGCGCTGCCAGTCGGCCATGAGATCATCATACCCGACCCAGCATTCGATGCCGATGGCCAACCGATCCTGCCGACAGCCGTTCCGCTGCCGCTGGCGCTGTCCTCACCGAACTGCTTGCCACTCACCACAGGCAGCGTCGTCTGCCTGGGCGAAGTCATCAATACCGCTGCTGTCCCAGTGGAGCGCGTCACCATCCGCGTGCAGGTGATCGGACGCGACGGGCAGATACTTGCTGCCGCCGAATCCGGCCTGGAGCAGCGCCTCCTGCTGCCGGGCAGCGCCGCGCCTTACCGGGTGCTGTTCCACCTCGATTGGGAACAGTTTGCCAGAGCCACCGCCGTAATCCATACTGCCGATGCCGCTCCGGGAGCTGAAGCCTGGTTCATGCTCCCTGAACCGCGGGAGATGCAGTCGGTATACGCTGATTTCGCCTATCACGTCTGGGCCTCGATCCACGGCGCGGAGGCAGTCACACTCCGCCTGACCCGCGCCGTGCTGACCCTGTATGATGCGACCGGGTATGTCACAGGCTACCGCATCTTCAACCTCAATGCTGACTTGCTGCCAGGAGCGGATTATCCGCTGGAACTGCATATCCCCGCGCCGACCATCCCCGCCTACCACAACCTGGTGGTCGAAGCCATTCGCCTTGGCTGATCGCTCAACCCATCTGCGCGAGTTTCTCTTTACTGGCGATGATTGTGCCGACGCTGTGATTGCCGCACACAGCCTCCAATAGGTCGTTATTGGCCCAGAAATCCACTACCAGGATCGGCAGGCTGTGTTCCCGACACAGCGCGAACGCGGTCATATCCATCACATTGTATTCATTGGACAAAACATCATCGTAAGTCAGACGGCTAAAGCGCGTCGCCGTCGGGTCTTTTTTGGGGTCGGCAGAATAAACTCCGTTCACCTTCGTGGCCTTGATAACGATATCGGCGTCGATCTCCATCGCTCGCAGGGCCGCGGCGGTATCGGTGGTGAAGAAGGGATTGCCCGTGCCGCCGGTGATGATGACCACGCGGCCTTTTTCCAGATGGCGAATGGCCCGCAGTCGAATATATGGCTCGGCGACGGCATTCATCTGAATGGCCGTCTGCACGCGCGTGACGATCCCGATGCGCTGGAAGGCATCCTGCAAGGCCAGTCCATTCATCACTGTGCCGATCATGCCCATATGGTCGGCGGTACTCTGTTCCATGCCCCGGTGGACGCCAGTGCTGCCGCGCCACAGGTTGCCCGCGCCGATAATGATGGCTGTTTGGACGCCCAGTTCATGGATCGCTTTGACCTTTTCGGCAATATATGCAGCGCTGGATGGATCGATGCCCGCCCCTTGTGGGCCGGACAGGGCCTCTCCGCTCAGTTTGAGGACAATGCGCTTGAAAGCGGGACGCGCGTTCATACTCATGCGGTTCTCCTCCCATATTGGTCACAGGCAAAAAAAAGGGATTAGCCGGAGGCTAATCCCTGAGTAGACTACTGCTCGCACCCACGGAGTGCATTCCATCAAGCGTCGCCACCGTCGAGTGACTCACCCAGCTCGAAGCGCGAGAAGCGACGGATCTGGATACTTTCGCCCAGGTCGGCCACAGCCGCCGCCAGCATATCGGAAATTTTCTGGGAGTCGTCCTTGATGAAGACCTGCTCCATCAGGCAGATTTCCTCATAGAACTTGTCCATCCGGCCGTCCACGACCTTATCGACAAATTCGGGCTTCTTACCCTCTTCGAGGGCGCGGCGGCGCTGTACGTCCCGCTCAGCCTGAACGACGGCATCAGGCACATCTTCACGGCGCACGTATTTGGGCGCGAGGTTAGCGATGTGCAGGGCGATGTTGTAGGCGAATTCCTGGAACTTCTCGGTACGCGCCACGAAGTCGGTCTCGCAATTGATTTCTACCACCACACCCAGGCGCTTGTTATGGTGCATGTAGACCTGGACAATGCCGTCCTTCATTTCGCGGCCCGCGCCCAGTTTCTTGGCGGCCTTGGCGATCCCCTTCTCGCGCAGCCAATCGACTGCTTTCTGAACATCGCCGCTGGTAACTTCCAGCGCCTTCTTACAGTCCAGCGGGCCAGCACCGGTGGCATCCCGCAGGTCTTTGACCATCTTGGCCGTAATTTCCATGTTTAGCTTTATTCCTCGTTGGTTGCTTCTTCATCCTCGAACAGCTTAGAGTCGCGCAGCTTGGCAAGCGTGGACGCGCCCAGATAAGCCTCGTCGTCAACTTCTTCTTCCTTGCCATAATCATGAAACGATTCGGTCGGTTCGGGCAGTTCCTCGGCGATAGACTCCTCGTCGCCCTTCCGCATCGCCTGACCTTCCAGCACAGCCTCGGCAAAGGCGTTCACGATCAGGCGGATGGCCCGCACAGCGTCATCGTTGCCGGGTAGGATGAAGTCGATCACATCGGGATCGGAGTTCGTATCGGCCACGGCCAGCACCGGAATGCCCAGCGTGTTGGCTTCTTTGACGGCAGTGGTTTCGCGAGTGGTATCAATGATGATCAGCAGTTCGGGCAGCTTCTTCATCTCGCGGATGCCGCCCAGACGAAGCTGGAGCTTCTCAATCTTGCGATTCAGCACCAAAGCTTCTTTCTTAGTCAGCAGCGCAAATTCACCCGCATCACGACGCTTTTCCAGCTTCTTAAGCATGTCGATGCGGTCACGGATAGTGCGCCAGTTGGTGAGCGTGCCACCCAACCAGCGATGATTGACGTAGGGCATCCGGCAGCGAGTCGCTTCCTGGGCGATGGTTTCCTGTGCCTGACGCTTCGTCCCCACGAATAGCACTGTGCCGCCCCGTGCCACCAGATCACGCACGTGATCGTAGTAGCTGTTCAGGTTCGCCAGAGTTTGCTGGAGGTCGATGATGTGGATGCCGTTGCGGGAGGTAAAAATAAAAGGCGCCATGCGTGGGTTCCACTTTGGGGTGCGATGCCCAAAGTGGACACCCGTCTCCAGCAGCGCCTTCATCGAAACATTGGAAGGCATGATCGGGTCTCTCCTAATGTGGTGTTTGGTCGTTCACGCCCTTCATTCCCGGAACGCAACCTCTCGCGGGGCAACACCGTCCAAGTCTGGGCGTGTGAAATTTGGCCTTTGAGCCGCGTGGCATTTTAGCAGGCGACCGGAGCGATGTAAATGCCCAGCGCGGTTGCATTTATTGAATTCTGCTACAATTACATACAGCATATCAGTCGAGACCCTGGTGCAATCGTGCGTGTGAGATATCCTGTGCAAAAACTGACTCTCATCGCCTGCCTGCTGACCGCGATCCTGCTCGGCACGGCTTGGGTTACTGCGCAGGAAGCGTCTGTCCCGGCCTGCGCTCCTGCCCTGGAAGCCCTCTGGACGGCAGCCAGCGATGCCTGCATCGCCGGACCGGTCGGCTACGTCTGCAATGGTGGCGCGCCGCCCATTGTCGAACCGGTTGGGCCGGTCGCAAACGCGCTGACCGCCGTTGGCGCATTGGTCGAAGTCCAGGTCGTCGATTCGATCCGCAGCGGCGCGTTGGCCCCGGAAATGCTTAGCGGCGGGATTGTTTGGCTGCGTCCACCCGCGCCGGTACGCTATACCGGCCTAGCCGTCGGTGAAGTCAGTCTGCTCGATCGCACCGCACCGGATCTTCCAGCCTGGCAGTCGGTCGTAGTGCGGACGGGCGCGACAGCCGCTTCGACCTGCGACAGCCTGCCTAGGAGTGCCTATGTTGTTCAGACACCATTCGGCCAGCCTGTCAACATCGCCATTAACGGAGTATCGCTCAGCTTAAACGGCACGGTGCTGGTTCAGACCGTTGACAGCATGACGGTGTTTGCCGGGCTTTCAGGGCAGTCCGGTCTGTACGCCGCCGGAGCCGAGCAGACCCTCCGGCCAGGGCAGGAAATCCTGGTTGGTTATGCGGGCGACAACTTCGCCGAACCGGTCACGCTGCCTTCGGCGCCGCTGCCGCTGGACGAAGCCCTGATGGCGAATTTCCCGGTGGCGCTCCTCGACAGGACGATCATCCTGCCGCAGCCGGGTTATGTGGCAACCGATGGAGCCGTCAACCTTCGCGTCGCGCCTTCGACTGACGCTGAGGTGCTGCTTCAGGTGCAGCCCGGTCAGGTTCTCAGCGTCCTCGGACAGAACAGCACAGGCGACTGGTATCATGTGCGTCTGGACAGCGGCGAGACCGGTTGGATGTATGCCCCGCTCCTCATTCAGAACATCGGCGCCATCAATACCGTTTATGAAGCGACGCCGCTCCCGCCCCAGCGTTACGGCGACATCGGGCGGATGGCTACCGTGGTCGCGCCTGCTGGGGTGAACATGCGCGCCGCGCCAGATGTGAGCTTTCAGCTGATTATGACTATCCCGGACGGGGCCAAAGTCACCCTGCTGGCCCGCAGTCCCTACAGCCCGTGGGTCAAGGTAGATTTCAACGGCGTAATCGGTTGGCTGGCGCTCATCACCCTGCAAACGCAGGCCGTACTGGAAGCTCTGCCCATCGACAACAATGTCCCACCGCCGCCGGAACCGACGCGCGTGCCAGGATCGTTTGGGAATGCCGTCCCTGACCCCAACAAGCCGGGCGGCTAGGCAGAGGGACTCGGTCTTTATTCAGTAATGCAGCTCTGCTATACTCGCAAGACTTGATTGGGGGATAGTTCAACGGCAGAACCGTGGACTTTGGATCCATTAATCCTGGTTCGAATCCAGGTCCCCCAGCTATCTTGGAGCCAACTCGAACAGTTGGTTTCATCACGGACGGTCTCAAGACTGTCCGTTTTTGTTTCTCGCTCGTTGCCTTCGAGTCTGCTGCTCACCTCGCGTATCTCATCGGTTAGTTCCTTGAGATAAGCGAATGGCGCTCGCAGATCCAACCGGATCGTTCCCTCGGCATTGGGCTATCTCAGCCCCTATGCCTTCGAGCAGCTTCACTATCCCTGACATTTCTACCATCCGTTGAATCGGGATAAAGACATGGAGATGGGGCCAGGGGTGAGGGCTGTATCTCTGCAACAGAGCGCCTATCTCCCCAGACCATACGGCCACGGACAGGAATGGCTCACCCATTGCCACGCAGGATAAGGCACGTGGTGGTGCCGTGGGCGTAGAGCTTGCCGGCGGCGTCGATGAGGCGGCCTTGAGCAGTCGCCATCGAACGGCCAATGTGGACTGCCTCGGCCTCGCAGCGCACCGGGCCGGTATCCACGGTCAGCGGGCGCAGGAAATTAACGTGCAGTTCGATGGTGATATAGGGGACACCGGCGGGCAGCTTGGTGTGGATGGCGCAGGCCAGGGCGGAGTCGAGCAGGGTGCAGGCCAAGCCGCCATGCACGACGCCAATGGGGTTGTAGTGGTACTCCGCCGGGGTGCAGGCGAAGACGATGCGCCCATCGCCGACCTCGACGCTCCGGAAATCGAGCAGGTGGGCGATGGGTGGGCCGGGGATGCGTCCCTCACGCATGGCCTCCTGGAATTCACGCCCGCTCATCTGCCGCGCGGCCTGGGCCGTGATCGAGGGATCATCCCAGGTGACAGTGCGACTCCGCTTCGGATCTTCGCTCATGGGTGTGGCTCCTAGAATACATTCAGCGATGCGGCCTCACGGACTTCATCCACTGCCGTTGAAGCGGCCTGGCTTTCACGGGCCAAAGCCCCGAGGATGTAATTTATAAGGGGATTTGTATATCAGTGCTGTCACACCGCCGATTACCCCGAATGGCAGCATGAATATCACCAGGATAAACTGATCTTTGAGCATTGGTGTGCCAAACCGGTTTGCACCCTGACACACCATCTCGTCGGGGATAATACAATCGGGGCGGATGGGCGCCGGTACAAGATAACGAAACCACAATTCGTAGACTTCTGGTCCCTGTGGCGCATAGGTGTCTGCAATGCCTGCGATAGCAGCGCCGGTTCGGCTTGACAGTAGATAACCACTCATAAAGACGAGCACCGCAACCAACAAAACCGCAGAATTCCGTTGTCGCTTGCCCAATTGTATGTAATGTCTTAACCGTGTCGTCAGAAACAGGCGTGCCAGCCCAACACTCAACACAACATAGATGAGCAGTCCAAGGGGAAAACACAGGTAACCCACCAGGAAGATAGAGACGAGGATGATATCCAGGATCTGATCGATCACAAACATCAGATTTTCAGTGCCTCGATATATGCGTTAGCGCAGCGGTGGTGAAGCCAGTCGATGTCCTACTGAGTAATCGTCAGCAGCGTGCCTATCTGAGTGGCGATCGACACCACCGTCGCGTTGCCTTCTGTCATCATCCCGCCTTGATTGCCGTCCTAGGCCAAAAACCAAGCATGAATCATGAATACGGTAAGGTTCTGTCGCAGGTACGGCCGTGATCGAGGGATCATCCCAGGTGACAGTGCGGCTCCGCTTCGGGTCTTCGCTCATGGGTGTGACTCCTCGCTGTTTCCGAGATTATAACATCAGCCGCTTTTGCTGCGGCTGGCAGGTGGATACAATACCGTCGAGTCGCCCTGTGGTCATCCAGGAGGCTGCCATGCCGCTCCAAATGCCCCAACCGAGTGAAGTCCGCAGCGTCATCTTGGCCTATATCGTGCTGGTCATCGCTGCCATCATCGATTCTATAGGCGTAGTGCTGTTCCTGGCGGCTTCGGACATTGCGCCGGGCGGGGTTTCCGGGGTGGCGGTCATCCTCAATCACCTCGACGCGCGGCTGCCGATTGGTCTGATGATCCTGATCGGCAACATCCCGATTCAACTGCTGGGGGCGCGTTATCTGGGCGGCTGGCGCGTGGTGGTGCGGACGGTTTTCTACGTGGTGATCTACTCGGTGCTGGTGGATGTGATCCGCCCGCTGGTAGTGGGCATCGAGGTCGGCGATAACCGCCTGACGACAGCGCTGTTCGGCGGCATCCTGGTCGGCATCGCTGGCGGATTGGTGCTGCGAGCAGGCGGGACACAGGGCGGGACCTCGACATTGGGGCGCATCCTACAATACCAGTTCGGACTGCCGCTGAGTACCAGCACGATCTATACCGATACCGGGGTGGTCGTGCTGGCGGGGTTGGTCTTCGGCTGGGAGGGGGCGCTCTACGCCATCGTCTCGCTGTTCACGGCGGGGATCGCGGCGGATTACGTGCTGGAGGGACCCAGCGTCATCCGCACCGCCACGATCATCACCGACCGTCCGGACGATATCGCCGAGCGGGTGCTGGATGACCTCGGACGCGGGGTCACGGCCTGGCAGGGCAAGGGCATGTTCACCGAGCAGACGCACGCAGTGCTGTTCATCACGGTGTCGCGGGCGCAGGTGAACCGCCTGCGCCACGTCGTGCGTGAGGTTGACCCGCAGGCGTTCATGGTCATCGGGCAGGGACATGTGGCCTATGGGCGGGGATTCCGGCGCATCAAGAGCCGTTGGTCTTAGGCCACCACAATGTAATTCCAACACCAACGCGCTACAATCAAGGCAAATCAATCAAGACGGTGTCCTCATCCTCATATGCCTCAATGCGTTGGCTGATGAATGGAGGTCGTCGTGATGCTTCAGATGCAGGATGTTCAAGCTGTCCTCAAACGCGCTGATGCGCACACCCTGTCCCTCTATCTGACCATCGATCCCAGCCTTCCTGAAAACCAGGCCGCCAACCCTGGCTGGCGCACCTGGGCCAAGAATCGTCTGCGTGATATCGACCATCAGGTCTCCGCCGGGGAGGATTTGCTCTGGCCTGGGCTGCGCCAGCGGGCAGAACGTTTCCTGGAAGACTACATCCCAGCGGCGCGGGGATTGGCGCTGCTGCTGGGCGAGTCCCTGGAAGAGGTTTACGAACTGCCCGTTGCGTTTCCGAACCGGGCGGCATATGGGCCGCCCCTCATCACGCCGCTGCTGTGGGCGCTGGATGAATACGAGACGTACCTGGTAGCGATGGTAGATCGCAGCGAGGCGCGGTTCTTCACTACACGGTTAGGTCAGGTGCAGTTCGAAGATTCGATGGAACTGACCTTCGATACCCGCGCCTGGCGAGTCAAGACGGCCATGCCCTCCGGCGTCGGCATTGGACGCGGGAGCGCGGTGGATGAATTCCAGGATCGCAAGGTCGAGCATCAGAACAGCCTGTACCGGGATGTGGCCGTCCAGATCGCTGAGTTGATGACTGCCCAAGGGGCGCGGCGGCTGGTGCTGACCGGGAGCGAGCAGTCGATCCACGCGGTGCTGAACCGCCTGCCGGAAGCAGCGGCTCAGGCGGTGGTGGCGCTGCTGCCCATCCCGATGCGGCACACCACCCATGAGGTTATGAACGCCATTCTGCCTGCCGCGCTGGATTACGAACGGCGGCAGGAATCCCAATTGGTCGAGGAAATGATCGGGTTGGCGAAGGCAGGTGGACGAGCGGCGTTGGGTCGAGTCGCGGTACTTCAGGCTCTCGAACGCGGACAGGTCGAAAAGCTGGTCATGCCGTGGCCGGTGGAGGAAACCGCCGAAGACACGGATGTGCCACTGCGCGTTCTGCTGAACGGCGGCACAGTGGAGCTGGTGCATGGCGCGGCGGCCGAGCGCGTCAAGGCTGAAGGGGGTTTGATCGCCCAATTGTATTACGCTCTGCATCAGTGACTACCTGGGATCAAGTGAGTGCAGGCCGCCCGACATTGGTTGTGTCAGGCGGCCTGTTTGCCAGGGGGTTTCACCAACTCTTATGGGGGGGGAGCATTCAACTGCGAATGATTCTTGCACGGGCGACCCGCCGGGTCGCCCCTACGGTGATTCACGTTTGATTTGGTTTTCCCATAAGTGAACCAGACCCTTGCTAGGCATCAATTCTTCGATAGACTCTGAAATATGCTGCTGAACCTAATCGCCATACTCTACCTGCTTTGCGCCCTGGCGCTGACCGCATATGCGGCGAGCCAGCTCCTTCTACTTCTTATTTACTGGCGTCACCGCCGCGACGAGTATCCCACTCCCCAGATCGATCATTGGCCTTCTGTACTGATCCAGCTTCCGATATATAACGAGCGTCATGTGGTTGGGCGGCTGCTCGACGCCGTGGCCGCGCTAGACTATCCACGCGAGCGGCTGTTCGTCCAGCTTCTGGATGACTCCACCGACGAGACTGCGCAGATCGCGGCTCAGCACATCACCGTGTTACAGCGCGCTGGTCTGAACATCGAACACGTCCGCCGGGAAGACCGCAGCGGGTACAAGGCCGGCGCACTGGCGTATGGGCTGGGACTGATTGGCGACCGGGCCGAGTATGCCGTCGTCCTGGACGCGGATTTTGTCCTGCCACCGAACTTCCTGCGCCGCACCATTCCGTTCCTGGTAGTTGATCCAGGACTGGGCATGGTGCAGACCCGGTGGGGACACCTGAACACGTTCATGAACCCGCTGACGATGGGGCAGACGCTCGCCATTGATGGACACTTCGTCGTCGAGCAGACGGCCCGGAACCGCGGTGGCTGGCTGATGACGTTCAACGGTTCCGGCGGGGTCTGGCGGATCAGTGCCATTCAGGCCTCCGGCGGCTGGCGTGACCTGACGTTGACCGAAGACCTTGACCTGAGCTATCGCGCACAACTGGCCGGGTGGCGCTTCTTGTATCTGCCGGACGTGGTTGTGCCCGGTGAACTTCCGCCGCAGATCGCGGCTTTCAAGCAGCAGCAGGCTCGCTGGGCCAAGGGCAGCACCCAATGCCTGCGGCACACTTTCACCCCGCTGTGGCGCTCGCGCTTCACCTTCTTCCAACGGCTGATGGCAACGCTGCATCTGTGCCAGTACATGCCTGCGCCGATTATGCTGCTGCTCCTAATCCTGACTCCGCCGCTGCTGGTCACAGGGGTGCTGAGGAACATGCCATTGGGTCTGCTGGGGCTGATCGGGCTGGCGACGCCGGTGGTCTATATCGTCAGCCAAATGACGACCTATCCTGACTGGATCCGGCGAATGATGGCCTATCCGGTGCTGGTCGCGTTGGGGATCGGCATCTCGTGGAGCAACGCCAAAGCCGTCATCGGCGGTTTTTTCGACTTGGGTACCGAGTTCCGGCGCACGCCCAAGTTCGTCCAGGGATGGCAGGCCAGCCGCTACGCCCTCCAGTCTGATTCCAGCCTGGTGGTGGAGGCACTGCTGTGTCTGTACTCTGGCGCGAGCGCTGTGCTGGCGGCGGTGTTCAATCCAGCCTTCGCGCCGTATCTGGCGGTCTACAGCTTTGCCTTCGCGCTGATTGCGCTGTGGGGCATCAAGGACAGCATGGCGCTGCGACAGCGCGCACAGGCCCATGAACGGCCCAGTACCAGTACGGCTTCAGCCAATCTCTAGCCTGATGGGGTTTCCACAGTCATGACGGTTCATCTCGGCGTTGTCTTCCCTCAGACCGAAATTGGCGTGGATCCGCTGGCTATCCGCGACTATACACAGGCGGTAGAAGACATCGGCTTCGACTACCTGATGGCTTATGATCATGTCCTGGGCGCGAACCCGGAGCGTCCCGGCGGCTGGCGTGGGCCATATACATTCCGCGACACATTTCACGAACCGCTGACGCTGTATGCCTGGCTCGCTGGCCTGACGCGGCGGCTGGAGTTTGTCACGGGCATCCTGATCCTGCCACAGCGCCAGACGGCGCTGGTCGCTAAGCAGGCCGCCCAGGTTAGCCTGGTCTCCGGGGGACGGCTGCGATTGGGGGTGGGCATCGGCTGGAATGCGGTCGAGTTCTCGGCGCTCGGCCAGAACTTCCACCGGCGCGGGCGTCGGCTGGAGGAGCAGGTGATCCTGCTGCGACGGCTGTGGACGGAGCCGCTCGTCACGCACGTGGGCGTTGAAGAGAGCATCGCTGACGCCGGTCTGAACCCACTCCCACCAGAGCCGATCCCGATCTGGTTTGGGGGCGATGCGGATGTGGCACTGCGGCGCATGGCCCGGCTGGGGGACGGCTGGATCCCTAACTGGATGCCCATGGAACGTCTTCAAACCACGCTGGCGACGCTGCGCGGCTACATTGCCGACGAGGAGCGTAATCCTGCTCAGTTCGGGATCGATGTCCGCATTCATGTTACGCGCACGCCAGAAGCCGACTGGCGGCGGGAGGCGGAGCAGTTGGCCGCAATGGGGGTGACGCACCTGTGCATCAACACCATGGGCGCGGGTTACACTCGGCTGGATCAGCATCTCGATACGGTTCGCTGCTTCAAAGCGGCGCTGTCTGCATGATGGCCGTGCACTGATGGAGAAAACGATTCTAATGCGCATGATTCCAGATGGGCGATTCTCCGGGCGACCCGGCGGGCGGCCCCTACGGGCGTTTCTGATTTGCCTGGGGGTGGGGGTGGCGATGCTGGTGGCAGCCTGTGGAACGACCTCGCCGACACCCGCGCCCGGCCCAACCGTCGAGGTCGGTGATGTGGTGGCGGGCAGCTTCGAGGCGGCGGTGAGCGGAGAAGTCAACGGCGATTTCAGCGGGACGGCCACCTACCTGCGCACGGAGGACGGCGGCATCCTGGTCAACCTAAGCGGAACCGGCGGGCTGGCGGGCGCGACGGTTTCGATCATCCTACCGGAGGGGACGGGCGGCGGGGAATATACGCCTACGTCTTTCCTGAAGGCCTTCAACGACACCGAGAACAAGATCACGGCTGTGGGCTTCGGCTTCAGCACACCCTCACCCGATGGCACGACCCTGCTGGAATACAACACGGTCATGGAAGGGAGGCTGACGCTGCAATCGGTGGACCCCCTGACGGGCATCTTCAGCGTCACCTGCGCTGACGAGACTACCGGGCGCAGCGTGATGGTCAGCGGAACATTCAACCAGATTCCGATGTTCCAGGAATGAGTTAGGGCGACGGGGTTGTGTCCATCGGCTCCCTACGGGTTGTACTGCACGGTCGCGAGGATCGCCTCGATCACGCCGAGGAATTGATCCATCTCACCTTCATCGGTGCTGGCGATCGACACGGCCAGCACGCCGTCATCGAGATCGACGATCACCAGGGCGAGATCGTTGCCACCTTGGGTTCCTAAGGAGCGGGCGGCGGAGAACCCGCCGATTTGGATCTCGTCGCTTGTGCCCATCACTCCGGGCGGGTCCTGACCTTCAATGAAATCTACCAGGGCGGAGAGAAAGCTGGCCGCGGTCGTGCCCTCCGGCGCGCCGATGTCCTCAACGGTCGTGACGACGAGGCTCATCGAGAGCATGCCGGATGTGAGGTCGTTGGGATCCACGTCGAAGACCTCTTCTCCATTGACGATCAAAATGACGCCGTTGTTGAGTTCTTCGACAATCCAATCTGCCGGGTAATCGAAGCGGGTGGAGCGGTCATTGGAGCGGAAGGTTTCCCCCAATTCGGTGGCAGCAGCCGTGGGAGCGGGTTCGACAGCCGGGAGCGGGGTGGGCGTTGGCATGGCCGGCAGGGGGGTGGAGGTGGCGGTGATGCCAGAGAGGATGGCGGTGGCGGTCGCCAGTTGGTCGCTGACTTCGGCCAGCGCAGTAGCGGCGCTCCACGCCTGGGTGAGGGCGTTCTGGCGGTCGTCTTCGGCTGCTTCCTGGGCGAATTCGGCCAGGGCAATCTGAGCGGTAGCTGTGGCGAGGGCGGCGCTGCTTTCGGCCAGGGCAGTGGCTCCGGCGTCGATCTGGGCTTGGGCGGCAGCGGCTTCGGCGGTGGCTTCCGCGGCTAAGGTGGCTTGCACTGCCAGAGCTGCTTCGGCCTGAGCCTGGGCCTCGGAAGCAGCGGCAGTGGCCGTCGCTACCAGGACGGCACGCTGGGTTTCGGCAGCGGCAGCCTGGGCCGCGGCTGTTGCCAGCGTGGATTCGGACAGGGCCTGATCCGTCGCGATCTGTTCGGCGTCCATGGCGGCGGTCGCAAGCCGTGCCTCGGCCTGCACCTGGGTGGCGACCGAGTCGCGCAGCATGGCCTCGACGGTCGAGCGTTCGCGGGCTTCCGCAGAGGCCAAGGCCTGAGCGGTCTGGGCGGTGTCGAGGGCCTGCTGGCGCAGCACGACGGCGACGATGGCGATGATCGAGGCGATGACGAAGCCGATGACGGCAAGACGCTGAGTCATGGGGAGGCTCCTGAAGTCCTGGGCAGTGCGCCAACTATGGCACAGAATCCCCGGCGGGGCAACCGGGGCAGCGTTCGGTGATTTCTGCGCCATTTCCCCTCGAACGTGATCCCGGATGCCAAACGATAAGAATGATAAGAATGAGAATCGGTCAATTTTCTCACATTTCTCATCGGGGAGGGCGGCCCTCACCCCGGCCCGCTCACGAACGCGGAGTACCGCTGGGAGAGGGAGGTTGCTACCACTAACACCACGATAGCACAAAATGAGGCGGTTAGGGTGACATTTTGTCTACTTTTGCGCCATAAAATCGGAGAGAAGAAGAATTCCACCACGGAGGACACCGAGGGATGAAATTCCCCGGCTACGGGAAGGTCACCCCCTCCGGGGGTTCAGTACGGGGGCGGGGGCAGGCCCTCACCCCCGGCCCCTCTCCCACGCAGGGGAGAGGGGGTTTGGCCCTCACCCCCGGCCCCTCTCCCACGCAGGGGAGAGGGGGGTTGGCCCTCACCCCCGGCCCCTCTCCCACGCAGGGGAGAGGGGGTTTGGCCCTCACC
>CAZKXW010000090.1:0-16515 GCA_964556745.1 uncultured Anaerolineaceae bacterium
CTGCGGCCTGCTGCCGGAGGATATGCCTATCCTGGCGCGGCATCCTGCCGGAGTCGCCCACGCACCTAAGACCTATCTCAAGCTGGCGATGGGCTTCGCGCCTGTGACCGCCATGCGCCAGTACGGTATCCCGGTTGGCTTGGCGACCGATGGCGCGGTCAGCAACAACACGCTTGATATCTGGGAATCGCTGCGGTTGATGGCGATGACCCAGAAACACGCCAACGCCTCGCCGGAAGCGCTGCCCATCCCGGAGGCGCTCTACATTGCCACGCGGGAAAGCGCCCGCGTCTTCGGCCTGCCCGATGATCTGGGCATGATCGAGCCGGGGGCGCTGGCTGATGTGATCCTGGTCGATCTCACCGGGCTGCACCACCAGCCGCTCCACAGCATCAGCGCCAGTCTGGTCTACAACACGATGGCCGCCGATGTGCGGACGACCATCTGCAACGGCCAGGTTCTCATGCGCGAGCGCAAGCTGCTCACCCTTGACGAGGCCGAGATCGTTGCCCGCGTCTCCGAGAACATGAGCCGCCTCTCCCAGCGCATTCCCGCCAAACGCATCCAGGTCTACAATCCGTAGGCTTCAACGAGTTCTATAGGAATATCCATTCATGCAGCTTGCCGTGAATTATTCGCCGCAGACCGCCGCCTTGCTCGACGCCGGGGAAATCCAGTTTGACCTCTACAAGACCACCGAGTGGCCCTCGATGATCGCCGAGGCCACCCGCCAGCGTCCTGCTTACGTCCACTTCAAGATGCTGGCTGGCCGCCGTGACATCGCCGAGACCGGCTGGGAGGTGATCGAAGCCCGCCTGGCCGATACCGTCACCCGCTACGTCAACACCCATCTGGCCCCCCGCGCCGCCGATTTCGGTGTCGCGCTGGAAAGCGCCGATCCGGTCATCGGCGAGCAGATGATGGCCGCCATGCTGCGCGACATTGCCGAAATGGTCACCCGCGTCGGCGCCGAGCGCGTCATCCTGGAAAACGCCAACTACGACCCCAACTATGATATCCCCATCTGGGTCATCCGCCCCCGGAATCTGCGCCGCGCCGTCGAAGAAAGCGGCTGCGGCCTGCTGCTCGATCTGGGTCACGCCAAGATGTCGGCGGCTTACTTCGGCGTCGATGTACGCGAGTACATCGAGCAGCTTCCGCTGGATGCGCTCAAGGAACTCCACGTTGCCGGGACGCGCTACGTCGAAGCCGAGCGCCGTCTGGTCGATCACTACCCGATGGCCGAGGACGATTGGGATTTAGCGGAGTGGGCGCTGGAACGCATCCACCAGGGCGACTGGCCGCGCCCCTGGGTGGTGGCGTTGGAATATGGCGGCACGGGCAAAGCCTTCGCCTGGCGCAGCGACCCCGCCGTCCTGCGCGTCGATGTCCCCCGCCTCTACGGTTTGGTGTATGGCTGAGCCGCCATAGGCGGAAAGATCGCTGGAATCGGCGCGGGCTGTGGTAGACTTCTGCCCAGTGCCGTATCGACCACCTGAGTGCGAATTCTCACGCCATGAAATGCTCGCTGCTTGCCGCGCTCTGCGCCTTGGTCCTGCTGGCGGCCTGTGGGCCGGAAGCAACCCAACCGGCGTTCCAGGCCACGCTGCCTTCCACGGCTGCCAACGCGCCGATCTACTCGCCGACGCCCACGCTGACGCCCTCCTTCACCCCCACACTGACCCCAACCCCCACGCCCACGGCCACACTGACCCTCACGCCGACTCTGACCCCAACGCCGACCCGGACGTCGAGTCCCACGCCCACCCTCCCACTCTGGACACTCACCCCGGCCAGCGCCCTGAATGCGCCGCCGCCAGTCACGGTTGCCCCCGCGCCGTTTTCGGGCGGCATCGGCTGGAGCTGCGATGATTTCCCCTGCGAGGACGATATTGCCGGCTTCCTGGAGCGCATCCGCGTACCGGATGGCTTCGCGCTGGAGCACGCCGGTCAGTTTCCTGGCCAGCCCATGCAGATCGTCTACGGGCCAGATGGCCGCCTGTACGCCACCGTGCTGGAAGATGGCACGCGCAGCGGCGCGGTGTACGCGATGGACGCGGACGGCGGAACGACGCGCTACAGCGGGACGTTCACCTCGCCGCTGGGATTGGCTTTCCAGCCGGGGACGGATGTCCTGTATGTGACGGCGCGGATGCGCATCGCCAGCGGTGGGAGCTTATGGCGGGTGCTGCCGGATGGTGAATCTATCGCGGTGCTGACTGATCTGCCCTGCTGCTTCTCGCTGATCGACAACCAGGCGAACGGCATCGTGTTCGGACCAGATGGCTACCTCTATCTGGGCATCGGCGCATTGACCGACCACGGCGAATCCCAGCGCCCGCAGAACCAGCCTTACGCTGACATTCTGCCGACCGAGGCTGCTATCCTGCGGATTCAACCGCATACCGCCCAGGTCGAAACCTATGCCAGCGGCATCCGCAACCCGGTCGATCTGGCCTTCGATCCGCGCGGCCAGCTTTACGCCACCGATACCGGCCTGCTCACCGGGCCGGGCGACCGTCTGCTGCGGGTCATGCGCGGCGGGAATTATGGCTGGCCGTATTACCGCGCCCGCGGCTGCGACTTCTGCCCGCCGACGCCTGCCGACCTGGACGCATCGCCCGATTGGGTGCGCTTGCCGGATTTCAGCCTGCCGCGCGGCATGACTGTTTACGATGGCAGCCAGTTCCCGGCTAACCTGTTCGGCAGCCTGTTCGTGGTGCTCTGGAACGGGACGCGCGATGCCCAGCGCATCGTCCGCATCGACCCGACCGATCCACGCATCGGGACGCCGGAATATGCGCCAGAGCCGTTCGTCACCGGCCTGATTCGCCCAGTTGATGTCACCGTCGCGCCGGATGGCTCGCTGGTTGTGGCCGATTTCATTTATGGGCATGTCTGGCGGGTGCGCTATGTGGGCGGGGCGTAAAAACGATGACGCCGGCTTTGGGATACCGGCGTCATCGCTGTCCGTACAGGGTTTCCCCCGAACTCCCTACCGGGAGTTCAGCCTGCTTCAAGGAGCAGGACGAAGATGGCTATGGGGTTGTGGGCTAAACCGGCTCAAGGGCCGTACCTCCCAATCAACCTTGCTGCCATTACCGTAACACGAATTGGCAGACAGCATGTCTGATGAACGTCACCTTCGTAGGCGGATGAATGTCATGCCTGCTCAACCGAAGCGCCGGTTGCTCCAGACCCGCGCGTTCAACACCTCCAGCACGCCGCTCAGATCGCCGCTGGCGATGAGGACATCCAAGAGCACGTTGGGATACTTCTGCTGGATGGCCTGACGCATACTTTCCACCATATCCGGTGGGGCAATCAGCGTCACGCCCAGGCTGCGGTCATTGGGGATGAACTGGATGAATTCCCACAGTGTTGTTACCAGCGGACGGAAGGTGTTCCAGTAGCTCTGTGCAGTCTCAAAGAACCAGCGCGGCTCTAAGCCCGGCGCGAGGATCACAGCGTGGAAGTTCGGCTGGCCGCGCACTGGCCCCGGCCCGATAAATGGTTTGTTCCAGGTCGGCCAGCTTCCGCCGCGGGCGATCTGCGGGACGGCTTCGAGGCGTGGGACGGCTGGCAGTCCGTTATTGATGTATTCGTCCTCTTTCCACAGTGCTATCCCGAACAGCCACTCCGGGCCGAGGCTGGCGATCCAGTTGAACATGGCGACGGTCGCCTCGGCATGAGCTGCGCGGTCATAAGCCGGGAAGCGCGGGTCCGGGCGCTGCGCTTCGTTGATCGGGAGTGGATAAATGCCGCCCTCGGTTCCGAAGGCTGGCAGCGGCCCAATCCCGAACCACTCCAGCAGCCGCTGGTTGAGCGCGATGCCCATCGCGGTGATTCCGTTGGGATCGCCATAGGGCGTTGACGGTGTCCCAGGCCAAACACTGCGTCCGGGATCGAACGCCTGGGTATAGGGATCGTAGGGATACTCGAAGTGCCAGCCCGGTTCGAGCGCATTGTACTGCTCTGGCGGGCGCGGGACGGCTGGCTGCCCCGGCATCTCCTGGTAAAAGTGGTTGAGGACATACGGATGCGTTGCCCACCACATGCCGCTGCGGGCGATGGCACTGAAGCGGTCGCGCTGGTAATCACGCATATAGCCAAGCAGCGCGTCCAACCATTGGAGCGCGCCGTTATCCCCGACCGTCTCGCCGAGCGCGGGGAAGGCTGGATACCCGCCGAGTGTCCCGATGATGTACTCGGCGAAGATCAGCCAGTTTTCGCACAGCGGCCTGATGACCTCCTCGAAGTTGCGGTGATCGACGCGCGGAACCATATCCTCCGGCCATTCGGGGTTGGCGAAGTTGGGTTCGTTGTAAAACTCGAACCACTTGACGCCGTAAGAGGCATAGACCCCCCACTGCTCGCGCAGCGTTTGATCGACCGGCATGGCTCCCGGCGCGGGACGATAAATGCGGATGACCGGGGTGATGTTGTTCGCCAGCATCCAGCCGCAGTCAGCGGCGAATTCCTCGCCCCCGGTGACGAGCTTGACCCAGCCCAGTTGCAGGCGGGTATAGCGTTCGCGCTGAAGCGGCACATATGAGCCGGTGTTGTGCATCCCTCGCGGGTTGCCGGACCATCGGTATTCGGAAAGCTGCATCGGCGCTCCTCAGCGTCGGAAAGGGCGATCCATCACCCGATTATAGTCTGGAATCATGGCTGGAGCGGAAACCAACCCGCCCCCAGCGGATACTGCTGCCGAGGGCGGGTTGGAAGGGAAAAGCGGGGAGGCACTTTTATCGCGTTGAGATGATCGCTTGAACAAGCTTGTTCAAACTTTCACAAACACATCATACCCCATTTTTTCGGATTTGTCTACCACCAAACACAGGCAAATCCAAACCCGATTTCACCCAGCGGATTTCTTGAGGATGACGATTGCCAACGGCGGCAGTGTCAGATCGATGCTGTGCGCCCATTCGCGCCAGGGTTCCGGGTTGGACTGTACGCCGCCGCTGTTTCCCACGTTCCCGCCGCCGTAGACCGATGCATCACTGTTGAGCAGTTCCTGGTAAAACCCGGCTTCGGGCACGCCAATGCGGTAATGGTGTCGCGGCACCGGCGTCCAGTTCATGGCGATCACCAGGAAATCATGGCGATCCTGGGCGAAGCGCAGATAACTGAAGGTGCTGTTGTCGGCGTCGTTGGCGTCGATCCACTGGAAGCCCTGCCAATCCAGATCGCGCTGGTACAGCGCCGGCTGGGCGGTATAGAAGTGGTTGATATCGCGCATCCAGCGCTGCAAGCCCTGATGCGTCGGCAGATCGAGCAGCATCCAGTCCAGTTCGCGGGCTTCGCTCCATTCGCGCCACTGGCCAAACTCCTGCCCCATGAAGTTCAGCTTCTTGCCGCTGTGGGTGTATTGGTAGCCATAGAGGATGCGCAGCGTGGCGAACTTCTGCCACCAGTCCCCGGCGGCTTTGTTGATGAGCGACCCTTTCATGTGGACGACTTCATCATGCGACAGCGACAGCACGAAGTTCTCGTTGAAGGCGTAGAACATCGAGAAGGTGATCTGGTTGTGGTGGTAGCGCCGGTAGATGGGGTCTTTCTTGACATATTCCAGCGTATCGTGCATCCAGCCCATATCCCACTTGAAAGTGAAGCCCAGCCCGCCGACGTACACCGGCCGCGAGACCATCGGCCAGGCCGTCGATTCCTCGGCGATCATGACCGTGCCAGGGCATTCGGAATGGACGATACGGTTGACCTCCCGCAGGAATTCGATGGCATCCAGGTTTTCCCGCCCGCCGAACTTGTTAGGAACCCAGCCGCCCGGCTGCCGCGAGAAATCCAGGTAGATCATCGACGACACCGCATCCACCCGCAGCCCATCGATGTGGTAGTGCTTGAGCCAGAACAGCGCGTTGGAGATCAAGAAGTTGCGGACTTCGTTGCGCCCATAATTGAAGATGAGCGTGCCCCAGTCCGGGTGCTGACCCTGGCGCGGGTCTTCATGCTCGTAAAGATGCGTGCCGTCGAAATAGCTCAAGGCGTGACCGTCTTTGGGGAAGTGCGCCGGAACCCAGTCCAGGATCACGCCAATCCCGTTCTGGTGGCAGGTATCGACGAAATACATGAAATCCGCTGGCGATCCGAACCGGCTGGTCGGGGCATAATAGCCCGTGACCTGGTAGCCCCACGAGGCATCCAGCGGATGCTCCGCGACCGGCAGCAGCTCGATATGGGTGAAGCCCATGTCTTTGACGTACTTGACCAACTGATCGGCCAGCTCCCGGTAGCTCAAAAACGTGCCATCCGGGCGGCGCTTCCACGACCCCAGGTGCACCTCGTAGATCGCCATCGGCGAGTTCAGCGTCGTGGGTACATCCCGTTTGGCGCGGGCTTCCATCCAGGCGGCATCGTTCCACGAATAAGAGTCAATGTCGGCCACGACCGAGGCATTGCGCGGGCGCATCTCCGAGGCGAACCCATACGGGTCGGACTTCTCGATCTGGAAGCCGTGGAAACGCGACTTGATGTGGTAGCGGTAGACTTCGCCCACGCCGATGCCGGGGATGAACAGCTCCCAGAATCCGCTCTCTCCCACCGGACGCATCGGATGCACGCGGGCATCCCAGCCGTTGAAGTTCCCGATCACGCTGACCCGCAGCGCATTTGGCGCCCAGAGCGCGAAGGCCACGCCAGAGACACCTTCCAGTTCGCACAGATGCGCGCCGAGCTTTTCGTAGCTGTACAGGTGCTTGCCTTCGCGCAGCAGGTACACATCCATCTCGCCGAAGCGCGACGGGAAGGCATACGGATCGCCGGCTGCGAACTCCTGCCCATCGGCCCAACGGATGGCGAAGTGGTAGCTGCCCGCCGGCCAATCCCCCTCCGCCGACACCTCGAACAGCCCTTCCTCGCGCACCTTGCTCATCTCCAGCCGCTCGCCCGTACTCGCCCGTACCAGCGCCACCGCCGCCGCGCCCGGCCGCAGCATGCGGATGGTCACGCGGTCTTTTTTCTCCGCGTGCGGGCCGAGGATTTGTTCCGGCGCGCCGTGGTTGCCATTGACGAGGGCATAGACCGCATCGGGATGAATTGTCGCTGCCATATCCACCTCTTCGCTCAGGATCGATCAGTCCGGCAGAATGCGCCTATTGTAGAAGATGTTCCCCCATTGGGCGAATAGATAGCTCACGTGATCCTGACCCACAGAAATGGGTGCAAGATGATCTGGATGGAAGTGATGGTGGCGCAGCAGTCTGCAGGACAGGGCTGCCCGGAGCAGCCGCAGGCCAAAGGCGCTACTGCACGCGGGGGGTCTTGCCGGTATCGCCAGCACGCACGGCGGGCAGCGATCCGGTCGTGCGGCGTGCATCCGGCGTGGGGGCGGGACGCCGCCGTCCGAAGAGGAACCAGTACAGCAGCGATCCCAGAATGGCCATGCCAACGATCACCACCGCTGCGGCAATCGCCGAGATGACAATGCGGATCAGTTGATCCTGCTGGATGCTGGGGGTGGCGCTTGTGGGCGCAGTAGTCGGCGTCAGGGACTGGATGCGCTGCCCGCCGAACTCGACCACTTCCGGGCGGCCATCGTCGGTGATGGCCGTGGTGATCGAGGCCGGGGTGGTGGCGCGGAGTTCGGCGCTGCTGATCTGGATGGTGTATTGCCCCGGTGGGAGGAACTGGAAGCAGACGACACCCTGCTGCGCAGTCGGGGATTGATCCAGCAGGGCACTGGCGATGGTGACGTTGCTTGAATCCAGCAGGTTGACGCTGATGCCGCGCGTCAGCAGCGATTCGCCCTCGTCCAGCCGTCCGTTGGCATTGGTGTCCTCGAAGGCGCGAACGCAGAACTGCCCGCCGCTCTGGGCATGAACCATGCCTACTCCGAGGAGCATCACGCTGAACAGGATCAGCAGCCGAAGCGTTCGCATTGCGTCACCCCCTATAGGCCTGACTTAGCGCCGTCGCAGCAGCAGCGACGCGCCAATCCCGCCGACCAGCACCAGCGCCGCCAGCCCGAAGACGATCAGCCCACTCATCGAGAGAATCTGCTCGGCGAGTGTCTGCGGAGGCGCCGTTTCCGCGCTCGGTTCGTCAGGGGCGCTTCCAGTATCCGCCGGGAGCGGTTTGGCGGGCTGAACCCCTTTGGCTGCGCCGAAGGTCAGGTCGATTCGCGCCCCGGCATTCAGGCGCACACGGAGTTGATCCGGCGTGGTTAGGCCGTAGCCGCTGGGCGCGGCGCCGACGGCCACATAATCGCCTGCGGCCAATGTATCGAAGCAGTGTGGCTCGCCCACGCCGTCGGTCTGGTAGGTGGCAACGGCCGCGCCAGCCTGCTGAAGGTCAATCGTTCCGCCGGCCAGCAGCCCTTCACCGGGTTCCTGGATGCGGTTCTGGTTGGCATCGTCGAAGAGCGTTACGCACACCTGCGCCGTCACTACTGAGGGATCGACCTCGCCAGCCTGTGCCACGACGACCGGAGCCGTCGGCAGAACGGCCGTTGGGCTGGGCGGCTGAGCCGGCTGCTCAGTCGTTGGCTCCACTGGAGCAGGGGTCGCTTCAGCGGGCTGGGCTGCGGTCGGTTCAACCTGAGGCGTGGTCGCAGCAGGCATGGGCGTCGCTTCGGCAGCAACCGCCACAGGCTGTTCGGCAGTGCTCTCCGGCGCGGTTTCCGAGGTTGCCTCAGCAGGCGTATCGGCGGGCTTGATGATGAGCTTCTGACCGGGGAAGATGAAGTTGGCCGACTGAAGCTGGTTCAAATCCATGATCTGCTTGCGCGTCAGGCCATAGGCATAGGCGATGCTGTCGATGGTATCGCCAGCCTGCACGGTGTGAATGATCGAGCCATCGGGCTGCTGCCCCTGGGGCACGACGAACTGGACGAAGGGCGGCGCGGTCGGGGCGGCTGTGGGCGCGCCCGGCAGGGCTGTTCCGGCTCCGACGGTCGTGCCTGTCAGGATTACCGAATCCCAGTAGGTTTTGTTCAGGTCTGAGAAGGACGACTGCGTGGAATAAAGGAAAACGGTCACGGTCGAGCCGCTGGCGGTGGCGCTGACGGTCTGCTGGAGCCATTGGTCGTGCGGTTGGACGAAACCTGACCAGACGATGGCCGGGTTGTTCGGGTCGGTTCCCCCCGTTGGATCGATGCCGATGCGGGTTTGCGAGCCGGATTCGACCGCCGAGCCGCAGCTTGTTCCGCCGCCCAGATTACAGGCTTTCACCTGGGACCAGGCAGAGGCCGTGAGCGGGCTGCCGGGCTGAATGCTGCCGACCTGCTGAAAGACAGCGGCGGTACAGGTGAAGAAGCCGCAGTCCACGTTCATCGCCCGCCCGCCCTCGTAAGGGTTCGGGCCGGGGCCAGGATGCGGCTGAATGGTGGCGCGTTCCGCCCGGTTGGTGCGGTCACTGGTTGCGGCCGCGAACCAGTAATTCCAGCCATTCGGCAGATAGATGGGGAAGTCCCCGCCCCGCCGCCCCGTGTATGGACCGAAGGAGCCTTCCTCCAGGCCGCCGTTGACAAGCAAATTGCTGGCATCCTGCGCCGCGGTGGGCATCACGCCCGCGATCATCACGACAGTCATCATCAGCGCCAGGACGCGCCATTGCACTTTCCGCATCCGTTACTCCAGACATACCCACCGATCACAGACCCACGCAGGGGGTCAGCAGCGCCGCGTATTGACCCCCTATCCAGTTCGGTCAAAATACACAAACTGCCGCGCGGGATTATAGCACCGGGAGGGGTGGAGTCAACGGTAACGGAAGGCTGGGACGCTGGCCGTGGGGCAATCGCCCGGTAGCCGATTCGTCCTACAAGCCGAGGTTTTGCGCGGCGCGGCGGCACAGCAATTCACCGCCTGCAGCCAGCCATTCGCTCAACCGAATGCTGCTGGGTTGGGCGGCCTGCGCCTCGGCATAGATGCCCGTGCCCCAATAGATGAAGCGCTGGGTTTCGGCAGGCCAACTGGCATAGGCGCGGTTGATGAGGCCCGGCCCGCCGTTGTAGCAGGCGAAGGTCAAAGCTGCGTTGCCGCCTGCGGAGTGCTGGCAGGTTTTGAGGAAGGCTGCCCCGCGCCGGGCATTGGTGGCCGGGTCGAGCATGACTTCATTACTGGCGAAGTGGAACGGCATCACCTGGAACAGTCCCTGTGCCCCTGCCGGACTGCTGACCGACGGGTGCCCGCAGGATTCGATCTGCATGATGGTCGCCAGCAGGTTGGGATCGAGGCCATGCTCGGCAGCCCAGCGCCCAATGTCCCGCGCCCAATACTGCACCGTCGGGCTGAACAGCGGCGCGATGGGGCTGGGACCGCCGAAAGTATTATCCAGCCAGCGCAGCACCCGCCGTCCTGCATCCACCGAGCCACCCATCACCGGCGGCAGGATGACCACCAGCACGGCAGCGGTGGCTGCCCAGCGCAGCAGACGTTTTCTCAACAACCGGATCATCGATCTGCCCTTCATCCGCGTGACCAATTGGAAGCTGGAATTTTAGAACAAAAGTTCCAATGTGTAAAGGGCGTGATCCCGACTTAGTCAGCCTGCCGTCCGCTTCTGACGCTGGAGCGTCCACCAGCCGACCAGTACAGCCACCGCCGCCACGCCGATCCAGTACAGCGTCCAGGCTTCTGGCGCGAGAGTGATATTCTCGATGGGCAGCGCCCGCGGCGCAAGCTCGGTCAGCACGCCGAACAATCCCACCGCGATCAGGAGGATGCCGGAGAGCCGGTTGAGCAGCGTGTGATTCTGCGCCAGCCAGCGTACCATGCGCCGCTGGAGCGGCAGCGCGACCAGCGGCAGGAAGACCAGCGGCCAGCCGAATCCCAGCCCGAAAGCCAGGAAGAACAGCAGTCCATTGACCAGTTCAGTGGCGTTTCCGGCGCCAAGAGCGAAGGCGCTGAAGATGATCGGCCCGGTGCAGGGCAGGGTCATCGGGCCGAAGAACAACCCGTAGACATAGGCTGTCAGGTAGGGACTTCGCAGAACCGGCGCCTGTTTGACCGACAGCCGGGCAAACGGGTTGCGGTCCAGCAGCATGAGAATGCCCGATACGATCACGATTCCATAGACCAGCGGCAGCAGCAGGCTGAGCGCATCGCCAAAGGACTGCTTGAGCAGGAACAGTGCCAGCCCAACGACCGTCATCATCGTCAGGATTCCGGCCAGCACCAGCAGACCCAGCCAGCCTGTCGCTCGGCGGGCGCGTTCATCGCCAGCGTTCCCGGCCAGAAACGCGATCAGGCCGGGATACAGCGGCAGGAGACAGGCATTTGTTAGGATGGCGGCGTTGCCCAAGCCAAAGGCACGGATCAGTTCGTCCACGGTTTTAGCTCCCGCTGAAGCTGGTGAGTTTCGCCACCAGGTCATCCGCTGTGATCGAACCGGTGAAGATCTCGCTGAGCGTACCATCGGGCTTGATGACGAAGTGCGGCGTCGAAGGCGGGGTAATGACCGTCCGGCCAAACTGATCGACCAACCCCTGGGTCAGCGCCTCGGTGGCCGAGGCGAAGATGAAATTCCAGCCGTTATCGGCGGCATACTGGGCCAGGGTTGCGTTATCCACATTTTCAGCCACGCTCAGGCCGACGAAGACGTACTGGTCGGGGTCAAGCTGGCTGCGGGCAGCCTCGGCATTGGGAAGCTGGCGGCGGCAGTTGGTACACCAGGTCGCCATCGGCTCGACGAAGACCGTCTTGCCCGCGAAGCTGGCGAATGTAAAAGTCTCGCCGGTGGCCGAATCGACCAGCGGCAGCGCAGTCCAGGCCGGGCCGTTGTAGGCAGCCGCCTGATCGGACTGCGTGACGGCAGTCGGCTGCACAGCAGCAGTCGGCATGGTTTCCGGCGTAGGCGTGGGCTGAGCAGGTTGGCTGGTGGGTACAACGGGCTGCGCGGGGCTACTCGTCGGCACGCTTGAAGCGGCTGGCGAGCAGGCCGCGATCAGCAGCGCCAGGGCGAGGGTCAACGCATAGGGCTTCATCACAGTGACAACTCCTTGTCCATTCGACCGGATATTGTCCATGCTGCCCGTGTTATGTTTCACCCAGATTACGTACTCATGAAAGACTCATGCGGCAGGGCTGACAAAACCTAACGCCCGGTGGGCGGCCGGGCGTTAGGTTGATGATTCTGTTTGAGATTGGCTCAGTCTCCTGGCACAGGCTCAGCGTCCAGGGCCGCCAGCATGTCATCCACGCGGCTGAACTTGAGGCGGGGCGCGCCGCGCGACTGGCCGCGTTCCTGCTCGATAGCATCGAGCCGCTGCCAATCGGCATAGGTGACAACGCGAACGCCGCGGGTCTTCAGGAGCGCCTCCAGCGAGTCCCGCGACGGATCACGTGGAACCAGCAGTTTATCGGCGCGCATGTCTTCCAGCAGCATCTCGACCGTCTCGATCGAGTCGGGCTTGTTCGTCCCGATGATGCCGCTTGGCCCGCGTTTGATCCAGCCGACGACATAATCACCTGCCACGACTGTGCCCGACTGCGGCGCGGTCAGGACGCGGCCTTTGTCGTTGGGGATCACGCCGGCGCGGTCATCGAAGGGCACGCCCGGCAGCGGCACACCTCGATAGCCAACCGAGCGGAAGATCAGCCCGACGGGGATGGTCTCGAACTGGTCGGTAGGACGCGCTTTTACCCCACCTTTGCCGTCCGGCACGAGTTCATTCTTGACGATCTTGACGGCCTGGACGCAGCCCTGCCCGCTGATTTCGACGGGCGAGACGGCGAAGCGCATAACGATCTTACGGGTTTTGCCGCTGTCGCCCTGTTCGGCATAGCTCTTCAGGACTTCGACATTGCGGATGGCTTCCTTATCCACCCCGCTGTCAATTATCTGCTGACTCAGCGGATCGAGGACGACTTCTTCCGGCGCGACCACCATGCTGGCATCGGCCAGTTCGCCCAGCTCTTTGATCTCCGGCGTCGTAAAGGCTGCCTGAGCCGGGCCGCGCCGCCCCAAAACGTAGATGGTCTTGACGCGGCTGTGACGCAGCGCCTCCAGCGCGTAATCGGCAATATCGGTCTTGGCCAGTTCGTCGGGCGTGCGGGCCAGGATGCGGATCACATCCATCGCCACGTTGCCCAACCCGACCACGGCAACACTCTCCTGCGAGAGATCGAACTCGTAGTCGGCATAATCTGGGTGAGCGTTGTACCAGGCGACGAACTCGGTAGCCGGATGGCTGCCGGGCAGGTCTTCGCCGGGAATATCCATGCGGCGGTCCGATTGCGCCCCAACGGCGTAAATGATGGCGTGATATCGCTGGACGAGATCGTCGTGGGTCAGGTCGCGCCCGAATTCGACGTTGCCATAAAAGCGGAAGTTGGGGTGCAGCGCTACGCGGTCATAGGCTTTTGTGACCGACTTGATTTTCTGGTGATCGGGGGCAACGCCGCCGCGCACCAGCCCGTAGGGAGTAGGTAGGCGGTCGAACAGATCGACCTGTACTACCAGATTATTTTGACGCTGAAGGTGATCGGCCGCGTAGAAACCGGATGGGCCGGAGCCGATGATTGCCACGCGCAGGGGATTGGATGGGGTTCCAGGTAAGCTCATAGCGCCTCAAATCGGATCAGTGAAGGATAGTTCAGGATTGAGTATAGCACGCCCTCGTCCCTGATTGCGTGAACTTTCACGAAAACAGGGGATGACATGCGCTTTCTCGTCGGCCTTTTGAGACCCAGCACCACAATACACCGGAGTCAATTGGCTGAAAAAGGCCAGTATGTTTCCGCAACGCTTTTTTTGTTCTATGTTATAATCAGTTCACGCATGGGCGCGACATCCACGCCTCCACGTCGGGCAAGCGACAGGACTGAAGGAATGGCGGTCACGAACTTACGGGAGTACCTCTCGAAACTTGAAGACTTGCTCAATGCTGGGCAGGCCCCTGAGGTCATCCATCACTGCCGCCACATCTTGCAGCACTATCCCAAGAATGCGTCCACATATCGTCTGCTGGGGCGGGCACTGACGGCCAACGGGCGCTTCGTTGAAGCGGGTGATGTGATGCGCCGCGTACTGGGTGTGTTCCCAGACGATTTCGACGCCCATATGAGCCTGAGCGAAGTGTACCGCAGTCAGAAGCGCAGCGATGATGCCATTGGCCATCTGGAACGCGCTTACGAACAGCAGCCGAACAATCCACTGGTGCTGGAGAAGCTGCGGGAGTTTTATCGCAAATATCGCAAGCTGGAGTTCGGCAAATTTCAACTGACGGGCGGCGCGGTCGCCCGTCAGTATATCCGCAACGGCCTGTATTCCCAGGCTCAGGATGTGCTCCAGCGCGTGCTGGCCGATCAGACAGATCGGATCGATCTCCGGCTGCTGTTGGCGCAGACTTACTGGGAAGCCGGCAGCCGCATGGACGCGGGCGAGCAGGCACTCCAGGTACTCCAGGTGCTGCCGGACTGCCTGAAGGCCAACCTGATTCTGGGCGGGATGTGGCTGGCGGAAGGTCGCCCCTCGGATGCCCAGCGGTACATCGACCGCATCCAGTCACTCGATCCGTATCTGGCACTGGAACTGGCCCGCGGCGAAGACGTTCCCAACGACACCTTCACCCTCAACGAACTGGACTACCAGCGCGCCGCTGAACAGGAATTGACCAACCGGACCCCCGACTGGCTGCAAGACATGCGTCGAAGCAGCCAGGAAGCGCCGGCGGCCGACCTCGCCTCAACCGAGATTGTCGAACCCGGCGATTGGATGGAACCGTTCGGCGCGGGAACGTTTGCCGAGGAAGATGTGGTCAACGCAGTGACCGACAGCGGCGAACTGCCTTCCTGGTTCACGGATTATGCTGATCAGCAAGCAGAGGAGCCGCCGCCAACCGTTCCCGTCAAACCCGTGCCGGGACCGCGGCGCGGGCTGACCGGGCTGCTTAATCCGCAGCCGGATGTGGTCGTCCCGCCCACTCATCTGGTCGAACCGACTCATCCCTCGTATCGTGAAGAAGAGCCTGTTGATCTGCCTGACGAGGCGGATATCCCGGCAGCGGCCAAGCTTTCCACTGCCGAACACCGCAAGGTTGTTCTCCCGGATTGGCTTTCCGACGCGGAAGCCAACCTGCCGCCGGCTGATGAACCGGCCGCGCGGACGGGCACGGATGATGACGATCCCCTCGCCTGGCTGCGGGGCAGCGGCATCGAAGTCGATACAGAAGCGCGCCGCCGCAGCGCCGCCGCAGCCTACGTGGAAGAAGACGAAGCCGACTTGGGTATCACCCCGGAAGACGAAGCTGATCCGCTGGCCTGGATGAATTCCTACGGCGGGAAGGCGCTGCGAACCGACGAAGTCATGGCCGCGGCCGCCGTCGATGAGGCCAGCCTGCCCCCAGAACCAGAAGACGAAGCTGATCCGCTGGCCTGGCTCAAAGACAGTGGCATCGCCGAGATGCAGCAGGTCGGCCAGCAGAAGACCGCGCCGCTTAAGCCCGCCGGGCAGGTCTCCGACACCGAAGATTCGCTCGATTGGCTCTCCGATGAAAGCCTGCTCGAAGAGGCCTTCGACCTCGAATCTCTCGTCAATGAGTCCCGCTCGGAAGCAGCACCCGCAGCGATGATCGACAGCACGCCAGAACGGCAGGATGATATGACCCCAGACAAAGACCCGCTGGATTGGCTCTCCGAACCGGAAGAAACACCGTCAGGTGAGAACCCGCCTGATGAGATCACCTGGTCGGAGAAGCCCGCCGAGCCGCCCGCTGATGAATTTCCGGACTGGCTGAGCGAAGCCGCGCCGGATGAAGGGGGTGCTGCGGCTGCCGAGGAGAATTTCGACTGGATGTCGGAGCTGCCGGGCGCGAACGCCGCCCCCAGCCCGCCGGCTGACTCCGGAGTTGAGATTCCGGATTGGCTCCAGAGCGTACCGGAGATGACCGCCGAGTCCCCGGTCGAAGCCGAGCCTACCGGTGATTTTCCCGACTGGCTGAACCTCCCTGCAAGCGAACCCACCTCCGAGCAGCAGCCGGATTGGTTGAATGATCTGCCCGCGCCGGATGAGATCGAAAGCGCGGTCGAGCGTGAGATGCAGGCTGATTTCCCCGATTGGCTGAACGTACCCGCTGAGGCTCCGGTCGAAGCCGCTGCTGAAGTTCCGGTCGAAGAACCGGACTGGTTGAGCGCGATGTCTGGCGAGGCCGTGCCCGCCGAAGCCGAAGCGGCGCTGGATGAATCCGAATGGGTCAGCTCCGCGCCGGCCCCGACCGCAGAAACCGAGGTCATCAGCGCTGACGAGTTTGAATGGATGGAGACCGAGGCCGTCTCTCCAGTCGATGTTGAAGCCGCAGCCGAGACTCCCGATTGGCTGAGCGCGTTGCAGCCGGACGAGGCGCAGGAGTTCGAGCCGGAAGCCGAAGCTGAGCCTGCCGCTGCCGAAACGCCCGATTGGCTTTCAGAAGCCGCGCCCATGCCCGCCGCGCTTGAAGCCGCAGCCGCGCTTGAAGAAGAGGCGCTGCCCTTCGATGCCGGTGAGCCGGAAGCCAGCGATGTTCCCGATTGGCTGAGCGCGTTGCAGCCGGACGAGGCGCAGGAGTTCGAGCCGGAA
>CAZKXW010000090.1:16615-19506 GCA_964556745.1 uncultured Anaerolineaceae bacterium
TTGAAGCCGCAGCCGCGCTTGAAGAAGAGGCGCTGCCCTTCGATGCCGGTGAGCCAGAAGTCAGCGGCGTTCCCGATTGGCTGGCAGCCATGCCGGCCGTCGAAGCTGTGACCCCATCTGCGCCGCAAGAAGAACCCGATTGGCTGCGCGATGTGAAGGTTGAAGAGCCTTCACCTACCGAATTGGACCTGCCCGCCGCCGAAGTCAGCGGCGAGGATTGGGCCGCCGAGAGCGGTATCGAGACGCCGCTCTCACGGACAGTGGTCGAAGCCGATACGCTCATCATCGACGATACGCCAGAGTGGTTGAGCGCCATGCAGCCGGAAGCCGAGGCTGAACCGGTTGAGGCCGCTCCCGCTGCCGATGATGGCGGATTCGAATGGATGTCCATCGAGGACGAAGCGGCCGAGGCTGAACCCACGACGCCTCCGGTTGGCATACCGGCGCCGGATTGGATCAGCGAACTTCAGGCTGCCGAAGCCATGCCGGAAGAGACCGCCGTCGAAGAGGTCGCCGCGACTCCCGATTGGCTCAGCGCCATGCAGCCCGAGGGCGAAGCAGAAGTCGAGCCGGCCCAGGCCGAATCCGAGTGGCTCAGCGTCATGCAGCCGGATGCCGAGGCCGATCTGGAAGACGAGGCCGTGGCCGAAGCTGGAGTCCCCGACTGGCTCTCTCAAGCTGCGCCTGCCCCCGCCCAGGTCGAATCTGCTGTCGCCCCGCTGGAGGATTGGGAACCAGCCACGAGCGATGATGTCATCGCCCGCATGTCTGGCGATGTCCCCGATTGGCTGAGCGAGCTCCAGGCCGAAGAAGCTCACGACACCGCTCAGGTAGATGAGACTCGCGTGGCCATGGCTGCCGACAGCGTCGTTGATACCCCTGATTGGCTCCAGGAGATGCAGCCCGAAGCGGATGTCGAGGTGGAAACGCCCGCTGCGGTCGTCTCTGGCGAGCAGCCCGAATGGTTGAGCGAACTGCAAACTGCCGAATCCGCTCCGCCCCAGGAATCCGTTGACGAACTGGGTGGCATGGCTCCTGAAGCGGAGATGGTCGAATGGCCGGAAGAAGCCGTCGAAGCCGAAGCCCCGGCTGCGCCTGCTCCCGCCGAGAATGCCCCAGACTGGCTGAACGCAATGGTTCCGGGGTTGGACGTGGATTACAGCGCGCCGGAAGATGAACCAATCGAGAGCGAATTCGTCCCTGGCAGTGAGAACCGGGTCGTCCCAGCCATCCCGACTGCCAAAACGGGCGAGACGCCGCGACCGGAATACGCCTGGCTGCTGGACATCGTGGATGAAGAATCACGGCAGACAGCCGCTCTGGGCGAAGAATCGCGCCCGCAGCCGCGCTTCCGCTTCTCGCGCCTGCCGGTCTGGCTGCGCCCGCCTACTGAAAAGCGCGATGAGCCTGACTTGCCGCCCTGGATGCAATGACGTCTGGCGCTGGCGGCCATCCTGGGCAGATGGCTGTGCAATGACTGGTACTGCGGAGAGGAACAGAGGAATGCCACCGGTGGACAATACCCCGAACTTCGACTCGATGACCCCAGAGGAAATCATGCTCTGGATGGAGAGTCTGGCGAAACGTCAGGGCGCGACGGAAGGCTTCATGACCGAAGCCAACGTCGAAGTCCCGGAAATCGATCCGACCACGGTGGTCATCGACGAGCCGGGCTACGTGCCCTCGGAGGGCAAGGATCGCGGCAAACGCATCGGTCCGGTCATTCCGGCGGCTGCCGCCAAGCCCGCCGCGCCGGAACCGTCTGCCCCGAAAGCGGTCGAGCCGCCCGCGCCCAAGCCGGTCGAAGTGCCTCCGCCGCCCCGCATCGAGCCGGTCATCGAGAAGCCGGCTGCTGCCCTGCCGGTCGAACCGCCGCCGCCCGCTCCGCGTGCCGCTGAACCCGCTGCGCCGAGCGGACTCTCCTGGCTGGAGAGTCTGGCTGCTGACCAGGGGATGCCCGATTTCGACCTGTCGTCGCTGGCTGCTGATCTCAGTCCGGCTGCTCCGGCGCCCACGCCCGCCGCAACCAATCCTATCTCCTGGCTGGAAAGCCTGACGCAGGAGTCCGCTCCTGACGAAGCGGCTGTCCCAGCAGATGAAGATGTCTCCTGGTTGGAAAGCCTTAAACCCGCCGAAGCGGCCCCACAGGCGGCCGCGTCTGCCATCGATGACAACATCTCCTGGCTGGAAGGGCTTGCACGGCGGCAGGGGGCGCGCGAAGAAGAACTGACTTCTGAAGCCGGTCTCGATCTGCCTGTACCGGAGGCAGCCCAACCGGTTGGGCCGGGCTATACGAGCTATACCTTCGCCACGCCGACCTTTGAGGGTCGCGCGGAAACCGAAGTGCCGCAGGACCCGGCAGCCTGGCTGGACTCGTTGGCGAGCGCCGCTGCTGAAAGCACGCCGCGCAGCGTCCCGTCGCGCCCGGTCGAATCGCCAATGAGTGACACCGAGATTCAGCAGGCGCTCAAACGTGGCGAGGTCATCCCGCACGACCAGATGGAAGCCTGGATGAACCGCCAATTGGAGATCGGCGCCCAGCGCCCCGAACCGGAATCGGATTACGATCCCGAAGCTCCGGCTGTCAAAGCCGAGATTCCGGACTGGCTGCTGGAACAGGTCGGCGAACCGGCCCCCATCGAAACGCTGCCACCCGCCGCCCAGCCTGCGCTGATCGAGTCGATCCTCGAACCACCGTCGATTCCAACGGAGAACATCCCCGACTGGCTGCGTGAAGAAGAACCGGAATCCGGCGAACTGGATACGATCTTCGCCAGCAGCGCCAGTGAAGCGACCGCCGCGCCACCTGTGCCCGCCGTGGTCTATGAAGCCCAGGGCACTGCCTTTCTCGATCCTAACGATCCTTGGGTCGAGGCACTGGAGATCGAATA
>CAZKXW010000091.1:0-19157 GCA_964556745.1 uncultured Anaerolineaceae bacterium
TAGATGAAGTGAGGATTCTGCGCCTGGGCGAGTTCGCCGTGCCAGTAGTTTTCGCGGCGTTCAACGGAGAGGTTGGCGAGGACCTCATCTGGCAGGAGACCCACGTAGGTGCTGCGCCAACTGGCGACATGCACCTCGGCGATGGCACGGGCATCGGCGGCTGTGGCCGGGCGGATCCGCATGAGGTCTCCGGGGGGCAGGTCAACAGGGGCACGCCGCGCGTACCCCTGATTCGTTCGAAGTCGGTTAGCTCTCGACGATGGTGATGGATTCGAGCTTGTCACCCTGTTCGATGGCGTTGACGACCGTCTGGCCGTTGCCGACCACCTGGCCGAAAACGGCGTGCTTGCCATCCAGCCAGGGCGTTTCGACGTGGGTGATGAAGAACTGCGAGCCGTTCGTGTTCGGGCCAGCGTTTGCCATGCTGAGGACGCCCGGACCAGAATGCTTGAGCTTGAGCGCCGAGGGTTCGTCGTTCCATTTATAGCCGGGACCGCCGCGCCCGCTGCCTTCCGGGCAGCCGCCCTGCACCATGAAGGGCGGACTCTTGATGACGCGATGGAAGTTCAACCCGTCATAGAAGCCCTCCCGCGCCAGGAAGACGAAATTGTTGACAGTGATGGGGGCTTCTTTGGCGTGAAGTTGAATATCGAACTCACCCCGGCTGGTTTTGAAGTGCGCAACATAGTTCTTGGAGGGGTCGATCTGCATTGCCGGGGGACTATTGTAACGTTTCGCCATACGAATCGCGCCTTTCTGCTATACTGGTAGGTGGATGCCACGAGCGGTTGTGGCACGCGAACTCAGGCAAGCATAGCAGAAAAGCACTTGACGGGCGACGGCAATTCCGCCAATCTTCATTCAATAATCGGGTTTGCTTGTTTTATAATTGAGACAGTTGGTAGAATTCAATGAAATTCGCCAGCGGGTTTCAGGGATATGAGGACGCGGACGGCGGGGAGAAAGCGTGATGCCACGCATCCTGTACATTGAAGATAACCGCGATAATCGGATGCTGATCCGGCGTATTCTGATGGCATCCGATTACGAGTTTGAGGTCGATGAGGCCGACAACGCCCGTACCGGGATCGAGATGGCGCTGGAAACACGGCCTGATCTGATTCTGATGGATGTCAGTATGCCGGACATGGACGGCCTAACCGCCACCCGACACATCCGGGGCATGGCCGAACTGCAAGATACCCTGATCGTGGCACTGACTGCCAATGCCATGGAAGGCGACCGCGAGAAAACGCTGGCCGCCGGATGTGACGGATATATTCGCAAACCCATCGATGTGGATCGGATCGCCGATGACATCATGCAGTACATCAGGAGCCGCCAGTCATGAGTGAAGCGCAACTTTCCCAACCAAGCCAGCGCGTGCCAATTGAACCTGGCGAGGCCCATGTGCTGGTCGTGGAAGACAATGTGCCGAATTTCGTGCTGATCGCGCGGATGCTGGCATTCATGGGCGTTCAGCGCTGCGAGTGGAAAACGTCCGGCTGGCAGGTCGTCCAGTTCGCGGATACACTGCCGCGCGTCGATCTGATCCTGATGGACATCCGGCTGCCCTATGAAGACGGCTACCAGGCGCTTCAGAAAGTCCGTGCCCATGCCCGGCTGCGCGATACCGTGGTCTGCGCGGTGACGGCCGAGGCCAGCGACGAACAGATGCGCCGTGCCAAGAAAGCCGGCTTCAATGGATTCCTGGGCAAACCCCTGGATGCGGATCGCTTTCCATCTCAGATTCGGCGGCTGCTGGCCGGCGAAGAAGTCTGGGAATGGAAATGAACGTTTGAGCATTCCAACCCCCTCGCTGCAATCTTACGCATCCACTTTCTGAAATTCATATATGATGGTAGCAGGGACGCCCCAGCGTCCCTGTGCCGTTGCATTGGGGATGTGTCATTTCGATCAGCATTTGAGATAACCTGTCCATGAACCATCCAACTGCTTCCGATTTGTTGGTGGAATTGATGAAACGCCAGTCGGCGACGATCAGCGAGCTGACCGGCTGCGACACTTTCCGCGAGATGGCTGCGGTCATCGCGCGGCACTGGCTGACCGGCGAAGACGCGTTTGTGACGGTGAACCTGGCCGAGTACGATGCAGACGGGCGCTTCTCCGCGCTGCGGACGATTGCCTCGGCCAACCGCCAGGACTCCTTTGAGGGCGATACGCTGATCCCGCTGCGGCGCGATGACCTGGGCGAGCTGGCGGCTGTACTGGACAACGCCATGCCGGTGATCGTGCTGGACGCGACCGAACAATCGGATATCAGCCCGACGTTCCGGCAGTGGCTTGCCCGCTTCCGCATTCGCGGCTTCGCGGCCATCCCGCTGCGCTTGACGGGGAAGACTTTCGGCGTGCTGGGGCTGAACAGCGCCACCCCCTTCGAGCCAGTCGATGATCTGCGGATGGTGGTCTATCAGGCGATAGCGGATTATCTGAGCGCACTGATCGAGGTCAAACGGCTGACGGTCGAATCAGCATCCCGGCAGGATTTAATTGGGCGGCAGGCGCGGGCGTTCGAGGAACTAAACGCCGGGATGGATCTGCTGCAAATGGCGGCGGTTGTCGCCCGGCACATGCTGCCACAGCCGGGGCAGCTGCTGAGCCTCAACCAGTTCGTGCATGACGCCACCGGCGCAGTGGTGGGCTGGAAGACGCTGGTCACGGCCAACCGCGACCGAGCGTTCCGCTGGGACCAGGCGACGATGCTGCCGTGGGACAATGTGGCCCGACCCATTCAGGAGTCCGTGATGGCCGGGCAGCCATACCAACTCAACGACCTATCCCATCTGACTCCTCAAGACATCAGTCCAGAGCTGTACTCGCTGTTTGAGGCCAACAGCATCCAGAGCTTTCTGAACATCCCCATGCGGATCGACGGCCGTCCGGTGGCCTCGATGAGCATCCTGAGCCGCTCGGCCACACCGTTCAGCGCCGACGAGATCAGCACGTTCATGAACCTGGGCGACCAGATGAGTACGTTGATCTACGCGCGAACACTGCTGGAGGATGCCCAGAGCGCCCAATCGCTGGCGGCACGGCTGGTTCAGACCAACCAGGCCATCACCCAGGCACGCAGCGAGAGTGAGATGGCCCAGGCCATCCTGCAAGTCGTGCCAGCATCGATTCACTGTCTGGCGGTGGCACTCTTCGAGTCACCTATCGAATCGGTCACGACGGCGGCGCGGCTGACGACGCGCACTCTGGTGAGCGCGGATGGCGTTGCGGCGCTGGAAACGGCGGAAGCAGGACGGTCTGTACCGGTGGAAGCGCTGCTGTCGCTGCTTCAAGGGACAGTGCTGTCGCTGCCCGTCGTGGGCGCGGCGCTGAGCATCCTGCCGCAGGGCAGCCAGGCTTATTTCCACAACCGGGGGGCGGTGTTCGCCAACGTGGTCGGGTTGCGGAGCGGCGAACGACTGCTGGGGGTGTTGGCGCTGGGCAGCAGCGAACCGCTGGCAGGCACGCAGCATGATAATATCCGGGCGCTGGCTGACCAACTAGCCATCACGCTGGAGAACCGGACGCTGCTGGTCACCATGCGGCAGAGCCTCGAAGAGACGCGGCTGCTGTATCGAACCAACCAGGACATCCTGACCGCACAGGACACGCTGGACATTCTGCGGGCGCTGCGAGCCAATTTTGCCGCTAACGCGCACTCGCTGAGCCATCTGCGGGTGATGTACAGCGAAGATCGACCCGTCGATCTGGTGATGGATACGGTCATCACCGGCGATCAGGAGCGAATTCTGACCAGTTCGCTGAGCGACTCTCTGGATGCGGAACAGATCGCGCAGATGGTTGAATTCTGGAACTCGGCGCGGTCGTCGATGACCCTGATTGAATCGGTGGTAGATACCGCCGAAGTCTATCCGATGGCCGGCTTCTTGACCGGCCAGGGCATCGGCAGCGCCATTGACGTGCTGATCCGCGGAGGCGGCAAGATCACGGATGTGATCACGGTGGGCTTCCGGCTGCCGCAGCGTTTCGACGAACGGCAGCAGCGGCTTTACGCGGCGGTCGCCGATCAGGTGGGCATCGTGATGCAGAACCACCAACTCCTGCGTGAAGCACAGATTAGCGCTGACCGGGCCGATCAGCAGGTCAGCCAGCTTCGGTCGATCAATTTGCTGATGAGCCAGATGCTCAGCGCAACCGATGAAAAATCCTTGATGAATCTGGCAACCGAGACGCTGGTCAGACTGCTGGGTATCGATCACAGCGGGATCGTGCTGATCGACCCCGATGATCCGAATCTCGGCCATGTCGTGGCCGAGTATCCCAAGCACGGCGCGGAGGGCGCACCCATCGATGCCAGGAACAACCCGATCTGGGAGGAAATGAAGCGGCGCGTACCCGATCCGCTGGTCATCCTGGATGTCGAGCATGACCTGCGCATCGAACCGCTGACCCGCGAGGCGCTGCGTAGATTGGGAGCGCACTCCCTCGCGCTGCTGCCGATCATCGTGCGTGGGACGCTGATCGGCGGGGTGGGACTGGATATTTATGACCGCAGTCGCACAATCCAGGTGGAGATGCTTGATATCGGCCTGATTGTGACCGGGCAGTTGAACGCGGCGCTCCAGAACCTACAATTGCTGCGGAATGTACAGAATACGGCCTTCCAGTTGGCGCAGCGCGTCGAGACGCTCCAGAAAATCAGCCAGCTAGAACGGGCCATCAGCGCCGCGCTGGATGAAAAGACCTTATTGGATGTGGGCACGCGCGGCCTCTACGATCTGCTCCAGGTGGATCACTGCGGCGTGGCACTCATTGATCCCTCTGGGGCGACGGCGATAGTCACCAGCGAGTATCCTTCACGCGGTATCGCTGGGCAGTCGAGCTTCCCTGTGGCGGGCAATCCAGTATACGAACTGATCGGGAATACCCGTGAGCCGCTGGTGATCCAGAACGTGGATACCGATAACCGGTTCAGTGATGTCCAGCGCGCTCCCCTGCAAGCGTTGGGGATCAAGGCGACGCTGCTGATCCCGCTGGTTGTGCATAACCGCGTGATCGGTTCGATTGGCTTCGACTTCTACCATGAAGGGTATGTCTTCACGCAGGACATGATCGACCTGGCGCAGACCGTGAGTTCACTGATCGGCACAGCGCTGCAAAGTGATCGCCTGCTGGATGAGGCCCAGCGGCGGGCTGTCCAGCTTCAGCGGATTGCCGAGATCGGCCAGTCCGTTCAGACGACCTACGACCGGCAGACCATTCTGGCGATGATGCTGGAAGAATGCAGCCGGATGCTGCCGGTCAATCAGATCAGCATCAGCCTGTACGACTCGCAGGCGGAGCAGCTTCGGGTGGTGGCGAACCGGGACAGCGACGTCTCGGCTGTTACGCTCGTCAATGGCGCGGTCGTTCCGATTGAGGGGCTGGTCGCCCGCGTGTGGGAGTCGCGGGAGACGGTGTATGTGCCCGATCTGCACGCGCTCAACAATCCGATTGATCCGGGAGTGACGCTGCACTCGTGGCTGATGGTTCCCATGATCGCCAGAGGGCGCGTCCTGGGGATGGTCGGCATGGGCAGCAGCCAGGCCTATGCTTACAGCGAAGGCGATATCGCGCTGTTCGGGCAGATGGTCAATCAGTTTGCCAACGCGCTGGAAAACCAGGACGCTTACGATCGGGCACAGCGTTCCGCCCGCAACGAGGCGCTCATCAACGACATTTCTTCGCGGCTCCAGCGCCAGTTTGATGTTCAAAGTATGCTGAGTATCACCGCCCAAGGACTCGGCCAGGCGCTCGGCGCGCGGCGCGCGCGCATCCGGCTGTCGAACGAGTTCAGCACTGAAAACTCGGAATCCACGACGGAGTGAATCCGGTATGAAACGATGGATCAACCGCATTTTTCCGCTTGACTTATACACGCAGCCGCTTGACCAGGCCCGCGCCCGTCTGATCTATTGGCTGGCGGGTCTGATTTTCCTCACCGGACTGGTGGTGCGGCTGGTGGTACAGGAACCGGATGGTCGCAGCTACATCCAGACGATGGGACAGAATCTGCCTGCGGGGCTGGCCTATTTGAGTGCGATAGGCGCTCAGGTAGCCACGATCCTGTTGGTGAGAAGCGGGCGGCTGCGCTTGGGGAGCCTGACGCTCATGTCCTTCGGCGCGCTGGGTGTAGGCGTATTGCTGATACCCAGCGGGCTGTACGGGCCGAGTCTGGCGCTGCTGCTGCCGCTGCTGATCTTCGCGGGCAGTATGCTGCTGGATATGGCCGGCCTTGTGATCGGAACGATACTGGCTGCCGGGATTATGGCGCTGGCGCTGGCTAACCGCGCGGTGGTCTCCGAGCCGGTCGCTTATCCTTCAAACACCGTGTTCGTCGTTGGCTTTTTCCTGCTGCTGCTGACGGCCGGCGCGGCGGCGCTGGCGCTGCGCTTCCTGCGGCTGAGCCGGGTCGAGGCCATCGCCACCGAACGGCATGATCGCCTCAGTCTGGCGCAGATCACCACTCAGGTAGCCCAGCGCATTGCTCGGCGCGCTTCGCTGCAAGAAGTTCTCGATAAGACCGTGGAAGAAGTCGTCCTCAGCTATCCGCTGATCTATCATGCTCAGGTGTTCCTGATCGACGAGGACACGCGCCAGGCGAATCTGGTCGCCAGCACTGGCGAGGTCGGGCGGCTCATGCTTGAACGCAAGCACCAACTCGGCGTTGGAACCAAGAGCGTGATTGGGCAGGTCACGTCGCGGGATACGGCCCTGATCGCCCGCGTTGGTTTGGATGACAGCAGCATCCACCGCCGCAATGAGTTCCTGCCGGAGACGGCCGCGGAAGCGGCCTTCCCGCTGCGGCTGGCCGACCGTGTGATTGGGGCGCTCGATCTGCAGAGCAAACACCGGGATGCCTTCGAGCAGGAGGATATTCCGATCTTCCAATCGCTGGCCGACCATATCGCCATCGCCATCGACAACGCTCGGCTGTATGAAGAAACACGCAGACAGATTGAAGAGAATCAACGCCTGGCGCGGCGTGCCCAGCAGACTGCCGAGGAAGTCGAGCGCTTGAACCGGCGGCTGACGGGTCAGGCCTGGAACGAATACCTGGCGCGGCAGCCCGAAACGCCCGCCGTGACAATGAACTTTGCTGATGGCACACCGGTTTCCGAAACAGCCTGGACGGAGACGCTCCAGCAAGCAGTTCGCCTGAATCAGACGGTACAGGACCATGGGACAGACCGGCGCGTGGTGGCGGTTCCGCTGCGGGTGCGCGGGCAGGTGATCGGCGCGATGGAATTCGAGCTGGATGAGCAGAACCCGCTCCTGCCGGAAGACCTGTCGCTGCTGGAAGAAGTCAGCGAGCAGTTCGGGCTGGCGGCAGAGACCAACCGGCTGTTCGAGTCCAGCCAGCGCATCGCCCAGCGCGAGGCGCTGGTCAACGAGATCGCCACGCGGCTGCAAACCACCAACAATGTCGAGATGACGCTGACGACGGCGGCGCGGAGCCTGAAGGAAGTCTTGAAAGCCGAGCGGGTCGCCATTCGCCTGGGCAAACCTACAGGACAGGCTGAACCGATTAGTACCGGGGGGAGGGCCGAATGATGCAGCAGTCCCTCTTCACCAGACAGACCAACCAGGATGTGATGACCCGCCTGCGGCGGCGCTATCTGCTGACGCTGGTCTACATCATCATCCTGAGCGGCCTTGTGGGGGCAGTCGCCCAGGTTTTCCTCCGAACTCCCAATGGGCTGCTTGCCACGGTTCTCTTCGCGGCCGGCTTCGGGATGCTGCTGCTGATCAATCGTGGTTATCTCGCGGCGGTTTCGATCTTCATGATCGTTGTGCTGATCGCCACCGGCTATGTTTTCGAGCAGCTTATTCCCCTCATGGGCACGCTGACGGTCATCACGGCCGCGGTCATGACTGGCAACCTGGTTTACACGCTGGCGAATCTGGCGGTCTATGCCGTTCTGTTCCTGATGATGGTGCAGGCCGTCTCCCAAACGAGTGGCCCGGAACCCTCGCCAGAGGCGGTTCAGGCCTCGCTGCTGCTTGTGTCACTGGGGATCGTGAGCTTTACGGTTCGCTATTTCATCGGCAAAACCAATGAAGCCGCTCAGAATGCAACGCGGAACGCGCGGCTGCTGCAATCCATTGCCGAAACTGGTCAGCAGTTAGCCCTGTACCTGGAACTGAAAGAACTGCTGCCCAACGCCGTGAACCTCATCCGCGAGAAGTTCGGCTTCTATCATGTACAGATATTCCTGCTGGACGAAGCCCGCGAAAACGCGGTGCTGGCCGCCAGCACCGGCGCGGTCGGGCAGAAGCTGCTCGAACGGCGTCACAGTCTGCCCGTCGGCTCGAACAGCGTGATCGGACGGACAACCGCTTCCAAAACCACGATCATCGCGCGGAGCCGTGACAGCGGCTTCTACCGGAATGAACTGCTGCCCAACACCCAACTCGAACTGGCACTGCCCTTGATGGATGGTGACGCGGTGATTGGGGCTGTGGACATGCAGAGCGACGGGAATGACAGTTTCAGCGAGGGATCGATTCGCGCCTTCGAGGTGCTGGCGAACATCCTGGGCACGATCATCCGCAACGCCCGTTCGTTCGAGGCGCAGCAGCAGGCCGCCCGTGAAAGTCAGCGGATGTATCTGGAATCAGAAACCAATCTGCGCGAAATCCGCCGGCTGAACCAGCAGCTCACAAGCGCGGGCTGGGGCGATTATCTGGGCCGCCGCCAGAGTCCCAGCGGCATCGCCCTGGACAACCAGGTGATTGTGGGTGATGTGCCCTGGACTAATACGCTCACCCGGGCGACCGAGGAACGCCATGCGATTATCGAGGAGAAAGACGGTCAGCGGGTGGTGGCCGTGCCCTTGATGATCGGCGGGGAGGTCATCGGCGCGGTGGAGGTCGAAACCTCTGACCAGAGCCAGGATATCGAAGTGCTGGAAATGGTGAGCGCCATCGCCCAGCGTCTGGCGATCAGCCTGGATAAAGCGCGGCTGTTCGAGGAGTCGCAGGAAGCGACAGCGCGGGAGCAGCGCATCAACGAGATCATTGCTCGCTTCCAGACGGCTGCGGGGGTGGATGAACTGCTCCAGATGACGATTGAAGAATTGGGGCGATCCCTGGGCGCGACGCGCAGCGCCATCCGCCTAAGCGTGGCGCCGCTTGTCACTGCCAATGGAGATGGACACGCATGATGACACGCTTTCGGGAAGGCTATGCTCGGCTGACGCAGTTCTATGCCGATCCGCTGGATTTGCAGCGGGCGCGCTCATTGACCTGGATGAGCCTGGGGATATTTGCGCTGGCGCTGGCCTGGTTGGTGGTGGCTGCGGTGCTGGCCCTGACCCAGAGCCTATCCTTCCAGCAGGCGCAGACGGTCAGCATCATCCCGGTTTTCGTCCTGATAGTCAGCGCGGTGAACGTTTGGCTGATTCAGACGCGGCGACTCCAGGTCGCCATCGCGCTGTTCATCGGTGTGCTGCTGGCAGCTGTCCTTGCGACGCTGCTGTCGGGTTCGTATGGAGCCAGCGGGATCAGCGGGGCGCACAGCATAGTAGTCTTGCTGCCGCTGATCGCCGCCAGCGCGCTGCTCGGGCGGCGCGGCATCACCCTGGTGCTGCTGGTGGTGCTGGGACTCCTGGCCGCGGCGATCTTCGAGCAGTCGGCCAACACCGCGTCCGTTTCGTTCGTGCCCGGCAGCAGTGTGACCCTGGACTCCGTCATTGTCACCTCCGTGACGGTGATTACCTTCATCTTCGCCCAGGTCTTCAACGGCCGCCTCGAACGGATTGCCTATACGGCGCTGGATGAGGTCCAGCAGCGCGATTGGATCATGCGGCTGTCCAGCGATCTCTACAACCGGGCGGATGAATGGGATGTGATTTCCCGGTCGGTCAACGTCGCGCGGCAGAATCTTCTGGGGCTGAGCGTGGAGTTCTATCTCAAGGACACGGATGGCAGCCTCAAACGCATTCTGACGACCGCGCCGGATCGCCTGGATCGAATGCTGCGGCGCAGTCTGCCCATAAACGACGAAAGTATTCTGGCTGAGGCCGGACGGCTTGGCAAAACCGTGCTGGGGTCCGATGCCGATCCGATTGAGCGGCGCAGCCATCTGGCGGAAACGTCACGCTACAGTGCGGCCGTTCCAGTGGCCCATCAGGGTCAGATTATCGGCGTGCTGGATATCCAGGGCCGGAAACCTTTCACCCCGGTTGAACGGCTGACGTTCGATCTGCTGGCGGAGGCGCTGGCACTGGCGTTGGTGCGAGTTCAGCGCATGGCCGAATTGGAGCGTATCGCCCAGGACCAGCAGGAACTTGTCCGTGTGCTGGAAGGGCAGCTTGAGCAGTATGTGCGCCGTGAACGGCAGACGCTGCATCAAGCGTGGGGCAACTATGTCGCCGGGCGTGGCCAGAACGCGCTGGGATACGACATCGAAGCTGACGGCGTCAAGCCAATTCCGGCCAGTGATCTGCCCCCGAGCATGATGACGGTGCTGCGTACCGGCACGCTCCACGTCGAAATGCAGGGCGATACTCAGTTGATCCACGTGCCAATCCGCATTCGCGATCAAAACCTGGGGGCGATGTCCTTCACTATCCCGTCTGGACAGACTGTCAGCGACCGCCAGATCGATGTGGCGCGGGTCGTGGCGGAACGTCTGGCGCTGGCGCTGGAGAACACCCGCCTGTTCGAGCAGAGCCAGGCGCTCGCCGAACGCGAACGTACTGCCAGCCGTCTGGGTGGGACGCTGATCGGTACGTCTGATGTGCTGTCAGTACTTGATCTGGCAGCCGAGCGCTTCAATGAGGCATTAGGCGCTGTCCGCACCCAGATTTATCTCCAGCCGCAAACGCTCGCAGAACCCCTTGCCGAGACCATCCAGGAGGCGACCCAGGCATGAACGCCATTATCCACACCCTCCAACTCTCCAATTGGCCTCTGGCGGCAAAGTTCTCGGCAGCCTTCCTTACAGCACTGCTCATCCCTGCCCTGATCATCGGGATCATCAGCCAGAACCTGTTCCAGACAGCCGGTGTCGAAGCGCTGCGGGCTGATCTCAATCAGGATGGTTCCCACCATATCGAGGATATCCAGAGGCAGATGGCTCAGGTTCTCGAAACGATGAGACAGCTGGTCGAGCAGGATGAGCTTACTGCGCTCCTTCAGTCGGATGATTTGCCAGCGGACGATGTGGCGCAGGTCGAGTCAATCATGCAAGGGACGCTGGCCGTCACCGACCTGATGGTGCGTCTGCGGTTGATCGATGCCGATGGCAACTTGAAAGTCACCGCCGCGAGTGATAATTCGCTGGCGCAGAATGTCAGCACCAACAACCGGCAGATTCTCGACCAGGCGCAGAATTCGCTGATGCAAGGCCGTTTCCAGAGCGCGCTCATCTATGAGGACGGCGGCTTGGCGCTGGTCGAGTTCTCGTATGCCATCCGGGATAGTGAAGGCAACGTTCTGGGTTTCCTGATAGCGACGCTCAACAATACCATCTTTCTCAATAACCTCGTTTCGGACAACCTGACGTTCCTTCGGCCAGAAGGCCGGTCGGTGAGTGCCAGCCCGATCTTCTACTACAGCTACCTGATCACTGGCGGCGAGCGCCCCATTCGTTTCAACCTGGCCGAGTTCGACGCGGCGGTGGAACATTCACTGAGCTATCGAACGGCTGTGGATCGCGCCTTCGAGGGACAGAGCGGCGTCTCGCAGTACACACTGGGCAGCGACCCCGGTGAGGTCATGGGTTTCTATGATACTATTCCCGATCCCACCAATCGGACGCGGCCGTTTTTCGCCTATGTGGTCGAAGTGCCAATGAGTGGGCTGAGCAGGTCACTCATTGGCGGACTTGGCGGCCCGCGGCTTTTCGTGCTGGGGCTGGGCCTGCTGAGCGTCGCCGGGGTGCTGGTAGCGTTCTTCCATCAGTCGATCACCCGCCCGCTGATGACACTGCGTGACGCAGTGCAGGGCGCGTCCCGCGGCGACTATCAGCAGCCGGTTCCCTCAGCACAGCGTGCGGACGAGATCGGCGAACTCAGCGCTGCATTCGTCGATATGCGAACCCAGATGCGGACCCTTGTTGCCGACCTGGAAGCCCGTATCGCGGCCCGTGCCCGCGACATCAGCGCGACGCAGGACGTCAGCCGCGTGGCGGCCACGCAGCGCAACCTCCAGAACCTGCTCGATCAGGTCGTCGAACTCATCGTCGAGAAGTTTCCGTCGATCTACCATGCGCAGGTCTTTCTCGTGGATGCCGATGGCCGGCGCGCCGTGCTGCGCGCCAGCACGGGGCAGGCCGGCCAACTGCTGCTGTTGCGCGGTCACGCGCTGGCTGTTGGCAGCGTCAGCGTCATCGGTCAGGTGACCGGGCAGGGCGAGCGCATCTTGGTGCGGAACACTGCCGCCAGCCCGATCCACAGCCCCAACGAATTCCTGCCAGAAACCCGCGCTGAGATGGCGATCCCGCTGCGGATCGGCAGCCGTGTCATCGGCGCATTGGATGTGCAGAGCAAGCAGGTCAACCCGTTCGACGAGGACGAAATCAGCATCCTTCAGACGCTCGCCGATCAGGTCGCTGTCGGTATCGAGAATGCCCGCCTCTATCAGGAATCGATCCGGCGCGTCGCTGAAATCGACCGTGCCAACCGCCAGGCCACCATCCGTGCCTGGCAGGAATTCATTTACGGGCAGCGCCAGCGGGAGCTTTCCAGCCAGTCTGGGCGCGCCACCGGAGAAGATCTATCTGAGCTGCGCCGCCGCGCTGTCGAAGAATCGCGCATCGTCATTGGCCAACCAACCAGTCACGGCACGACGCCGATTGCTGTCCCTATTCAACTTCGCGGGCAAATCCTCGGCGCGGTCGAATGGGAAATCCCCAGCGGAGAATTGAACGAGAACAAACTCCAATTGGCGCAGGAATTGGCCGGGCGTCTGGCGGTCTCGCTGGATAACGCCCGCCTGATTCAGGAGAGCCGCCGCAACGCCGAACGCGAGCGTGTGGTCAACGCCATCAGCGCACGGTTGACACCGCAGACCGAAATCAGCGAGATCCTGCAGACGGCCGCGCGCGAAGTCGGCCAGGCACTGCGTGCGCCGCAGGTGAGCATCCGGCTGCACCGGTTGACCCCTGACGAAAACCCCGCCTCGTCGTCGAATGGCAGCGGCAGCGCCAAAGCTATCCCATCGAAATCGCTGCAAGGTCAGGAATGAGCCGTCCATCTGAAATTGAACGCAGGGAAGAGACAAGCTTGATGAATACGAAACAAAGCCTGTTCCCAACCCCGGAACGCACGCTGGATCAGATCGCGCTGCGGCGGACTCGCCGAGTCTTTGAACTGGTTCTCCCACTGCTGTCATTCGTTGCCATCCTGGTCCATCAGGATGGCATCTGGCGGCAGGCGCAGGCCGAACATCGTGAGAAACTGTTGATTCGCTCCGCTCAGATCAGTACGATCATCAGCTATGTCATCGAAGATGCCAGCGATCTCGCGCGTCAGAGCGAAACCCTGAACACAGCTTTCATCGCCAGCAACCAGGATATCTACAGCTTCCGCGTCGCGCCGGCGGCGCAGACCAACCTGATGCGGGAATTATTGGAAACAGCCGGCGATCATGCCGAACTGTATCAGAAGATCAGCTTCGTCATCCCAGACGGGACCATTTGGACGCAGGTCGAATATGTTAACGGCCTGCTCAATACAAACTTCGCGCCCCAGCCCGATGTGTTGGCGAACGATCCGTACCTGGCCCAGAGTATCGCGACCAAGAGCATCGTGCTCACGTCCATCCAGGCAGGGGACGCAAGCATTGGCAGCACCCTCACTGCCTACGCCCCCGTTACCGATACCAACGGCCGGCTGGTGATCGGCGCAATCCGCATCGTTATCGACGCCGACATCATTCGGGGCGCGGTGGATAGCTCCGCCAACCTGGAAGGGGAACGCTGGCTGCTGGTCAACCAGGCCGGCAGCTATCTGGCGGACAGCCAGAGCCTCGAAGCTCCCGGAAACAACATCCAGTCCCTCGAACCCGAACTCGCACAGGAATTAAGCATTCAGACGGGCGATTTCGTCACGCAGTGGGTGGGCGATCAGCTTGTCTCCGGCCTCTTGATCGAAAACACTGAGGTGGCCGACATGCCCTGGCGGCTGGCGTACATTGAACCCTTTTCGCGCCTGTTCGAGCGCATTGTCATTGGCTCGCTGGCTATCCTGGGGCTGACGGGCGCTTTGGGTCTCTCGCTTTACCGGATCATTGCCAACCAGATTCGCGCCACGCTGGAACCTCTCAAGACGGCCAGCCAGATGGCGCGGCAGCTTGCCACCGGTACACTCGAATCGGGCATCTATGCCAGACCCAGCGAAGATGAAATCGGCGTTCTGAACCAGTCCTTCGAGCGCATCTCCCGGCGGCTGGCCGACCTCTCCTCCAACCTGGACAACCAGATTGCCATGCAGCGCAGCCGGATGGAAAGCGCTGTACGGATCAGCCAGGAAATCACCGCGACGGCTGATACCGACCGCATGGTTCAGCCCATTCTGGAGCGCATATGCGCGGCTTTTCAGTTCGACCAGGGTTTGGTATTCCTGTTCGACGATGTAGGGCTGAGCGGATTGCTGACTTACAGTTACAGCCGCGAGGAGGTCTGGCTGCCCAAACACGGCACAGCCATGCCAACCGATGGGACAGGCATCGTCGCGGAAGTAGCTCGCACGAAGCAGGCCATCTCTATCCCGGATCGGTTCGCGAGAGAGCATTCGGTCCGTGCGCTGGAACCATACGCTGAATCCATCCGCGCGTTGGTCGGTTTGCCGCTGCGCGTGGGCGAGAACCTCATGGGTGTGTTTGTGCTGCAATCGGAAGCGCCGCGCAGCCTGAGTCACGAGGATGTGCATCTTTTGCAGATGCTCACCGATCAGTTCGCCATCGGATTGTACAAGACCCGCCAATTGGCTGCTGCGCAAAGCCAGATGTCCCACGCCGAAGCAGCCAGTCGTGAACAGGCTCGACGGGCCTGGGAAAGCGCGGAAACCCAGTTGGGGTTGAGCGAAACCTATCGCTACAACCTCACCCAGCCTGAGCAAACAGCCGGTGATCCCGAAGGCGATATCGCCGCGATCAGTGCCCCGATTACGGTGCGCGGTCAGATTATCGGTACGATTGCAGCGGCTGCGCCGGAGGGCATCCCCTTCACCCAGAACGATCATGCGGTGCTGCGGGCCGTTGCCGACCGCGTAGGTCTAGCTATCGAGAGCGCCCGTTTGTTCCACGAAACTCAGAGCAGTCTGGCCGTGACCTCGGCGCTGTACCAGTTGAACCGCCAGTTGAACGAATCCAACCAGCTTGCCGATGTGATTCGTGCTGTGGCCGACTGGGTGGCCCCCGATGCGATCAGCGGACAAATTTGGATGTTTGACGACGGGGTGGCGGATCAGGAGCGCGAGTGGCTCGGTCTGACTGCATCTTGGTCTGCCGACGGGGCCGCTCCTGAAGCCGTCGATGGTGTTGGACAGATGGCGCTGCGCTACGCCGTATCTCCCTTCCTGCAAGGACTGCAGAACAGTCAGGTGCGCGTCGTCAACGACATTACCCGCGACAAGCGGTTGGATGCCGAACTCCGCGGCAGCTTGGAACACCTCCGTGGACGCGCGGCGGTGTTCGTGCCGTTCAATGTGCGCGGCCGCTGGCGCGGCATTCTGACCATGCTGTTCGATGATGCCCGCCAGTTCAGCGAAATCGAAGGTCGCCTGTACAACGCCCTGATCGACCAGGTGGGCGTGACGGTCGATAACCGCCTGCTGATCCGCCAGACGGAGATGACGCTCGACCAGATCGAGCGTCTGTACGCTGCCAGCCGCGTGATCAACACCGCGCAGACTGCCGACGAACTCATCCGCGCGGTGCTGGCTGCCAACAAGGATCAAGACCTGGACTTCGAGTTAGGAATTCTGGAAGGGGCGCTTGACAAGCACGGTTGGCCGACCCTGCTGAGGAGCGTGGCCCGCTCCGAAGCCGGGGAAGTTTACAGTGATGTGAAGACGCTCCCCTTCTCGGTCGAGGATTACCCGCCGCTGCGCCTGCGCGATACGCACTTCACGGCGACGATTGTCGGCTTCGAGACCGTCTTCCCGATGTTCAGCGCCGGCCAGCCGATTGCCATCCTCCGCATTCAGGGGCACAAACCTGGCGCGCTGAGCATGGAAGACTACGAAATCTACAAGGCGCTCTCCGGCCAGATGAGCACCGTGCTGGAGAACCAGCGCCTGCTCGACCGCACTTCAATGGCGCTGGACGAAACCACCCGCCTGTATTCCGCCAGCCGCGCCATCAACAGCGCTCAGGATTTGCAGTCGGTCTATGCAACGGCGGCGGAACACCTCGCCCAACCCACCGACGCGCTCAGCCGGGTGACGGTGCTGCTGGCCGGGCCGGAACGGGTGATCCATCCGCAGTTCATGGAGGTGACTTACCAGTGGCAGCGCAGTGATCAGGTGCCGTCCTGGCTGCCCGTAAACGCCCGTTTGGATGCGCGCAGTACCGACCTGGGAAGCTGGATTGGCAGCCACACGGAGACGGCCGTACTCGATACACTGGCGGGTGACTCTCCTGGTGCGGTGAACCGCCACTTTACCGACTGGGGCACAGCCGCCGTGATTGCCGCGCCGCTGCGGTCCCAGCAGAACTGGTTGGGTGTGCTGCTGGTGGAAGCCGATCAACCCCAGGCGTTCAGCGAGCAGTATATCCGTTTTGTCCAGGCTGTGGCCGACCAGGTCGCCATTGCGGTTGATAACCGTCTGCTGTTTGAAGAAGCGCAGATGGAAGCCCAGCGCGCCCTCGTTCTTGCCGAAGTCGGCCAGTTGGCCTCGCGCGTTGGCGCCGATTTCGAGGAAACCATCCGTTCCGCTCTGGAGCGCGTCGCCGCCGCCGCCTCATATGATATCTGGATGTTGATGGTGGTGAATGACGAAGACCCGAACCGGCTCGATCTGGTGACGGGGTATTCACCCAGCGGCATGTTCGAGGTCACCGGGCATTTCTACTACAGTATGCTTGACAGCACCCACTCGATCATCGATGCCGTGCAGATGGACAAGCTGCTGCTCGTCAATGATCCTACTCGTTATCCGGTCTTCGCCCACAATATGCCGGAGTCTCAGGCGCTGTTTGGCAAGCACATTGCGGCTCCCATTCACAGCGCCGGAAAAGTCAGCGGCGCCCTGCTCATGGGCCGTGGCCTGGAACAGCCCGATCTCGACGAAGCCGATGAACAGCTCATCCGCACGCTGGCTGCCCAAATCGGCATAGCGCTGGAGAACCGCTCGCTGTTCGCCTCTGCCGAAAACGAGCGCCAATATCTGCGTTCGATGCTGGAAACCATGCCGACCGGTGTCATCGTGCTGGATGCCCGCACCTTGATCCCCATCCAGGCCAATGCCCGCGCCGAAGAACTCCTGGGTCGTCCAATTGACCTGACAGCCCCGTTCCGCGTGGCGGATTATGGCCTGCTGCGTACCGGGACGGATATCGAATATCCTGATGAAGAACTGCCTATCTTTGTCACCGCCTCTACGGGCGAATCGATCATCGCCGATGACGTAGTTGTGGTGAAACAGAACGGTGTTCATATGGACTTGCTGATGAGCGCCGCGCCTATCGCTGATGGGCGCGGTGGGGTGACGTCCATCATCGCTTCACTCCAGGACGTGAGCAACCTGCGCGGACTGGAAGGCACTCTCCAGAACAGTCTCCGCGAACAGATCGCCCTCTACGAGGCGACCCGCGCCCTGTCCGAATCGAGTACCGTGGATGAAGCCCTGGATGCGGCCATTGGTCAGATTGCCGTACTGGAACCGATGGACGGGTACATCATCCTGTTGAATGACACGACCGGCCAACTGGAACCCGTGCGCGGTTTCGAGTCGCTGGAAACCTTCGATCTTCCCAATGACATGTTTCTGCCTGAACCCGTCTACATCGGCAATCTTGACCAGACATCCCGGCTGGACGAATCTGTCTTGGAAGCACTCAAGCAGAAGGGAATTCGTGCCCTGGCCTGCGTCCCAATGCGAACCCGCGATATTGTCCAGGGTTGGATCGTCGTACTGTATGACCGAACGGTGAACTTCACCAGCGAAAATGAGCGCTTCATCGCCACGCTGGCCGACAACAGTGCCGTCGCCATCGATAACCGCAACCTGCTGCTGCGAACCGAAGCCGCCTTTGAAGAAGCCTCGACCCTGTTCTTCTCCAGCCGGGCGCTGGCCCGTGCCAACACGCCCCAGGATATCCTCATGGCAGCGGTGGATAACCTCAAGTTCCCCAGTCTGTCCCAGGCGTATCTGGCTGTGCCCATCATGGATCGTCCCGATTCGGATTTGCTGGTGATGGGCGGCTGGCAGCGCGAAGGTTTCGTCGGCATCAACCTGCTGGGCGTGACACTGAACGCGGAACAATTCCCGGCCTGGTCGCAGATTACCTCCCCGGAACTGCTCACGTACAATGACATTCTGGACGAGTCGCTTGAAATCGACCCGATGGAGCGGATGGGGCTGGAAAGCTTTGAAGTGCGTTCGCTGGTGGTTATCCCCCTCAAAACCACCAAACGCTCACTGGGCGCGTTATGGATGGTCTCCGACGACAAGGCCAGCTTTACCGAGCAAGACCGCCGCATCTACCAGTCTTTCGGCGAGCAGGCTTCGATTTCGATGGAAGCGGCGCGCTTGCTCGAACAGACTGAACGGCGTGCCCGCCAGTTGGAAACCTCGGCCCAGGTCAACCAGATCGCCAGCTCCATTCTTGATATCCGGCAGTTGCTGCCGCGCCTGGTTGATCTGATCCGCGATAACTTCAACTACGATCACGTCCAGATCTTCCTAATGGATCGCACAGATCGCTTCGCCGAATTGGCCGCCAGCACCGGCGAGCCAGGGCGTCAACTGCTCGAAATCCATCACAAGCTGGAAAAAGGCTCCAAGAGCGTGATCGGTCAGGTAACGGCTACCGGCCAACCCGCCATCGCCTTGGATACCGCCGATGCCAGCGTCGTTCACCGCCCGAACCCCTTCCTGCCGCTGACCCGCTCGGAAATGGCGCTTCCGCTTATCATTCAGGAGCGGGTCATCGGGGCGCTCGACGTGCAGTCCAACATCCCCAACGCCTTC
>CAZKXW010000092.1:0-19125 GCA_964556745.1 uncultured Anaerolineaceae bacterium
GCTTCGAGGGGAGAATTCACGCCGCAGTTGCCGGAATCACGCAGTTGCAGCGGCAACAACTGCAACAACATTTCACGTTCCGCAATTGCCGCAACAATCGTCCGGCGTGGACGACAGGGACGACATTTCGGACAATCCGATACTGACGACAGTTGCGACAGATCACCCACTACCTTGCATGGCTATAAGCTATAAGCTAATAGCTATCAGCCTTCTCTATCAACTATAAACTATTAACTACAAACTATTCCTCACCCCACCCCGCTCACCAGGAACATCACCCCGATCCCCACCAGCCCCGCCGCCAGCAGCGTCGAGGCCCGCAGGAGCTGCTGGCGATTCTCCCCCAGGAAGTACCCGCCCACCGCCAGCGCCGCGACCCCCGCCGCCAGCAGCACCGCCGTCCGCCCCTCCAGCGCCGATCCCGGCTCAGCCGGCGGCGGAGCCTCCACGGGCGGCGGAGCAGCCTGCACCTCCGGCGTGAAGTCCACCACCGTATCGAACTGATCCGGCCGCTGGATCGTCACCCGGATGCGCCACCCCCCGGCCACGCTCAGGTTCGCCCCCGTGACCGAATAAACGCCCTCGGCCGTCAGCGTCGGGCGCAGCTCGCTCTCCCCCAGGTTCTGCGTCTGGCTTTCAAACCGCATCCGAATCAGCGAGGCATCATTCACCGGGCTGCCCGCCGTGTCCACCAGCTTGAGCGTGAAGGTGTTCTCCCCTACCACCCCCGGCATGATGTCCAGTTGGATCAGCAGATCATTGGCCGTCTGCACCCCCCGGATCGGTTCCGGCGCGGGTACAGCCGCGCTCGCCGCCCGGAATGCAGCCTCGCTCCGCGCCGGCGTGGTCGAGGTCATCGCCCCCACCGCGGCCAGCACCCCCAGCGTCAGCGCGATCTCCGCCCCCACCAGCCCGCGCAGCCGCCCGCTCCAGACCTCCTGCCCCGCCGCCAACCCCTGCTGGGTGAACACCAGATTGATGAACGCCAGCCAGATCACCGGCACGATCAGCAGCAGCTTGATGAGCAGCGCCTGCCCATACGTCGTGGTCAGCAGCGCCTCGAACGACCCCACCTGCAGCCACGATGAATACGCCCCCGTAATGAACAGAATCGCCACTGCCACGCGGGCAAAGTTCGAGAAACGCGCCACCAGTGTCCCCAGCGCGGAAGACGCCGGTTGGATCGTGCCGCGCACTAGCCCGATGACTGCGATGAAGCTCACCAGCCCGCCGATCCACAGCGCCATCGCCGCCAGATGCAGCCAATCCGCCGCGACCGAAGCCGTCAGGTCGTAGGCCGCATTCGCATGGCTGAACAGGCTGTTCGTCGCCAGAATCGCCCCGCCGATCACCAGCCCCACCGCGTAGAACCACCGGTCCGAGCGCGCAAACCAGAGCGCCCCGCCCATCCCCACCCACAGGGCCATCCGCGCCAGCCAGAGCTGCCCGAAGCGCGTATCCGCAATCAGGCGGTTGAGCGAGTCGCCGTTGATGTCCATCAGGATCGGGCTGCCCACCGCCAGCGCGTACTGCATCAGGATCAGCAGAAAACCCGTCACACCCATTGCCCCCCAGCCCGTCCAGATCAGCCAGGTGAGCCGCCCCTGGATGCGCGGGCTGGGCGCGCTCGGCCACCACACGAACACCAGGAATCCGATCCCGCCCACCCCCAGCGCCAGACTCACCAGATTGGCAAACCGGATCAGCGCCCCATCCAGCGGAATCGCACCGGTCGAACCCGTGATCGCCCCGGCTAGTGCCGCATCCCCGATGACGATGGGATAGCTGCCCAGCGTCGGGTGTCCGTCTGCTGAAGACAGTGCCCGCCAGGCGACCGTATACAGCCCATCCGGCAGTTCGCCGGGAACCAGCACCATCTGGGTCGCATCGGTCGGATCCACCACGCTGGGCGGCGTATTGAGGATGTTGCCGCCCGCGTCCCGCAGGATGATCTTGCTGAACTGGGCTTCCAGCGGCTCGCTGAACCACAGCCGGATTTCTGGCGGGGAGAACTCCAGCACGGCGTTCGGCCCCGGCTGTGCCCGCAGCAGGTTAGCGTGCGCCAGAACCCGCCCCACGCTCCACAGTGCCGCCAACACAAACCCGACCAGCAGAAGTCCGCGCAGCCGCTTACCGCTCATCATTGACCTTGAACTCCCTGATCAACTCTTTGGTTGGGGATTGTAATCGGGCTGGCGTGTGCCAGCAACCGGGCCATTCCCCGTGGAGGATCACGAGGAATGGCTCGAAATCGATACACCTAGGGGAACTGAATGTCGCTGATCGGCTCGACGGTGCTGAACTCGCCTTCGGATGAACTGAACGTCTCGTTGATCTCGACTCCCTCAATCGTGCCGAAGACGCGGAAGCTGTAATCGCCCGGCTGAGTCGGGATCAGGTCGGCGGTGTAATGGCCGGGGCTGTTCGGAACCAGCCGCAGCCGCAGCAGCTTGCTCTGCCCGCCGTAGCTCACCTCGATCTGGAGCGTTTCCTCCAGCCCTGCAATGCCATCTTCAACATGCTCTGCGCTTGTGTCATCATGCCCGCCGCTGTCATCGTGTCCATCTTCTCCGTGCGCCTTGACGGTGAACTCCGGCCCGTTGAACAGCGTCGTATACGCCGGCTCAACGCGCCAGCCCAGCACGATCTCGTACTTGCCATCCCCAGCTTCACGGTCCTCATGCGCCGCCAGCGGCAGCGCCACCGCCACGATCAGCAGCGCCAGCGCTACCAGTGTGATCCAAACCCGCTTGTGCTTCATCGCCTTGAACCTTTCTGAAATACGCCTCTGAATCCGAACGGATGCAGGCTGGGACGCCCACGCCCGCAATCATATCGATGTGGAAAATGTGATACAAGATGGGAAATTGCTCACAGACTTCACAACACTCGAATGAGAATTCACTTGCGCGGCATGGACTTCCGCTTCGGCAGGCGCGCTCCCAACCACCAGCCGCCCACCGCCGCCAGCAGACCACCCGTGACCAGCACCACGATCTGCCCCAGCCCAATACCCGGCTCCGGCTGCACCTGCGCCTGCTCTCGCGCCGCACCCAGAGTCGCCGTCGGCGTACCCGCCAGCGCCGTCTCCACCCGCAGACTGATCCCGTCCGGCATCCCCAGATCGGAATGATCGGTGTTGCCCAGCGACGCGCAGATCTGGTACATGCCTGGTTCCAGATCGATCACCGCCGTCGGCTGGTAGACCATGCCCTGAAGCTGCCCGTTGATCCACAGGTGCCAGTGCCGCCCTTCAGCGGGAATGTCGAAGTTGCTGGCTTGAATGGTGATCGTGACCGTCCGCCCATACACCACGTCGGCCGTCGGCTGAATAATCCGCAGCGCCGGCGCATCCGGCCCGGTCGGAATCGGGCGATCCGCCGGGAGCAGTTTCACACAGTCCGCCAGCGCCAAGCCGGACGGCTCCTGAGCCACTGCCACGAACACGCCGCTGGCCGCCGCGCCGATCAGCAGCGCCAACGCCCACCTCAAAACGCATCGCATCGTGCCATCCTTCACAATCACGGTCGAATGGGCACATCATACAATGCTTCGACCGTCACCGTAAACGGCCCGATGCTCAGGTAGCCGTTCACCCGTGCCCGGTAGAATCCGTCGGCGGGTAGGATAACCTCAAAGCTCGGATTCAGTCCCTCCGGGCTGTCATCCCCCTCGGCGATCACCGCCCCATCCGGCCCCAGCAGTGCCGCCACCGGATCAAGACTGCTGCCCGGCTTAGCGGTGACTCGCACCCGGACACGGGTCCCGGCCTGCCCATAAAACGGATATAGCAGGTAGCGGTTATCGGCCACAACATCTTCAACCGTCAGCAGCGGAACAGTCCCCGGCGGTGGAACCGCCGTCGGAGCCAGACTGATGCTCCGCCAGACCAGGGTGTAGCCCCCCGCCCCAACAGCGCCGTCCGCCGACACGCGCAGCGTATACCGCCCGGTCTGCGGCGCGCGCACCGCGGCAATCTGTACCTCGCGCCCACCTGTGAACTCGCCCATCGCCACCAACGCGCCGTTGGCCGCGGCCAGTTCCAGCACCGGCTGGAAGTTCAGGTTGAGCGGGCTGACCGCCGCGCTGACGACATCGCCTTCGCGCAGATCAAGCGGCCAGCTTTCCCGCAGACCCCGCCGCGGGATTTCACCGGCATACACCTGATCCGGCATGGTCAGGCCGCGTGTCACGTCAGTGTGGGAAAAGCCTTCCCCATAGGAGACCACATAGTTCCCCGTGCTGCCCCGCTCCCCGGTGATGAACAGGCTGTAGACCCCGTTTTGCGCAGCCAGCAGCGCCGCGATCAGCGCATCGCCGCCCGCATTCGAGTCCGCGGGAGTCGCCACAGCGATCAGCGAACCTTCTGGATCATACAGTTCCAACCGCGGCCGCAGCGCCGAATCCGCCGGCAGCCTCAAGCCGAAAGTCGCCATTTCACCCTGCGTCAGTGAAACGAAATAGCGGTCGAAGTCGCCGCTGCGTTCAATTGCCCCCACGACAGGCTGATGATCGAGCAGCGTTTCGCCGCTCACCGCCGGACGCAGCGTCGGCGTCACCACCGGTGGCGGCGGGGTCTCGGTCGGACGCGGCAGGAAACTCGGCGTGACTTGCAGCGGCGCTTGTGTGGTCAGCAGCCGCAGCCGGTACTCCCCAGAAAATCCTCGCCCCCACACTTGGAGGCTGTACAGCCCATCCAGCGGCAGCCGCACATTCCGCAGCACAGCCGCCCCGGCCAGCCCGCTGTTGTCATCGACCGCCAGTTCATTCCCGTCTGGGCCATACAGCCGCATCACCGGATCCACCGTGCCGGAGGCAGCCTCCATCGCCGCGCCGATGTAGTCCCCCACCCGCCCGCGGAAGGTATAAACGTGGCGTTCTTCCGGCGCGGCAAAAATCCCTGTCCGGGTCTGCCCGCTCGCCAGATCGCCGATGCGCGTTCCCAATCGGACGTAGTACGGTGGAGTCGCTGACGGCGTGAGAGTCGGCGGCGGCGTGGCCGTGTAATCCGCCGGATTGATGCGGTCGGCATATTCCAGCTCAATTTCGTATTGGGCCAGTTGATCGGCCTGAATGATGACGGTGAACACCCCGCTGCCGGGCAGTTCCGCCTCCAGGCTGGACGTGCCTTCAGCCAGCCGCGCCCCTTGGTCATCTTCGAGCGCCAGCCGCAGCTCTGCTGTGCCCTGCGCTCTGATCCGCACCTGATCCCCAGCCTGCCCCACGAACTGGAACGGTTGGGCTTCATCGGCAGACGCCAGCGTCCCGGTTTGTGACTCCCAGAAACTCAGCAGGCGGATCGGCAGACGCAGCGCCTCCGGCGTGGGGTTGATGGCCTGGCAGCCCGCCAGGATGAGCCAGAACAGCAGGAGAAATCCGCGCCGCAGCATCGATCCACCTTTTCATGTCATCAAACCTCCGGCTGATCTTAACACGATTTCGGTGCTGGTTTGTGCGCTTCGCCCGCGTTTGACCAACGTTTTCACGCGATTCGGCCAACTTATGGTTGAATAGAGGGCAGGAGGAAATGCAATGCCCACTCTGCCTACCATCAATCCACAAACATTGGCCGAACTGCTTCAGATCGGCGGACAGTACATCGTCCCGGTTGCTGCGCTCCTCCGTGCGCTCTATTCCGGGATGCGCGGCAAGCTTCCCGAAGGCTTCGCCCAGATCGCCACCGCCGCAGCCGTAGCCGGCGTCAGCGCCGGAGTCAGCGGCCAGCAGCCGAACTGGCAGACCATCCTCAACGATGTCCTCAGCAATACCGTCTTCACTGCGGGCGTGCTGGCTTTCATCGTCGTATATCTGCTGCGTATGCCCAATGCCGGCCTGGTCGTTGACGGCATCGTCGGCGCAGTCATCGGTGCGGTCATCTGGCTGTTCACCGTTTATGTCCTCGGCGAACCCTGGCCGTGGTGGATGCTGGCGCTGCTGATCCCAGCCTGCGCGGTCGGTTTCATCGCGCTGCGCTTCGCGCTCCGGCAGATCATCCGCGTGGTGCGCATCACGGTCTTTCTGCTCGTGATCGCCGGGATCATCATTATCGGCGCAGGCGGTGTGATGCTGCTCCAGACAGTGCTGACTCAAGTCAAGCTCTGAGCCGCCGCAGCGCGGCATTCTGCCAGTGTGCGAAGCCGCCTACCGCCACCCCGATCACCAGCAGCGCGACCAGCGCCCCGCTGGTCAGCCCGAAGGGATTAAAGACCAGTGCCGGGATCGATCCGATCACCCACAGCACGTTTAGCGCCAGAATGATCTGCGTCAGCCGGATGTGACCGGGATAGGCCCGCCCCAGCCCGATCAGCGCCGCGCCATACACCACAAGCCCGATGCCCATTACGAGCAGCGGCAGACGCGACGCCAGCCCAGCCCACTCCGCCAGCCCAGCGCCATCACCCCGCCGCAGACTGCGCAGAACAGGCCGTCACTCTGGGCTGCCTGCTGTGCGAATAGAATGGCATCCGTCTGTCTGTCTGCGATCATCATATCCTCGCTTCCGAACTCGTTGGTCGATTCCATCGATCCTGCCCGAAAGCGACTGCCAGCGCCCCATCAATCACTGCCAACTGCTGCCATTTCCCCATGACAGGTCGCGTAAATCCTGGGCCACCAGCCGCGCCGCCGCATTCTGCCAGTGATACAGCGTCCGCTCCGGCACATCCACCCGCAGCCATTCTAGCGCCGCAGCCGCATCGGGATCGAGCGAACTATTCGACGTCCGGACGGATTTCAGCCCCAGCACGTAAGGGTAATACAGGACGTTGTAGTGCCGCCAAACCTCGGACACACCCGCCCCGCCTGCATTCACCGGTTTGAGCCGCTCGATGCTCTCGACCAGCACTGCCCGTAATTCCCGCGCCCGTTCTAGCGCCGAGTCTCCAGCGCCGCGTCCCCGCAGCCGTGCCTCGATCTGTGGCAGTCCCATCAGTGGCGAGGCTGCCAGCTTGCCAGGATCATTCAGGTGACTGAGCGCCCGCCGCGTCAGCCGGATGAAGTCAGCCTCCGGCAGCGCCTCCAGACTCGGCTGCGCCGCTGAGCGAGGGAGTGCGTCGCCCGCCGCCCGCAGGTCGGCCCGTGCCCGCCGCAGCCGGGGCAGGATCAGACGGTCAAGCGCCGCCTGGAACGCCGAGGCATACACCGTTGCGATCACCGCCGTGCCGCTCACGCCGAAGAGTAGCGCCACCAGCGGGTAGCTGGTCGGGCTGCTGCCCAGCGGGTAGCTGGTCGGGCTGCTGCCCAGCGCCAATGCGGCCTGCCCGCCCAGCGCCAGCGTTAGCAGCGCTGTCCGCGCCAGCGACAGCGCCATATCCGGCAGCAGCGCCTCGCCCTCCTCGAAGGCGTCCAACAGTGCGATCACCAGCCCCAGTACTGCCAGATCGAGGCCGACCATCAGCAGCATCGTCTCCCGCGAGACAACAATCACCGGAAACAGCATGAAGCCCACGCTCAGCGCCAGGAACAACCCGGTTAGCAGGATCAGCGCCAACAGCCGCCGCGGACGTGCCGACCGGAAGCTCCAGACCACCAGCGCCACCGCCAGCGCCAGTGCAGCAGCGGTCAGGCTCGCGAACAGCGTGTACAGCGTCGAACCAACCTGCATGACCACGACCGCATTCAATCCGTACAGCAGGACGACGAGGAGCGGCAGCAGCACCCGCCACCCCCTCAGCAGAATCGTCCGCAGCCGCATCCCTTCCGGCAGCAGATCGATGGCCGCCCCCAGCCAGCACAACGCCGGGATGAACAGCAGCGGCCACCGGATGCGCTGTAATGTCAATGTGATCGCCGGGGTCGGCGCGGCCGTCATCAGCGCGTTGAGCGCCAGCCCTGCCGCATAAGTCAGCAGGCCGAGTCCGGTGTAGACCAGCATCGGCTTGCGCGGATCGCGCCCGATCAGGTACGCGCCCAGCCACATGGCAAAGGCGAAAATAACAGCCTGCATCAGGATCGTGGTCTGCATGGAGGATAACCCCGCTCATCGAAGATTGGTTATACTCTTCCCACTATACCGTCTAAGCGGCTCTCTGCTCCAATCCAGAAAGGCGACTCCATGCATACCCGCCATGAACTCTCCCACGCCGACGCCGCCCGAATCATTCAGACCATCCAGGCCGAACTAGAAAAAAATGGACGCGGCGCAGCAATCGCCGTCAGCGATGCCCACGGCGAGCTGATGGCCTTCCTCCGCACCGATGGCTGCCCGCTGGCCTCGATTGTCATCGCCATGAACAAAGCTTTCACTGCCGCCCGCGAACGCAAAGAATCCCGCGCCGTCGGTGAAGCCTCCCGCCGTGAGAACTTCCCCATGACCAACTTCGGCGACCTCCGCTATACCGCCTGGGGCGGCGGCGTCCCCATCGTCTATCAAGGGCAGGTCGTCGGTGGGGTCGGCGTCAGCGGCCTGCCAGAAGAAGAAGACATGCTGCTCGCCCGGATGGGAGTTCAGGCCATCACCGCGGGTTGATGCAGGCTGCCCCATGCACGTTGAACACCTCTCCCTGACCAACTACCGCAACTACGCCAGGCTGGAAGTCACCCTCCCGGCAGAGCGTCCGGTCGTCCTGTTTGGCTCCAACGCCCAGGGCAAGACCAGCCTGCTCGAAGCCGTCTACTATTTGGCCGCCTCGCGCTCGCCCTATACCGCCAGCGACCGCCAGCTCATCCACTGGCGCACCGAGGGCGACCCAATGCCGTTTGCCCGGCTGGCCGCCGATGTCAGCGGGAGCAGCGGCTTCAACCGTGTCGAGATGGCCCTGGTGCTGGAACGCGCTGCCGATGGCAGCCAGCGCTTCAGGAAGACCGTCCGCATCAACGGCGCTGAAAAGCGCGTCATGGATCTGGTCGGGCTGCTCGCTGTCGTCCTGTTCCTCCCGCAAGACCTCTCGCTGATCGAAGGCGCGCCTGTCGAGCGCCGCCGCTTCATGGACAGCACCCTCTCGCAGGTGGATCGGGACTATGGCCAGGCGCTGGCCATCTATGAGCGCATCCTGCCGCAGCGCAACGCCCTGCTAAAGCGCATTGGCGACCACCAGGCTGGCCCAGATGAACTCCAGTATTGGGACGAGCAGTTAGTCACATCCGGCAGCATCCTCATTGCCGCCCGGCAGCGCCTCCTGCGCGAACTCGAAATCAGCGCCCAGCAGGCCCACCTTGATCTCACCGGCCGCCGCGAAGTCCTCACCCTCAGCTACCAGCCCAGCTTCCTGCCTACCGTCGAAGGCGACGGCCAGCTTTCTTTCAACTTGCCGGGGCTTGATCTGCACCGGGAACTCGATGCCGCTGCCATCGCCCCGCAGTTCGCTGACCGCCTCAAGGCCGAACGAGGCGAGTCCATCGAACGCGGCATGACCCTGTGCGGCCCGCACCGCGACGAACTCCGCCTGAACATCAACAACCGTGATGCCGGGCTGTACGGCAGCCGGGGACAAGCCCGCACGGCAGTGATGGCCCTCAAGCTGGCCGAACTCCACTGGATGCGTGACCGCATCGGCGAATGGCCGGTGCTGCTCCTGGATGAAGTCATCGCCGAGTTAGACTCCGCTCGCCGCGCCTACTTGCTCGACCGCATCAGCGGCGGCGCGCAGACCCTCCTTACCACCGCCGAACTGGAGATCTTCCCATCCGCCTTCCTGGATCGCGCTGTGGTCTGGCAGGTGCGCGATGGCAAGATCGAGCCGGCCGCCTCCGAGCCGAAAGGCGACAGCCCATGATTGCGCGGATAGTCCTCCGGACGGCAGTCGCGGCCGCGGCCCTCAGCTCCATTATCATCAGCATCATGATCGGATTAGGCCGGCTGCTGCCCAGCCGGGGCGATCAGCTCGCCTATCTACAGGAGACCCGGCAAACCAGCGAAAACCGCTGGCGACTGCGTTTGATGGATACTGCCCGGCATCTGACCGTGACGCTGACCCCGCCATCCGAGTCAGCCTACGATTTCGTCTGGTCGCCGGACGGCAGTTCCGTTGCCTACATTGCCGATGTCGCTAGGGTAACACTGCGCATCCTTTCGCTGGATAATGGCCGCGCCGTGGCGGCTGACCTGCAAGGTCATGTCATTCGTGGCCGCCCGGTCTGGCTGCCACGCAACAACCTGCTGGCCTTCCCCACCCAGGTCGATCTGGAAACTTTTAACGGCACTGTCCGCGAACTGCACATCGCCCTCTACAACCCGTCGAATCACAGCCTGTGCCTGAGTGACTGGTTGGCCGGCAGCGCCACCTTGAGCTGGACGCCCGACGGCGGCAGCGTGACCTTCGCCACCTGGCTTGATGGACTGCCCGTGCTGGCAGGTATTCATACGCAGACCGAGAATCCCTGCCTGACCGAAGCCTACACCTTGCGCTCGCGCCCCTGGTTCAGCGATCCTCCACTCTGGTCGCCCGACCGCCGCTTCCTCGCCTATTCCACCAGTGCTTTTTCCGCCCCCAGTGACAGCGATGTCTATGTCGCGTCCATGCGCTGCGACCGCTTCGACACCGACTGCATCGAAGACATCGTCCGTATCACCGAAACCGACGTGATCGAAACCCGCCCGGTCTGGTCGCCAGATAGCCGCCGCCTCGCCTTCATCTCTGGCTGGACGCACCTCATGATCTGGGACTCGCGTGATGGCACGCTGCTCTCCATCCCCATCAGCGACTTGCAGCCCGGCATCTCGTCGGATACCGGTTGGTCGGCGGATAGCCGCCGTATCGCCACCATGACGAAAGATAGGCGTGGGCAAGTCCATTTAGTCATCATTGATTCTGAAACTGGCCAACGGGATACCATCCCGGTTCCCGGCAGCGATGGTCATATGAGTTGGCGACCACAATGAAGCTCACTTCACTCCTCCTGCGGCTCCTCCTGACCCTGCTCCTTGTCAATCTGGCGCTGCTGCTCATCGCCGCCACCGCCGGCCGCTTCATCCCGCCCAACGATCAGTTGGTCTACGGCATGATGCGCCCGCTGCACAACCATCTGGTCTCCTATGTCGTCACCGCCGATCTGAAACGTAACCTTACTGCGCCATTGACGGCGTTGGACACGCTCCGCTCCGTTCCGGTCTATTCACCAGATGGAACCTGGTTGGCCTTCGTCGGCAGTATCCAGGGTCAGAGCGGCCTCTATGTCACCGATGACCCCTTACTGCCGCCGCGCCTGCTTCTGGCCGATGTCCTGAGCAGCCAGCCTGCCTGGTCGCCGGACAGCCGCTGGTTGGCCGTCCGCGTCGGCCAGAGTGGAACGCCGCGCACCGCGCTGGTCGAAGCCGCTACAGGAGAAAACTATCTCGTCAACGAGACTGGCTCCACCGATGCCGATCCCGTCTGGTCGCCGGACGGCAGCAGCGTCGTCTACGTCTCCTACCGCGACGGCAACCCCCGCCTGTATGCTGTTGATGTCCAGTGCCTGAATGCCCCACGTGGCTGCCGCGCCAATGAACGCCTGCTGCTGCGCTCCGCTATCCTCTATGGCCAGCCGTCCTGGTCGCCAGATGGCCGCTGGCTGGCCTTCAGCCGCCGTCTCTCTGGAACCTCGCAGATGTTCACTGTCCAGACCGCCTGCCCCCAAGTCGCGCCGCAGTGTATGCATGGCGTCGATTTCATCGGCAACTCGCTCATGGAAGAGGATTGGCCCACCTGGTCGCCGGATGGCCGCCTGCTGGCCTACCGATCCGGCCTGAGCCGCATCTATCTGGCCGACCCCGAAACCCGCGCCGTGCGCCCCCTCCTGGCCGGATTGGGCGGCATCGGGGCCTTCACCTGGTCCCCAGACAGCACCCAGATCGCCGTGCTGACCATCGGCCAGCGCGACCAGTCTCGCATCTGGTTAATCGATGTCGCCACCAGCAGCCGCAGCCTCCTGCTGCAAATCCCCTTCCCGCTGGCCGGCTTGCAGTGGCAAACACCCGTATCTTCCGTCAATTGAAGGTCTCGTCGCACGGCTCTAATGGGAAAACCAAATCAAAGGCGAATCATCGCACGGGTGACCTAGCGGGTCGCCCCTGCAAGAATCATTCGCATTGGAATTCGTCCCTCCATAAGACCGGCTCGATATGCCTCGAATCATCAATCACGGCGTCATCATGACAGCGCCCGTCAATAGCCCCTCGGCGCGAGCATCCACCGCTGGCATCTCCTGTTCGATCATCTTGATCGCCAGCCACAAGGCAGCCCAGACGGGCAGACTCGTTCCCAGATGGAACTGAACGGATTGGACACTAATCAACGCCTCCCCCGGTGAACGCCACGTCAGCAGATCGACTGCCCACAGACCGGTCAGCATCAGCGTCCAGATCGCCAGCAGCCCATATTTCCGGGCACGCCAGTCCTGCCTCACCAGCAGCCACGTCGGGCAAAGGATCAGCGGAATATACGCCCCCAACAGCATCACGATGATGAGCGGCGTTCCCCGATACGCATCGATGGTGTAGAAAGTCACCTGCAATCCCAGCCCGACCGCCACCGCCATCAGCGCCTGCGTACCGGCCCGGCGCATCAACCGGACGCCCACCACCGCCACGAACAACGCCGTGACGCTGTACCCCAGCATCCAGGTCGCCGACCAGATGAGCGGTGCATCGCGCGGCGTATTGTGCAGGATCGTCCACTGCGCCAGGTTGAGCGCCAGTACGACCACCACAATTCGAAACAACATCGAAACCCGCCTTGCCACCCGGTACAGCACGACCAGCGCAGCCAGACACACAGCAAGGTGCAGGCCAAAGCGAAAGGCCGCCGCTGAAGACACGCGCAGCAGCTCGATGCCGGTGTTCATGCTGGGCGACCAGACATTGATGGCGAGGAAGCCACCCCCAAACAATAGAACTCCCGCAGCATACCCACCCCAGGTTTTCAGGCGTGGAATCAGTCCCGCACGCCCCAACGCATAACCGCCCACGCCGATGATGCCAGCCACGATATAAGGCAGTGATTCCCCTCTTAACACTTCTGGATTGATGAACAGGAGCAGGGCCACCAGCGCGGGCATAACCCATACCAGGATCGCCCCTGGAGTAAGGCGGAGCGTTGAATCCATCATCGGCTCCTTTCGTGAGTCGCGGTGTTCGATCACTAGCGAAATAAACACGTCGGGTAGGATACGCAGCCACAGCCAGACCAGGCCGTACACCCCATACGACCGCCGCGCATCTCGGCACAAGTCGCTAAAAAGCTGCGCCATTGACTCGCCATACGCGCGGCGGAAATCCACTGGATACAGCCTCAGCAGGCATCGGTAAAGGCATTCTGAAGAGGCCATGATACATCCGTTATAGATACATCCGTTGCAGATATAATATACCAAATGGATGTGCTTGTCAACCTGCCCTGGGGCGCGCCCGCCTCCCCGATTTGACAGCTCGCCTCCACCGTGTTACGCTCTTATCCGAGTTTTTTCGCCGATGAAGGTGCGCCCAACGCCCGGATGCGTGGCGCACAAGGGGGGAAGCCGGTGCAAGTCCGGCGCTGTCCCGCAACGGTAACAGCCGCGTCCATGACGACGCCCTGAAGCCCGATTACCCGCCTTCATCGCTGCCTGACTGCCACCTTCGCGGACAAAGGGGGATCGGGGAATGTTTTCCCATCCACCCGCCTTCCGGCGGGTTTTTCTTTCACCAACCGCACATCTCCATCCTTCCCGACGCGCAGGGGTCTCGTCATCATTTCTATTCGTGCTTCGAGGAGGAGCCACATGAATAGCACCCGTCCAGTTCTATGGATCGCAGTCCTCATCCTCGCCCTGGGCTTTACCCCTGCCCTGGCCGCCCCCAATCCTGCTGAATGCGTTGCCACCTATGACGCCAGCCTGGATTACTTCCCGGCCAAAGTGACCGCTCAGGCCGCCGAAGGCTTCAGCGTCGAATATTTTAATCACTACAAAGTCGTCACCGTGCAAACCCCCTGGCCGGAGGCTGAAGCGCCGCTGACCTATCTGCTCGTCCAGTGTGGCACGCCCGTGCCTGACGACGTAGCCGCCGATGCCGTGATCGAAGTGCCCGTGCAGCGTGTCATCAGCATGTCCACCAGCTTCCTGCCGCATCTGGATGCCCAGGGCGTTCTCGACCGCCTTGTCGCCGTTGATACCGTCCTGTATACCTCTAACCCCGCCGTGCAAACCGCCGTTGAGGACGGCACTGTGCTGCAAATCGGCGGCGGCGGCAGCGGCCAGGCAGTCAACGTCGAACAGGTTATCGATCTCGAACCCGACTTGATCCTGACCCAGCGTTACTTCGCGGGCGACACCGACTATCCCGCCTTGCAGGAAGCCGGCCTGCCAACCGTCCTGAACGCCGACTTCCTGGATACCTCGCCGCTGGGTGTGGCTGAGTGGGGTAAGTTCCTCAGCCTCTTCTTCAACACCGAGGCGCTGGCCGAAACCCACTTCGCCGAGGTCAAAGGCCGCTACGACGCCCTCCGCCAGCAGACTGAGTCGCTCGAATCGCGCCCAACCGTCTTCGCCGGGACGCCCTACGACGGAACCTGGTACATGCCCGGCGGCCGCAGCTATCTGGCGCAGCTTCTCGCCGACGCGGGCGCGGACTACCTCTGGGCGGATGACCCCTCTACGGGCAGCCTCTTCCTGGACTTCGAGACCGTCTTCGACCGCGCCGCTGAAGCCGACTTCTGGGTGAACGTCAATCCGTATTGGGCCTCCCTTGCCGATGCCGAAGCCGAGGAACCCCGCTATGCCGGGTTCGCCGCCTTCCAGAATGACCAGGTCTACAGCAACAACGCCCGCCTGAACGCCAACGGCGGCAGCGATTACTTCGAGACCGGTTACGCCAACCCTGATCTCATCCTCGCGGATCTGGTTCGCATCTTCCACCCGGATGTGCTGCCCGATCATGAACTCTACTTCTACAAACGGATCCCGAGTGAACCCCTCTAAGTCTGTCGCGGCGGCCGCCAGCCACCCGCCCATCGTCCAGCCGACCCTACCCTGGGGGCGGCTGCCGCTGCTCTTGGTCCTGCTGCTCGGAGCCTTCGTCCTCAGCCTGACGATAGGCTCCGTCAGCATCCCGCTCGATCAGGTCATCACCATTCTGCTCGGCCGCGAGCCAGCCCGCGCCACCTGGACGACCATCGTCGTCGATTTCCGCCTGCCCAAAGCGCTGACAGCCATCTTCGCCGGAGCCGCGCTGGGCGCAGCCGGCCTCAACATGCAGACTCTCTTCCGTAACCCGCTGGCCGATCCCTATGTCCTCGGCGTCAGTTCGGGCGCTAGCCTGGGAGTCGCCCTGGCGGTTCTGTCCTTCGGCACAACCGGCGGCGCGCTCCTGGCTGGATTGGGACTGGCCGGTGACCTCGGCTTGACGGCTGCGGCCATCCTCGGCGCAGCCGTCGCCATGCTCATCGTTATCGCTGCGGCCTCGCGTCTGCAGAGCGTCATGACCCTGCTCATCCTCGGCCTGATGTTCGGTTATGCCACTGGTGCGCTCGTCAGTATCTTGCTCTACTTCAGCATCCCAGAACGCATCCAGGCCTACATCAACTGGACATTCGGCAGCTTCGGCGGAGTCAGCTGGCGGCAGATGCCTCTCTTCGTCGGCGCAGCGACGCTGGGTCTGGTCGGAACCTTCCTCCTTAGCAAGCCGCTCAATGCCCTGCTCCTCGGCGAAACCTACGCCCGCAGCCTCGGCCTGAATGTCCGCCGCGCCCGCCTCGGCCTCCTCATCAGCGCCGCGCTCCTGACTGGCGCGGTCACGGCTTTCTGCGGCCCCATCGGCTTCCTGGGACTGGCCGTCCCCCATCTCTCCCGCACGCTGCTCGGCTCCGCTGACCACCGCATCCTGATTCCTGCCTCTGCCTGTCTGGGCGGCCTGCTGGCCCTGCTGGCCGATCTCATCGCCCAGGCCCCCGGCAGCCAGGTCGTCCTGCCGCTCAACGCCATCACCGCCCTGATCGGCGCGCCAGTCGTCGTGTTGGTCATCCTGCGGCGGCGCAATCTACGAGAAAGTTTTGCTGCATGATCCGCGAACATCTGCGCGCCCCTCAGCCTGTAGCCCTTACAGCCCGCCCACCGCTGCCCGTCGAGCCGCCCGCTGTCGTGCTGCAAACCCGCGCTCTGGCCGTCGGCTATCCCATCCCGCGCCACGCCCCCAAAGTCATCCTTGACGCTGTCGATGTGACGCTCCATGCGGGCGAACTCGTCTGTTTGATCGGGCCGAACGGCGCGGGCAAATCGACCTTGCTGCGAACCCTAGCCGCGATGCAGTCCCCACTGCATGGCACTGTGCACCTGCTCGGCCAGGATGTGTATAGTCTCGTCCCCACCGAACGCGCCCGCCGCCTCAGCCTGGTCCTGACCGAGCGCGTCGATGCTGGCATGATGACCGCCTATGCCCTGGTCGCCCTAGGCCGTTATCCCTACACCGGCTGGATGGGCCGGCTCACGGCTGAAGACGAGAGGATCGTCCATCAGGCGATCCAGGCCGTCGGCGCTGCCGACCTCACCAGCCGCTACCTGAGCGAACTCAGCGACGGCGAGCGCCAGAAGATCATGATCGCCCGTGCCCTCGCGCAGGAGCCTGCCCTCATGCTCCTCGATGAACCGACCGCCTTCCTCGATCTGCCCCGCCGCGCCGAACTCATGGCCCTGCTCCGCCGCCTCGCGCGGGAAACCCAACGCGCCATCCTGCTCTCCACCCACGACCTCGACCTGGCCCTCCGCAGCGCCGACCGCATCTGGCTCCTGCCGCGCGGCGGCCCCTTGACCGTCGGCGCGCCCGAAGACCTGGTGTTGAACGGCGCGTTCGAGTCCGCCTTTCGCTCCGAGGGAGTCGTCTTCGACCCCTACACCGGCTCTTTCCGCAGTACCCATCCCCCTGCTGGAACTATCGACCTGCACGGGAGCGGCATGGCCGCCATCTGGACAGCGCGGGCGCTCGAACGCGCCGGCTGCTGCGTCGTGATGAACGGCCAGGACTCGCCCACCCGCGTTACCATCGACTCCAGCTCCGATCCGACCGTCTGGACGCTCCATCAGAACGGCCAGACCCGCGCCTTCACCAGCCTCTACGATCTGGTCGCCACCCTATCTTAACGCTTGCCCTCTTGACGGCTCCTGCAAAACAGGTCTAATATATCGTATGGCGATATGTCGCTTGACGACATATCAGATTGTGGAGAAATCAACGACGAATCATCGTAGGGGCGACCCGGCGGGTCGCCTATGCAAGCATAATTCGTGGTTGAATTCTTCCCTCCATTAGGACAGGAGCCATTTCACCATCATGAGTTCGACCACCGCCATTCACGTCGAAAATCTGTCCAAGCACTTCGGACGGGGTAAACGCCGCGTCGATGCCCTGACCGACATCTCTTTTGAAGTCCAGTCCGGCCAGGTCTACGGTTTCTTGGGGCCGAACGGCGCTGGCAAAACCACCACCATTCGGATGCTGCTCGACCTCGTGCGCCCCACGCGGGGCAGCGTGACGCTGTTCGGCCAGCCCGTACGCGAGAACATGGCCGTCCTCCGGCGCGTCGGCGCGATGGTCGAAGGCGCAACCTTCTACCCCTTCCTCAGCGGACGCCGCAACCTCGAAGTCCTGGCGCGGACTGGCGGCCTGCTCGACCGCAGGCGCATTCAAACCCTGCTGGAAACGGTCGGCATGGCCGACCGCGCCGACCGCCGGGCACGCGGCTATTCAACGGGCATGAAGCAGCGCCTCGGATTGGCCGCTGCCCTCCTCAGCGATCCCGACCTCATCATCCTCGACGAACCTACCAACGGCCTCGATCCGGCCGGCATCCAGGAAATCCGCACCCTCATCCGCCAGTTGGTCGATCAGCACGGCAAAACCGTCTTCCTCTCCAGCCACATGCTCAACGAGGTCGAACAGGTCTGCGACCGCGTCGCCATCATCCATCGCGGCCAGCTCATCCGCGAGGGCACGGTCGAGTCCCTGCTGGCCGAAAACACCCGCCTCCGCGTTGAAGCCTCCCCGCTGGAACGCGCCCGCCAGATCATCGCCGGGCGCTGGAAGCTAGCCCCCAACGGAGAAACCGGTCTGCTCGTCGAAGCCGGGCGTGAGGACGCCCCCCACCTCGTCCGGGCGCTGACCGAAGCCGGCATCGATATCTATGAAGTCGCTGTCCAGCGCCAGAGCCTCGAAGCCTATTTTCTGGCCGCCATCCAGGGAGAAAAGTGATATGTGGAGTCTGTGCCGCGCCGAATGGCAGAAACTCAACGGCAACCTCTGGGTGACGAGTTTCCTCGTCTGGATTTTCCCCATCGGAACCCTGACCTTCCTCTCGCTCGCCGTCATCGGCTATGCCTTCTCATCAAGGTTCCAGGAGATCATCCGCGCCGCGCCCCCCAACTGGCCGCAGCAAACCCTCCTCTTCTGGACCATCGTCAACTCGATGTTCGGGCGGCTGGTGCTGGTCATCTTCGCCGCCGAGGTCTTCGGCGGGGAATACCAGCGCAGCATGTGGAAGAACCTGCTGCCGCGTCGATCCCGCGCCTCCATCATCCTCGCCAAATTTCTCACCATGACCGGGATGATTACCCTGGCCTTCATCAGCGCCAGCCTGATCTCCGGCATCATGAGCGGAGTCGTCGCCGCCGTCGCCGGAACCACCTACGGCCCCGACTTCAACGCCGAGACCCTCAGCCTGTTCCTGCCCCACTTCGCGGCCCAGGCTTTCATCAGCATCGCCGCCGCGCTCATCGCCGCCTGCTATGCCGCCCTGGGCGCGATGCTGGCACGGACGTTCCTGGGGGCGCTCCTCTTCGGCGTGGTCGCCACCCTGGCCGAACAGGCCATCTTCCTGGTGCTGATGCTCCTCAGCAATCTCCTGCAAGCCCCCGGCTTGATCGCCATCTACAAATTCACGCCAGGGTATAATCTATCCAACCTGAGCAGTTGGGATACCGCCAGCGCCGCCTACACCTTCCCACTGCTCGATCAGAACGCGGGCGGCGGCTTCAGTGCCGAAGTTTCGCTGCTGTTGACCCTGATCTGGTTGGTCGGCTTGGTCGGCCTGACCATCATCCTGTTCCGCCGCCAGGACGTGATGACGCTGATCCTCGCGCGTCTCCCCGCGACGCTCGAACTGGTACTCCTCGCCGTGCTCATCGCCGTCCTGCTCGGCGCCGGGCTCGCCCTCCTCGGCGCCTATTTCCGCAGGCGCGTGC
>CAZKXW010000093.1:0-18273 GCA_964556745.1 uncultured Anaerolineaceae bacterium
GCGGTCAGCCCGCCCCCGTTCCCTCCGCGAACAAATCCGCCAGCGCCAGCTTGAACCCCGGCAGCAGCTTCCCGCCATCGAGCACACCGTTTTTGCGGATGATCTGCGGGGCTTGATCCGGCGCGTAGACCTCGACGGTCTGTTCGGCGGGATCGACCAGCCAGGCCGTTGTCCCAACGCGCAGGTAATTCACGATCTTGAGGCGGATGTCCCGCTCCGCATTCGTCGGGGATAGTACCTCGACGGCCAGATCGGGAGGAACCGGGTTATAGGCGTCATGACAGGGTTCCGGTTGGCGGGTATAAGACACGAAGGCGACATCGGGAATGTAGCGATCTCCGCCGATGATATAGCCGCCATCGGCTCCGGTGACACGGCCGAGCTTGTTCGCCAGCACATGACCACCGACCCGGATGAGCAGGAGCGCGGCAATCTCAGAAGAATAGCTGTTGGAAACCACCTCGACGATCCTCCCGCCGATCCATTCAAAGTCACGGTTGCGGCTCTCCGGCTGGGCCAGGAACGCCTCGAACGCCTCCAATGTCACCATTTCAGCGAGTTGTACCGCTTCCATCGCGTTATGCCCTCATACTCCACTGCTCACTACCATTATAGCGATACTGTTGGCGAACTCATCTGATCCCCGGATCCCGGTATTTTCTCCCCTTCTCCATGAGGGAGAAGGGGGCGGGGGATGAGGGCTGACGGAGGTTCGCCAACACCACCATTATAGCGCGGCTGGCTCACGAGCCGGTCTCGGATGATCCGCCCTACACGAAGAACATGCCCCCGTACTCGGCGCGGCAGGAACAGCCTGGCGCGGCCTGGATTCCCGGCCAGCCGATCCTGGCCAGCGCGTTCCGCAGCGTGCAGACCGGCAGCCCAACCACATTCGAGAAGCAGCCCTCGATGCGCTCGACCGGGCGGAATACCGGGTGCTGGATGGCGTAGCCGCCGGCTTTATCGAAGGGATCGCCGCTGGCGATGTAGGCGGCGATCTCGGCGTCGGTGTACGGCCGCATGAGGACATCCGTCCGCGCGACTTCGGTCAGCAGAGCAGGCTGCTGCCCCAGCTGGATCACCGCCAGCGTGATAGCCGTGCAGACCTGATGGGTGCGCCCGCGCAGCCGTTCCAGCATCCGGCGTGCGTCTTCACTATCGACTGGCTTGCCCAGCACCTCACCCTGCGCGTCAATGCCGAGCGTATCCGCGCCCAGCACAACGCTGGTATCCGCGGCCAGGACTGCGGCGGGCGGGCTGATCTGCTCGGCGACATAGACGGCTTTCTCGCGGCTGAGGCGGCGAACATAATCCAGCGGAGCCTCGCCGGGGCGCTGGGTTTCATCGATATCGGGCCTAATGATGGTGAACGCCACGCCCAACGCGCTCAGGAGTTCGCGGCGGCGGGGTGAACTGGAGGCCAGGATCAGGGTGGGGGACATGCTGAGGGAGGACGCCCGCCCCTCATCAGGGCGGGCCTCCGCGCGGCTGGATCAGGCGCGGCCGTCTTCGTCATCGTCGTAGTCGTCGTCGCTGTAGTCATCGTCGCCGTAGAAGCCATCCAGCGCATGGGGATGGCCGTGATCGAGTTCTTCCGGCTCGGCTTCGCGCAGCGACAGGATTTCCACATCGAACAGCAGGGTCTTGCCCGCCAGCGGATGGTTGAAGTCCACCAGGACGAGGCTGTCGGTCACTTCCGTGATGACGCCCTCGTAGATGAAGCCGTTTTCGTCCTCGACCTCGATCAGTGTCCCCGGTTCAAGCTGGTCGGCATCGGGGATTTCGTCGCGGTCGTATTCGTCGATCTCTTCCTCATCATAGGCCCCGTAGCCCAGTTCCGGCGGAACGGCTACGCTGATGCGCTCGCCAACCCGGCGGCCTTCCAGCGCCTGTTCCAGGCCGGGCACGATGTTATCCGCGCCGTGCAGATACTCCAGCGGAGACTCCGCGGTCGCGCGGTCCACTTCCTCCCCATCGACGGTCAGCAAGTACGCCAGGCTGACCACGATCCCATCCATGATGGTGTCCACTTGGGTCATTGAATTCTCGCTTTCACTGCCCCGCTCCTGGGGCTAATCCCGGCGGATTATAGCCGCGCCGATGGAGAAATGGTAGATCAGAACCCCAGCTTGCGGAGATACTCGCGGTTGCGCCGAGCGCTCAGGCGCGGGGCCTCCAGATCATCCACCAACACATCCTGCTCGACGATGGCCCAACCGTCGTAGCCCAGGCTTTGCATCCGGCTGAGGATGGTCGGAAAATCGACCATGCCCTGGCCGAGTTCGCAGTAGACTCCGGCTTGGGTTGCCTCCCGGTAGTTGAGCTTTTCGCGCCGGCACAGCTCGCGGATATCAGCGCTGCAATCCTTGAGGTGCAGGTAGCGGACCCGCTCGCCATATTCCTGGATGCACTCCACGGCATCCCCGCCGGCATAGTGCCAGTGGCCCGTATCCAGGCACAGCCCGACCAGATCAGGATCGACGCGATCCATCAGGTTACGGGTTTCCTCCGGGGTTTCGACATAGCCGGCGCAGTGGTGGTGGAACACGATCTTTAGCCCCAACTCGTCGTGGACGCGGCGGGCGATTCGGTTGACGCCCTGGGCGAAGACATCCCACTCAGCGGCCGAGAGGATCGAGCCGGTGCGGTGGCCCGAACGGGCGATGAGATCGGGCACAGTGCCGTTGTCATCGGCCAGGACGATCACCTGGGCGCCGCAGTCGGCCAGGAGGCGGCCAACCCGGAGGGCTTGCGCTTCGCCGTCGGCGTGGGCGCTGGGATCGACCAGCTTGACCGGGACATAGGAAGAGAGCAGTTGGAGCTTGCGCTTCTCCAATTCCGAGCGGAGGACGGCCGGATCGGTCGGCAGGTAGCCCCACGGGCCGAGTTCCAGGCCGGTGTAACCAGTCTCGACGATCTCGTCCAGGACGCGGCTGTAGGGGTACTTCGGCTCGATGTCCTTGAACTCATAGATGCCCCAACTGACCGGGGCGTTGGCGATACGGATGCTCATAGGCACGTTCCTCATGCGGGTACAATGCGATTCGCTGGCAAGACTCTGCCCGATTTCGCTGGTTTTAGCAACGAAAATGCACAGAACCCAAGATCACATAATGCGCATGGGGGTGATTGCTGTGATGTTTGCGCGAGCGCTGCCGGTTCAAAAAGGACGGCAGGCGGGTAACACTGCCGTCCTTTCAGATTCACGGCGTGGCGTTTACAGCACCGGCGCGCCGGGAGCGCGGGCGATGTACTGGCCGTTCCCGTTCTTGCCCAGCCACAGCTCACCGTTGACGATCCGCTGGCCGCGCAGATAGACCTGAATGGGTACTCCCTTGACCTTCATGCCCTCGTACAGATTGTAGTCGCAGCGCATGTGATGGCTTTTCGCGCTAATGGTGTGGCGCTTGTTCGGGTCCCAGACCAGAATATCCGCGTCCGAGCCAACCGCAATCGTGCCCTTGCGCGGATAGCAGCCGAAAATCTTGGCCGGGTTGGTCGAGTTGACCTCGACGAAGCGCGTCGGCGAAATCTTGCCGCCGTTCACACCCAGGTGCCACATGACGATCATGCGGTCTTCAATGCCTGGCAGCCCGTTGGGAATCTTAGCGAAGTTGCCCTTGCCCAGTTCCTTGCCCGGACGGCGGTAGGAAGGATTCTGTTTCTCGTATTCCACCCAATCGCCGCCGTTGTGCGCCGCGCCCCAATCCTGCCACGGGCCGACGCCGCCTTCGTACCAGAAGTCGCAGTGGTCGGTGCTGACCGCCTGGAGCGTGCCATCCCGTACCGCCTGCCACAGGACGCCGTGATCGTGCGTGCTGCGGATGGGCGGCGAGCAGACGAACTTGGCGCCCTCGAAGCCCGGCGCGCGCAGGTGCTTGTCATAGGTGACGTAGAAGTACTGGACGCAGGTTTCGCCCATGACCGGGTAGCCCAGCGCTCGGCCCCGCCGCAGCGCTTCAATGGCCGGCTCGCAGGTCATGTGGACGACATAGAGCGGGCAGCCGGTCAGCCCCGACATGACCACGGCGCGGTTAGTAGCCTCGCCTTCGATCTCTGGCGGCCGCGAATGGTAATGCCAGTGCGGCTCGGTCTTGCCCTCGGCCAGCAGTTGCAGCCGCAGCTGCTCTTCGACATCGCCGTTTTCCGCGTGCACCATGACGATCATGCCGTGTTTGGCGGCCTGCTGCATGGCGCGATAGAGGGTGCGGTCATCGACCTGGAAGACATTCTTGTAGGCCATAAACAGCTTCAGGCTGGTGATGCCTTCTGCGACCAGCGTCGGGATTTCGTCCATGACATCATCGCGCAGGTCGGTCACGGCCATATGGAAGCCGTAATCGATCTGGGCGGGTTCAGCCTTCTTGCGCCACGTCTTGAGACCATCATGCAGACTGCCGCCTTTAGGCTGGATGACGAAATCGATGTGCATGGTCGTGCCGCCGAAAGCTGCCGCCTTATGGCCGACATCGAAGTCATCATTGCTGTAGGTCCCACCGAAGGGCAGATCCAGGTGAGTGTGTACATCGATGCCGCCGGGCATCAGGTACTTGCCTTTGCAGTTGATGACCTCGTGCCCCTGCGGCCGGATATTCTGGCCGATCATCACGACCTTCTCGCCTTCGACCAGGACATCGGCCTGAACCATGTCGCTGGCCGTGATGACGGTTCCGTTCTTGAAGAGAAGTCCCATATGCCTTTGTTCCTCCCAAAGCGCCTATTCCATGTCTACCGACGTGCTGAGCAGCCGACATCGAGAACGCCTCGTATTGTAACGCGAGTGACCGGAACTCCCCAATGCGGCCTCTCGCGGCAGCAGTCCAAACAAAAAAGGGGCAGACCATCCCGCTGCCCCCACGTTAGCGAATACGCGCCTTAGTGGTGCATCTGGTAAATCGTCGAGAAAAACAGGGGGCTGCGGAGGACGCCCCCGGAAGGTTTTTCCTCTTCTCCCCTCGGCAGAAGGGGGCAGTTCTCAAGGGTAGATTTTTTGCCCGGCGTCAGTTCATGCCCACCGATTGAACCTTTCTAACCTCTTAAGCCCCCTCCCCATGCAATGGAGAGGGGGTTGGGGGTGAGGATCATGAAAAAACCTGCCCCTGAAAAGAAGGGGGCCGGGGGATGAGGGCAGAACTTGCCGGATGCACCACTTAGTTCGGCCAGCCCCGCCGGCCCCCGCCCAGATTGCCAGTATCGCCCCGGCGGCTGATGGGATGCTCGCCTTTGCCGCCCGTCAGGGCACGCCGGGCTTTCTGCACATCGCTCTCGTGCTTGAGCAGCACCGTCAGCGTCGTTTCCAGCGTGTGCTTATCCAGGCTGTCGGCATTGAGCATCACCAGCGATTTGGCCCAGTCGATAGTCTCCGAGACGCTCGGATTCTTTTTGAGGTCCATCTGGCGCAAATTCTGGACGACCTCGACGGCCTGCTGCGCGATCCGCGCGTTGAGTTCCGGCACGCGCATCCGCACGATGCGCAGTTCGGCGTCGTGGCTGGGATAATCAATAAACAGGTACAGGCAGCGCCGCTTCAGCGCCTCGGAAAGCTCGCGGGTGTTGTTGCTGGTGAGGATCACCGTGGGCATATGCCGCGCGGTGATGGTTCCGACTTCCGGCACCGAGACCTGGAAGTCGCTCAGGATTTCCAGCAGGAACGCTTCGAATTCGGCATCAGCGCGGTCGATCTCGTCGATGAGCAGGACGACCGGCTCCGGCGCGGTGATAGCCTGGAGGAGCGGCCGCGCCAGCAGGAAGCGTTCCGAGAAGAACACGTTCTCCTCCTGCGCCAGACGATCCGCTGCCTGGGTCAGGCTCGTCGCCCCAGCCAGCACCTCGCTCAGCTTATCGCGCAGAAGCTGGGTATAAAGCATCTGCTTGGCATATTCCCATTCATAGAGCGCCTTGCTTTCGTCCAGCCCTTCATAGCACTGCAAGCGGATCAGCGGGCGGCCGTTGGCTTTCGCCCAGGCTTTGGCCAGTTCGGTCTTGCCCACGCCCGCCGGCCCTTCGGTCAGCACTGGTTTTTCCAGCTTATCGGCCAGGAACATCACGGTCGAGATTTCGTCCGTGGAAATATACTGCTGCTCACCGAGCGACTTGGTGATCTGGCCCACATCCTGAAACATGAGGATCGGTCTCCATCAACCTATAAGAGAAGTGGGCAGCCCGTGAGCCGCCCATCCCAAGCATACACCAGATGGAGTGAGCCTGTCGAACGGGGCGGCCTGGACTTTCGATCAGTCTTGCTGGCGACATGGCGTCGCAGCCTGCTTGACAGCGGAAGCAAATGCGTGTATTATGACCGCAGCGGATATATCCACGACAGATGTATGTGAGGTTAAGCGCATGTCGGATGCCACCATGAGACCGAATGATATGCTGCCGCTGACCCCGGCGGTTTTCCACATCCTGCTGGCGCTGGCGGATGGGGAAAAGCACGGCTACGGCATCATGCAGGAAGTCACCCGGATCACGAACGGAACGCTGCGGATGGGGCCGGGAACGCTCTACGGAACCATCAAGCGGATGCTCGAAGCCAACCTGATCGAGGAGACCGAAGAACGCCCCGATCCGGCGCTGGATGATGAACGGCGGCGTTACTACCGCCTGACGGCCTTCGGCGAGCGGGTCGCGCGGGCAGAAGCGGGACGGCTGGCGACGCTGCTGAACGTCGCCCAGTCGAAAAGGCTTGTGGGAGGGGCGGGATCATGAGGACGATGCCGCCGGTCATCATCTTTTCCGAACAGGTCTACCGCGCCCTGCTGATCCTCTATCCGGCAGCCTACCGGCAGGAATATGGCCCGCTGATGGCGCAGGTGTTCCGGGATGTCTGCCGTGAGCGCTACGGCCAGGATGGACTGGCGGGGATGGCGCTGTGGTGGTGCGCGACGCTGCTCGACCTCACCGTGACGGTCATTGAAGAACGCAGAAAGGTCAACTTCACTATGTCGAAAGCCACCTTCGGCCAGCTTGCTGGCCCGTTTCTAATCCTCGGCGGCGCGTTTGGGGCGCTGGCGGCCTTCAGCCAGCTTCAGCCGGGCGACCATTACAGCTACTACGGCTTGTACCAGGTCTTGCTGCTGCTGGCCGCGCCCAGCTTCCTGTTCGTCGGGCTAGGCTGCCTGGGGCTGGCGCTGCGGTACAGCGCAGCGCTCGGCACGCTCAGGAAAGGACTGCTCGCCCTGAGTGGGACTGCATCGCTGGTGATGGCAGGCGGCCTGATCGTCAGCGAATCGCTCTGGGACATCTGGGTCGTCGCCGGCCTGGTGCATGTGATCGCGCTGGCGCTGTTCGGCCTGCTGTATGCCCGCGCTCCGTTCCTGCCGGTCTTCCGCTGGCTGCCGCTGCAAATCGTGGCCGGCTGGGTGATGATCATGGGGGTCACCGAACGCTTCAGCCAATCAATCGACAATCTGCTGACGTTCCTGATGATGTTGGGGATTGGTCTGGGCTGGCTGGCGATTGGGCTGGTGGTGCATCGCCAGCGGCAGGCTGCCGAGCCTGTCCCGGCGTGAATCGCGCAATCGCGCCCTGATCCGCGAGGAGCCGTCTGCCGCCCCTCAGTCCATGTTCTCATGAGGGGCGGCGTCAAATAATGCGTTCCTCCGAACTGATCCAACTGTCCCTCACCCCTGCCGGGTCAGGATCACCCCATCACGGGCGGGCAGGTTGAGCTTGACCAGTCCGCCTTCGACGGTCGCGCTGCCCTTGCCATAGACCGCTTTCAAGGCCGTCCCCTCGGCGAAGACATCCTGTACCGGGACTTCGATCTTCGCGGCCTTCTCCCCCACATTGACCGCCACCAGCAGGCAGTCATCCTCCAGAACGCGCCCAAAAGTATACGTCGTCGGGCTGTGATGCAGCGGCTCGTAGCGCCCACGCCGCAGCGCCGGGTGCGCATGGCGGATGGCGATGAGCTGCTTGTGGTAGGCCAGCGCCTCCCGATCCCAGGTTTCCGGTTTATCCCAGGGGAAAGTACGGCGGCAGTCCGGGTCCATGCGGCCTGGCAGGCCGATCTCGTCGCCGTAGTACACGCTGGGCGCGCCGGGCGCGGTCATCAGCAGGATAGTCGCCAGCCGGACAGTCGCCGCGTCGCCGCTGGCGATGCTCAGCAGCCGGGCGGTGTCGTGGCTGTCGAGCAGATTCAACTGCGCTTGAGCAATTTCCCAATCGTAGCGGAAAAGCACCTTGGCGATCTTCTTGGCGTAATGTTCGCCATCAATGGCCGGATAAGGATCATACGAGCAGTCGCTGATGGCTAAGCTGCGGTCGAGGTGGTTCTGGCCGCAAAACTGGATGACCGGCTCGGTGAACAGGTAGTTCATCACGGCGTCGAACTGGTCGCCCTGGAGGTAGTTGGTGCTGTCCCACCAGACCTCGCCGACAATGTACGCTTCCGGGTTGATGGCTTTGACGCGGCTGCGGAACTCGTTCCAGAAGCCGGGGCTGGTGATGCAGAACGGCACATCCAGCCGCCAGCCGTCGATGCCTTCGCGCAGCCAGTGTTCGGCAACCTGCATGATGTATTCCCGCACCTGCGGGTTATCGGTGTTCCATTTCGGCAGGGCGCGGTTGCCCACCCACGCTTCGTAGTTGGCGGGACGCTCGCCGCTGTAGGCCGTCAGCGGCCAGTCATGGACGATGAACCAGTCCAGCCACGCCGAGTGCGGGCCGTTTTCCAGAATGTCGTTGAAGAAGATATGTCCCCGGCTGGCGTGGTTGAAGACTCCATCCAGCACCAGCTTCATGCCGCGGCGGTGCATCTCATCGCGCAGTGCGTAGAACGCTTTGTTTCCCCCCAGCAGCGGATCGACCTGGTAGTAGTCATGGGTGTGGTAGCGGTGGTTGCACGCGCTCTGGAAGATGGGCGTGAAGTAGATGGCCGTTGCGCCCAACTCCTGGATGTGATCCAGGTGTTCGATGACGCCGTACAGGTCGCCGCCTTTGTAGCCCTGGGCTGTCGGCGCTGTATCCCACGCTTCGAGGTTGTTCGGCTTCAGGACCTTGCCGCTGCGGGCAAAGCGATCCGGGAAGATCTGGTAGAAGACAGCATCTTTCACCCAGTCCGGGGTTTTTACGCGGGGCATGAGGTCATCCTTTCGTCATCCGCGCGGATTCTCACAGGTTTGTTGTCCTCAGTAATGCTACACTATGTAGACGCAGATACTATACCGCGTTCAGCGCGGGGATAGGTTGAGTGGCTTGTGTCCACCCCGGTTTCCGAATCGACTTCGAAACTCCTCCTCGATGCGGTTGCCTGCCCGCTTCTGGTTTTCCGTGACGGGCATATCACCTTCGCCAACCTCGCCGCCTGCTCCGCCCTCCGCAGCGATCAGCCAGCGCTGGTCGGATCGCCGCTCGAGCGCTGGATTCACCCCGATGACTGGACCAAGCTGCGCGGCTGGGATCAACCCGGCGATCAGACCACAACTCAAACCCTCCGTTTCCTCCGTGCCGATCAGCAGGTCGTGACCGCAGAATGTGCTGCCAGTCCGACGAGCTTCGAGGGTCAGCCCGCCTGGATGGGGACGTTCCTCCCGCCGGCTGAACCCGCGGGGCAGGAAGACGTCAAAGCGGCGCTTCACCGCATCCGCGAGCGGTTCAACATACTTGCCGAACACATGAATGACTTTATCGTCGAGATTTCCACGGAGGCTACACTCCTCTACGTCAGCCCATCCTGCAAACGTGTGCTGGATTTCGAGGCGGATGAGCTGCGCCAGAATTGGTCCCTCAGTTTAGTCCATCCAGATGACCTGGAGCGCATCAACCAGGCGATTCAGGCCGCCCTGCAGGGCAAAATCGATCCTTATATCGTGTTCCGCGCCCAGCATCGAAATGGAGATTATGTCTGGTTGGAAGCCTCCGGCAGCGTCGTGCGCCACGAGTCGGGTGAAGTCCGTTCGCTGATCGCCGTCTGCCGCGATGTCACCAGGCGCAAGCAAATCGAAGACGCATTGCTGGCGAGCGAGCAGCGCTACCGGACGTTGGCTGAACAGATGAATGACGTCATCCTCGAGCTGATGCCGGATGGCAAAATCACCTATGTCAGCCCATCCTGTCTCTCTGTACTGGGTTATGCCCCTGAAGAACTCCTCGACCACGTGAGCTTCGACTGGATTCCTCCTGAAGATCGGGATGTAGTGACCCGGCAGTTCATGGAGTCGGTCGTTGACCGGAATCCTTATGTAGTCTCCTTTCGCTTCCAGCACAAGAAAGGATACGTCATCTGGCTGGAAGCTTCCTGCACGGTCGTCGAGAATGCAGCCGACCACAGCCTGCGGGTTCAGGCCATCTGCCGCGATTTCACTGCGCACAAGCTGACCGAAGACGCGCTCCGTCAGGCCGAGTCGCTGATGCGCCAGGTGATGGAACTGGTTCCCGTGGACATCTATATCTATGACGTGGCCGAACAGTGCAACATCTTCCACAATCGCAAGACCAACCTCGGCTATCACCTGGAAGACATAGCCCAGGCCAGCGATGCGTATTACGGTCAATTCGTCCATCCCGATGACCGCGCCATCTTCGATGACAAGGTTCGCCGTCTGGCCCAGGCCAAAGACGGCGAGATCATCGACAGCGAACATCGGATGTGGCACGCGGATGGAGAGTGGCGCTGGATCGCCTTCCACGACATGGTCTTCAAGCGGGATGCCGACGGGAAGCCGACCCAGTTCCTGGGCTATTTCCAGGACGTCACCGAGCGGCGCAATGTCGAAGCGGCGCTGCGCCTGAGTGAGGAGCGGCTCCGCACCATCGCTGACAACATGCACGATATGGTCTCGATGGTGGATGCCAATCTGATCTTCACCCATGCCAGCCCAGCTCACCGCATCGCCCTTGGCTATGAACCCAGTGACTTGATCGGCCATTCAGCGATCGAGTATATCCATCCCGATGACCTCGAACTGGTCAGGCGTTCGGCGCAGACCGCTTTCCAGAAGCGCGATGGTGACATGATCGAGTACCGCTTCAAACATGCCGACGGGTACTACGTCTGGGTGGAAACGAGCGGGCGCGTGATGACCGACAGCGCCGGGAACGTCACTGGGGCGGTCTTCACCTCCCGTGATATTAGCGAGCGGCGCTGGATGCAGCGGGCTTTGGTCGAGCAGGAACGGCTGGTGACGGCACTCCAGAAAGAACAGGAACTCGGCGAATTAATGCAGCGGATGATGTCGCGCTTGTCGCATGAACTGCGCACGCCGCTGGCCGTCATCTCGTCTTCCACCGACCTGCTGGAATACTACGGCCAGCGTATGAACGAGACCCAGCGCGTCGAACGACTGCACCAGATTCGCAGCCAGATTCGTACCCTGACCGGTATGCTCGACAACATGTCGCTTGTGGTCAAGGGGCTGTCGTTCAGTTCAGATTTTTCCGCCTCGACCTATGATCTCGAGCGCCTGTGCAGGCAGATCATCGACGATGTCCCCAAACTGCTCAAAGCTGCCCAGACCATCGATCTGCGCCTGAGCGGGCCGCTCAGCCAGGTGCCAGCCGATGAACACCTGATGCGCCTCATTCTGACTCATCTGCTGTCGAACGCGCTCAAGTATTCGCCTCCCGCCTCGCGCGTCGAGATCGACGTGAACGCCACAACCGAGGCCATCGAACTCAAGGTCATCGACCACGGCTTTGGCATCCTGCCGGAGGACCGTGACAGGGTCTTCGAGCCGTTCTTCCGGGGAACCAATATCAACGAAGCGCCAGGGCTGGGCATCGGCCTGTCGATTGTGGAGAAGGCCGTCGCTTCACACCACGGCATCATCGAGCTGACCAGTGAACCCGGTAAGGGCACACAGGTCATGGTCAAGCTGCCGCTCAAGTTAGACTAGAGACTCCCTGCCCATCCCAACAGGTTCTACCCAGTACAGCCCAAAATCAGCTACCATAAGCATAGTCAACCTGATCGTCCACCAGAGTGAGGACTCACGATGCTCCTCTTCCACAGCGGAACTATTCACGCCGTCGATCCCCGCTATCCCCATGTCGAGGCGCTCCTGGTCGGTGACGATGGGCGCATCGCTGCCGTCGGCACGCTGGCCGAGGTCGAAGCCGCCGCCCGCCCCGGCACGCGCCGCATCGATTTGGCTGGCCGCACCCTCATCCCCGGTTTCAACGACGCCCACGTCCATATCTGGAAGCTCGGCCTGCTGCTCACCCGGCAGGTTCCAGCCAGCATCAAGGCCGCCCCGGACATCGAGAACATCATCGAAAACTTCCGCGACCGCGCCGAAACCCTACCCAAAGGAACCTGGAGTCTGGGGCGCGGCTACAACGAAGCTGAACTCCCCGAACGCCGCCATCCCACCCGCCACGATCTCGATGGAGCCAGCCTGGAGCACCCCATCGCCTTGACGCGCACCTGCGGCCATATGATCGTCGCCAACTCGCTGGCGCTGCATCTGGCCGGCATCACCCATGATACCCCCAACCCCCCCGGCGGCGTCATCGTCCGCGACCTCAACGGCGAAGCCACCGGCCTCCTTCAGGAGACCGCCATGGGCCTCGTTACCCGCATCATCCCCGACCCCACTGACGAGGAATTGGCCGAAGCCATTAGAGCCTGCCTCCGCCACCAGCTCAGCCTGGGCATCACCAGCGCCACCGACCCGCTGCTCACCCCCCTCCACACCCGCGTCTATCGCCTGCTGGACTCGCGCGGCGAACTGCCCGTGCGCGTCAACGGCATGCCCATCCGCCGCCCGGATGGCGGAACCGACACCCTCTCCCTGCCCGAACGTCACCTGAGCGACTTCCTGCGCATCGACAGCGTCAAGTTCTTCGCCGATGGCGGCCTCAGCGGGGCCACCGCCGCCCTCAGCGAACCCTACAAGGTCACGCTCCAGCACGGTCTGCTGCGCTTTGAACTCGACGAACTCACCGAATTGATGTGGGAAGCCCATAATGCCGGCTTCCGCATCGGCACGCACGCCATCGGCGATGTCGCCATCGACCAGGTCCTCACCGCCTACGAAACGCTCCACCAGCGTAAACCCGGCCTGCGCCACCGCATCGAACACCTTGGCCTGCCCAACTCCGACCATCTCCGCCGCTGCAAGGCGCTCGACGTCATCGCCGTCCCACAGACCGTCTTCCTGCCTGCCCTCGGCGCGGCCTTCCGCCGCTACCTGCCCGATTCGTACATCCCCCGCTGCTATCCCGTCCGCGCCATGCTCGACGCCGGCCTCACCGTCGCCCTCAGTTCGGATGCGCCCGTCGTTCCCGATGACAGCCCTCTGCTCGGGATGCAGGCCGCCCTCGACCGCCGCGACCCCTTCGGTAATCCCATCGCCCCCGAGCAGGCCATCACCGCCGCTGAAGCCCTCTATGCTTACACCATGGGCGGGGCCATCGCCAGCGGCGACGCCGACAATCGCGGCAGCCTCACCCCTGGCAAGTGGGCGGATCTGGCCGTCCTCAGCGGCGACCCACTGACCACCCCCGCCCAAGCCTTGACCGACCTCCGCGTCGAGCAAACCTACGTCGGCGGCGTCCTGGCCTACAACTGATCGCGCTGCTTTCTTGCCAGCGTTCTCTGACAGTTCTCAATACGATACCCCCCATTTGTTGGGGGGTATCGTCGAAGGTTATCTGCTAATGTGCAGATAGATCGTCTATCTTGCCCCGCTGAATGCCTGCAAGGAAAGGTACATGATGTCCGCCGTCTCTCCATCTGCCGTCTCATCGACACCCACATGGCACACCTTAACGGTGGATGCGGCCTATTCCAGCCTCGGTTCGGGTCAGTCCGGCCTTCGTGATGCCGAAGCCGCCGAACGCTTGGCAAAATATGGCCCCAATGAACTCCAGGCCGCCGAGCATATCTCCCCCTGGGCCATCCTCTTTGAGCAGTTCAAGAACGTCCTCATCATCATCCTGCTCATCGCCACCCTGCTGTCGATCTTCTTCGGCCACGGCGTCGAAGCCATCGCCATCACCGTCATCGTGCTGTTCTCGGTCGTCCTCGGATTCATTCAGGAATACCGCGCCGAACGCGCCATCGAAGCCCTGCGCCAGATGGCCGCCCCCAATGCCACCGTCCTGCGCGATGGCCAAGAAGCCGTCATCCCTGCCCGTGATCTCGTCCCCGGCGACGTGATCCGCCTGCACACCGGCGATAAAATCCCCGCGGATGCCCGCCTGATCGAGTCGATTAACCTTCAGATCGAAGAGTCCGCCCTGACCGGCGAGTCCATCCCGGTCGAAAAGCACGCCAACCTCCTGCCTGATCCCAATCTGGCCATCGGTGACCGCAAGAACATGGTTTACGGCGGCACAGCCGTCACCTATGGCCGCGGCCGCGCCATCGTCGTCGCCACCGGGATGAACACCGAGTTCGGCAAGATCGCCCAGATGCTCCAGAGCGTCGAGACCGGCCGCACCCTGCTTCAGCAGAACCTCGATAAGCTCGGCGCGGCCCTGGCCCGCGCCGCCTTCATCGTCATCCTCATCATCGTCGGCCTGGGACTCTTCCGCGGCCAGCCTTTCATCGAAATGCTCATCTTCGGCATCGCCCTGGCCGTCGCCGTCGTCCCGGAGGCCCTGCCCGCCGTCATCACCATCTCGCTGGCGATTGGCGTCCAGCGCATGGTCAAACGCAATGCTCTGGTGCGCCGCCTCCCCGCCGTCGAAACGTTAGGCCGCACCTCCTACATTTGCTCCGATAAAACCGGGACGCTCACCAAGGACGAGATGACCGTCCGCGATGTGTACGTCGATGGTCAGACCCTGCATGTCTCCGGCGCGGGCTATAACCCCACCGGCCACTTCTCACAGAATGGTTCCGTCATCACCCCCTCCGAGACTGTCCAGCACTTCCTCAAAGCCGCTGTGCTCGCCTCGGACAGCACCATCGCCCAGAACGGCGCGGGTTGGCACGTCAAAGGCGACCCGACCGAAGGGGCGCTGATCGTCGCCGCTGCCAAAGCCGGCCTCGATAAACCCCGGTTGGACGCCCAGTATCCCCGTGTTCAGGAAATCCCCTTCACCTCCGAACGCAAGCGCATGACCACCCTGCATACCTTCTCGCAGGGCACAATCGCCTATTCCAAAGGCGCGCCCGAAATCGTCCTCGACTCCTGTACCCACCACCTGACCAGCGGCGGCCCATCGCCCCTTCAGCCGGAAGACCGCCAGGCCATCCTCGGCGTGGCTACCGACATGGCAAGCCGGGCGCTGCGCGTCCTGGCCGTCGCCTATAAACCCGATCCCAGCCTGGAAACTGCCGAGCAGGGCATGACCTTCCTCGGCCTGGCCGGCATGATCGACCCGCCCAGGCCCGAAGCCCGCGAAGCCATCCAGGTCTGCGAACGTGCCGGCATCAAGCCGGTCATGATTACCGGCGACCACCCCCTGACGGCCCAGGCCGTTGCCCGTGAACTCGGCCTGCTCAAGTCCGGACGCATCGTCACCGGCGCTGAACTCGAATCCCTCAGCGATGCCGAGTTTGCCCGGCAGGTCGAAACCATCGAAATCTACGCCCGAGTCTCGCCATCCCATAAGCTGCGCGTCGTCTCCGCCCTGCAAGACAAAGGCCATGTTGTCGCCATGACCGGCGATGGCGTCAACGACGCCCCCGCCCTCAAGAAAGCCGACATCGGCATTGCCATGGGCATCACCGGAACCGATGTCACCAAAGAGGCTGCCGCCATCACCCTGACCGACGACAACTTCGCCTCCATCGTCGCCGCCGTGGAAGAAGGCCGCGGCATCTTCAGCAACATCAAGAAGTACCTGATGTATCTGCTGTCCTCCAATACCGGCGAAATCACCCTCATGGCCGGGGCTACGCTGCTCGGCCTGCCGCTCCCCCTCAGCGCCGTGCAGATCCTCTACGTCAACCTCGCCACCGATGGCCTGCCCGCCCTCGCGCTGGCCGTCGATCCGCCCGACAAGGACATCATGGAACTGCCCCCGCGCAATCCCCGCGCGGGCATCTTCAGCCGCCCGATGGTGACGATCATGGGCATCGCCGGGCTGTGGTCCGGCTTCGTCAATCTCAACCTGTTCGCCTGGGCGATAAACTCCGGCCGTACCCTGGCCGAAGCCATGACCATGACCTTCGTCTCCCTGGTCGTGATCCAGTTCTTCAAAGCCTATAACCACCGCTCCGAGTACCACAGCGTCGTGGATCGCCCGCTCCGCAACCGCTGGCTCAATCTGGCGATTGCCTGGGAACTGCTCCTGCTCATCCTGATTCTCTATATGCCCTTCCTGCGGGATATCTTCGGGACGTACAGCCTGACGTTGGAGGATTGGGGCATCGTGGTCGCCGTCGCTGCCACCATCACGCCCGTTCTCGAAATCGTCAAATGGATGATCCGCCGCGGCTGGCTCGGCCATTTGGACTAACACCCCCGACACGCTGCCCGCCGGGGGACTCTCCTCTTCATCAAACCATACGGGCGACCCAGCGGGTCGCCCGCGCCAGCATCATGCCCATGGGAATGCTTTCCTCCATGACTGCTTAAGCCGCCTCTCTACGCAGCTGTGCATTACCCACATGTCTGTAATGGACTGTCCTAACCCTCCAAGAACCCTCTATTTCAGGTTCAAAAAGAGGCAAAATAGGTCATAAAGGGGATGTGGGTAATGATTAGCTGCGCAAATAGAGAGGGGGGCCAGCGCGAGGAGCGTTAGGCTCGATCGAACCAGTTTTTCCCTCAGAGACCGTTTGAAAGTCCATATCCCCGCCATCCGCAGCAGTTTCAAAGGCGATACAGGCGGCTGGAAAAGTCCCTTTCCCGCTGCGTGGAGGCGGGACTTAGGGGTGGGAATAGCATTTCAAATGATTTCTCAGCGCGAGGGCGGACACGACGGCTTGGGGCCGCGAGACGATCAGCGGCGTTTGTGGCGCAGCACCCGGTACATGACGGTGAAATCGGGGTAGTCCTTTGTTTTGCGCGGTTCCAGCGCTTCGCACTCGTAGTAGTCCTTCACCGCCTCGTAGGTCTCTTTACTGATGAGGACTTCGCCGCGCTGGGCATTCTCCTGGAGCAGCTTCGCCAGGTCGGGTGCGTCGCCGAGTGCGCCGAACTCCTTTCGATCCACGCCGCCGATATTACCCAGGACGGCCATGCCGGTATGAACGCCGATGCCGTAGAACAGGCGCTGCTCTTCCGGCAGGACTTCGTGCAGGGCCAGCAGGTCGTACTTCATACTCATCGCGGCGCGGACGGCGCGTAGGGCATGATCTTCCTGGGGGTTGAAGCTGGTGTTGAACAGCCCGGTCACAGCATCGCCCATATACTTATCGACGATGCCGTCATACAGGTTGATGGCATCGCTCGATAGGCTGATGTAGCTGTTGATGATCTCCATCAGCTTTTCCGGGGCAAGCTGCTCGCTGAAGGTGGTGAAGCCGCGCACATCGGAATGCAGCACGCTGATCATGCGCTCTTCGCCGCCGGTGCTGAGAAGATCGACATCGCTGAGCGTTTCCAGCCCCAGCTTCATGTAGCGGCTGGCGATGCCCAACTGCTCTTCGCGGCGGCGGCTCTCGGTCAGGTCATCCAGCACCATGACGACGCCCTGGCTGATGCCCTGATCATCGCGCAGTGGGCTGAGTGTCACCGCCCAGATTCGGCTCCCTTCGGCCAGTGTCGGATGGACTTCGAGGCGTTCCTGGGTTCCGGCCTCGCGCACGCGGCGGAGAGCGCTCATGAAGGTCTCGCCGAGCATCGACAGCGCCGACGCCACGGGCTGCTGCAGTACCGATTCCGGCGGCAGCCGCAGGATCGACTCGGCGGCGGCGTTGGAATCGGTGATGCGGTCGTCGCGGCTGATGGTGATCACCCCGCTGACGATAGAGTCGAAGACGCGCGTCATCAGGTCGCGGGCTTCCGTCACCTGGGCGATGCGGGCGCGCAGGTCCTCGAACAAGCGGGCGTTCTCGATGGCGACACCGGCCTGGTTGGCAAAGGCTTCCAGCAGATTCAAGTCATGCGGCTTAAAGATCCCCTCGATGATGCGGTTGTCACAGTAGACGACCCCGATGACCGAGTCCCGCACTTTGAGCGGGACGGCCAGGATGCTGCGCAGCTGAAAGCCGATGACGCTCTGATGCCCCTGGAAGCGGTCATCCTTGCTGGCATTCTCGGTCAGGACTCCTTTGCCGCTGCTCGCCACTTCTTTGACGATGGATGTGCTCACGACCAGATCGCTGCTTTCCATCTGCTCGCGGTCAATGCCGCGGCGCACCGGGAACTCCATCTGGCCGGTTTCGCGGTCGATCAGGGCGATGTAACCGCGCTCGGCGCCGGTGATCTG
>CAZKXW010000094.1:0-18253 GCA_964556745.1 uncultured Anaerolineaceae bacterium
CCACCGCTGAATCCACGGCAGCCGTCGCCCCGACATCGGCTCCGGCCAGCGCGACGCCTGTGCCCGCCTCGGCCACACCGGTTCCGGCCAGCGCGACACCTGTGCCCGCCTCGGCCACACCCGCCCCGCCGAGCGCGACGCCTGTGCCTGCCTCAGCGACGCCGGTTCCGGCCAGTGCCACGCCGACGCGCTCATCCTAAAGCGTGTCGTGATTCAGGTGAAATCCTGGACGCCAAGAGGGATGTCCCTACAAAGACGGTGTTTGGGGGAAAGGAGGGTCTATCTTCTTTTCAAGGAAGATACGACCCTCGAAGGAATGAAAAAATTGTAAAGAATGCGGCGGATATAGCCTCAACCTGGTTTTGGAGTCGGGGCGGGCTGTGCTAGAATTTGCCGCATATTCCCTCGTACCGGGATCGCGGCATGATTGGGACACGGCTCGGCCAATACGAAATCATTGAGGAAATCGGCAAAGGCGGCATGGCGACCGTCTACCGAGCCTACCAGCCTTCGGCAGACCGCTTCGTGGCGGTCAAGGTCATTCACCGCGCCATCGCGGCGGACTTGGTCAGCCTGGAACGCTTCCAGCGAGAGGCGCGGTTGGTGACCAAGCTGGAACATCCCCACCTGCTGCCGATCTACGATTACGACGGAGCCAATGACCCGCCCTACATCGTGATGCGCTACCTGGAAAGCGGGACGCTGAAGGACGTACTGGAGCGCGGGGCGCTGCCGCAAGCCGAGATCGTCTATATGCTGCGGCAGGTGGCTTCGGCGATGGACTATGCCCACCGGCGCGGCGTCATCCACCGCGATATCAAGCCGTCGAACATCATGCTCGACCCGGAGGGCAATGCGTTCCTGACAGACTTCGGCATCGCCCGGATGATCGAAGCGGGACAGAACGTGACTCAGAGCGGCTATGCGGTGGGCACGCCGGGCTACATGTCCCCAGAGCAGGGCATGGGCAGCGACAAAATCGATCACCGCGCCGACATTTACTCGTTGGGCGTGATGACCTTTCAGATGCTCAGCGGGGAACTGCCGTACACGGCGGAGACGCCGCTGGGCGTGATCTTCAAGCACATCAGCGACCCGATCCCGTATGTCACGCAGTTCGCGCCGCAGCTGCCGAGCGGGGTGAATGCAGTCGTCGCCAAAGCGATGTCCAAGCGCCCAGAAGACCGCTACCAGTCAGCAGGCGAGTTCGTCCACGATCTGGCGGCTGGGTTGCAGACCCCGACGATTGGCACACCCGATACCCTGCGGGAAGCGGCGCACGAAACCATCCAACTGCGGGCGGCCGACCGGGCGATACGCCAGGAACAGATCAACGCGACGATGGCGAAGCTGTCGGCCACGCGCGTACCGACCTCGCCCAACCGCCCGACTGCCGAGATAGTGTCCGACGATGGTCCGACGGTGTTGACGCCGACCGGGACGCGCCTGGCTCCGCCGCCGAAACACTCGACAACGCCGTATACCCTCGTGGCGGTAGCGCTGCTGGTGGTGGTCCTGGGAGGCGCGGCGCTGCTGCTCAGCACGGGCGGAAGCATTCCAACCGTGACACCGGAGGCTACAGGCAGCGCCACCCGCGCGGTGATCGCCGGGCCGCCTTCAGCTACGCCGGCGACGGCCACCGACACGCCTATCCCCAGCGCGACCCACACGGCCACACCCAGCCCAACTATCACGCTGACGGCGACGACCAGCCCATCCGCGACGGCGACGCTCACGCGGACGCCCAGCGCCACGCCGACGCCGGCGACTCCGGTTGCTATCACCCAGCGCAGCATCATCGCCCGCAGCGGGCCGGGATCGCAGTATCCGCGCGTAGCCGAAATTCCGGTCGATTCCGAACTGGTCATCATTGGCGTTAGCGAAGATGGCGGTTGGTTGAAGGTGCTGCTGCCAGATGGTCGGGAAGGCTGGCTGGCGGCCTCGGCTGCTTCGGTGACGACGGCGGGCAATATCCAGGCACTGCCTATCGCATTGGCTCCGACCGATACACCGACGTGGACGCCAACACCGACGAACACAGCAACGGCCACGGTGACGCCCTCGCGCACGCCGACTTCGACGCCGACCGATACGCCGACGGCCACGGTGACGCCCTCGCGCACACCGATGCCGACGAATACTCCCACGGCGACTATCACGCCCAGCGCGACGCCTACATTGACGCCGACGGTGACGCCCAGCGCGACGCCTACATTGACGCCGACGGTGACACCTAGCGCGACGCCCACATTGACGCCGACGGTGACACCTAGCGCTACACCCACGCCGACGCCAACGGTGACACCTAGCGCTACACCCACGCCGACGCCAACGGTGACACCTACGGACACCCCGACAACGACTCCCACCCTGACTCCGGAAGTGACCTTCACGCCGACGCTGTACCCGACGCCGACACCGGTTCCGCCGGGACGGATGCCGTTCGTGGCGGACTTCGAGGGGCCGGAGCCGCTGGCGGGGTGGGATTATGATCCCGCTGTCTGGCAGGTAGTTTCCGAAAGCGGAGATAACATTCTGATCAGTCAGGGACGGCTGAACCAACCGCTCATCATCCTGGGGCGAGAGCGCCCGGAATGGGTGGAGACCGAGATCAAAGATCAGGTTATCAGCTTCAACATCAACCTTGACCGGCAGACAGGCGGGGCGCGGGTGCTGTTCCGCTGCGCCAACATCGCGGGCTGCCCTGGCGGTTATACTGTGCTGGAAATTTTCCCCGGCACGCTGATCCTGAAGCGGAACGCGGCGACGCCAGATATCTTCAACCGGGATACTGAGCGCCCGCTGCGCGTCGTGCAGGCTCCGATCAGCGAGCAGACCTGGTACAACATCACCATCTGGGTGCAGGGCGTCCGCACGTATGTGTACCTCGACCGGCAGCTCATCATCGAAATCGAGGACCTGATTCCGCCGCAGTTGGGCGGCGGAGCTGTCATCCTCCAGACCAACAGCAGCAGCCGGGCTGTCCGCTGGGACAACTTCGTCATTCAGCGGGCTGAATCGGCCAGTGAGCATTTCCAGGGTTCGGGTCTGCCGGCGACATGGCCGACCAGCAGCACCACCAACGCTACCATCGAGCGGGAGCCTAATGGGAACCAGTACCTGCGCCTGTTCGGGGAAGTGACAGTTGTGCCGCAGATTCTCCCAATTCGTGATCTGTCGCTGACCTGCCGGGTGTTTGTCGAGCAGGGCGGCTACCAGATGATGATCCGTGAGAGCGCGGGGGGCCTGCTGCTGCTGGAATTCGACGCGGGCAACCTGTCGCTGACGCGGGTGGATGGGGCGGGGACAGTGGTTTTCAGCGAGCGGGTGAGTAATTTCTACAACCGCAACCGCTGGGAAGATGTCAACCTGACCTTCATCAGCGACCGTCTGGAAATCTACCGTGATGGGATCAGCCGCTTTGAAGGGACGATTAGTGGGTCGCCGCCCGCCGGGGGCATCCGTTTCACCGCCCGGCGTGGGGATATCCTGCGGCTGGACGACTGTCTGATGACCGAGACGGCAGCCACCCGCAATGCGGCCGCCCGCTTCGCCTTCGACTTGCAGCGTGAGATCATCTCACGGCCTTTCCGCGAACTGCGGAGCGACCTGACTGAGGATTTCTCCGATGCGTTCCGTACCGATGTCTGGTGGGTGGGCGGACTGAATGCGGCTGGGCAGGTCGTTCAGGAACCCATCGCGGGCGATCACCGTTCGTATCTGCGGATGGTGGATACAGGCGCGCCGACCTTCCGCCTGTTCCGTGATGATGTTGGCATCGACATCTTCGGGGCCGGGCAGGACAGCGCCACTTACCGCGACTCGACTGATCTGTACGTGACGTTGGATGTCCGTTTCCCAGCAGGGGCAGGCTCAGCCTGGCTGACTGTCCGCGCGACGCCGAGCATCACCGGAGCCGATGTGTATGGCTACCGGCTGGAACTGCGTCGCCAGCCGGACGGCGCTACGCAGGTGCGCGTCTCTTTCCGGGATGGCACGCGCGAGGAAGTCTACTATGAGGGGCCAGTGCCGGGTTCCGAAACGGGCCTGCCGGAATGGATTCCGCTGACGGCCATCACCTTCAAGAATCGGGTGGCCTTTTTCGCCAACGGGCAGTTCGTCGCCGCGCTGGATAACGCCGCTCTCTTCGGCGGAACACTGGCGCTGGGCATCGAACCGGGAACCATGGTTGATTTCGACAGCCTGATAATCCGAGACGCCACCCCACACGACCAATGACAATCCGGCTCAGGAGGCCGTGCACCTGATGACTCACGCCCTGCTCGAACGCGCTCGTGCCGAAGGCACGCCGCTCATCGATGACACGACCGTCACGTTCGTCTGGGAGGGTGAGACGCCGCCCGGTTTGCTGGCTGACTTCTGCGATTGGGACCCGGAGAATCCAGTGCATCTGAGCGAAGCTGCTCCGGGGGTTTGGATGCACCGGGTCACGCTGCCGCGCAACGCCTATATTGAGTATGCGTATGTCACGCCAGGCGGCCGAGTCCCCGATCCGTTCAATCCCCGGCAGATCACCAACGGGATGGGCAAGATGAATCACACTTTCGACATGCCCGATGCCCGGCATACGCCGCTGGTCAGGCATGGCAAAGGCGTCCCGCGCGGTAGAGTGACTCGTCACATTCTACGTGGGGATCTGCCGATCGTCGGGGACCAGCGCCCGGTGCTGCTGTATCAACCCGCAGTGGAGACACCCTGCCCGCTGCTGTATGTGCTGGATGGACAGGATTACTACAAACGCGCCCGTCTGACAGTCATCGTGGATAACCTGATCGCCCGCCAGCGCATCCGCCCGATTGCGCTGGCGATGCCCTATCACGGCGGCCCGGCGCGGATGGTGGAATATCTGTGCAGCGAGGCGACCATTGGGTTTCTGGTGGATGAAGTCCTTGACCTGGCACGAAGCCACCTGAACCTGATTGACATCCATGAACAGCCGGGCAGCTACGGCATCCTGGGGGCGTCGATGGGCGGGTTGATGGCGCTGTATGCCGGGCTGCGGCTGCCGAAGGTCTTCGGCACGGTCATCAGCCAGTCAGGCGCTTTTGGCTTTGAGCTGATGGGCCAGTCGGCCCTGATCCACGACCTGCTGCGCCTCTACGATCTTGCTCCGGTGACAATCTGGATGGATGTGGGGCGCTACGAGTGGCTGCTGGAAGCGAACCGCCGGATGCGCGGGGCGCTGCGTGCCCAGGGTTATGATCCGGTCTACCGGGAGTACAGCGGCGGCCATAACTACACCAGTTGGCGCGATGAAGTCGTGCTGGCGCTGGAAGCGGTTTACGGCATGAAATAGCCTAACTATCAATCTCATTGTCCATGAATTTCCCCGTTAGCGCTGTGCAAGGCGCTGTTGTCTAGCATGAGGTCAAATGGGTATTGCCTCAGCAGAATGTGACGGGGAATATTATGAAGCCAGCCGTGAGCATTATCGTGTTGAATTACAACGGGCGCGACGACACACTGGCCTGTTTGCGTTCACTGGAACACCTGACCTACACTAACGTTAGGGTGATCGTGGTGGATAATGCCTCGTCGGACGGATCGGTCGAGGCAATCCGCGCGGCGCATCCCCGCATGACACTCATCGATACTGGTGCGAACCTGGGCTTCACAGGCGGGAATAACATCGGCATCCGCCGCGCGTTGGACGAGGGCGCGGATTACGTGATGCTGCTCAACAACGACACCGTGGTCGCGCCTGACTTCGTAGACCTGCTGGTGGAAGCCATGCAGCATGATCCGACGTTGGGTGTGGTTGGGCCGATGATCTACTACTACAGCGCCCCGGATACGATCTGGTCGGCGGGCGGCGAGATTGACTGGAAGCACGGGACGACCCGGATGATCGGCCTGAACGAACCGGATCAATCCCAGTACGGCCTCAGTCCGCGCCAGGTCGATTTCATCAGCGGGTGCGCTCTGATGGCCCCACGCGAGGTCTGGGAGAAGGCCGGTCTGCTGGACGACAAGTTCTTCATGTACTATGAAGAAACCGAGTGGTGTGTGCGGGTGGCGAGGGCCGGATACAAGCTGGCGCTGATTCCCAGTTCGATGATCTGGCACAAGATTTCAATCGAAGCGCGGGCGGCCTCGCCGCGCACGTTTTACTACATGACGCGCAACCGTCTGCTGTTCCTGAATAAGACCGGGGCGGGCTATGGCTCGTGGGCGCGTACCCTATTCGATCTGGCGCGGATGTTCTCCGCGTGGACGCTGCGCCCGAAGTGGTGGGGCGTGCGCGGCCCGATGCGGATGATGCTGCTGCGGGCGCTGCGGGATTATTCGCTGGGGCGCTTCGGCCCGTTGATGGTGTAGGCATGTCTCATGCGCCGGATTCTGTTCGTTTCGTGGTGGTGGCCCTACCCGGCCGATAACGGTTCCAAAATACGCATCTACAACCTGCTGTGCCATCTGAGCCGGCGGTATCATGTGGCGCTGGTGTCGTTCGCTGAACCCGACGAGGCTCAACCCGAACAGGTCGAGCATCTGCGGGGGTTGTGCGAGTCGGTGGACGTCATCCCCAAACCGCATTTCGATCCCGCTGGCCTGAAAGCCCTGGCCGGCTACTTCTCGCCCTGGCCGCGCTCGCTGGTGGATACGTACAGCACCGAGATGGAACAGACCATCCGGCGGGTGGCGGCGGAGCGACCCCTTGATCTAATAATCGCGTCGGAATTGAGCAACATGCGCTATCTGGAAGCGCTGCCTGGTCTGCCGGGGATACTGGAAGAAGCTCAGGTTGCAATTGCGCGCGCGGCTGTTGAGCAGGCGAGCAGCAAGGCTTCTCGACTGCGAGCGGAGATGACGCTTGCCAAAACGGAGAGCGCGATCCGGCATCTGATGGCTCGCGGTGTTGTGGTCACGACTGCTTCCGAGATGGAAGAAGTGTTTCTGCGGCACTTCGCGCCAGCGGGCGCGGCTATCGAGGTCATTCCCAACGGGGTCGATACCCATCTTCACCGGCCTAATCCTGCTGTAGAGCCGCAAGCCAACGGCCTGATCTACACCGGAGCCGCGACCTACTACGCCAATTACGATGCGGTTGCCTATTTCGTCCGCGAAGTCTGGCCGCTGGTGCGCCAGCGCAACCCTGGAGCGCGGTTCACGGTCACGGGCAGTACTCGTGGTGTTGATGTGAGCGATCTGGCAGCACAGCCGGGCGTTCACTTCAGCGGCTATCTGCCGTCGGTCGCCGATGCGGTGCGCCAGCATTGGGCGCTGGTTGTCCCGCTGTTGAGCGGCGGCGGAACCCGCCTAAAAATCCTGGAGGCGATGGCGCTGGGAACGCCGGTTATCTCGACCCGCAAAGGCGCTGAAGGAATCCACGCTCGCTCGGGCGAGCATCTGCTGATTGCTGACTCTCCGGCGGAGATGGCCGATGCGGTGTGCTGCCTGCTGGCCGATCCGGTGCTGCGGGCGCGGTTGTCCCGGGCGGGTCGGGCGCTGGTCGAACAGGAATACGATTGGAGCGTCATCGGAGGTCGGTTGGTGAATGTTATTGAACGGACGCTGGCAGGCCGCAGCCCTCGGTGAGAGTCACTGCACTTTCTAGTTGAGGATAACATTGCTTATGACTTTGACCGCCGCCCCGCAGATCACACGCCGTGAATGGCTGTGGTTGGCCGTTTTCATCGTGGTGATGCTGACGATCACCGCTATTCCCTACATCTATGCCCACCGGATCGCTCCGCCCGATAACCAGTTCATGGGGGTGGTGGTCAACGTCCCCGACCACTTCCAGTATTTCTCGTGGATGCGCGAGTCGCAGGACAAAGTGCTGGTTCCGAACCAGCTCATGCCGGAGACCAGCGCGGCCCTGCTGTTCAACCTGCTGTGGTGGGTGCTGGGGCGCATCGAAGCGCTCACCGGACTGGATTATATCGCGCTCTACCAGATCACCCGGTTGGTGGCGGGAGCGCTGGCGATCAGCGGAATTTACTACTTCACTGCGGTGGTATTCGAGAATGTGACCAAACGGCGGATTGCCACGCTGGTGGCGGTACTGGCGTCCGGCATCGGCTACATCTGGATCATCCTGAAGTACATCCCTGGCGTGCCGGATACGCTGTTCTTTCCGTTCACGATCTACACGGCGGAACCGAACACGGCCTACACCATCATGGCCTTCCCGCACTTCACCATCGCCACCGGACTGATCGCCATCGTCTTCGCGCTGGTGCTGATCGCGCAGCGGAACCAATCGCTGCGCTATGCGTGGTATGCTGCCGCGGTCTGCCTGTTCCTCAGCTTGCAGCACGCTTATGATATGTTCACGATCTACGGCGTGATCGGCCTATACGGGCTGTTCCTGTGGATCCGCGACCGCAAGTTCCCGCTGTTCCTGTTCAAAGCCGGTGTGATTATCGTGCTGGTCTCGGTCTGGCCGGCGCTGCAAGCTTTCCTCATCACCAACGCCGATGAAGTCTGGAAGGGCGTGCTGGCTCAGTTCGATAACGCCGGGGCCTGGACACCGTCGCCGATCCTGCTGCCGTTCCTGATGGGTTTTGGCTGGCTGCTGGCAATCTGGGCGCTGGACATCCATACCCCCTGGCGCGACCGGGATGATACCCACCTGTTCGTGCTGGCCTGGTTCCTATCCCACTTCATCCTGATCTACATCCCGCTCAACTTCCAGATTCATCTGCTGAGCGGCTGGCAGGTGGTCATCGGCGTGCTGGCGACCATCGGGCTGTACACGCGGGTGCTGCCACGGCTGCGGCGGTGGAGCTGGTTCAGGGGCGTGCCGGAAAACCGCCTGAAGCTGTGGGCAGCCATCGGCCTGATCGTCATCGTCATCCCCAACAACCTGTATCTGTTCGCTCAGCGGTTCATCGATCTGCGCCGCGCGAATGCGGCCATCGGCGCCGCTGGCATGAACGAAGAACGCGCCGAACACAACATCTTCTTCCTGTCCAACGGGGAAGTCGCCGCGATGAAATACCTCGAAGGCCAGGTTACGGGACAGGATGTCGTTCTGTCCAGCCTGGACATCGGGCAGTTCATCCCGGCTCTGACCGGGGCGCGGGCGTTCCTCGGACACTGGGCGCAAACGCTGGACTTCTACGGCAAGCGGGACCGAGTGAATGCCTTCTTCGATCCGAGCGCAGCCGACTCCGAACGCGAGCAAACGCTGCGGCAGTACGGCGTGGATTACGTCTTCTACAGCCCGGAGGAGGCCCGCCTGGGCAGCTATGACCCCTCCGGCATCCCCTTCCTCACGCCCGTCTTCGAGCAGGACGGCGTCATGGTCTTCAAGGTGGAATTGGGCGGGTGAGCCGCGGCGTGTATCGTGAAGGCGCGTTGCGGATGGTGGTCACGACGCTGTAAAATGCAGATGTGATTTAGACGAACCAATTGCGGACGCGATGTCATCTGACCATCTGGACGAACTGGCTTTCGAGTATGTGTCCGAGCGGATTGAAACCGTTCGGTTGGTTCAGGCCGACTGTTTCGAGTGGATCAGGCGCGTCCCGGACGACACCTTCCATGGGGTCATCACCGATCCACCCTATGGCGTCAAAGAGTACGAACACGAACAGATCAAGAAGCGTGATGCCGGCGTGGGCGGGATTTGGCGGATTCCGCCGGCCTTCGACGGGCATAAACGCGCCCCTCTGCCGCGCTTCACGGCGCTGAATGCCCGCGAACGCAAGCTGTTGGCCGAATTCTTCACGGAATGGGCACAACAGATCGACCGCGTGCTGCGCCCCGGTGGGCATGTCTTCGTCGCCAGCAATGCGTATCTATCGCAGGTGGTCTTTGCCGCGCTGGTCGAGGGCGGTCTGGAGTTTCGCGGCGAGGTCATCCGGTTGGTGCGGACGCTGCGCGGCGGGGATCGTCCCAAGAATGCGGAAACTGAGTTTCCGAACGTTTCATCTTTGCCCCGTGGGGGGTATGAACCCTGGGGGTTATTTCGCAAACCGCTGCCACCGGGCATGAAAGTCAGCGACTGCCTGCGCGAGTTCCAGACGGGCGGGCTGCGCCGTCTGCCGAATGGCAACCCCTTCAGCGACGTCATCTCCAGCGAGCGGACGCCGCGAAAAGAACGCGAGATCGCGCCACATCCCAGCCTGAAACCTCAGTCCTTCTTGCGCCAGTTGGTACATGTCGCGCTGCCGCTGGGTCAGGGAATCTTGCTTGATCCCTTCATGGGGTCGGGATCGACCATCGCGGCGGCGCTGGCCTGCGGAGCGCAGGCGGTGGGGGTGGAACGCCATGCCCCCTACTATGAACTCAGCCGATCCGCAGTCCCGGCGTTGGCCGCCCTCACGGTCAAGCAGAACGGCCGTACCCAGCTTGAACTGCCTCTGTTCTGATTACCCCGCCCGATAAATCCAATTGGCCGTCAGCTTGTCGTAACCGGCCCGGTTGACGCTGGCGGTGATGGTGCGGCGGCTGGTCTCCGAACGGCCTGAATAGGTCCAGTCGGATTGTTCAAGCCTCGCTCCGAAAACGGCCTTGAACTCGAAGGGTCTGGGTTCGATCTGTCTGGCTCGATCCGTAGGCCGGTTGCTTTCAAAGACGAAAACCATCAGCCAGACTGCTTCGGGATTGTGTCCCTGCCATCCGCTGGGGTAGCGCGAGGCTTTGATTTCGATGCCTTCTGAGGAATGCTGTACAGCGTCGTCTGGGTAAAGCCCTGCCGGAATCAGGTCGGGATGCCCGTTATGATATTGGTTCTTCACCAGGCCGTCGCAGTAATGGGGAAGGGCATTGGCGATGAATTCGCCCACGACGCTGCTGAAATTGGCAGGCATCAACAGCGTCTCCAACCGGGCGATCTGTTTGCTGTGAAGCTAGGTGTTGATGTATCCCAGGAATTCCACAAACTCGTGCATGACCGCCGCAACATGGGCGGTCTGGCAGCCATAGGGCAATACGGCTTGTGAATTGAGACTCCCATCCTGGACAGGAATGGGAGTACAGGCAGCCCGCTCAAGCGGATCGAACATCGCCATCGAACTCTCGTCCATTGCTGACTCGCGACCGTTAGCCGCCGCTGAGGATGGCGACGACCAGCCGCGGCGTGACGAAGGACTCGATCAGGGCGGCCAGAATCAGGCCGGGCAGCACCAGACCGATGGCGATCTTCAGTGTGTCCCCAAAGGTGAGCGTCCAACTGCGGCCCACGGTCATACCCTGCGGCGGTCGTGTGACGGCCGCGCCTAAGCGCAGCGAGGCCGCCGTCGCCAGGATGATGACGGGAATCTCGACGATGCCGTGCGTCAGGATAGCGACGACCATGAAGGCCGGATCATAGCCCGCCAGCAAAACCTGGCTGAAGAAATAGCCGATGGCGAGATACACCGCTGGGGTCAGCAGCAGCGCGGCCGCGCCGAAGGTGAAGATCGACAACGCCATCGCCGCCAGCAGGATGCGCCCGTTCTGCCAGATGATGAACAGGACGGCCATGCTCTGCACCGGCACGTTGAGGTACTGGCGCATCATATCGGCGGCGCTCTCAAGAGAGGCATCGGGGGGCATGGGCATCCGCCATTCGGGCTGCAAGCCGAAAACGAAACCGGCCACCAGCGCCGCCAGGAATACGCCAATCGTGATCCAGACGGATGGCCCCAGGCGGCTGACCGCTCCGCGCACACCCAGGCGATACCATTCGCCCAGGTTCCGCGCGGGGGTCCCGTCCAGATCGACGGCGCGGATGGCCGCGCCCAGGTTGTGGAGCATGGCGCGCAGGTTCAACTGATCGATGGTGCGGCCCAGCAGTTCCTCGCGGTTAAAGACGGCATTGCCGACGCGGAACAGCAGCACGGTGGCGACCAGCATTCCGACGATCAACGCCCACAGCGCCATGATTCCGGCTGGCGATTCGGCATCCGGGGCCAGGAACATGATGACGCTCTCGACCTGGATGAGCAGGGTCATGGGGATGATGATGAAGCTGGCGAGCAGGTTGGCGGCGCGGGTGCTGGTCGTCTGGCTGGAGACAACCACCGCTCCCGTGACCATCACCAGGGCCTGCACGATGGTCAGCAGGACGATCTGCACGACCAGCATTGGCTGGGGACGCCAGGCGAGTTCGCCGTACAGCAGGCTGACCAGATAGACGGCCATACCGCCGATGCTCGAACTCAGCGGCGGAATCATCGCGGCCAGCGTCTTGCCGATGTACAGCTCGGTGTTGGTCAGCGGCGTGCTGAGCAGGGGTTCCAGGCTGCGGCGCTCTTTCTCGCCGACGAAAGTTTCCAGCGCCACGACCAGCGAGATCGAGATCGGGAAGAAGCCTACGATCATCAGCAGGAACGGAATTGTTCGTTCGCCGATGATGTTCGCACCGTAGTCGCTGACGAAAGCGGTGAAGCGGTTGGCGACAAACTGCGCCAGCCCTGGGAATAAGAACGTCAGGATGACGATGGGGGCGATGATGCGCCAATCGCGGAAACTGTCGCGCACTTCGCGGCGGGTGACGATCAGCGCGTTGCTGAGCGTCATGCGCCAATGCTGGCGGGAGGTTGGCTGGGCCGCGCTGAGTGTGGTGGGTCGAGCTGTAGTAGTCGCCATGCTTATCCCTCCTGACCGGACTCGCCGCCGGAGCCTTCATCTTCTTTGACGATTTGCAGGTACACATCTTCGAGCGTGCGCGAGACGGGAGCCAGCGTCACTACGTCTACACCCATTTGTGCCGCGCGCCGCAGCACAGCCGGGTTGGCGCGAGAGGGTTCCGGCGTGGAGAAGCGCAGCCAGGTTTCCCCCTGGGATTCAACTGTGACCAGATCGTCCAGGTCTTTGCCCAGGCCATTCATCGGGGCGACAGTGCGGAGTTCCATCATGGGTTCGCCGATGAACTGCCGCGCCAGTTCGTCGAATGTGCCGTTGGCGACAATCCTGCCGGAGCGGATGACGGCGATGTGATTGGCAAGCTGCTGGGCTTCGGTCAGGTTATGGGTGGTGATGAGGAAGGTGCGGCCTTCTTCGCGCTGGAGTTCGACGATGCAGTCGCGCACCTGCTTGGCGCTGACCGGGTCCATGGCCGAGGTGGGTTCATCCAGCAGCAGCACGGGCGGGTTATGCAGCATAGCGCGGACCAGCGCCAGCTTCTGCTTCATGCCTTTGGAGTATTCGCCCAGCCGCTTGTTGAGCGCGAAGCTCAAGCCAAAGCGTTCCATCAAAGCCAGCGCCCGCCCCTTGCGCTGGCTGGCATCGAGCCGGTACACCCGCCCGAAGAAATCCAGATACTCGATGGCCTTCATGCGCTCGTAGAGTCCATGCTGCTCGGTCAGCACGCCGACATTCAGCCGTACCTGTTCTGGTTCGGTGACGACATCGTGCCCGGCTACCCGCGCCCAGCCCGCAGTCGGAGCCAGGATCGAGGTCAGCATACGGACAGTCGTAGTCTTGCCGGCGCCGTTTGGGCCCAGCAGCGCCAGCACATTCCCGGCAGGGACGCACAGCGATACCCGGTCAACGGCGCAAAAACGGTCAAACGTCTTAGTCAGTTCGTGGGCTTCGATCATCATCGATCCCTCGTGGAAGAATTAAGGACAGCCTGATTCTAAAGGCAAAGCGGATCATCTGTATCCCTCTGAAATGAGGGGTACTTGTCGATTATCGCACATTCGGGGCAGTCGGGGCCTTAAGGACGGCTGAGCAATGAGTCGGCTTCTCCAGTGTCCTGGCTGAGGCGGCGCGCGACCGCTTCGACTACGATAGTCGGGCCGTCGATGGGCAGCGCGTCAGTCGAGTAGACGTTGGTGACTCCACGCACATCCGCATTGAAGAACAACGTCGTGCCCGCGCAGGCGAAGACCGGGCGGTACGCGAAACCGCTGGTTTCCGTCAGTAAACGGGTCTGGCTGCTGTAGGCATCCAGGACGCGAATCTGCTTGTTGGGCAGGACGGTGAGCGTGTAGGCCAGCAGGCGGCTGTCCGCTGACCAGGTCGGTTCTGCCAGCGGCCCGCCGGGGTCGGAGATCGAGGCCACCAGGGCACCATCCTGCAAGCGCACGACCCGGATCACGGTGTCCGGGCTGTTTGATCGCAGCGAGCGGTAAGCGAGGTACAGGCCGTCGGGTGAGAAGGCCGGCTGATCGTCGATGCCCTGACCATCACTGACCCGCGTGACCAGGCCAGATTCCAGACTCAGCAGATATAACTGCCAGCGGCCATCCCGGTTGCTGCGGAAAATCAGCCGCGTCCCATCTGGCGACCAGGCCGGATCGAGGTCATCGGCGCTGTTGAAGGTGAGCTGTTCTTCTGTGCCGCTGCCTACGTCGGCACGGAACAAATCCCAGTTGCCGCTGCGATCTGAGGCGTAGAGGATGCTCTGACCGTCTGGCGACCAGATCGGACGGCTTTCGACGGCATCGTTGAAGGTGAGCTGTTGTGTTGGACGCTGGCCAGCGGAGTCGGCCACGAAGATTTCCCAACTCCCAGTGCGGCTGCTGCGGAAGGCCACCCACTCCCCATTGGGCGACAGGCTGGGAGCCTCATCATCCGCGCCGCGGCCAAATCCGCGTGAGATGTTGATGGGCAGCGTGCCGCCCTCCAAATCCTGGCGGAAGATTTCCTGGTTGCCGGTGCGGGTGCTGACGTACAGCACCCAGGGTGCACATTCGCCCGTGCAACCGGCGACCGGTGTCCAGGCCGTGAAGCGCGGATAGCTCGGTTCGGGCAGGCCGGGGCTGAGGTCAATGGTCGGGAATGGTGGATAGAGGGACTCCGGCTGATCCAACAGCGGCGTGGTCAGGACAGCGGGCAGCCGTCCGCTGCGGCTGGCGAAATCCTGGAGGCTGGCATCCAGCGCGTAAAGATCAGCGGCGTCGGAGGTGGTCAGCAGAACGGCCTCGGCTGCGCTATCCATCGTGGGCGCGGCAATCCACGCCAGGTTGGGGTTGCCGTGAGCGTCGGTGTTGAAGAGGAGGTTGCCATCGCAGCGCCAGGCGGGCGCGTATTCGTCCGCGGCGCTCGCGGTCAGCGGGCGGCTGCGTCCACTGGCGACCTCGGCCAGATAGATGTTCAGGTTGCCGTCTACATCGGACTGGTAGGCGATCAGCGTCCCATCCGGCGACCAGACCGCGTTGGCAGCACTGCCGTTCGGGTTGGAGACCACCCGTCGGAGTCCGCCGCTGGTGTCGATCACCGTGATGACGCTGGTCGAGCGTGTCGGGCTGACTGATCGGAAGGCCAGATGGTGGCTGTCCGGGGCGAAGGCCGGCTCGAAGTCGTCGTTCTGGCCATTGCTCAAGCGCAGCAGCACTCCCGTCTGCGGAGCCAGCATGTAGACCTGCCAGCGCCCATCGCGGTTGGTCTGGAAGGCGATCTGTCCTCCATCCGGCGACCAGGAGGGGTTGATGTCGCTGGCCGCATGATGGGTCAGACGGCGTTCCAGCCCGGTGGTCATGTCGAAGAGATACAGTTCCCAGTTGCCATCACGGTTGGATTGGTAGACCAGGAAACCGTTCGGTCCCCAGACTGGATTCAGATTGTTGGCCTGCTGGGTGTAGGTGATGCGCCGCTGCCCAGAGCCATCGCTACGGGCGATATAGACTTCCCAATTGCCATCCCTGCTGCTGGCGAAGGCGATCCAATCGCCGTTGGGCGAACGGCTGGGGGTGATGTCATCCGCGCCCGCGCCCTGAGACACATTTATTAGCGTGCTGCTGCTATCGTCAAACCGCATGATTTCCCAATCGCCCGTCTGGTTGGACTGGTAGATCGCCCCTGGCAGGCAAACGCGGGTGCAGGCTGGGATCGGCCTCCAGGTTTGATTCTCACCGGCAGCGGCACTCTCGCGGTTGGCTTCCGCCAGCGAGGTTGTGATCGGCACGCGGTGTTCGTCGCTGACGGGCGGGGTCTCGTCGCTGTCTACGGTCGCCCGGTTGACCAGCGGCCCCGGCACATCGTCTGGCTGAACCTGATAACTGCCGTTCACTGTCACCGATTCGCCCGGTTCCAAGATGCCCGGCCCGCTCTGCCCATTGACCAGCAGGCCGCGGATGCCGATGAGCGGATCATCCAGACGAACGTTGGTCAGGTCGGTTTCACCCTCGTTGGAGATGGTGATCTGGAAAGTGACGACGTCGCCCAGATAGGCCGGGCCGATGCTACCCGTTTTGACGATGGTCAGCTCGCTGGTTCCATCATTGCTTTCGACGGCGACCGACTGGGGCACTTCCGTCGGTCGCGGAACCGGCGTGGCGGTCGGCGGAATCGGTGTATTGGTCGGACGTGGTGTATTTGTCGGGCGCGGGGTTGGGGTGGCTGACGGGAAAGGCGTACTGGTGGGTGGTGGCGTATTGGTTGGCGGCAGGGTGTGCGTGGGCGAGATCGGCGTGTTGGTCGGCACAGGCGTATTGGTTGGCAGCGGGATAGGTGTGTTTGTCGGTGGGGGAATGGGGGTATTGGTCGGCAGCGGTACAGGCGTGTTCGTCGGTGGGGGAATGGGGGTGCTGGTCGGCGCTGGAATCGGTGTATCCGTTGGGGCGGGAATAGGCGTATTGGTTGGCGGCGGCGGATCGGTCGGCGGCGGCGGATCGGTCGGCGGCGGTGGCGGATCGGTTGGCGGCGGTGGATCAGTTGGGACTTCGGTATTCTGAAGCGGCTCCTGGAAACGCAACACGTTGACGCGCGGCGTGAACAGGATCGCCATGAACAGCAGCAGCGCCGCCGGCGAGACTATGAGCAAGTAGGGCAGCGTGCCCTTGCCCGATAAGTCCCTACGTTTCATACTGTGCCTGACCGGTCGCCACGCGACCCCCCCACAAATCTTAATGCGCTACCCAGCATTATGGCACAATCCAGCGGAGGGCACATTTGAAATTGGTTTGAGGCGACTGCGGGGCTGCACTGGGTGTCCCGCCAAAGCCCATTTTGTGCTATCGTGGGGATACGCAAGAGAGGAACCGCCGGGATTCCAGCATGAACGACTCATCCGCCGCACCGCGCCTGCACCACCAAACTCCCTGGCCTGTCTACGGACACGATTGGGCCGTCGATCACCTGCGGCGGGCACTGCTCCACGGCCGCATCCGCCACGCCTATCTGATCGTCGGAACCGAGTCTATCGGCAAGGAAACGCTGGCGCGGGCGATGGCGATGGCACTGAACTGTGTCCATGCCGAGGAATCCGCCCGTCCCTGCGGCCAGTGCCGCCCCTGTCGGTTGATTACCTCCGGCAGCCATCCCGATGTGCTGTACAGCGAACTCGATGGCGGCAGCGGGATGCTCCGCATCGAGGAAGCGCGCATGATGACCCAACGTCTGGCGCTAAAGCCGTATGAGTCCCGCTACCGCATCGGCATTTTCCGCGACTTCGACCATGCCCGCCCGCAGGTGCAGGATGCTCTGCTCAAGACTCTGGAAGAACCGCCGCCGCAGTCGCTTCTTATCCTGCTGGCTCCCTCGGTTGAATCGCTGCTGCCGACCATCGTCAGCCGCAGCCAGGTGATTCGGCTGCGTCCGCTCTCTGCCGCCGCCATCCAGACTGCGCTCGTCGAAGGGCGCGGGGCTGATCCGGAACATGCTGAACTGCTGGCCCGGCTCAGCGGCGGGCGAATCGGCTGGGCCATCCGCGCTTTGGAGGATGAGTCGATTCTGGAGCAGCGGGGGGCGGCTTTGGATCTGCTGGAGCGGCTGCTCACGCTCAACCGGGCGGAGCGCTTTGAACTGGCCGAAGACCTCAGCAAAGACAAGCTGGGGCTCGTGCCCCTGCTGGAACTGTGGCAGACCTATTGGCGGGATGTGCTGCTGCTGTGCCAGGGCAGTGCTGTCGTGCCAGCCAACATCGACCGGCGAGAGTCTCTAGCGGCGCTGGCGCAGTCCCTGACTGTCGAGGAGGCATTGACCGCCCTGCAGGCCACCCGCGGCCTGCTCGACCGTCTGAGTGCTAACCTCAACCTGCGGTTGGCTGTTGAAATCCTCCTGCTGGAGTATCCCAGTTTGCCTTCCCGCCGTTAGAGTCCGGTCGAGCAGATACTCCAGCCCACAGATAAACAAATCCAGGTCAAAACCTGGACAAAATATGAGTATTCCAAGAATCTTATCGGCGATTCCAAGCCCGCATTCATATTTTTCCACTATCTTTACCACCGATTGGTTTTCTTTGAACAAACATTCGGAGCAATGCTATGGTGCGGAGTCGGGTATGGAGATTGAGCGTGGTGATCGCGCTCATGTTGGGCGTGATGATGGCCGTTATGCTGCCCTCGGCGCTGGCGCAGACCAATGTGCTGCTGGAGGGATCGGGGCGGTCGAATCACTGGATGCAGTGGGG
>CAZKXW010000095.1:0-17487 GCA_964556745.1 uncultured Anaerolineaceae bacterium
GCGGCTTTAGTGCTGCATCCGCTAAATCGCCGAAAGACACACGGGACTGCGGGGAACGACCACGGAAGGTTTTTCCCCCTTCTCCCGCCGGGACAAGGAGCTAGAGGGATGAGGGCAGAACGTGCCGGATGCGCCATTAGGAACTCGGTATCGCTGCAAGTGATCAGCTGTCCGCTACCCCACCTCCACCGCGAAGATCGGCGGGCTGGACGGCCCATCCGGCAGCGGACTTCCCCCCGCTGGCTCCGTCGAAACCCCGAACGCCGTGTATTCCTGCGCCGGCTTCTCCAGTGGAATGACGATGTAGTGCGGTCCGCTCGGATCGTCGAAGCGCAGCAGTCCCCCGCTCCGCGCTCCCGCCGCGTCGATCAGCCACAGTTGGAACGTCTGGTCATCCCCCAGTGCCGGGAGATCGCTCACCCGGATCACCGCCTGCTCCCCGTCCGCCGTGTAGACCATCTCGCCCTGGGGGGTCGCTCCCTCCGCAGGCTGGATCACGCGGGTCACGTGCCCCGCTTGCGCCACGATCTGCGCGTAAAGCTCCGCCCCCGGATCGCCCGGCCCTGGCCGGGTCAGCGCCAGCGCCCCCACGATCACTACCACCGCCGCCGCGACCGCCGCTGGAATCCACAGCGGGATCGATCTCCCCCGCGAGACCACCTTTGGGCTGGCCTCCGCCGTCAGCCTCCGCTGTAGATCCGCTTGCAGGTGAGCCGGTGCGCGCCGGGCGGGGGTCGCCAGCGTCATCGCCTGGCTGAGCGCCTGATACTCGGCCAGCAGCCCTCGCGCCTCCGCATCCGTCTGCAGCAGCTCCTCGACTGCCGCGCGATCGTCTGCGTCCAGCGCATCCAGCGCGTAAGCCGGTATCAGATCAAGCAGTTCGTCCCTGTTCATCACAACCCGTTCGCTGCCAGGAGCCTCATCCCGGTTGATTCCTTGCCTTCAATACGCTCAATTCGGCTGGTCAGGATTGCTGATCCCCTCAGCCGACCATGCCAGCCGCAGCTTCTGCATCCCTAACCGGATGCGCGTCTTCACTGTCCCCAGCGGCAAATCCAACGCTTCGGCAATCTCGCTGTGCGAGAGGCCGTAGAAGTACACCATCTCGATCAGGTCGCGCTGTTCCACGGGCAGCGCCTCCATCACCGACCGCAGGTTACGGCGCAGTTCACTGCTCCCGTCCACCGAGAGGATATTCTCCCACAGCGTCGGGTCTTCATCCATGAACAGCAGCCCTGCCCGCGGTTCGCGGCGCTGTCGCTGCCTCAGCACATCGATTGCCAGCCGCCGGGTCATCGTCAGCAGCCAGGTGACAAAGCGCCCCTTCTCCGGGTCGTAGCGGTCGGCTTTGTGCCACAGCCGCATGAACGTATCCTGGGTCACTTCCTCCGCGCTCATCGATTCTTCCAACACCCGGTAGGCAACCGAATAGACCAGGTTGGCGTACCGAGCGTGCAGCTCCAGCAGCGCTTCCTGATCTCCGGTCTGGATGCGCCGGAGCAGCTTTTCTTCAGACGGCGGATTCGTTTCAGCCAATTCAGCGTCGTCTCCCCGAAGAGTCAGTATAACATAGGGTGGCGTCAGCAGCATGATCGTCATGGAAAAGGCATCCTCCCCAACCGATGCCTTCAGTGTGCGCTCAACCGCCCCCCGGCCTCCAGTCCAATCCCTGCTCACTTTCTGCTCAATCTGACCGGGTACAACGAAAGAGGGAGGGCACAACACCCTCCCTCCGTTCAGGATATCCCGCGATCCCGCCCCTACACGCCGAGACGTTTGGCCGTCGCCGCACGGTTATCCCACCAGAACAGGTGCGCCAGCGCCGCATGAGGCCCTTTGCTGAAATCGCCATAAGCCCTCATCCTGATGTATATCCGTGATGAGGGGAGACTTGCGCGCCCCTCGTCATGTTGGAACACTAGGTTACCCCTCGTAGTATGAGTCGATCTTGGTCAGCGCGTGGTCGATGATCTCCAGCCCTTCCTTGATCTGCGCCTCCGTTACCACCAGCGGCGGGCAGTTGAAGATCATGTTCCAGCGCACGAAGGTACTCATGCCCTCTTCGCGCAGCGTCTTGTTGACAATCGCCATCGGCTCGGTGAAGCCGCCCGTCCACGGAGACAGCGGCTCGCGGGTATCCCGGTTCTTCACCAGTTCGATCACCTGGTGACAGCCCGCGCCGCGAATATCTCCGATGAGCGGGTGTTTCTCGGCCAGGTCCATCAGGCCCCGCCGCAGCACCTTGCCCATCTCGCGGCTGTGTTCGATCAGCTTCTCCTGGTGATACACCTCGATGGTCGCCACCCCGGCCGCCATCGCTAACGGATGGGCGCTGTAGGTCAGCCCCATCGAGAACGGATGGTCGTTGAAGTAGGCCGAGATTTCCTCGCTGAGGATAGCCGCCCCTAACGGCACATACCCGCTGGTGATGCCCTTCGCTACCGCCATGATGTCCGGTTCCACCGCCGGGTAATGATTGATGCCGAACCATTCGCCCGTGCGACCGAAGCCGCTCATCACCTCATCAACGATCAGCAGCAGCCCGTACTTCTTGCACAGTTCACCGATGCGGTTCCAGTACACTTCCGTCGGCTGCAGGACGCCGCTGGTTCCGCTGTAGCCTTCCAGCAGGATGGCCGCGCACAGCTTAGGATCTTCCATCAGAATGATCTCTTCGACCATATCGGCCATGATGAGATCGCCCTCTTCCTGCGTCCGTCCACGATAGACCGGACTGCGGTAGGCATACGGATCGGGCAGGTGGATGATGTCCGGGATGCCGGGACCGTGCCCATGCCGCCGGGGATCGCCGCCCGCTGTGGCCGCGCCGAACGTCGCCCCGTGATACGAGCGATACCGGGTCAGAATCTTCTGCTTGCCCGTAAACAGGCGCGCCGCTTTGATAGCGTTCTCGATGGCATCCGTGCCGCCGTTGGTGAAGAATGCTTTGCTCAGCTTGCCTGGCATGATCTCCGAGAGCAGCTCACCCAGCCGGCCGCGGGCTTCGGTAGCGATGCTTGGGAACGCATACGAGATGCGGGCAATGTGTTCCTGAATCGCCTTGATGACGTGCGGATGGCCGTGGCCGATGTTGACATTAACCAACTGCGACGACCAGTCGATGTAACGCTTGCCATCGGTATCCCAGAAGTAGACGCCCTCAGCATGATCCATCGTGATCGGATTCCAGGCGTTCTGAGTCGTCCAACTGGCAATGGTATACTCTTTATTGGTGCGGATGATCTCGGCAGTGGTAGACATAAAGATTCTCCCAAAGATGCGGGCTGATAGCACAGTTCGTTCTGATTACGCTCTATTCTAGCCGCGCCTTCTAGAGAACTCAACCAGCCTGGATCGCCATAAGATTACACAGTCTCAATCCTTAAATAATCTTACATGACCCATTTCAGACTAGAATAAATCTAGAATACGGTGACGCGGAGACATGGGAATAGACTATGCGCGCGGGTAGTGACGGCTTACACCGGCTCAATCTGAAGTGGTTCTATATACCCGTTCTGGCATTGATCGGGCTGTTGATGCTTCTCGGCGCACTGCTTCTGTCTGTTCGCTTCGCCGCCCAGAATCAGTCCGCTGCTGCCCTGATCAGCACCGGTCAGCAGCGCCTTACCGTGCAGACCATCGCCTTTGTGGGCAGCCGCCTTGTCCTGGCAAACTCCGACGCTGATCGTGCTGCCCTGCGCGATCAACTCAACCGGTCGGTAGAAGCGTTCGCCTCGCAGCACACAGTCCTGGCGCACGACAGTTTGCCCGCCGAAATAGCTGCTCTGTACTTCGATGAGCCAATCCACATCGATCAACAGATCCACATCTTCATCAATGCCGTTCGCGCCTTAGCGAACGATCCAGCGCCTAGACCGGATACACCAGCCTATCAGGAGGTGCTTCGTCTTCAACCCGTCCTCCAGACCGGAATCAACGCGGTTTCCAACAGCTACCAGTCCATCTACGCCGCTGAACGCCTGTTGACTCGCAACATCGCACTCGGTGTACTGCTTGGCATTCTGGCTACCCTGGTGGGAGCCGTTGTATTCATCTTTCGCCCTCTGGAAGGACTTCTTCACCGGAATGAACAGCGCCAGCGGCAGGTGCTCGCCGAGACCCAAACCCTGTTCGCCACCTTGGGGGCCAGCGAATCGCGCTTCCGCACGCTGACCAACGCAGCTCCCGTCGGCATCTTTATGACTGATCCTAACGGGAAGCGCCTCTTCTCCAACGACTACTGGTGTGAACTGAGTGGTCTCAGCGAAGCCGAGGCGCTGGGGGATGGCTGGCAGAAAATCCTTCATCCCGACGAACGCGAACGGATCACCGATGCCTGGCGTCTGGGCATGGCTGATCAGCAAACGGTCAATCTGGAGTATCGCTATTTGCGACCTGATGGGAAAGTCGTCTGGGTGCAGGGCACAGGCAAACCAGTTTATGATACAGATGGTTCGATCCAGGGTTACGTCGGTGCGGTCATGGACATCACCGCGCGGGTTCAGGCGGAGACCGCGCTGCGGGAACGTGAACGCTTCATTGACCGGATCACGACGACTATTCCTGATGTTGTGTACGTTTATGACCTGGTTGAAGCGCGGAATGTGTACAGCAACCACGAGGTCACCCAAACCCTGGGCTATACACCGGATGAAGTGCGGGCAATGGGGGCATCGCTGTTTGAACGTCTGATTCATCCTGATGATCTGCCCGTGGTCAATGAAAACAACCGCCGCTTTGAATCAGCCAACGATGACGATGTCTTTGAGATCGAGTACCGCATTAAGCGCGCCGATGGGGAATGGCGCTGGCTCTACAGCCGCGAACGGGTCATGGTGCGCGATTCAACCGGAAAAGTGATTCAAAAGCTGGGCATTGCCCAGGATATCACCGAGCGCAAGAACCTTCAGGAACAGCTCCACACCAGCGAAGAACGCCTGCGCATGATTGCCGAAACCGTTCCCGATCTGATCTTCAGGGTCGATCTGGCTGGCAACCTAACCTATGCCAATCCCGCTTTTCAGACTGTTCTTGGTCTCGAACCCCAGCAGATCATCGGACAGTCTCCGTTTGCTCTCGTTCATCCCGATGACTTGCAGCCTGCACTGGAGCGGTTCGTCAGCGCGACGGCCGCAAGACAGCCTCATTTTGAGACCGAGTTTCGAGTCCTGCGCCCCGATGGAACTTCGATCTGGATGGAAGCCGTCGGCACATTTATGTATGACCCGCGCGGCCTGTTCGAAGGCGGCGCCTTTGTCGCGCGTGACACTACCGAGCGCAAACGTCTTCAAGAAGAAGTCCGCGCCAGTGAAGAGCGTTTGCGTCTCATCACCGACCACATCCCCGACATGGTAACGCAGAACAACGCCGAAGGGATTGTCACCTTTGTTAACCCAGCTCTGCAAACGGTGCTGGGTTACAAACCAGAGGCGCTGCTCGGCAAGCCCGGAATGGGATTCATTCACCCAGATGACCTCGACTCGCTCATGGAAACCGCGTCTGCTGGCCGCGCAGTCAATGCCCCCAGTATGCGAGCCGAAGTCCGCCTGCGCCATGCTGAGGGGCACTATCTCTGGGCAGAGACGACTGGAACCTATATCTATGACACGCAATCGCGGTATCGCGGCGCTATTTATGTTACCCGTGACGTCACAGAGCGCCGGCAGTTGCAGGATGCACTGTATAAGAGTGAAGCGCGCTATCGAACTATTGTGGAAACTGCTCAGGAAGGCGTTTGGTTGGTCGATACGTCGGGCAATACCACCTATGTCAATCCCAAGATGGCTGAGATGCTCGGTGTTACCACTCACGAGATGCTGGGGCAGAGCATGTTCGACTTCATGGATGAAACCGGACGTCGGCAAGCGCGCCATAACCTCGAACATTGGCGTGAAGCTACTCTGGAGCAGCACGAGTTTAGGCTGAAACACAGAACAGGCAGCGATGTCTGGACCATGATGGTTACAAATCCCATCCTGGACGATCACGGTCAGGCTATGGCCGTGCTGGCGATGGTCACGGATATCACCGAAAGTAAACGGGTACAGGATGCTCTTCAGGCCAGTGAAGAGCGCTTGCGGCTTTCCATCCGGGTTGGCAGCATTGGAATCTTTGACCACAACCATCGGGACAATTCGATCTATTGGTCATCTGAATTTCGCCGAATCTATGGATTCGGGCCGGACGAACCCGCGACCCTGGAAGCTGGGCGCAGCGCTGTGTATTCGGAGGTTAGAGAGCGGATTGATGAGGCGGTACAGCGTGCCTGGGACCCAGCAGGCGACGGTATCTTCGACGTGGAGTATCGCATTATTGACCGCAGTGGGGTGATGCGCTGGATCAGCACTCGTTCGCGCACCTTTTTTGAAGGTGAAGGCGCCGCACGGCAGCCGGTTCGTACCATCGGCGCCACCATTGATTTCACAGACCGGATGCGAGTAGAGGAAGCCCTTCGCACGAACGAAGAACGCCTGCGCCTCATTGCCAATAACGTGCCGGACTTAATCTCCCAGTTGGATGAAATGGGCTGCTATACCTATGCCAGTCCATCTTTCCAGACCATTCTGGGTTACGATCCTGCCAGGCTCATCGGAACATGGGGCGTGGAAATGATTCACCCTGAAGATGTGCAGCGTATGACCGCGCTGTATCAGGAAGTGATCGCCACCCACCCCCGCGAGTTGAAGACCGAACTCCGCCTGCGCCACGTCGATGGGCATTATATCTGGGTCGAGTCGACCGGCACATATCTCTACGATGAGGCGGAAAATTACAAAGGCGGCGTATTTGTTGCCCGTGACATCACCGAGCGCAAGCGTCTCCAGGAAGAACTCCGCGCCAATGAAGAGCAGTTACGCCTAATCACCGACAATGTACCCGATCTGATTTCGCGTATCGACGAGGCAGGATACTACACCTTTGCCAGCCCGTCCTATCAGACGGTTCTCGGCTATGAGCCAGCGGACTTAATTGGGATGTATGGAGAACACATCTTGCACCCCGAGGATGTCAAGACCGTGGCTGCTGCCTTTAGCAAGGCCATCGAATCCCACCAACAGTTGCGAGCTGAAATACGAATGCGCCATGTTGACGGCCACTATGTTCAGTTCGAGACGATTGGCAGGTTCTTGTTCGATGAGACTGGCAAGTACATCGGCAGCGTCTACATTGCCCGTGACATCACTGAACGCAATCGTCTCCAGGAAGCCCTCATCCAACAGGAGAAGCTGACAACCGCACTGGAAAAAGAACAGGAACTCAACCAGCTCAAGAATCGCATGATGCTGCGGATCGATCACGAGTTCCGTACCCCATTGACTGTTATCCGTTCGATGGCTTATACCCTCGACGCCTATGCCGACCGCCTCGGCGCCGAGCAGCGCCATGTCAAAGTGGATGCCATTCAGCGCCAGGTGGAACGCATCGTTTTGATGCTCGATGCCATCCGCAGCGTGTTAACCGGAGCGTATGCCGTCCAACGTATCCATCGCCTACCTGTTCGCTTGATCGAGGTGTGTCGCTCGGCCATCCGTGATGTCGAAGCCCACGTCGGGACTTCGGGTCGCCTGTTGATGAATGTGCCGGAAGACCTGATCGTCGATGTAGACCCGCAGGCCCTGAAAGAGGCCATCTACAAAGTCCTCGTCAATGCCCTGCTCTATTCTAGTCCGCCCGATCTGGTTCATGTCACTGCTGAGCCGGTCGATGGCGAAGTCCATCTGCGGGTTATCGACTGTGGCATCGGCATCCTCGAAAATGAACAGTCGCGCATTTTCGAGCCGTTTTTTCGGGGCAGCAACATCGGCGAAGTCAGCGGCATTGGCCTGGGACTGACGATTGCCAAAGCCTCGGTCGAATCCTATGGTGGCCGGATCGAAATCGACAGCCAGCCCAGCAAAGGCACAACCATCCGGCTGCGCCTTCCGATACCCGTATGAACATGACCCCGCAGAACTGGGGGTTGGAAAAAGATCAAACTCATCAACCGTTTATGTGCTGCGGCTATCATGGCCTCATAATTGGTCCTGTGTGGATAGGTCAAGGAAGGAACCGGAAATGAGTTTGATCCTGTTCGTGATCGGCGTGGTATTGTATTTCACCGGACGATTCAGCCTGGGGTCGGTACGGACCAGCGGCCGCCATGTCAAGGCGGCAGGCGCCATCCTGATGATGCCGGCCAGCGGGGCCTTTTTCCTGAGTTTTGTGGCTGGAATTCTCTTCGGCGCCAGCGAACCAATGCTGCTCACTGTCATTGGACTGTTGGGCTTGCTCGAACTGGCCGGGATGGTCGCGGCTGTGGCGGCAGCCTATATCCTGATCGCCGATCCGCCGAATGCGCCGCGTTTGCCCGGCATCCTCAGCGAAATCCAGGCGCAGCGGCGCGGCCAGTCGCCCACCGAGCAGAATTCCTCGAACCCGCGCAAGACTGTCACCGTGCGGAAGCATCCGCTGGATGTGCCGGGCATACCTGCTCGCCCGCAGACCTCGCGCGGAACCTATGGCAGCATCCTCAACATCCGGCAGGCTGCCGAGTACATGGGCGTGACCGAAGCCGAAATCCTGGGCTGGATCGAAGGCGGCAAACTGGCTGCCGCGCGCGGCAGCATGGGCTATGCCATTGCCCGCTCACTGCTGGATGAAATGCGTGCCGAGAACAAACAGGATGGCATTCAACCCGCCTAGAAGCGGTTACTCCCACAAAACCGCCGATCTCTATCAATGAATGAGGCGCACCCCATCGGATGCGCCTCGGTTACAGGACAGTCGGGGCCTTCACGGATCAGGCAGGCATCACCTCGTAGGCTATGCCTTCGATCACGACGATGACATGATCTCCCAATGCGAAGTACGGGCCGAGTTCCGGGTACTGATCGAGCAGGGCGAAGTAGGCATCACTCAGGAAGGCGACCTTGACCGTCTGCATCACATCCGGCTGGAAGATGGTATCTGTCCACACACCGTTTTGCAGCAGGAAGGTTTTCTCGCCAACCGTCTGGATCGGATTCTGGCTGGTGTAGGGTTCGGCGGGCATCCCACCGGTGGTCATCCCCGGAGCGGACGTTGCCATAGGCGCTGCTGTCATCGTCGGCAGCGCCATCGGAGCCTCTGCCGCGGCCATGTTGGAGCTGGTATCCGCCGCGTCCACTGCTATGGAACCGGATGGAGCTGCTGCCAGTTCCTCGGCTTGGAGGCTAACCTGCCCCTCGGCACGATCCCGGCCTTGCGCGGTCAGGATGTCGTCCTCGGTGATCAGAAAGCTGGTATAGGGCGTGATGATCCCATAGCGGACACTCAGCTTGACGATGCTTTCCACGAGTTCAGGATTCTCCCCGTTGACGCGGATGCTGTTCAGCAGATCGCCGATGCGCCGGGTAGCCCAAAGCCGTGCGATGAACGGTTCGCCGCCCGCGCGACCGGGGAAGTCTAGGCCGTCATAGCGGAAGACCTGTTCCTGCCCGTTGACTGTGCCGCGCAGCGTGATGGTGATATTGGCCGCCTCACCGCGATAGCGTCCGACCAGGGTAAGCTGCGTTCCGGCAAAGAGATCAGGAAGCGGCTGGGTGGGGTACATATCGCCCGTCACCACACCGTTCATTTCCAGCGTGACATCGGTCAGCACCGGGGCGCTGATCTTGCTGTAGAGCGCGGCAACTTCTTCGTCAATGCGCTCGCTGGGCCGCACATACGATCCTGTCCCGCGCATATCGCGGGCAATCGAATCCAGCAGTACCGTATCGACATCATCGCCGACGCCGAAGGTAAAGATGCGGACGTTGGGCCGAGCCGCTGCCTTGAGGTTGGCGAGGATGTCCGGCGTCGCCGTGATGCCCTCGGTCGCCAGCCCATCGGTCAGGAACAGCACCGTGGTCGGGCGTTCGCTGCCAGCCAGACTCAGCGCCGTCGTTAGTGCGCCGTTGATGTCCGTGCCGCCGACCGCCGACTGCGAACGCAGCCAGTCAATCGCGCCCTGGGCCTGAGCGGGCGCTTCCAGGTTATTGCTGTAATTGCGCCAGCCCGTGCTGAACAGCACCACATTGAACCGATCCGACGGGTTCAGGTGATTCAGCACATAGATGGCCGCTTCCCGCGCCTGATCCCATTTCAGCCCTTCCATGCTGCCGGATTGATCCAGCACGATGATAACATCCTTGGCGGCGATTTGGTTATCGGGCAGGCGGATGGGCGGCTGCACCAGCAGCATGAAGAAACCGTCTTCAGTAGCGCTTTCACGGTAGGTCAGGAGGTTGGCGTTGATCGTCTGCGAGGCAATGCCATAGAACAGGCTGAAGTCATCAGTCGGGATTGTTCCGGCGGATTCAAAGCCGGCGGTGAACTGACGGTCGTCATCGCTGCGGCTGAGCGCCACCGGGTGACTGGGCGAATAGATGCTGCTGATCGGATCGGCGCTGGAAACTTCCACGCGGACGCTCAGGCTGTCCACCGGCCGCGGACTCACCAGGTTGGTAACTTTCAGCGGGTAGACGTAGTGCAGCAGGCCGTTCTCCACTTCCAGTACCTGCTGGTAACGGATTTCAATGCGGCGGCGTTCGCCCGGTGGAATCGGAAACACGTTGGCCTGGATCGCGCTGCTGCCGATGTATTCCAGCAGCGCCGGGTCACGGTAGCGGCGGACGATCTCGTTGTAGATGCCCCGCGCTTGATCGGCGGGCAGGATTTTGGCGTCAATAGCCTGGCCGTTGATGTACATCGTCAGTTGATCGACGGCTGCACCCTGGGGCAGCGGAAAGACGAATGTCCCTTCGGCCAGTCCATTGCCTTCATTGAGGAACTGCATGTCGATGCTGGTGGTGGCGATCTGGTTGACGACCGTCACCTGCACCCGGTGGTACTCGATCCGCAGCCACTCCGGGTTGGTGAACACGCCCGGCTGAATCGGCAGACATTCCGGCATCATCGGGCACACCTGACCTTCCGGGCAGGGCGGCATCGTCGGGCAGATCAACTCCTGGGCGGCGGCGGGGACGATTCCCATCAGGAGCAAAAAGGTGAACAGAACGAGGCGTTTCATGGGGAACCTCCGGTCATTGGTAGTCGAGCAGGTCTTGCTGTCTCTAAGACGACGGTGGGGCGGATTTAGTTCCCGATCCAGATTTTACAGACTGGTTACATCCGCTTAATGGGGCGATGGCGCTTCCGGGTTTAGAATGCGAATAGTCGCATCTCAGATAAGATCACACGAGGCACATATGAAACCGGTGACCCTCTTCATTCTTGCGGTTCTGGCTTTTGGGATGGTGGGCTGCGGAGCCAATCTCCAGATCGAGCGCAGCGCCGACGGCGGCGTCGATGTCACCGCCACCATCAGCGAGCAGGATGTCAACGCGGCGGTAGCCGATGCGCTGGCTCAGAGCAACCCCCTGCTCCGCAACCCCCAGGTCGATCTCCAGCCCGGCCAGATCGTTATCAGCGGCGAGCATGACCGGCGCGATGGCCAGGGCACGGTCTCTGGCAGTCTGACCGTCACGGTGACGGTGCAGGACGGGGCGCTGCTGGCGCAGATCACAGCGGCGCAGATCGAGGGACTAGACCTTTCCGACGAGCGCATTCAGGCGTTCAACCAGCGCCTCAGCGAAAACTTCCAGCGCCGCGCCGATAGCCGCACCGGCCAGATCACCTTCAAGAGCGTGACCATCACCGACAGTGAACTCCAGGTCGTCTTCAACGCCCAGCGCTAGCAGCAGTCTCAGGAACGGGGCGGTCACTTGATTAGACCGCCCTGTTTGAAATCATCGGGTTATGGGCTGCGGTCTGTAGAATAGAGGTATTTTCACCTCTTATCGCTGATCCAGCACCTGCCGCACCAGCGGATGGCCAAACTCGCCGATGTTTTCCGCCACGAGCCAGGCATCCTGCTGGCTGGGCTTCAGCATCGGCAGCGTCACCAGCAGCCGCCCCACTGCGTTGGCACTGCCTGTGCCGATTAGGTACGTCTGGGTGACGTCCTCGGCTGCTTCGTGATAGACTATCGGCGGCAGCGCCCGCACGATTTGGTAGGTCCGCGCCTGGAATGCCTCGGCTTCACGGTTGTGGAAAATCAGCATGCGCAGCTTGCCCAATTCTGCCCCCAGATACGCCGACCAGACATGGATCGCCTCGGCATCGCTGGCGTCCTGCGTGAGCGTTTTCATCAGCCGCGAGCGGAACGGGTACTCGAAGCGGTACAGCCGGGTGATGGCATCCAGGATGTGCTGGTTGGCGGCAATGATCGCCTCCAATGCTGCTTCCGGGTTCGGGCAGCGCCCGACCAGATAGCCTTCAAAGCCGGTTCCTTTCTGGAAAAACGGATTGGTTCCTTTCCGAACCGTTTCCCAGGCCAGGTAATGGCTTTCCATCTGACCATGACGCGCCAGCTTATCAAGCGGCTGATCTGCCAGCCGTAACAGACCGTACAGTGTGTGACCGAAGGGAACTTCGCTCCTGACTTCAAGGACCTCGCTCATAGATTTTCCTCTGACCACCGTGGGCTGACGGGTAGGTGGCGTGGCATCTCCCTAATGAATTCAGACCCTACTTATGGTGTATTCCAACTGGCCTTACGGAACAAGTGCCAATTGGCATCCTTGGCATCCTGCTGGCTGAGAAACATCCGTATCGAGCCATATTGAATCGAAAGAGGACGCTTGGCGCGTCCCCTCCGGTAACCGTGATTAGGTCCGTTTGCAGAAACTCTAGAACTGGTTCCAGAGGTACTGGTTGGTGACTTCGTGATGGAACTGGATTTCCGAACGCTTGATGCGCGTACCCAGGATGCGAGCGCAGCGATCCGCTGACGCCTGCTTGAGGGACGCATACTTCTCGTGGACATCGGCGCCCATCAGTGTCTGCGACCAGGCGCTGTTCTGGAACATGGCCAGCGCGTCATAGATGTTATCTGGCAGGATGTCTTCCTGGTTGACGCTGGCCGGCAGTGTGCCCTCCAGTCCAGTGCGGAACAGGGCGTAGATCGCCAGATAGGGGTTGGCGTCTGGCGCGATGGAGCGGACTTCAATGCGGGCCGACTTGGCATTGCCGATGGGAATGCGCACCATTGAACCGCGGTCGATGGGCGAGGACTTGATCTGGTTGGGCGCTTCAAAGTGCGGATCAAGCCGGCGGTAGGAATTCACACTCGAATTGAGGATCAAGCAGATGTCCTTGGCCGCGTGGAGGATGCGATCCACGAACTGCCAGGCGAAATCCGACAGCCCTTCGCGGCCGCCTTCGGCGTAGAAGAGATTCTGATCGCCGCGCGAGATCGACATGTTGGTATGCATCCCGTTGCCGTTAACGCCGGTCTGCGGCTTGGGCAGGAAGCAGGCCGTCATGTTCATCCGGTAAGCCACCTGACGGCAAATCAGCTTATAGAGCTGCACCTGATCGGCGGCGACCAACGCCTCGGTATATGAGTAGTTCATCTCGAACTGCGAGGGCGCGACTTCGGGGTGATCTTTCTCGTTGGCGAAGCCAAGGGCGCGCTGGACTTCGGCAGCGGTATCGATAAAAGTCCGCAGCGGGTCGCCGGGCAGCGAGTGATAGTAGCCACCGCTGGTGACCGCCTGGAACTCACCGGTCTGGAAGTAGAGCTGCTCGGCGTTCTGCCCACGGAAAATGAAACCTTCGATCTCGTTGGCAATATTGCAGGTCATCCCCTGCTTGTCGAACAATTCCTGGGTGTAGCGCTTGAGCATCGAGCGCAGGTCGGAAGCATAGGGCGTGCCGTCGCGCTCCAGCACTTCGCCGAAGACCAGCACCTTGCCAGCGCCGAAGACATCCGAGGGAACCCAGTAGAACGCCGGCCAGTCAACTGCCAGCCGCAGGTCGGACTCGGCCTGACGAGAAAAGCCGCGCACCGAGGAACCATCGAAGGTCAGGTTGTCGGCAGACTTCAGCAAGAACTTCTTATCGTAATCGAGCATGTGCAGCCGGCCTTCGAGGTCGGTGAAGCACACTGTCACGGCCTTGATGCGCTTTTCGTCCGCCAGATAGCGCATCCGTTCTTCGCGGATGACATCAGGAGACACATGACTAAGCCGCTGGAGTTTGGCCGCAAGGTTCATTTCCTCAAGTTGATCGTAGGGAATTTCGAGGAATTCGCGCAGAGGTGCAGTCATACTGGATTCACCTTATATAGGGAATAGAGAAACGCAGCATAGATTGTACAGGCGAGATGTCGTGGATTTTATTGGCAGGATCGACGAAAAATGCCGCCCAGATTCTGTACGATGTGCGCTATACTTCGGGCCTACAAGCGTTTATCGGGCAATCGAGGATGACGTCATGCGGCTGGCGATACAGGAAGACATGCTCCCAGGAGGTTCGGCGCTGGAACGCTTCCAGCAGGCCAGGGCGCTCGGTTTTCAAGGTGTCGAAGTCTGGGGGCGGGGGCTGACGGCCCGCGTCATGGAACTGGCCGAGGCGGCGGCGCAGACCGGCCTGCGCATCTCAGCAGTCAATCACGGGCGGCAGAGCCGCCTGCTTGATCCTGACCGCGCCGAACGCGAGCGGGCGCTGGCCGAGTTCCGCCAGTCGGTGGTCGATGGCGTTGATCTGGAAGCGCAGGCCGTCATCCTGGTGCCGCACTTCGGCCCGCCCACTGTGCCTGACCTGACTCCCTACAAGTCGGTCGAGCAGTTGGAGTACGAGCTGCTCCATAATCACCTGCGGACACTCTCCGATTACGTTTATGCCCTCGGCATCGACCTGTATATCGAACCGGTCAACCGCTACGAGACCCACTTCATCAACACGCTGGCGCAGGGTGTCCGCGTCCGGCGCAAGATCAAGGATCATCCCCATATCAAGCTGATCGCCGATGTCTTCCACATGGCGCTGGACGAGGCCGATCCGTTCGCGGCGCTGCGGCAGTATGCGGCTGACATTGGCTATATTCATCTGGCCGACACCAACCGCCGCCTGCCGGGTCAGGGTTTGATGAATTGGGCAGGGTTGGCCGCGGCGCTGAACGAGTCCGGCTATGCCGGGTGGGTGGCGCTGGAGTGCGGCGAACCGGGCCAGAATGCCGGCCACTCTGAACGCTACCGGGCGGAACTGCCCGCCGCGCTCGACGTGCTGGCGCGGGCAGGATTTCAGTTTGAGCGCGTGATAGCTTAACGGTACAGCGTGAAGAACCTGGTTGTAGCGGTAGGCATGAAGGTTTCGCGGACGTAGCGCACAACCGCGTGTTCTACCGACGCCTCTAGCACGAAAAATCCCTCTGCCAGGCTGTTGACGTCATGTTTTTCGACAATGATGACCAGATTCCCTCGCTGGCTATCGAGACTGTCGATGACGCGGGCCACCAGTGCCTGGCTGTTGAGTTCGACGTCCAGCACCCAGTCAATCGGCAGAGGGTTAGGCTGCGGTGATTTCGCCCACCAGCCTGCGAGATCCGGGATGATTGCATAACGCGGACTCGAGGCGCTCGCCATCTCCACTGCCTGATGCAGATCAGCCAGCCATGTGAAGGTATTGGCGTTGGTTCGTATCCCAGCCATCCCCGGCACAATGCCCGCCAGATCGTAGGTCAGATGGCTGGCGGGCTGCTCGCGGTAAATGGAATGCAGCCGTGCCGACATGAATGTCACCCCAACCATGACGACCAGAGCCACGCTTACTCCGACCAGCAACCGCGGTCGCATCCACAACTGGGACTGCGTCCCAACATAGACCAGGAACACGAGCACCAGTGGGCCAGACATCAAGACAGGCGTGTTGTATCCCAGGGAAAGCGAGGCGCTCCAGGCCAGGATCAGGGCGCTCAATGCCAGTGGAACATACGGTGATGATTGCTGCCGGAGGTGCTGCACCAGGGCAAATCCGAGCAGGAAGCCAAACAACATGAAAGAGAACAGCGTGCTGATGAGGCTGGCTGCTCCAATGAGCAAGAGGATGGTGAACAGACCGGTGGTCAAGCGGAAGGGAATTTGTCGATAGGCTGCCTGATAAGTCACGCCCGCGCCCAGTAAAATGCCCAGAAACATCTCCACAGTGAGGTAGCTTCCCAGACCGGTCTGGATCAATCCCGTCTGTGAACTCAACTGCTGTACCCCGGCCTCCAATGCCCTGTTGAGCCAGAGATAAGCCACATACAGCAGGCCAGGAAGTGCGGCCGCTACCCAACAACGAATATTCCGCCAATCCGAAAGCGCCAGGATCAGCAGCGGGGCGGTCAGCAGAAAGCTCTGTTTGCAGATTGCCGACGTACCAATCAGGAGATAAGCGAACGGATGATAGCGGCGCGGAAGCAGAAAACGCATCGCGAGTCCAGCGGACACGAACATGAGGCCATCAATGGTATGCCAGGCCATCAATGGGAAGGTGTGGGCCGAGAGCATGAAACCGATCAGCATCAGGCAGGCCGTAATCACACCCGGAAACACGGCTCCGCTGCGGCGCACGCCCATTACCGTCCACAGCCAGACGATCATCGCGAATTGAAAGCAGACGATCAGGCGCGAGAGCAGATAAGTTGTTTCACCACCGAGCAGCACCTCCGGCATGTGCAGGAAGGGCGAAAATGCTGGACGGATGATGATGAAGTCGCGGTGTGGAACCTGCCCATCTAAAAGACGCCGGGAATAAGCCAGCGTGAAGCCATCGTCGGTAGGGCTGAAGCCGAGCGGTGAAAACAGCACATGCGCGAGGATTGGAACCAGGATCAGCGCGAACACTGGCAGCCATAGCCGTTGAAAGTTGATATTCAAGGACAATCTCCGTCTGGAAGACGCAGGAAGGAAAACTCCCTGGATCGGATTTGCAAAGGTCTACTCACCAGTATATGGTTATCTCAGTATCACAGTGGCTTTAGAACACGGGAGCACAGATGAGCAAGGGTAGGCTGGAAGCGTTCAGTGATGGCGTCCTCGCTATCATCATCACGATCATGGTGCTGGAACTGAAGATACCTGAAGAGATCGAGCTGGCGGCGCTGCGACCACTGCTGCCGCTGTTCCTGGCCTACGTGGTCAGCTTCGTCTATATCGGCATCTACTGGAACAACCACCACCACCTGTTCCAGATGGCGCGGCAGGTCAACGGGCGGGTCTTGTGGGCAAATCTCCACCTGCTGTTCTGGCTGTCGCTGATCCCGTTCGTCACCGATTGGGCGGGGGAGAACGGGTTCCCCTCCGGCCCCAGCACGCTGTACGGGATTGTGCTGTGGATGGCGGGGTTGGCTTACTACCTGCTGAGCCGTTCACTGGTCGCGCTGCACGGGACGGAATCGCCGCTGGCGGTCGCGTTGGGGCGTGACCGCAAGGGGCTGATTTCCCTGGTGGTGTACACGCTGGGCATCGCGGTCTCGTTCGTGAACGGGCCGCTGGCCTTCGGGGTGTACTCCGTGGTGGCGATGATCTGGTTCATCCCTGACCGCCGAATCGAGAAGGGATTGGTGGAGTAGGCCGATTTAGTTTGTATTTGATATTTTATGTTTAGATTTTGGGTGATGGCTTATAGCGCTTAGCCATGCGGAATGCGCTATGGGGT
>CAZKXW010000096.1:0-17469 GCA_964556745.1 uncultured Anaerolineaceae bacterium
GATACCCATCCCGCTCAGGACACGCGGCAGTTCCTTGCGCGGGCTGTAGACCCGGCGTCCTGGCTTGCTGACTCGCTCGAGGTGGGTGATGACCGGCTTGCGGTCACGACGCGCCCCGTAGTATTTGAGCGTGATGTGAATCACCGGAATCGGCTGTTCATCGCCGACCGTGTAATCTTCGACATAGCCTTCATCCTTCAGGATGCGCGCTATTTCAATCTTCAGCTTCGACGCGGGAACGTCCACCGAGGTCTGGCGGATCATCAAGGCGTTCCGGATTCGCGTCAGCATATCACCAATCGGATCGCTAACCATGCGTCCCCCTTACCAACTGGACTTCACCACGCCCGGGATCTTGCCCTGGAGCGCCAACTCACGAAAATGGATGCGGCACAGACCGAAGCGGCCGATATAGGCGCGCGGACGCCCACAGATTTTGCCCGAATTTGGATCCACGAACTCGCAGCGATGGCGAACCCGGACATTGAACTTCCGCCGCCCCTCACGGGCTACAATCGATTTCTTAGCCATACGCGATCAACCCCTAGTTCTTCTGGAAAGGCATACCGAGCAGAGCCAGCAAGCGGCGGCCTTCTTCATCGCTCTTGGCGGTCGTGACGATGGTGATTTCCATGCCACGCACTTTGTCGATCTTGTCGTACTGGATTTCAGCGAACATCAACTGCTCGCGCAGGCCGACGGTATAGTTGCCGCGACCGTCCATCTTGGTCGGCACGCCCCGGAAGTCACGCACGCGGGGCAGCGCGATGTTGATCAGCCGGTCCAGCATCGACCACATGCGTTCGCCGCGCAGCGTGACCTTGACGCCGATAGCCCGGCCTTCACGCAGCTTGTACGTGGCGATGCTCTTCTTGGCCTTGGTGATGACGGGCTGCTGCCCAGTGATGATCCGCAGATCCTCAACAGCCCCGTCCAGCAGTTTGGGGTTTTCATTGGCCTCGCCCAAGCCGATATTGATGACGACCTTCTGGACGCGAGGCACTTCCATGATGTTCCGATACTTGAATTCCTGCATGAGCGCCGGGACAACCTCGTCCTCATAGCGCGTCTGCATGATGGGTGTGACTGCTGCCATTCGTTTCCGCTCCTGTCCTAGTCAATATCCGCGTTGCACGCTTTGCAGAAGCGAACTTTGCGGCCATCGTCCTTGAAGCGGAAGCCGACGCGCGACGCTTTGTCGCACGACGGGCACACCAGCATCACGTTCGAGACGTGCAGCGGCGCGTTGAATTCCACGATCTGGGCGGGCACCTGGCGGTTGCCGACCTGCCGCGCCTTCTCGTGCTTCTTGCCGATGTTCACTCCGCTGACGACCACCCGGCTGTCCTTGACCATCACGGTGACCACTTCACCGCGCTCGCCCAGGTCTTTGCCGGCGATCACCTCAACCTTGTCGCCCTTCTTGATCTTTCGCATCGTTACTTTACTCCCGCGTCCTAGAGCGTTTCCGGCGCGAGTGACACGATCTTGAGAAAGCCCTTGTCGCGCAGTTCGCGCGCCACCGGGCCGAAGACGCGGGTCCCGCGCGGGTTCTGCAAGTCATCGGCCAGCAGCACAGCGGCGTTATCGTCAAACTTGATGTACGAACCATCGCTGCGGCGGTATTCTTTGGCCGTGCGGACGATGACGGCCTTGACCACTTCGCTCTTCTTCACGCTGCCATCGGTGCTCGCCAGCTTGACAGTGGCAACCACGATATCCCCAATGCCGCCGTATTTGCGGCGCGAACCCCCCAATACACGGATGACCAGGAGTTCGCGCGCGCCGGTGTTGTCAGCAACGACCAGCCTTGATTCATTCTGGATCATGATGCGGACTCCTCGGTCGTCTCTGCCGCTTCAGGATGAGCGGGAACTTCAGCGGCAATGGGCTCAAGCACGCGCCCGCCCGGCCCTTCCAGCACTTTTTCGACAACCCAACGCTTGTTGCGGCTGATCGGCTTGCTTTCAACAAGCTGAACGACCGAGCCGACCTCAATGCTGTTGGATTCATCGTGCGCCATCACCTTCTTCGTCGAGCGCACGACCTTCTTGTAGACCGGGTGGGCTTTGCGGCGTTCAATCGCCACCACCACCGTCTTTTCCATCTTGTCGCTCACCACGCGGCCAATCAGCCGCCGCCGACTGTTAGCCATTGGCGCCCTCCTTGCGGGCCATTTCATGAGCCAGGTGTCGTTCCTTCAGCACCGTCAGCAGCCGGGCAATTTCCCGCCGCGTCCGCGTCGGCGCGCTCAGGTCTTCAAGCTGGCCGGATGCCTTCTGGAAGCGCAGATTGAAGAGCGCTTCACGCTTGTCTTCCAGGGCGTCTTGGATTTCTTTATCCGTCATCTCACGGATTTCCCGGATTTTCATTCGAACTTAATCTCCTGCCCTGAAATCGGATCATATCGCTTGATCAGTTTGGTGCGGATCGGCAGCTTGAAGGCCGCCAACCGCAGCGCCTGCCGCGCATCTTCTTCGGGCACGCCGCCCATTTCGAACAGAACACGGCCCGGCTTAATCACCGCGACATAATATTCCACCGCACCTTTACCGCTGCCCATACGGGTTTCAGCGGCCTTCTGGGTATAAGGCTTGTCCGGGAAAACGCGAATCCACACTTTCCCGCGCCGCTTGGTAAAGCGCACCATCGCCTTACGGGCCGCTTCGATCTGCCGGGCGGTCAGCCAGATCGGCTCCAACGCCTGCAAACCGTACTCGCCAAACTGGACGACGTTGCCCCGGCTGGCCTTGCCCTTCATGTTACCGCGCTGCTGCTTGCGGTATTTCATTCGCTTCGGCATCAACATAGTCTGTCTTCCTTCACCCCGCCGTCATCCGAGCGGCTGGACCTCCCAGCCCTCCCAGACCTACGGCATCACGTAAACGTCTTTCTTTGGCTCTGCCGGCTTCTCTTCTTTGGAGAGTACCTCGCCCTTGTAAATCCAGACCTTCACGCCGATCCGCCCGAAGGTGGTCAGCGCTTCTGCCGTGCCGTAGTCGATATTCGACCGCAGTGACGAGCGCGGGACACGGCCTTCCGCCACCCATTCGGTTCGGGACATGTCCGAACCACCCAGGCGGCCGCTGACCATGATCTTGATCCCCTGCGCGCCCTGGCGCATGGCCTGGCTGACGGCACGCTTCATCGCCCGGCTGTGACCGATGCGGCGCTGAAGCTGGTCGGCAATGTTCTCGGCCACCAAGATCGGGTCCAGGTCGGCCTTTTCAATCTCGGTCACTTCGACCTTGACCTTCTTGCCCGTCAGGTCTTCGATGCCCGTCCGCAAATCCTTGACCGATTCGCCCTTGCGCCCGATCAGGATGCCGGGACGCGCCGTGTGAATGTTGACCAGCAGTTGGTTCGGGTAACGCTCGATCTCCACCCGGGAGACACCGGCGCGCGCCCCGATCGTCTTGACGAACCGCCGAATCTTGAAGTCTTCCTGCAAGAGTTCGCGGAACTTATCGCCTTCAGCGTACCAGCGGGCATCCCAGTCGCGGATGACCTTGAGCCGGAAGCCGATTGGATGAACTTTTCGCCCCATGTGCTACCCCTATTCTCGCTCTTGCAAGATGATCGTCAGGTGTGACGTGCGGCGCACACGCGGTTTGTAGCGCCCACGCGCTCCGGCCTTCATCCGCTTGAGCCGCGGACCATCATCAGCATGGATGGTCTCGACCACCAGGTCGTCCGAGTTCAGGTCGAAGTTGTTTTCAGCATTCGCAATCGCCGACTTCAACGTCTTATGAACGAAACGGGCGCCCTTCTGCGGCATAAATTCCAGCACCGTCATCGCCTGGTTCGCGCCCAGACCGCGCACCTTGTCGATGACCAGGCGCAGCTTCTGAGGCGAGATTGAAATGTGGGTGGTCCTGGCCTGTACACGCATCGCGCTTCTCCTACTTTCCGGTCTTCTTTTCGACCATGTGACCGCGATACGTCCGGGTCGGCGCGAATTCGCCCAGCTTATGGCCCACCATGTTCTCTGTCACATAAATCGGCACGTGCCGGCGGCCGTCATGTACCGCAATCGTGTGACCCACCATCTGCGGGAAGATCGTGCTGGCGCGGCTCCACGTGCGGATCACCGTCTTCTTGTTCTCCGCATTCAGCCGCTCAACTTTCTTGAGTAGTTTGGGGCTGACGAACGGCCCCTTTTTTAGTGAACGTCCCATTGTATGTTCCTACTTCCCTTAGCGGCCAGAACCACGCCGGCGAACGATGAACTTGTCGGTGCGCCGGTTGGTGCGGGTGCGCTTGCCGAGTGCCGGCTTGCCCCACGGTGTCTTCGGGCCGGGCATACCGATGGGCGAGCGCCCTTCACCACCACCGTGCGGGTGGCTGGCAGGGTCCATCGCGCTGCCGCGCACCGTCGGACGGATGCCCATCCAACGCTTGCGACCGGCCTTGCCCAACTTGACATTGCTGTGATCGGTGTTGCCCACCTGTCCAATCGTCGCCATGCAGCGTTCATGGATGAGCCGCATCTCACCGCTCGGCAGACGCACCTGCGCGTACTTGCCTTCCTTAGCCAAAAGCTGCGCCGAAACACCCGCCGCCCGTACCAGTTGGCCACCCTTGCCTGGCAGCAGTTCAATGTTGTGAATCAGCGTACCAACCGGAATGTCATGAATCGGCAGGGCATCGCCATTCCGAAGCTGCGCCTGATCGCCATTCGCTACTCGGTCCCCGACTTTCAGACCCAGCGGAGCGACGATGTAGCGCTTCTCGCCGTCCTCATATTCCACCAGCGCGATCCGCGCCGAGCGATTCGGGTCGTACTCGATGGCGATCACCTGGGCCGGGCAGTCCACCTTGTCGCGCCGGAAGTCAATGACGCGGTAGCGCCGCTTGTGTCCGCCGCCGCGATGCCGCACCGTGACGCGCCCGCTGCTGTTGCGCCCGCCGCTCTTACGGATGGCTTCGGTCAGCGACCGTTCTGGGCTGGACTTGGTGATCTCTTCGAAGGAATAGCCCGTCATCCCTCGGCGGCCCGCCGAAGTGGGCTTGTATACTTTTACGGCCATGATCGCCCCACCTATGTATTGAACAGCTCGATCTTCTGATCTTTGGGCACGGTCACGATGGCCTTCTTCCACTGGCGCGAGCGCAAATACCAGTTGCGCCCGCGACGGCCGCGCTTGGCCGGGACAACCATCGTATTGACCTTGACTACGCTCACTTCAAAGATCAGCTCGACAGCTTCTTTGATTTGCAGCTTGTTCGCATCCGGGGCGACTTCGAAGACGTATTGGTTGTGTACGTCGCCCATGATCGTCGCCTTCTCGGTGATGACCGGGCGGCGCAGCACGTCGTAAATGTGAAGTTCCGCCATGATTACTGCTCCTGTCCCCAGATCGCTTTGATGACTTCCAGCGCGTCCAGGGGCACGACCACACGGTCATACTGGAATAGGTCGCGCATGTTCAGGTAGTTCACCCGAATGACATGGGCATCGGCAAGGTTGTGAATGCTGCGCTCCACCGCCTCATGTCCCTCGGTCATCAGCACCAGGGCGCTGTGATCCTTGCCGACCACCGCATCCAACACCTGCCGCATCTGCTTCGTCTTGGGCTGCTCCAGCGCCAGTTGATCAACAAAAACCAACTGGTTGTCCCGAATCAGCGCGCTGAGCGCCGAGCGGATGGCCTGCTGGCGCATCTTCCGCGGCATGTGCTTGGTGTACTTGTGCGGGATCGGACCTTTCGGACGACCACCGCCGACGAACTGCGTCGCATCGCGCGAACCATGACGGGCGCGGCCCGTCCCCTTCTGACGATACCACTTGGCCGACGTGCGGCTGACTTCCCCTCGCCGCTGCACCTTGTGGGTTCCAAGACGGGCATTAGAAATCTGGCGCACATACGCCTGGTGCATCAGCCCGTCGTTGACTTCGACTTCAAAGATGTCGGCGGGAAGCTCAATCGTCTGGACTTCCTTGCCGTTCATATTCAGGACTGGTACTTTCATGATCCTTCACTCCTTAGCGGCGGCGCGGACGGGCCGGCTTAATCATGACGATGCCGCCGTTGCTGCCGGGAACCGACCCGCGCACGGCGAGGAGGTTCCGTTCCGGATCGACCACCACCACTTCGAGATTCTCGGTGGTGACACGCTCACTGCCCATATGACCGGGATAGCGCTTGCCCTTGAGGGTGCGGCCCGGATACGTGTTCGCGCCAGCCGAACCAGGCGCGCGCGTCCGGTCAGACGCGCCGTGAGTCTTCGGCTGACGGTTGAAGTTGTGGCGCTTGATGCCGCCCTGGAAACCTCGGCCTTTGCTCACGCCGATCACATCCACGCGTTCGCCTTTCAGGAAGACGTCCGCCTTGATCTGCTGCCCTTCCTGGACATCGACCTCGCCGTTCCGCACGCGGAACTCGCGCAGAACCTTCAGCGCAGGCAGGTTGTTGCGCTGCAGGTGTCCTAGCTGCCCCTTGGTCAGCCGCTGCGGCTTGGTTTCGCCGAAGCCCAACTGGATACCGACATAGCCATCATTTTCCGCGCTCCGGATCTGCGTCACGTAGCACGGGCCGGCCTGGATGACCGTTACCGGGATGACATTGCCGTTATCGTCGAAAATCTGGGTCATGCCCACTTTTTTGCCGATAATGCCCTTCATGGTCTCGCCCCCTATTTCACCACGATGTCCACGCCGGCGGGCAGATTGAGGCGCATCAGCGCGTCAATCGTCTTGCTGTCCGGGTCGAGCACATCGATCAACCGTTTGTGGGTGCGAATCTCGAAATGCTCTTGCGAGTCTTTGTCGATGAAGGGGCTGCGGCGCACCGTGAAACGTTCGATGCGCGTCGGCAGCGGAACCGGCCCGACGACGCGAGCCCCGGTGCGCTCGGCCGTCTCGACAATCCGCTGCACAGACTGATCGAGCACCCGGTGATCATACGCTTTCAGCCAGATACGAATCTTGTTGCGAACCATAGTAGCCTCTCGCCCCGTTGTGGGGAGAGTAGGGGCGCGTAGTCGCGCCCCTACATCACTGACGGATGATGATCCCGGACGGTTATTCCAACACTTCGGTGATGACACCCGCGCCGACGGTCAGACCGCCTTCGCGGATGGCGAACTTCGACCCCTTTTCGAGAGCAACCGGGGTAATCAGTTCAACGTCCAGGTTCACGCTGTCGCCGGGCATCACCATCTCCACGCCTGCCGGCATGGTGATCGTACCGGTCACATCCATGGTGCGGATGTAGAACTGCGGACGGTAGCCATTGAAGAAAGCCTTGTGACGACCGCCCTCTTCCTTCTTCAGCACGTAGACTTCGCTCTTGAACTTGCGGTGCGGCTTGATGCTCTTAGGCTTGGCAAGAACCATGCCGCGTTCGATGTCGGTCCGTTCAATACCGCGCAGCAGAATCCCCGCGTTGTCGCCCGCCACGGCCGCGTCCAGTTCCTTGTGGAACATTTCGATGCCGGTCACCACGCTCGTGCGGATGTCGTCACGCAGACCGATGATCTCGATTTCCTGACCCTTCTGCAGGCTGCCGCGCTCGACGCGCCCCGTCACAACCGTTCCACGCCCCTTGATCGAGAACACGTCTTCAACCGGCATCAGGAACGGCTTATCCGTCTCGCGGGTCGGGGTCGGGATCCACTCATCAACCACATCCATCAGCTTGAGAATCGGCTCGTATTCCGGCGCGTTCGGGTCTTCGCTGTTGGACTCGTATGCCTGGAGAGCGGAACCACGCACAATCGGCGTATCCGCCGGGAAGCCGTAGCTGCTCAGCAGTTCGGACATTTCCAGCTCGACCAGTTCCAGCAGTTCGGGATCATCCATCTGGTCGATCTTGTTCAGGAAGACGACCATGGCCGGGACTTCTACCTGGCGTGCCAGCAGCACATGTTCACGAGTCTGCGGCATCGGGCCATCCGGCGCGCTCACCACCAGAATCGCGCCGTCCATCTGAGCCGCGCCGGTGATCATGTTCTTGATATAGTCGCGGTGGCCGGGGCAGTCCACATGCGCGTAGTGCCGCTTGTCGGTTTCGTATTCGACGTGACGGATGTTGATGGTGATACCGCGCGCCTTTTCTTCCGGGGCATTGTCGATATCTTCATAGTTCATCCGGGCGGCCTTGCCCTTCAGTCCCAGCACCTTCGTGATGGTCGCCGTCAGGGTCGTCTTGCCGTGATCGACGTGACCAATCGTGCCGATATTGACATGGGGCTTGGTGCGTTCAAACTTCGCCATTGTTTGTCTGTCCTTTTCCTTACTGACTGACACATTCACGGACTACTACGGGGGACCCTCTCGATGACCCCCATCAGGCAACTTACTGCTTCAGCGAGCCAAACTACCGACTCGCTCCTCACCGGTTAGCGCCCGTGCTTGATCACCTCATCGGCGATGTGCTGCGGGACCGCGGAATACTTCTCGAATTCCATGCTGAAACTGCCGCGCCCCTGCGTCATGTTACGCAGATTCGTCGCGTAGCCAAACATTTCGCCCAGCGGAACAGTGGCGCGGATGCTGGTCGATCCCCCGCCCCGCGGTTCCATGCCGACGATGATGCCGCGCCGGGCAGATAGATCGCCAACAATCGTTCCGGTGTAGTCTTCGGGAACCGACACTTCAACCTTCATCATCGGTTCCAGCAGCACCGGCCCCGCCTTCTGAACCCCTTCCTTCAGACACATCGAGCCAGCAACCTTGAAGGCCATTTCGCTCGAGTCGACTTCGTGGAATGCGCCATCCACCAGACGGGCTTTTAACCCCACGACCGGATATCCCGCCAGCACGCCGCCCGCCATGGCATCCTTGATGCCGTTGTAGGTCGGCTTGATGAATTCCTTCGGAATCGTCCCCCCGCGGATTTCATCCGCGAACAGGAATTCTTCACCCGGCTGAAGCTGCTGGCGATCCTCGTCCGTCATCGGCTCGAATTCGCACACCACACGGGCATATTGGCCCGAACCGCCCGTCTGCCGCTTGAAGGTCGTGTCGATGCGGACGTGGCGGGTGATCGTCTCGCGGTAGGCCACGCGCGGGCGTCCAACCGTCGCTTCGACGTTGAACTCCCGCTTCATGCGGTCTACGATGATTTCCAGGTGTAGCTCACCCATCCCCTTGATCTTGGTCTGGCCGAGTTTGTCGTCCACCTCGATCTTGAAGGTCGGGTCTTCTTCAGCCAGGCGGCGCAGCGCCACACCCATCTTGTCCTGGTCGGCCTTCGAGTTGGGTTCTATCGACAGCTCGATGACCGGTTCGGGGAAGCTGATCTTCTCCAGAACTATCGGCTTGTCCGGGTCGGAAAGGGTATCCCCGGTAAAGGTTTCCTTCAGGCCGAGGATGGCGGCGATGTCGCCCGCCTGCACTTCTTCCACATCTTCGCGGCGGTCAGCAAACATCCGGACGATACGACCGATCCGCTCGCGCTCGCCTTTGGTGGTGTTCAGCAGGCCGGAGCCAGCCTTCACCACGCCGGAGTACACCCGGAAGAAGGCCAGGCGTCCAACATACGGATCCGTGATGATCTTGAAGACCAGCGCCGCCGTCGGTTCGCTGTTTTCCGCCCGCCGTTCCAGCGGCTCATCGGTCTTGGGATGCAGACCCGTCACTGGCGGGATATCCAGCGGTGACGGCAGAAGGTCGATCACCCGGTCGAGCATCAACTGCACGCCCTTGTTCTTCAGGGCCGAGCCGCACAGCACCGGCTGAATCTTGTTGTCGATGGTCGCCTGACGCATCGCCCCCAGGAGTTCATCCTTGCTGATTTCCTCGCCCATCAGGTACTTCTCGGTGAGAAAATCATCATTCTCGACGACCTTCTCGACCATCTCCATCCGGCGCGTTTCGGCCTGTTCACGGAAGCTTTCCGGAATCGGATGGCGGGTGATGGTGTTGCCCATCTCGCCCTCGAACGTGATCAGCTCCATGTCGATCAGATCGATCACGCCGCCGAACTCCGGCCCTTCATTATAGGGCATCGCAATCACGACCGGGTTGCCGCCGACGCGCTCGACGATCATATCGACGCAGCGCTGGAAGTTCGCCCCGACGCGATCCATCTTGTTGACGAAGCACAAACGCGGCACGCGGTAGTTGTTGGCCTGCCGCCAGACCGTTTCAGACTGCGGCTCGACACCGGCGACAGCATCGAAAACCACCACCCCGCCATCCAGCACGCGCAGACTGCGCTGAACTTCCGCGGTGAAGTCTACGTGGCCGGGAGTGTCAATGACGTTGACTTGGCAACCACGCCATTCAGCCGTGATCGCGGCGGCGGTGATGGTGATCCCCCGTTCGCGTTCCTGTTCCATATAGTCCGTGGTCGCCGCACCTTCATGAACCTCACCAATTTTGTGAATCATGCCGGTGTAATAAAGCACGCGCTCGGTCGTCGTTGTCTTGCCCGCATCGATGTGCGCAATGATGCCGATGTTGCGTACCTTACTGAGATCGAGCTTCTCGCCTTTTTTCGCCATAGCTTACTCTGACTACAATCCCTGCTGAACTGCGGATCAGGGGGCGCTCGCCCCATCCTGATCCAATCGCTTTACCGGAAGTGGGCGAAGGCGCGGTTGGCCTCGGCCATACGATGCGTGTCGTCCCGCTTCTTGATCGACGCGCCCTGGCCGCTGGCTGCATCCATCAGTTCGGAGGACAGCTTTTCGGCCATATTCTTGCCACCCCGCCCGCGCGCGGTCTCCAGAAGCCAGCGCATCGCCAGCGAGGTCGCCCGCGCATACGGCACTTCGACCGGAACCTGATAAGTCGAACCACCAACACGCATCGGCTTGACTTCCACGGCGGGCGTCACGTTGCGGAGCGCCTGCTCGAAGACTTCAATTGGATCACGCTTGGCGCGCTCTTCGATGATGACCAGCGCCTTGTACATGATCGCCAGCGCGGTGCTGCGCTTGCCACCACGCATCATCCGGTTGACGAACATGGTGATATGGCTGTTGCCGTACTTCTTGTCCGGAGCCACTTTCCGCTTGGGTGGGTTGCTTCTTCTCGACATGCTGACGTAACCCCCTGGTTATTTCTTGCCGCCCGCAGCCTGACCGGCCTTCGGACGCTTGGCGCCATATTTGCTGCGCGCCTGTTCGCGGTTCTTCACACCATCGGTATCCAGCGTCCCGCGCACAATATGGTAGCGCACACCGGGCAGATCCTTCACGCGGCCCCCGCGCACCAGCACGACGCTGTGTTCCTGAAGGCTGTGGCCTTCGCCGGGGATGTAAGCGGTGACTTCGATCTGGTTCGTCAGACGCACACGCGCCACCTTCCGCAGCGCCGAATTGGGTTTCTTCGGCGTCATGGTCTTGACGACCGTGCAGACACCCCGCTTCTGCGGGCTGCCCTTGCGGCGGAGGGTGCGCTTCTGCGAATACGCATTCAGCGTATATTGCAGCGCGGGCGCTTTCGACTTGCGCTTCTTCGCCTGACGGCCCTTCCGCACCAACTGATTGATGGTTGGCATACCTTGCTCCGAAATAATGATCCCTTGTTACAGGCAAGCAAACGGGCGTACCTCAACCGCAGAACGCCCGTCACGAATTTCTACGCTGCGAGCTACCCCGGATTCGGAGCGCTTTCGCGGCCCATTCGTTCAATTCGGCGACAGCATTGCCTCGGCGGTGTTGAGGGTGTGTGCCGGTTGCTGGTTTGCGATTAGGTATGCTAACACTCGCCTGCCCCCATGTCAAGGCATGTTTCCACGGGTGTATTCGGAAATGAGGGCAAGATGCTGTTTGCGCCGTTTGCGTTGGAAACTCCGGGCGCCCGCTGCTCGGCCCCGCCGCTCCGACGCCATCCCTGGTGGGTCAGCGTGCCTGTCACTGGCGGGGCGCTGTGACCGCGGACGCCAAGAATGGTGCCCCAGGCACGAATGATAGGGACGGGCTTCTGCCCGTCCGCCGCTGCCTGATCCTGCCCCCAAATCCGGATGCACCCATAGCCCTGTCCGGGTTTTGAGCTGACCTGCTGAAGATGCTACACTCAAGCCAAATCCTACCCAGAAAGGAACTCCTCATGTCGATCCCCGAAGCCCACCTGTTGAACTGGGTGCAGTCCGTCCTTCAGACCACCGCCGCCCGTTTCCAGCACCTCGGCGAGGCGCTGCCCGCCGATCTGTTGGCGGCGCAGCCGCTCCCCGGCCAGTGGTCGGCGCTGGAATGTATGCAGCACCTCCTCGATATCGAGCCGGTCTTTCAATCACGGCTGCGGGCGTTCCTCGCAGGGCAGGATTTCCCCGCTTATGACCCCGACAAACAGGGGACAAAGTTCGCCAGCCCACCGCGCATGGGCGATCTGGTCGCGGCCTTCACTCCCCTGCGTGCTGAAACTCTGTCGCTGATCGCCGGGCTGAGCGTGGCTGATCTGACCCGCCGCGCCCGCCATGCCGAGTTGGGGCCGGTCACCCTTAGTCATATGCTGCACGAGTGGGCCGGGCATGACCTCATGCACACCGTGCAGGCCGAACGCGCCCTCATGCAGCCGTTCATCCGGGGCTGCGGGCCATGGGTCAAATTCTTTACCGATCACGTCGCCGCTGGGTAAGAGCCGTGGCAGGCGGAATATGGTATATTCCGTCTGTGTTCGAAATGCGCTGTTTTGAGAAAAAGATTTTCAGGGGGATACCAGCAGATGAACACGACGCGCAAACCGCGCCGCTGGTGGCGCTGGCTGATCGGGCTGCCGCTTCTGTTCCTGTGCGGCATCACTGCCGTCTTCGCCTATCTGCCTGTGCCGGAGGATACGCCCATCCCGGTGGCGCAGCAGGGCGGCGGCGCGCGCCAGCGGGAAGACGCCACCACTGGCCTCCAGGCGGCCTGGCCGGAACTGCCGCCCGTGGATGACAAGCAGGCGGCGCTGGGACGACTGCTGTTCTATGACCCGGTGCTGTCCGCCGAGGATAACCTGTCGTGCGCGTCCTGCCATCACCCCGACCTGGGCTTCACCGACGGCCGCCAGATCGCCCAGGGCGTCCACGGCGAAGACCTGCGCCGCAATGCCCCTTCCTTATGGAATGCCGCTTATGCCACCAGCCTGTTCTGGGACGGCCGCGCCAAATCCCTGGAAGAGCAGATGCTCGTCCCCCTCACCAACCCCGCCGAGATGGCCGCTGACCTGGAGATCATGCTGGCGCAGCTCCGCGCCATCCCCGAATACCAGCGGCTCTTTGCCGATGCATTCCCCGACGGCATTACCGCCGCCAACGTCACCGCCGCCATCGCCAGCTTCGAGCGCACCCTGGTTTCCCAGAACGCCCCCTTCGATGCCTTCGCCGCCGGAAACTTCGACGCGCTGTCGCCCGCTCAGCGGCGCGGCTTCAATGTCTTCCGCAGCGCCCAGACCCGCTGTTTCGAGTGCCATGCCTGGCCAACCTTCTCCAACAATACCTTCAACGTGTTGGGCGTGCCGGACGTGAACCCGCTCCAGCCCGATCTCGGCCAGGTCGAGATCGTCAACGGGCCGGACTCCACCCGCGCCTTCCGCACGCCTGGCTTGCGGAACGTCGCACTGACCGCACCCTATATGCACAACGGCGTCTTCAGCACGCTCGACCAAGTCATCGATTTCTATGCCAAAGGCGGCGGCGCGGCTTTCGGTGTCGATGTGCCGCCGGATGAATTCCTTCAGGGCTTCACCCTCACCCCCCAGCAGACCAGCGACCTGATCGCCTTCCTGTATGCGCTCACCGACGAACCTGCTCATCTGACCAGCATCCCTGAATCGGTTCCAAGCGGGCTGCCGGTTGTGCCGCGTATTGAAAACCCGGCCCGCGCCCTCATCGAACAGGCCAGTGTCCCCGCTGCCGCCGAGACCATCTCCCGCGCTCCCCGGACGATCACCGTCCGCGCGGGCGAGTCCATCCAGGCCGGTGTCGATCAGGCGCTGCCAGGTGATACCGTGGTGGTCGAGCCGGGCGTGTACCACGAAACGGTTTATGTCGATACAGGCGGCATCACCATCCAGGGAATCATTACCGGGGATGACCGTCCCTGGCTGGACGGCCAGAATATCCTCAGCGACGGCTTCAATACCACCGGCGACGACTTCGTGCTGGAGGGCTTCGGCATCCGCGATTACATCGGCAACGGCGTGCTGACCACCGGAGCCGAGCGCGTCGTCTATCGCAACCTCATCATCGAAAATACCGGCCTCTACGGACTCTACCCCGTCGAATGCACCGACGTGCTCATCGAGAACTCCGTCGTCACCGGCATCGCCGATGCTGCTATCTACGTCGGCCAGAGCCGGGGGCCGATCATCGTGCGCGGCAACGAGGTCTACGGCAACGTCACCGGCATCGAGATCGAGAACAGCACCAACGCCGAAGTCTACGACAACCACGCCCACGACAACGCCGGCGGCATCCTCGTGTTCCTGCTCCCTAACAACCCCTCCAAGGTCGGCTATGGCACGCGCGTCTACAACAACCTGGTCGAGAACAACAACCACGAGAACTTCGGCGCGCCCAACTCGGTCGTTGCCAGCGTGCCCAGCGGAACCGGCATCATGATTATGACCGCCGACAGCACCGAGGTGTTCGACAACACCATCCGCGGCAATAACAGCTTCGGCATCGCCCTGACCAGCCTCTACATCCTCTACCCGCGCGATACGGTCTTCGACCTCGGCCCGCTGCCGGAGAATAACTGGATTCACAACAACACCTTCGAGAACAACGGAACCGATCCCCAGGGCATGGTCAAGGAGATCGGGATCGGTGGCGCCGATATTCTCTGGACCGGCGAGGGCTGGAACAACGCCTTTGACCAACCCGGAACCAGCAGCTTCCCGCCTGTCCTGCCGGGGCGCAGTTGGCCTGATCCGGCCAAGCGGGCGCTGTGGCGCGTCTACGACATTCTGGTCGGTCTGCTGCTCTAGCAGCTTCAAGGAGCCTCAGCGGTGTCTGCATCTCCCGTCATGGACTTCACCGGCCAGGTCGTCCTCATTACCGGAGCCTCGCGCGGGATCGGCCGGGCTGCCGCGGTACAGTTCGCCCGTCACGGCGCCCGCGTGGCTGTGCATTACCACAGCAGTGCCCAGGCCGCCGCCGAGACTCTGGCAGCGCTGCCGGGCCAGGCTCATCTCATCGTGCAGGCCGATATGGCTGACGCAGACGGCGTGCGCCGTATGGTCGAAAGTGTCGTCCAGCAGATGGGCAGGCTCGATGTGCTGGTCAACAACGCCGGCATCTACCAGGATCATCCACCGGCGGCGGTCAGCTACGACGAGTGGCAGGCCGCCTGGACCCGCATCTTGCAGACCAATCTCGTCGGCGCGGCCAATGCGGCCTACTGCGCCGCCCGCCACATGATGACCCAGGGTGGCGGCCGCATCGTCAACGTCACCTCGCGGGGAGCCTTCCGTGGTGAACCAGACGCCCCCGCCTACGGCGCCAGCAAGGCTGCCATGAACGCAATGAGCCAATCGCTGGCAAAGGCCTTGGCTCCGCACGGTATTTACGTGACCGCTGTCGCGCCGGGTTGGGTCGAAACCGATATGGCCGCTGACTACCTGAATGCGCCTGGCGGCGACGCGATCCGGGCGCAGAGTCCCCTCAACCGGGTGGCGACACCGGATGAAGTGGCCTATACCGTCCTCTTTCTGGCCTCCCGCGGGGCAGAATTCCTGACGGGCGCAGTCGTTGATGTCAACGGCGCGTCCTATTTGCGAACCTAGATGGGCGGCGGCGCTCATCCCCTAACCCTTCTCTATGGCGGAGAAGGGCCATCATATCGGCATGATCGCAGAGTCCCTTGCCGCTTGGCAGCGGCTCACCACGTGAGGACTACGTGTGCTGGTGGCGTGAGGTCTCGTAGAGCGTGTAGATCACCAGCGCGACCACGCCGGCCAGACTCAGGAACACCGTGATCGACGGATCGACCATCGCCGTGAAGATCACCAGCAGGGCGGCGAGGACGGCGATCAGATTTCCGGTGCGCGCGTTCATATGTTCCTCCCCTGAACCCAAATGACTTCAGAGCCTGCCTTTATTGTCGCTCGGCTGTGTCCGCGATACATCTGTCATTCGCCCGGTTCGGGATGTGCCAGGTGTCATGTTCCGCCGCGTTTCCCCGCAACCCGATCCTCTGGTATGATGGATAAGTCGACTGGGCCCCTCATTATTGCTGCATCCGCTAACTTGCCGAGAAACACAGGGGGCTGCGGGGGATGCCCCTGCAAGGTTTTTCCCCCTTCTCCCGTCGGGGAAGCGGGCAGGGGGCTGCGGGCAGAACTTGCCGGATGAGCCATTATTAGGAGTGTCCAATTTGAACAAGCGCTTCATTCTCGTCCTGCTGGTGATGTGGAGCCTGCTGAGCATCATCCCAGCCTTGGCCCAGGATGCCGACCAGCCGACCATTGCCGACCTGCTGGCCGCCTCCGCCAGCGGCGACCAACCCCAATTCACCCTGTTCCTGTCGGCGCTGCGGGCCGCTGATCCGTCTGTCATCGAGATGCTCGCCAGCGCCGATCTGGAACCCAAGATTACGCTCTTCGTCCCCACTGACGCCGCCTTCATCCAGTTGAGCCAGGACCTCGGTGAGCAGACCTTTGCCGCCGTGCTGGCCGATCCCGATCTCCTGACTCAAATCCTGCTCTACCACATCATTGAGGGAACCAGCCGTTCGACCGATTTGATCCCCACCCTGCAAAGCATGGGACAGACCATCTCCGGTCCGACCCTCAACGGCCAGTACATCGATGTGGCCGTGAATGATGACGGCGAACTGACCGTGGACAGCGCCAGCGTGGTCATCGCTGACTTGGAGGCCACTAACGGTCTTGTCCACGGGATCGATGCGGTGCTGCTGCCGGAGACGCGCACCATCGCCGAAATCGTGGTCGATGCCGCCGCTGACCCGGACGCGCCGCAGTTCGCCACGCTGCTTTCGGCAGTGCAGGCGGCTGATCCGGCCGTGCTGGGGGCGCTGAGTGATTCCTCGCTGGCGCTGACTGTCTTCGCCCCGACCGACCAGGCTTTCGCTGCGCTCAGTCCCACCCGGCTTAGCACCATCCTGGCCGACCCCGACCTCGTGACCAGCACGCTGCTCTATCATGTCCTGCCATCCAAGCTGTATACCTACAGCCTGATGAGCGACATGGACCTGAGCATGGCCGCCACCAGCGAAGAGGGGCTGACAGTCGATACCCTCCTGGAAGGGACACACCTCACGCTCAACCTTGAAATGGCGCTTGCCGGCGGAATCGATCTGCGCGTCAACGGCGCGACCGCTGTCGCCCGCGATATCGATGCAGCTAACGGGGTGATCCACATCATCGATGCGGTGCTGCTCCCGCAGTAGTCCCCTCGCCGAAAAGCGCGATGACGGGGCTGTACGGCCTCGCAAGAGTAGGTCCGGTATCAGCTTCTAGCGCTGCGCCGTGCCCTTCTGACCGCTTAAGCCCCTCTCTACAGCCATCGAGAGGGAGCCTGGGGGTGAGGGCCAACCCCCCTCTCCCCTGCGTGGGAGAGGGGCCGGGGG
>CAZKXW010000097.1:0-17387 GCA_964556745.1 uncultured Anaerolineaceae bacterium
CTGCCCCTGAAAAGAAGGGGGCCGGGGGATGAGGGCAGAACTTGCCGGATGCGCCCTTTAGTGGTGCATCCGCTAAATCGCCGAGAAAAACAGGGGGCTGCGGGGGACGCCCCCGAAAGGTTTTTCCCCCTTTTGCCGACGGGAAAAGGGGGCAGGGGGATGAGGGCAGAACGTGCCGGATGAGCCCTTTAGGTGAACCGTTACGTCATTGTTTCTTCCTGACGACGGCAATGGCGCGGGCGCGGTTGGGTTCGCGCACGATCAGACCGTCTACCTCCAGGCGGTCAAGGTAGCGGTAGACATTGGGACGCGACATATAGCAGGCTTCAGCGATTTCCCGCAGCGATGGCCCATAGCCGTATTGGGCGCTGTAGCTGCCGATGAAACGATAGACCGCCTCCAATGTTTCGGGGCTGAGGTTCATATTGGGAGTTCGTTTCGTCATTCGCGCGATGTCCTGGTCAGTTCCTCAGTGTACGGTGCGAGAGACAAGAAAAGCGCAGTTGACTGCGCCGCGCAGACCATCGTCGCCCACGCCAGCGAGCGCAGGCAGGATGTAACAGCTTTCAAACCCTCACATTTTCCATCCTAATATAGAACGAAAATTCTATCCAGTGGCAGATGGTTAGAGTTCTGGTAGAGTCTGGTTTTAGACAGCTTTCAGGAGGTCTCGATGACCGAGAAACAGGCCCAACCCAACCTCGATCTGATCCAGATGGTGCAGCGGGCGCGGATGCAGCACGACCGCGACGCCCGCCCTTCCCAGGTCAGCGGGGTCTACTGGATCGAGTCCAAGCCGCTGCAGGAGGGGCTGCCGCCGACCGCCCACGCCGGAGAATGGGTGATCGAGACGACCAGCAGCGTGGTGGACGCCCTCTGGGAGCGGATCAAAGCGGCGACCGAGGCCGGCGAACTCGGCTACAAGAGCAAGGTCTCCACCGCCCCGGCCACTCATCAGGTCGAGCCGGATGCCCGCATGATCGTCGTGCGGACGCGCGATGCCGACGATGCCGCCGATGTCGCCCGCGTGGAGGCGCGGCTGCGGGCGCTGGGGGTTGTCCCGGCGCGCTACGAACGCATCTGAAACACGAGGAACCGATGAACGAACGCAGCCGGATGCTGAACGAAGAAGGCCGCGCCCTCTGGGATCAAAAAGCCGCATTCTGGGATGGGATGCACGGCGAGCAGGGAAACCGCTTCCACCGCGAACTCATCAGCCCGACCGTCGAGCGGCTGCTGGCGCTCCAGCCCGGCGAGCGCGTGCTGGATATTGGCTGCGGCAGCGGGATGCTGGCGCGGCGGCTGGCCGAGTTGGGCGGCATGGTCACGGCAGTGGATTTCAGCCCTGCGTTGATCGAGCGAGCGCGGCAGCGTGGGCAAGCGAGTGGCCCGCCGATCCAGTACGGGGTCGTCGATGCGACCGACGAAGCCGCTCTGGTCGCGCTGGGCGCAGGGCACTTCCCGGCCGTAGTCTGCACGATGGCGCTGATGGACATGCCGGTGATCGCCCCGCTCTACCGCGCGGTTCAGCGGCTGTTGAGTCCCGGCGGTCGTTTTGTCTTCGCCATCGCACACCCGGCCTTTAACTCCAATAACCCTGTTTTCGTCTCGGAGATGGAAGACCGCGACGGGACAGTGGCGGTCCGGCACAGCCTGAAGATCAGTGCCTATCTCGATCTGCCACCGCGCCGCGGGGTTGGAGCACCCGGTGAACCCGCGCCGCACTACTACTACCACCGGCCGCTGAGCCAGCTCCTGGGCGAGGCGTTCGCGGCGGGGTTGGTGCTCGACGGGGTGGAAGAACCCGGCTTCCCCCAGGAACCCGAACCGCGCCCGCTGAGTTGGGCGAGCGTCTGGCAGATGCCGCCAGTGCTCGCCGGGCGGCTGCGGGCGAGATGAGCCGCGCATCACCTGGCGGATTTTCAGCCGACCCCATTCATGAAAGATCATCACAGAGAGAGAGTCGAATACCGGGTGGGATTCAGATTCAGGCGCATCGAAACTGGACCCCCACGTGGAATGTGTCCGCCCCCGGTTCACTTTGCCGTCGGGCGGTTTTGTGGCACACTCGGTGGCGCAAGATTGGATGCAAGATGTCATGCACAGAAGTGAGGCGCGGCATGTCAAAACGCCATCTGGTAACGCTGATGATCGGGCTGCTGGCTGCCCTGACGCTGGCGATGGGATCGCTGCCGCTGGCGGCACAGGATACGGCCTTCGCCACCAATACCCCGGCGGGAGCGTCGTTCCAGGCGACGGCCGCGCCCTCTTTCTTCGCCACCAATACCCCTCCCCCGCCCGCCCCGCTGGGGCCGGATGCGCCGGCAGACCGCTACGCGCTGCGCCGCTGGGACGAAGCGGCGCTGGTCGAGGCGCTGATCGGACAGGTGAGCAAGCTGCGTCCGGATGATCTGAGCGGGGCGAAGGGCATTCAACTGCTCCAGGCGGAACTGGCACGGCGCTTCCCCGGCGCGCCGGCCAATCCGGCGCTGCGCGAGCGGCTGCTGCGGGCGATGCTGGCCGCGCCGCGCGGCAGTGTCGATCTGCGGCTGGTGGTGCGCCCATTCATCGAGGCGGCGCTGAATCGGCAGCGGCCGTCGTTCGAACTGCCCGGCGCGTTGAGCGAGCAGGGCTTCGAGGTGATGATCACGCCAGCTAACCTGGACAATCTGGGCGGGCTGGACGCGGTGCTGATGACGCGCTACCCAGCAGGCGCAGCCGGCAGCCGGCTGATCTATCAGGACTATACGCTGGCGGTGATCGACGCCCAGGGCGTCTACCGGATGCCGGACACCGCGCCATCGTTCCCAGCGATCCCGTTCGATGGGTGGGAAGTGCTGGCGCTGAGCTATCTGGGCGATCTGAACGGCGACGGACTCGCCGAACTGGCGGTGGGCACGGCCCGCCCCGGCGATCTCAACGCGGAATTAGCCCTCTTCGGCTGGCGCGGCGGCACAGCGGCCAGTCTGGTCGCGCCGGGGCAGCAGGTCTTCTGGTTGGATCGGGTCACCTGGCAGCCGGAGTCGGGCAGCTTCACCGCCACAGAGGTGCGTGAAGAATCGACCGATTGGGGCTGCCGGGCGCGGCGCGAGGTGACATGGACGTGGAGCTTCAACTTCTTCCGGCCACCCACCCAGGGGGGCGAATTCATCCCGGAGAACAGCCTGGCCTGCGCCCTCGCGCAGGCGGAGAGCGGAACGCCCTTCTTTGCCATGCCGGTATCGATGGCGATTCAGACGCTCCAGCAGGCGCTGCCATTGGCCGGAGATGCTGACCAGTACGCGCGGCAGCGCGCCCAGATGATGCTGGCGATGCTGTATGTGTTCAACGGGCAGGCGGCTGATGCCCTCGACCTGGTCGAGGCGCTGCGCCAGGAAGTGGAGCCGGGAAGCTGGCTGGAGGGGCAGACCCGCGCCTTCCAGGAAGCGGCGGCAAGGCCGGACATCACCCCCCTCAAAATCTGCGCGGCGCTGGAAGCGGCTGATCCCGCCGGGGCGTGCGATGTGAACGCGGCGCTGGGCAGGGTGTTTACCGAGCAGCCGCTGCGTCAGGGCGAGCCGCTGGAAGCGCAGACAGCGCGCTTGGGACTGACGATCATCGACCGGCTGACGGTCACCGCCGTGGGGCGCGTCCCGCGGGAGGCGGTGCGCTTCGATCTGGGCGAACAGAGCTGGTGGGCCTTCGCGCCCATCGGCAAGGAGAGTTACACGGCGGAACCCATCCCGCCGCCGCCGGGATACGAGCCGCGTGATGTGCCGACGCTGCGCGTGAGCGTTCCGCCCGCAGCCTATCTGACTTTCTTCGCGGGTGATTTCCAGGCGACTCTGGCGCTGCTGGATAACGCGGCCCGCGCCAATCCCGGCGTGCCGCTGGACTCGTCGCTGCGGTTCCTGCGGGCGCTGACGACCGATCTGCTGGGCGACCGGACGAATGCCCGCAATGCTTACTATGAACTCTGGCGTGACGATCCCGGTTCACCCTGGGGTCAGTTGGCCAGCGAACACCTGGAACGCCGCTGAAGGCAAGGAGAATTCGATGAGGCTGGCGACTTTCAAACATAACGGACGCACCCATCTCGGCGAGGTGCGCGAGGATCGGGTGTATCTGACCAGCATGAGCGAGTCGCTGGACTATATGATCCAGCGGGGGATGCTGCCGGCGATCCGCAGCGAGTCGCTGCCGCTGAGCGAGATCAAACTGGATGTCCCGCTGCATCCGGGCAAGATCATCGCCATCGGGCGGAACTACAGCGAACATGCCAAAGAGACGGGCAGTGCTGTTCCCAAAGCCCCGCTGATCTTCGCCAAGCTGCCGAGCGCGTTGATCGGGCACGGCGACGCCATCACCTGGCGCGCGTCGATCACGCAGGAGGTGGATTGGGAAGGCGAGCTGGCGGTTGTGATCGGCCGGCGGGCGTGGCGCGTCCGCGAAAGCGATGCCCTCAAGCATGTGTTCGGCTACAGCATCGCCAATGATGTCACGGCACGGGATTTGCAGAACCGGATCGACGCGCAGTGGACGCGGGCCAAGGGGCTGGATACGTTCTGCCCGCTGGGGCCGTGGATCGTCACCGCCGACTCGATCCCCAATCCGCAGACCCTCGGCATCCGTACAATGGTCAACGGGCTGGTGATGCAGGATGGGCATACCCGCGACATGATCTTCCCCGTGGCGCGGTTGGTGAGTTACTGCTCGGAGATGTTCACGCTTAATCCGGGCGATGTGATCTTGACAGGCACGCCTGCCGGGGTAGGCGCGGGCATGACTCCACCAACGTTCCTCAAGGATGGGGATACGGTCGAGATCGAGATCGACGGAATCGGCAGGCTCAGCAATCCCTGCCGGGTCGAGGCGGAGTAGAGGCTGGAATCAGGCGGCAAATCATCGTAGGGGCGACCCGGCGGGTCGCCCGTGCAAGAATCATTCGCATTGGAATGGTTCCTTCCATCAGCCCCCTCTCCAGCGCGAAGCCTCCCCGCCACGGGATGCACTGGACAGCCAGTTGGGGGTGAGGATCATGAAAAACGTGCCCCTGAAAACAGGCTTGCCGGCCGCCGTGTTGGGCGTGATTCATCCCGTCCCTACATCCTGCCAACTGTAAACCTTGTCTCCCTGAGATTATGATGATTGGATGAGACTGCAAAATGGCCGCACAACTTTTGCGATGATTAAGGGTTATTAACAATACTTCCCGGGATACTTCATGATTCCTTGAACTTCCCCCGGTGATTGAAAGAGGAGAAAACAGCCCCATGCTCGACAGCACCGTGATCCAGGTCATCCTGGTCGTCATCACCAGCTATCTGCTCGGTTCGATTCCCACCGCCTTCCTCGTCGCCAAACGGCGCGGCATCAACATCTTCGAGGTGGGCAGTGGCAATATGGGCGCGACCAATGTGATCCGTTCGATGGGGATGGGCTGGGGATTGTTGGTGTGGCTGTGCGACAGCCTCAAGGGCATCGCGGCGATCCTGCTGGCCAATGCCCTCTGGCCGGACAACCGGCCGGCAGCAACCGCCATTTCCGCGACCGTCGCGGTCATCGGGCATAACTGGTCGCTGTTCGCCACGCTGCTGACCGGGACGCTGCGCGGCGGCAAGGGCGCGGCCATCTGGTTCGGGACAATGTTCATGATCGCGCCGATTCAGGTGTTGGTGGGGATGTCGGTACTGGGCGGGTTGGTGATCGCGCTGACGCGCTATGTGTCGCTGGCCGTGTTGAGCATGTTCGCCATTTCGACCCTGTGGCTGATCGTCCTCATCAGCCAGCGCGAACTGCCGGTGGAGTACACCTTCTATTCGCTGGTGGTCACGCTGCTGATCCTGCTGCGGTTCCGGGAAAACATCCAGCGGCTGCTTTCCGGCACGGAACGCCGCTTGGGTGATCCGGCGTAGAGTCCACCAGATCGATTATCAGACCTCAGCAGGCGAGCCAGGCATGACCTTGCCCGCCTTTTTTGTTCCGCCCTGGAATCAGCGTCACGGCTTCAGCCGCGGATGGAATTCGCCAGCGCTTCCAGGCGGGCGAATCGGGCGGCATCGATCTCGACATGGTAGACCTGGGCGATGACCTGTGTCCAGCCATGCACGAAATAGACCCAACCGTCTTCAATCTTCACCTGACGGCTGTCCTTCTGCGCGATGGCCTGGTGCATGAAGTCCAATTCCCCGCGGTAGTTCAGTTCCCAGGCGATGCTGTGTTTGGGGAACAGCCCGGCGTTGGTGATGGGTGAGCCGGGGATGTCCTTCCCCATGCCAGTAGCGTTGATGACGATTGTGCCTTCAGGCATTGCCTCCATGATGGCATCGTTGCGGCGCGGGTCGCTGTTGAGGATGTACTCGAACTGGATATCGGTTTGCAGCCCGCTGACCATCTCGCGCAGGTGATCCAGACGCCCCTGGGAACGGTTGACGACGACGAAGCGGCGGGGACGATCCCCGGCATCGGCTTTGCGAATCAGGTGCAGGGCGATGGCAACGGCAGAGCCACCGGCGCCGTAGCAGAGGATATCGCCACCGGTGCGGGCGAAGTAACCTGGCTCGATGATGGCATCCAGGCTGAGGCCGGAGGTGATGGGGTCTTTGGCGTGGCCTTCCAGCCTGCCATCGCGCTTGGAGATCGAGGAGATCTCGCCGCACAGCTCCGCATACGGATCGAGGTAATCGAACATGTCGCGGGCAGCGTTGAGCAGATTGATCTTGTGGGCGGTCACCAGTCCACCCAGCGACATCGGGTCGTATTTGATCTGAGCAACGGCTCGGCGGTAGGCTTCCGGGTCGTCGTTGAGCTTGCAGTCGATACCCTCCAGCACCACTTCAGGATGCCCCAGTTCGGCAGTCCAGAGCGGAAAGACCCGGTTGATGGAGGATTTCCCCGTGGTGACGCCGATGAAGTAGAAGGTCGGGCGCGTCTTATGCACAATCGGGTAGGGTGCGGTTTGGGACATAACGGGTCGCTTTCTGATTGAGAGGCCGCGCGATGCAGTTCTGCGACCAACTTGTAATGACAGGATAACAAGAATTGTATCCATGCTGGGTTGTGGTGTCAATTCGAGTTGGACTGGTGCGGCCATTCATCCGCCGCCGATGAAAGGGCAAATCCCCCACAGGAACGGCCTTCCCAGCCCATTCTGACTCCATAATTAGCACGCCTGTGCTGATTCGTGGATTTTTCGGTTACAGGCCGTGGCAATTTCACCATTTCCTTGCTGCAAACGGGAAAAGTTGTTGCTATACTTGAGGAACTGGTTTTGCCACTCAAATGCTCGCGCAAAATAACGGTTGTTTGAGGGGTCCGTTTTTCTTGGGTCAATCAGTAGAGTGGAGAGCCAGTCATGACCTTCTACGAGACGTTCGAGGGCGTCCAGGTCGGTCGCACCGAAGAGATCGTCTTCGCCGGGGCCGGCGTGCGGCTTGCGGGGCAGATCGACTACCCGGATACCGTACCCTATGGTAGTACCTATCCCCTGGTCTTCATTCTCCATCATGCCGGGTGCGATGACCGCGAAGGCTATCGCCATTTTGCCGAGTCCGCGCTCGCCAGTCGCTGGGCGGTTTTCCGTTGGGATAAACGCGGGACGGGGCGCAGCGGCGCCGGCGGGCTTGGCTCGACGACGCAGGATTCAGTGCTGGCCTACGAGGTCGCCATCAACCAGCCCCACATCGACCGCCGCCGCGTGGTCATCCTCGCCCAGGATGCAGGCACGGGCCTGCTGGGCAGTTCCTTTGGATTGTTCGCGCGCGTGCACCCCCTCTATGGCGTCGTGCTGGCCACCAATGTCCTCGACGAAACCGCCATCTCTGCCATTCAATGCCGCCTGCTGATCCTCATGGGACAGCACGACTGGAATCCCTGGCAGAAGTATGGCAAAGCCGTCAGCGAAGTCCACAACCAGACCCTCGACTACGGCGCGGCCTATTATGTCGCCCCGCACGCTGACCGGATGCTGATCGATCCCCGTACCGGACGTTTCCATTATGGGGCCAATAACGCCCTGCAAGATTGGCTGCGGAACATTTGAGCGCCTTTCAGGTCAACCTCACCGGGCAGACCGCCATCGTCACCGGCGCGGGCGCGGACGTGGGCCGCGCCATCGCGCTCGCCCTGGCGCAGTCGGGGGCGGCGGTGGTCGTCAATGACCTCAACCCGGATCGCGTCGAAGCCGTCACCCAGCAGATCACCGCTGCCGGTGGACGCGCCCTCGGCTGGCAGGCCGATGTCGCCAACCGCTTCCAGGTCGGCTCGATGATCGAAGCCGCTCGCGATCAGTTCGGGCGGCTTCACATCCTGGTGAATGCTGCCGGCGCCTTCAAGGTCGGGCCGATGGCCACCCTGGACGAATGGGACTGGCGGCGGCTGCTCGATGTCAACCTCACGGGAGCTTTCTTCTGCTGTCAGCTCCTCGGACGGGTGATGGCCGCCGAAGGCGGCGGAGTCATCGTCAATATCGCTGCCAGCGCCGGGCATCCCAACCCGCTGCCGGATGGCGTCGGCTATGTCGCCAGCAAGAGCGGTTTGATCGGCATGACGCGCCAGTGCGCCCGCGAATTCGCCCCGCTGGGCATCCGTGTCAACGCTGTCTGCCCCGGCAATCTGGCCCTGGATGACGCCGCGCCCGGCACGCCCGCCAACGCCCAGGCGCGCTTTGGTACGCCGGACGAGGTGGCCGGCGTCGTGCTGTTCCTGTGTTCGGACGCTGCCCGCTTCATCACCGGGCAGGCCATCAACGTCGATGGCGGTGAGAACATGCCCTGACCTCCCCCAGCGCCGATAAAGCTCACCGTAGAATCCCGACAAAGGACATGCGCCTTTCCCGTCACCTCTGGCTAAGATAGACTGAGGAGGTTGGAGGCGGCTGTTTCTTCCCCACCCTGTCCCTCATCAATGATTTTTCATCAGACCGAGCGATCCCTATGTCCACCCCACTGCGTAACCCTGAATTGAGCGATCCCCGCGTGCTGCTCAACACGCTGCACCGGCTGCGCCAGACCATCCTCGATGAAGGACTGGCGACCTATGCCCGCTGGCGGCCCAACATCGAACGGCCGCCGTTCCGCATCAGCGCCCTCAACCTGGCCTACTATCTCGCCCTGCGGGGGCGTGATCTGCGCCCTATCCAGACCGCCCTGATGCCCTGGGGGCTGTCCTCGCTGGGCCGCATCGAAGCACGGGTCATGCCCAACCTCGACGCGGTGATCGCCACCCTCAGCGATATTGCCGGGGATGGCTCCGCGTCGCACCCCCGCCTGAGTCTGTTCTTCCGGGGCGAGCGTCTGCTGCGCCGCCAGACCCAAGAGGTCTTCGGCCCGCCGCCGCTCAACCGCCGCGGCCACATCATGGTGACGATGCCTTCCGAAGCGGCCAGCGATTACAGCCTGGTGCGTGATCTCCTGGCGCGGGGCATGAACGTCATGCGGATCAACTGCGCCCATGATGGCCCGGATGCCTGGGCCGCCATGATCGAAAACCTGCGCCGCGCCGAGGCCGAAACCCGCCGCTGCGCCCGCGTGGCGATGGACCTCGGCGGGCCGAAAATCCGCACTGCCAGCGTACTTGCTCCTGTCGGCGAACGTCTGAAGGTAGGTGACCGCCTCCGGTTGACCTGTGGCGAGCCGCAAGCCCACCCTCAATTCCCATTCCAGGCCGGCTGTACGCTGCCGAGTATCTGCCAGCAGGTCAAGGTCGGCGCCGCCGTTTGGGTCGATGACGGCAAGCTCGGAGCGCAGGTCGAAGCCATCCACCCTGAAGGCCTGACTCTGCGGGTGACTCACGCCCGGCTCAAGGGCGAATGGCTCCGCCCGGAAAAAGGCCTGAACTTCCCCGACACCGATCTGAGCCTGCCCGCCCTGACCGCTAAAGACCTGGAAGACCTGGACTTCGTGGCCAAGCACGCCAACATCGTCAATTACTCCTTCGTCCAGGAAGTTGACGATATCGTCATGCTCCAGCAGGCGCTGGCCGAGCGCATGCCGCGGCCAGACCGCATCGCCATCGTCGCCAAGATCGAAACCCAGCGCGCCGTCCGCAACCTGCCGGAACTCATCGTCCAGGCCGCCGGCAAGCAGCCCTTCGGCGTCATGATCGCCCGCGGCGATCTGGCCGTCGAGATCGGCTACCAGCGCCTCGCTGAGATGCAGGAGCAGATCCTCTGGCTGTGCGAAGCCGCCCATGTCCCGGTCATCTGGGCGACGCAGGTCCTCGAGCAGTTGGTGAAGAAAGGACGGCCTTCCCGCGCGGAGATGACCGACGCGGCCATGGCCGAACGCGCCGAGTGCGTCATGCTCAACAAAGGCCCCTACATCCGCGAGGCCGTCACCATCCTGGACGATGTCCTTCAGCGGATGCAGGCCCACCAATCCAAGAAAACCGCCCAGCTCCGGGCGCTGCGCTCCTGGCAGTCCATGTAACTTTCAGGCCGCCTTCTGCGTATATCAGGTAGATTACGCTTCAACAGATACAAAGGGGCAAGTCACATGTCCAGCACACGCGATCCGGTCACTTATGAGTTAGCCGATGTCGGCACGCGCTTCCTCGCGCTGCTGATCGACGGCATCATCCTCGGAGTCGTCACCGGGATTCTGGTCGGCGGCGGCCGCGATGCCGGGGCGGGGTTGAGCTTCATCATCAACCTGGCCTATCACTGGTACTTCCTGACGCGGCAGAACGGCCAGACGCTCGGTAAGCAGATCATGAAGATCCGCGTCGTCAAGGTAGACGGCACGCCCATCAGCGATGGCGATGCCATCATCCGCTACATCGGCTATCTCATCAACAGCGCCATCATCATGATCGGCTGGCTGTGGGCCTTCTGGGATGACAAGAAACAGGGCTGGCACGACAAACTCGCCCGCACCTATGTCGTCAAGGTCGGCTGAGCCGCGGCGATCTTCCACTCAACGAACAGCCCCCGCGCGGGGGCTGTTCTCTTTTGGGAAGCCGGAACTTTCGGTACACTGGATGCACACCATTCAGGAGGGAAACCAGCATGAACATTGAGCGCGACACCTCCAGCGTGACTTATGAACTGGCCTCGGTCGGCGCGCGCTTCATCGCGCTCATCATCGACAGCATCATCCTGCTGATCGTGAGCGTGTTCACTGGCCTGTGCGTCCTCACCCTCATCCCCTCGGATAGTTTTGCCACCGCCTTCGGGCTGGCATTGAACATCGGCTACAACTGGTATTTCATCGCGCGGCGCGGCGGCCAGACCCCCGGCAAGAGCGCCATGGGCATCCAGGTCATCAAAACCGACGGCAGCGCCATCACCGATACCGACGCGCTCATCCGCGCCATCGGCTCCTACGTCAGCAGCCTCCCTCTGCTGCTCGGCTTCATCTGGGCCTTCTTTGACGCCAACAACCAGACCTGGCACGACAAGATGGCGAACACCTACGTCATCATCGATCCCAAGCGCCGCACTGTCACGCTGTAACTCCATTTCCCCTCGACACGGCTCTGTTGCAAGGCTCACCGAATCATCTGGCGCCCCCCCGCCAACCGGATGGCAAAACCCGATCAAACGCGCATCCGCATCCGCGTAGGGGCGACCCGGCGGGTCGCCCGCGCCAGTCTTCCAGAACCCCCGGAGGGGGTGGTCTTCCCATAGCCGAGGGGATTATATCCCTCGGCGTCCTCTGCGTCTCTGCGGTTCAATTCGTCTCTTTTCTCTGTGTTCTCCGTGCCTGTGCGAAGCCTCCCTTTAGGGACTGTGGTCGAATTCTTCTTCCCTCCGATTTTATGGCGCAAAAGTAGACAAAATGTCACCCTAACCATCCCATTTTGTGCTACCCTGTGATTACCGGCAGGAAACGCCCTCTCCCAGCGAGCGTCAGCGCGCGTTCGGGAGAGGGCCGGGGTGAGGGCCGCCTCCCCGCCGCACCTTTACAACCGATTGCCTGCGAATTTCGCAGCCCATTGCAGTTGCAAGAATCACCGAGTTGCAACTGCAACATTTGCAACTTTTCGCGGATTCGCATTTGGGGTATTTGCGGCACTTCTGGCAAATCACTGCTTACATGCAATGCCTTTGCCACACAATTGCCAGTTTGTCATTCCCGCCAGTTCTCAAGATTCTCACATTCTCATTCTTATCATTCTTATCATTCTTATCGTCTCGCTCGTCGTTCCGCATTTTTCTATTAACCTTAAAATATCAAATAATATATTTTGTGTTCCCGACCCGAACCGCACCAACGCCCAGCGACCATTCGGGAACAAGGCCAGGGCTTCATGACCGGCTGACGCCAGTCGCCTCTCCTCCGTATGATCTCGGTGTCCTCTCCGCCTCTGGGGTGCAATGCCTGTAGAGCCGCAGGCGCGGATCACTCTCCGCCGCGTTTGCGCTTGTCGAGGAAAAACGGCTGGCCGCCCTCTTCTGGCTCGACCACCTCAGCGGTTTCGCCGTCGGCCAGCCGGATGAGCGCCGCTTTGCGCTTGGCTTTTTCTTTGGGGAGTTCATCCTCCAGCCCATCCGAGTCGAGGGCGGGAACAGTGACATAGCGCCCGTTGGATCGACCGGGGCGCATAGTCGAGGTACTCTCCTCGGTGAGGATCATCAGCGCGGCCAGCAGGATGCCCGGAACCCATCCAGCAATGGTCAGTATCGTGACCAGCACGACCGCGCCGCAGCCTTTGTCCAGTACGGCCACGGGCGGCAGAATCACCGCCAGACCAAGCCGGAGAACTTTGCTCGTGTTCATAGGGCTGCCTGCTCCTGAACCGCACGACGATGCTGTGAATTCTACGTCGGACTTCCCGCCTTGCCCAGGATAGGATCAGGCTGCCCTATTTGTTGTCCCGCCCCTGCATGACCAGTGAGATGCCCACCAGCAGCGTCGAGACCACCAGCATCAGGGTCGAGATGGCGTTGATCTCCGGCGGCACTTTGGTCTTCAGCAGGCCGTAGACGAAGATGGGCAGAGTCGTCGTGCCGATGCCGCTGACGAAGAAGGTGACGATGAAGTCATCCAACGAGATGGTGAAAGCCAGCAGCCCTCCTGCGATGACGCCCGGCAGGATCAGCGGGAATGTAATGCGCCAGAACGTGCGCCATTCGTTCGCCCCCAGATCGCGCGCGGCTTCTTCCAACCGGGGATTCATGTCCGTCAGGCGAGCGCGGACGACCACGGCCACATATGAGACGCAAAAGGCCACATGCCCGATGATGATCGTCCCGAAGCCGTTGGTGACTCGCGCGCCTGTCTGCGCATTAATGAACTCGAACAGGATGGCAAAAAACACCGCCAGCGAAATCGCCTGGGTGATTTCCGGGATGACAACGGGCAGATACAGCACCGCGTCGAGCGCCTGTTTGCCGGGGAAATTGCCCCGCACCAGGCTCATGGCGACCATCGTGCCGATGACGGTCGAGAAGATCGTCGAGACCACGCCGACCAACAGGCTGTTGCCAACCGCCTTGAGCATTAAGTCGGTGGAGAACCGCGCCGCTTCGGTCCCGGCGGTGAGGGTGTTGGCGAAGATGTTCTGGTACCAGCGGGTGGTAAAACCGCGCCAAACCGAGACGGTCTCCGCGTCATTGAACGAGAAGATGATCAGGATGACAATCGGCGCCCACAAGAAGAAATAGGAGAAAACCGGGTTGAACAGCATCCCGTACTTCCCGATGCGGCGGATCAGCATATCGCGCTGGATTTTGGCGCGGTCGTACTCGATTTCCGGGGCAGCGGCCCGGCCCTGCGAGGAAACCAGTCCAGCCATGTCTACAAAGCCCTCCGGTCACCAAAGCGGACGTAAACCAACAGCGAGATCATGACCATCGCCATCATGACGACGGATAATGCCGAGCCGAGTGGCTGATTGCCGTTGCCTTTGAACTGTTGATTGATGAGGTTGCCGATCATGATGCCTTCGGTTCCGCCCAGCAAATCCGGCGTGACGAAAGCCCCAATCGTCGGGATAAACACTAGGATGAACCCGGCGATCACCCCCGGCAGGGTCAGCGGGACGACCACGCGCAGGAACGCCCGCAGGTCATTCGCGCCCAGGTCATGCGCCGCTTCGACATAACGGAAGTCGAACCGCTCCACCGAGGCGTAGATCGGCAGCACCATGAAAGGCAGGTAGCCGTAGACCAGACCGATCAGCACCGCTCCGGAGGTATTGAGAAGCTGCAAGGGTTCAGTGATGAGACCGAGCGAGATCAGAAAGTTGTTGATCGTGCCTTCGCGTCCGAGGATGGTCTGGAGCGCGTAGGTTCGCACCAGGAAGTTTGTCCAGAAAGGCAGGATAATCATGAACAGCGCCAACTGGCGCACCCAGGCATTCTTGCGGGTACTGATGAAGAACGCCAGTGGGTAGCCGACCACCAGGCAGATGACCGTGGTCATGAAAGCGATCCCGACTGACTCGGTCAGGACGCCGCTGAAGACGTTGAAGACACGCTCGTAGTTCGCCAGCGTGAGCGGCATGACGCCCGCCCCGCCGCGTCCGCGCGTCAGGAAGCTGACAAAAAAGACGATGATGACGGGCAGCAGAAAGAAGACCCCCAACCAGAAAATGGCTGGGAGCGCCAGCAGGAACCCTCTGCTCTTCTCGCGCGTGCGGAGACGGACAGGTGTGGATGCCATCCTCAAGCGCCTCCCAAACTTGTGCCAGGCCGATGATCGTTAGAACCGCACGACGATAACTCCAAGCTGGGATTTGGGCAACTCCATCAAGCCGCCACTCTTCAGGTGTGTTCGCAAGGGGAGCCGTAAAGTTAAAATCGCCAACCGGTATCCAGGTGAGGCAGAAAAAGCCGCCGTCCATGCGGCAACGTTTAGGGGCTGGTTCCGCGGAAACCCTTTCACCGGTTTTGAGGACAGCAGCTCGACTTAAGTGTAAGCCGTAGTCCGGCGCATCTGCGGCGTCAGAGTACGATGCCGCTGCATCACCTGCCAGACACGAATGGCCGCCTCGATCTGGATGCGGATGTCCATCTTGGACGTTCCCAGCTTGCGATCCGGGAAGTAGATCGGGATTTCCTTGACCCGGAAACCCAACCGGTGCGCGACGTAGGCCATCTCTACCTGGAAAACATACCCGTTCGAGCGAATGCGCTCCAGGTCTAGCCCGACCAGCGTGCTGCGCCGCCAGATACGAAAGCCGCCAGTCGCGTCGTACAGCGGAATGCCGAGAATCAGTGGTGTGTAAACGCGGTTAGCGAACCAGCTCAACAGCTTGCGATAGGGACTCCAGCTTTCATCAACGCTGCCGCCTTTGACGAAGCGGGAAGCAATCACCAGATCGGTTGACTCGATGGCCTTCAACAGATCCAGCACGTACTTGGGCTGGTGCGAAAAGTCACAGTCCATCTGGATGATGTAGTCGGCGTCGGTGGTCAGCGCCTGCTTGAAGCCGGCAATGTAGGCCGGGCCGAGGCCGTTCTTTTCGGTGCGGTGCAGCACCGTCACGCGCGGATCGACCGCCGCCCGTTCATCGGCGATTTTCCCCGTGCCATCTGGCGAGTTGTCGTCCACCACCAGCACATGCAGATTTTCGACGGGCAGCGCAAACAGCGCATCGATCATCAGCAGCAGATTCTCTTTTTCGTTGTAGGTCGGCAGCACGACCATCGTTTTAGGCATACCTGTTGCTCCTGAGATTGGCCCCCAGTTCAGTCGGTCTTTGGTTACAGGGATACTGGGGACGCTCTACCCTGCATTATAGCGGCTATTGCCAACCGCGAATCATAACGAAATCGCAAACGCCTGGTCGGAGAGATTTAGGCTTCATGCTAAACTTAGTTCCATCGCCTTACAGCCGCCCAACGGAATCGCGACGGCACATCTCAAAGGTTACAGATCGCTCACTTTATGGGAACCATCCTTACTCTGGAAGCAGCTCAGATCGCCCGTGCCGCCCTGCGAGCCGCCGGCCAGCGCCTCGTTTTCACCAACGGCCATTTCGACCTGCTCCATGTCGGCCATCTGGATTATCTGGAAAAGGCGCGCGCGCTCGGTGATGCCCTCTACATCGGCTTGAACGGCGACCTCAGCACGGCCAGGCTCAAAGGCCCCAGCCGTCCGCTCGTTCCCGCTGCTGAACGAGCGCGATTGCTGGCGGCTCTGATCCCGGTCACCGCCGTCCTGATCTTCGAGGACGACACCGCCGATGGACTCCTCCGCGCCCTCCAGCCTGATATTTATGTTAAAGGCGGAGATTACGCTCACAAAATCCTGCCGGAACGTTCCACTGTCGAGGCCTACGGCGGTCAGATCGCTCTGATTGATTACCTGCCTGACCACAGCACATCCGCGCTGATCGCCCGCATTCGGGCGCTGCCCGGCTAAGGTTACTCTCCCTGAAACGTTAATGCTCGCCTGCTTGACGCCTATGATGCAATCCCCGATAATCACTCTAGGCAAATAGGAATGCTTGGAGCCGGCATGGCCAAAATCCTGTATATAGAAGACAATCCTCAGAATATGCGCCTCGTGCGTAAAATTCTGGTGGCATCAGGTTATGCAGTCATCGAGGCCATCGATGGCCTCAGCGGAATGGCTGCCGCCCAGCAGGAAAAGCCTGATCTGATCCTGATGGATGTCAACCTGCCAGACATCAGTGGATTGGAGGCTGCCCAACGCCTGAAGGCTGCCCCAGAAACCGCTCCGATTCCGATCATCGCGCTGACCGCCAACGCCATGCACGGCGACCGGGAGACCGCCCTGGCTTCTGGATGCGATGGCTATCTGGCGAAGCCGGTCATGAAAACCGAGCTGCTCAATGCCGTCGCGCTCTTCCTCAAGAAAAGCCACGCCGACCATTCCACTGCGGCTCCGACCAACAGCCCGCCGCAGCCTTCCCACGCCCTTGAATAAACTTGGCATCCACCCCTGATCACTTGGGGCGGGGTCGGCATGACCCCACCTTTCGGTTCCGGCGCAGCCCTATCCTGCAGACGGCAGACCCCAGATTACCACCTTCTCCGCGCGCGAGATCAGCACTGAGCCGTCCGTGCTGAACTCGACGCGCGTGACTGGCGCGGTGTGCCCGCTGAGAGTCAGGAGCGCCTGCGGGTTATTCGGGTCCCAGACGCGAATGGTGGTATCAGCGCTGCCGCTTGCCAGCAGCTTGCCGTCCGGGCTGAACGCCAGCGCAGTGATCGCGCCCTGGTGTACGCCCAGTGTTCGCATCTGGGTCAGTGTGCCTGCTGTCCGCCTATCGAACAGGAGAATGCTACCAATATCTAGACCAGCCGCCAGCAGTCCATCTTGTCCCGGTTGGAAGGCCAATGCTGTCACTATACTCGGCAGATTAACGACCGTGTGCAGGATCGTCCCCGATGCCACATCTGTGACGCTGATGCCGCGCCCATCCGGCGTGACCGTGGCCGCCCGCTGCCCGTCCGCCGAGACTGCTGTCGGTTCTGCTCCATTCCCCAGCGGCAC
>CAZKXW010000098.1:0-16902 GCA_964556745.1 uncultured Anaerolineaceae bacterium
AGACCAATCGAGCCGGTACGGTTTTCGCCACGGAGGGGGTTGCAGTGGCTGGCGGTGGGGATTTCGCTCATGCCGAAGCCTTCCAGCAGAGTCCCCCCGCTCAGCCGCTCAAACTCGACTTTGGTCGACGGCGGCAGCGGCGCAGAACCGCTGACACAGGCACGAATCGAGCGAAGGTCGATCTTGCCCGCCTTCACATCGGGATGGTTGTTGATGGCGTTATAGAGTGCAGGAACAGCGTGGAACAGAGTCGGCTTGAAGGTATTGATGACATCCAACAGGTCGGGGATATCACGCGCGTTGGGGACAAGGGCGATCTGACCACCGACTTTGATCGCAAGGCTCAGCACTGCCACCATGCCAAAGACATGAAACATGGGGATGGCGCCGAGGAACATTTCCTGGCCGGTGGCTTTGCTGCCACCGTAGAGCCAGGCCTGCATTTGCAGCGTATTAGCGACCATTGCACGATGAGTCGCCATGGCCGCTTTGGAGACACCGGTCGTGCCGCCCGTATACTGAAACAGCGCCAGATCGCGGCTGGGAGTCAGACTGACGGTGGCTTTGCGACCAGCATACTTGGTCAGCACATCCTGGAGCCAGACATCGCCGGAAGCCAACTGCTCGACGCGATGACCGCCCTTCTTTTCCTTCGCCAGACCAAAGAGAATGCGAGCGACTGGCGGCAGATATTCTTTGATGTTGGTGACGATGATGGTCTTCACCTTCGTCTTGGGCTGAATCTGCTTGAGCGTGTTGTAGAACAGGGTCATGCAGATGACAATGCTGGCATCGCAGTCGTTGATCTGATAGGCCAGCTTGTCAGGAGGATAGGTAGGATTGGTGGCCGCGACGACGCCGCCGGCCTTCAACACAGCGTAGAAAGCGATGATGAAAGCTGTCACGTTGGGCATCACCAGCGCGACGCGATCCCCCTTCTTCAGCCCCATATCGACGAGACCTGCCGCCAACGCATCCGCTGCCTGGTTGAGTTCGCGGTAGGTCAAAGCAGTGTGGATGCGGCCAGCGATCGGGACATGGGCACTGGTGATAATCGCCTGCGCATTGGGATTGTTGGCAGCAGCCGTTTCCAGAAAGCTGTGAACCGTGATATCCGGATAAGGCTCAAGGGAAACGGGAATCCCTGGATCGTAGCGTTTCGTCCAGGGTTTATCGGTATAAGTAACCATTGGCTCTTCTCCAACCAGGGTCTAGTTTCAAAATTGAACACTGGCTTAGTTGAGCCTAAGTATAACCAGCGGAGGCCTGCTGTCAAAACTCACGTTCCGGCCCAGGCCCGCCATTCATCTGGGAGCTTGGTGACCTGCCCGGCGTGGGTAACGCAAATGTGTTTGCTGAAACCGGTTACGAGAAGTTCACCGGTAAGTTGATCGGCAATTTCGTAGCCGAAGGTGAGCGCCCGGCTCTTCATGTCGTCGATCCAGCAGCGGACGACAATCTGTTGGCCGTAACGCGCGGGTTTGAGGTAGCGAGCGCCAACTTCGGAGACAGTCAGATAGAAGCCGCTCTGCTCGATTCTGGCATAGTCGCTGCCACGCTGCCGGGCATAACTGCTGCGGCCTTCTTCAAAGTAGACGATGTAACTGGCGTGATGAACTATCGCCATCGCATCGGTCTCGGCATAGCGCACATGAAAGGCGGTTTCAGCAACGAAGCGATCCTGCGGAGCCACGATCTCAGCCTTCCTCCGATAAGCCTAATCACCACACTCGATCACCCGGCCTTCGGCGGCACGCAGCAACCGATCCCAAAGCGCCAACCCCAGGCCGGCGCGGTCATAACCGTGAACCAGAATAACATCGACCCCCTGACGATCCAGTGACCGCATCCCTTCAAACAACTGACTGCTGATAGCAATCAGGTCAGCGCCCATATCGAAGAGAACTGCGGGCAAATCATCGAAGGACGGACGCTCAGCGGATGCAAGAAGAATCCCAACAGTTTTACCCTGAACATGCATGTCCTGCGCGGTGCGGCGCATGGTTTCCACCACAAGCGGATGCGGGCCGTCGAACAGAAGCAGCGGGGCGCGCGGCGAGTAATGTTTATAGAGCATTCCCGGCGCGAGGATACCGGATTCATCTTCACGCAGCAGACGCACCTGCACCTGAACAGTTGGAAGCAGCTCTCGCAGATCTTCCAGCGGGATACCACCAGGACGCAGCACAACCGGCAGGTCATGGGTGAGATCAACAATGGTCGATTCGAGTCCGATAGAGGCGGGGCCACCATCCAGGATCAGATCGACCGCGCCACCGAGGTCTTCCAGAACGTGCCGCGCGGTCGTGGCGCTGGGCCGGGAAAAACGGTTGGCGCTGGGAGCCGCAATCGGGACCTGCGCTGCCCGCAGCAGAGCGAGCGCGACAGGGTGGCTGGGCATTCGCACTGCGACGGTGGGCATCCCGGAGGAGACGTTGGCGGGGATAGACGGATGCCGCATCAGCACCAATGTGAGCGGCCCAGGCCAAAAACGCTCCCCAAGCTGTGTCGCCAATGGTGGAATGTTCCAGGCGACTTGTTCCAGTTGGTCAGGCTGCGCGATATGGACGATGACGGGGTCGGAAGCAGGACGTCCCTTCGCCGCGAAAATCCGTCCCACCGCGGTGCTGTCCAGGGCATTCGCGCCGAGGCCGTAGACGGTTTCAGTCGGAAAGGCGACCAGACCACCTCCAAGGATCACCTGGGCGGCCCGCTGGATTAACACAGCATCAATGTGTAAGGGATCAACCGAAAGAAGGCGTGTCATGATCGAGAATGGCTCCCCAACGCAGTTTGCGTTTGAGCGATGCGGGCAGCCAGTTCATCCAGGGTCGCGGCATTCATGCAGCGTGACCGCCAGTCGGAGGGAAATCCCGCCCATCCGAGATACGCGCCCAGAACGGTTCCAGCCAGGCTTGCAGCGGCGCGAAGTTCCCGCAGGCGACTCAGACAGGCCAGCATGTCTGTAGGGCTGCGGAGAGCGCTGTAGAGAGCCAGGGCGACGATTTCATCTGGCGACTCGCCGCGACCGATGTGGTTCATAGCCGGAGCGACACTTGTCCAACCGAGGACATGGCCGATTCGCAGCAGCGTCAGATCGAGGGTATCAGACTGTCCATCCACAAACGTGTAGACCTGGCGCAGCCATGTATCCGGCGCTGCGCGGGCACAGGCCAGAGCAACCAGCGACGCCGCAGCCATACCCGCGCCGCGCTGGATCGTAGCCGTTGATTCAAGACTGTCCATGATGAAAACGTGACGCAGACCGTCGAGGTCATGCTGATAGAGGTAACCGGCCACTATAGAACGCGCCAACCATGCGCGGTCATCGGGCTTCAGGAGTTGTCTGGCAAGGTGCTGATCCAGCGCAACGCGCAAGTCGTCGATCCAGACTGGGTCAATGGGTAGGCTGTCTGGCCACGCATCCCATTGAGATGATTCTGTCCAGGAACAGGACAGCGCGGCACCAAACGCGCCGCCGAACAGCAAGGGCAAAGGATCAGGGGGACGAGAGGGATTCACAACAGACTCAGGTGAATTAAACAGGAAATGCATATAATGATAGCACGATTGAGCAGGTATTGGAGCAGTTGGAATGCAGACGATGCGAGTACGAACGCTGAGAGCAGTTCTGTTGGTGGTGATGATCTTTGGGATGGGCTTTCTGGTCGGCAACCATAACAGCCTGCTGCGAGCGCAGAGTGATACCACTCCTCCACGTGAGGCGCAGCGTCCATTCGAGGCGTTCTGGCAGGTCTACAACCTGATTCAGGACAGCTACCTGGATCGTGATTCGATCAGCACCGAAGCCCTGGTCGATGGGGCAATCCAGGGGATGATGGACGTGCTGGGCGATGACTTCAGCGGGTATATGGACCCCGAGGTCTTCCCCTACCTGAACACTGATTTGTCGGGCGAGGTCGAAGGCATTGGCGCGATTGTGGAGACGCTGGAAGGCTCGACCGAAATCCGCATCGTGAGCGTGTTCGATGGCTCACCCGCTCAGAAGGCGGGAATCAAAGCCGGGGATGTGTTCGTCAAAGTCGATGGCATCGATGTCACCAAACTCGGCCAGTTTGAACTGGTCAGCAAAGTGCGCGGCCCAGAAGGAACCGTTGTTCTGCTAACCATGCGCCGCGGCGATGAACTGATCGATTTCAAGGTGACGCGCGCCAAGATCACCGTCCCAACCGTGGAATACCGGGTTCTGGATGGCGGGATCGGTTACATCCGACTGCGGGAATTCAACCAGAATGCCTACCAGCAGATCAAAGATGCTATCCAAGACTTGAAAACCAGCGATCTAACCGGCATCGTCCTCGACTTACGCAATAATCCCGGCGGGTTGCTGAGCAGCGCCATCGATGTCGCCAGCCTGTTCATCCCCGAAGGGACTATTCTGATCGAGGACTTCGGCAATAACAATCAGGAAATCTTCAAGGCGCGAACCGACAAATACGTCGAACTGGATGTGCCGCTGACGGTGCTGGTCGATGAAACCAGCGCCAGCGCCTCGGAACTAGTCGCGGGGGCGCTGCAAGATCAGGGCAAGGCGACGATCATCGGTGTGACTACTTTCGGTAAAGGAACTGTCCAGACTTGGCAGACTCTGGTCAATGGCGGCGGTGTCCGGTTGACAGTGGCCCGCTGGCTGACACCCAACGGGAACTGGATACATGAGAACGGCATCACCCCGGATATCATCGTAGAATGGCCGCACGAGGAACGAAATTCTGACCTCGATCCACAGCTTGAGGCGGCTATCAACTACCTGAAGACTGAAACAGCTCAACCGACTGTGAGCCGCTGAAGGCAAAGAAGGAAGGCTTTTCAATTAAAGACCAGCGTGCTATACTGCCGGAGCGTTCAGTCAAAGCATTGAGGAGTGCCAGCCCATGCAGGCAGCCTTGCAGATTGCCTCGATTGTCATCTCGATCATCCTGATCGTGCTGATTATGCTTCAGGTCAAAGGCGGCGCGCTCAGCGGACTGTTGGGCGGCGATGTCGGCGGTGGGATCGCCCGTACCCGGCGAGGCCTGGAAAAGACCTTGTTCCAGATCACCATCGGCCTGGCGATTGCATTCCTGGCGATCTCGATTCTATCGGTCGTTGTGTACCGTCCCGGCTAACTTCCCACGTTGGTCTGCGTCATGCTGTTTATGATGAGGTGTTTTGTTCCGGCAAAACACCTTTTTGTGTTTGTTTAGGATAGGGAACACCTTATGCTGCGTGGATTCCGCTGGCAGTTCCTGGTGCTGGTGATGGCGTCAATCCTGTTCGGAGCCAGTCTCGCCAACCGGCTCTCCGTGCGGCCCACAGCGCCTACCCCACCTCCGGCAAGCCCAACTGAATCAGTGTCCACACCAATACCGACATCAATCCCTACCCCACTGCCAATGGCAGCAGGTGAACCACTCGCGCAACCTGCGATCATCCCTACATTCCGCGAGGCGCTGATCGGGCAGATCACGCGGCTGAATCCGATCCTAACCACACCTGAATCGGTTGAGCATGACATCACGAGTATGGTCTTCGAGGGACTGACTCGGATCAACGCCTATGGCGAACCCGTCCCCGCACTAGCGCAAAACTGGTTGATTTCCAGCGACGGACTGGAATACATCGTGCGACTCCGGACAGATGTCCTCTGGCAGGATGGACTGCCGTTCAGCGCAGCGGATGTCATCTACACGGTGGGACTGCTGCAATCGCCCGACTTTCCAGGCGATCCGGCTTTAGGAGCGTTTTGGCGCACGGTCGAAGTGCAGCTTCTCGACACGGACTTGATTCGCTTCCGGCTCACGCAGTCGCTGGGACGCTTCCTGGACATGCTCCAAATCGGCATCTTGCCGGAACACGCGCTTCGCGGAACAACCGCCGGGCAAATCGCCGCGCATCCGTTCAATCTGTCGCCCATCGGAACCGGACCGTACCAGCTTGAGGCCATCGAGTCGAGCGACAGCAGCAGCATTACCGGGGTCAGCCTGCGCGTCGCTCCGACGTTTCGCCAGCGGCCAGAGGGACAATCTGGCTACACAGTCGAGCGGCTGCGATTCCAGGTGTATGGCAGCTTCGATGCGGCTTTGAGCGCTCTGCAAAGCGGTCAGGTGGATGGACTGGCTGGCAGAAACACCAAGGAAACTCAGGCACTTCTGGCTCAGCAAGGGATCAATCTGCATACCGCGATTCGACCCATTGTCGGCGTGGTGATCTTCAATTGGGCCAGCGACAACACCCGGTTCTTCCGTGAGCAGCGCGTGCGGGTGGCGCTGCAAACCGGGCTGGATCGGTCGCCGATCATTATCCGGCATCTATCTGGTCTGGCGGTGACGGCCAACAGCCCCCTGGCTCCCGGTTCGTGGGCGTATCTCCACGATTTGTCCTGGCCGACGCCGGATATTGCTGCCGCACGGACTCTGCTAGAAGCAGCGCTTACGCCGCGTCCCGGCGGTGACGCCACGCCACCGCCCACTGGCCCACTGAGCTTCACGCTGCTGACGCCGGATGATCCGGCGCTGGTTGGCGTCGCTCAGGAAATCGCGGCGCAGTGGTCGCAGATGAACGTCAATGCCATTGTGGCCCCAGCCAACGCGACAGATTATCAGGCACGGTTGGAGAGCGGAGATTTCGGCGCGGCACTGGTGGAACTTTCGCTGGAAGGCAGCGCCGATCCCGACATCTACCAGTTCTGGGATGCAGATCAATATCCCGATGGGAAGAATTATGGCGGCATCGATGACCGTCGGACGGCAGAAGAACTGGAACGCGCCCGGCGCGAACCAAGCGGTATCAACCGCATCATGCGTTACCACGAATTCCAGCGGGACTTCGTCGCCCGCGCTATCGCCCTACCGCTGTACTATCCGCTATATGTATACGCCACATCTCGTGCGGTGGGCAGCGTCCAGTTGGGTTATGTGGCTGTGCCGTCCAGCCGCTTCCTCAATATCCGGGATTGGACGGTGATGGCCGGATAGCCGCCTAGAGCGCGTTCTCGCGGAGCAGGATTTCGCGGAGCAGGTCTTTGCGGGCGCTGCCGCCCAGCATTTCCAGCTTCCGCACCCCCAGCGGATCAATTTCCTCACGCAAAAGGCGGATTTCTTCGGGTGTAGGTTCCGGAGTTTCATGGACGTCGGGCGCAATCTCCAACGGAAAGCCCGTTTTCTTCTGCACCTGTTCAATAGTGATATCTGGATGGACAGTTGTCAACCGCATCCGGCCACCCGCCCAATCGAACTGCCCCAGATCACTGATGAGGTAGCGTGCGCCGTGCCCACGCTGCCGTTCCGGTGAATGCCCCAGGCCACTCACAAAGTCGAGCTTTTCAACGAATGTCACCCGCGAATGGCGCGGTACATACAGATAGACGTGATTGGAGAAAGTGGTCACATCCGGGATGCCCCCCGTGCCCGGCAGCCGCATCCGGGGCCGCTTATAGTCACTCCCAAAGGCGATGTTGTTGAAATTACCGCAGGCATCCACCTGCGCCGGGCGAAAGAATTCTTTCAGCGGGTAGGCGGGTAGTAAGTCTGCCGCGCCCGCCACAAAGCCGAAGTGAGCCTGCGCTTTGCCCAGCCACATGTCCTCGATCCGTCCAACACCTAAAGGGGCCCAGTCCTGCCCCAACCCCTGCCCGATGGCCGATGAGAACTTGACGTTGGGCGCATGGGTACATTTGGCGAGGATCAAACCGGCCATGACCAGGGGGGTATTGATACCCTGGCCAAGCAGTTCACTATCTTCGACCTGACGGGCGATACAGACTGAAATCAGTTCGTCAATGGTGTAGTCCATCTAATCCTCTGCCTTGCTACCTGTACCATCCATACGAACGATCAGCGGTTTGAACCGACCGACAATCTCGACCAGATCGGACTGGGCAGCCATGACAGCTTCGACTGGCTTATAGGCCTGCGGCGATTCGTCCAGTCCCGCGCCGAGCAGCGTGACGCCGCGTTCTCTCAGGTAACGGTCACGCTCGGTCTTAGTGATGGTATTCAGCGCGGCACGGCGGCTCAAGGCACGGCCCGCGCCATGCGAAGCCGAATTCAGCGCCTGGACATTGCCCTTGCCGCGCACCAGAAAGCCGGGATCGGCCATCGATCCGGGGATAACACCGAGAACACCGTAACCAGCCGGGGTTGCGCCTTTGCGGTGGACGATGAGTTCCCGCGCCGTATCCTTGAAGCCGCTCGGCGTGGGTAACGACTCCTTCCAGGCAAAGTTGTGGTGATTCTCGACGACAAGAAGCGGTTTCAGACCGACTGCGGCAGCGACCCGCTTATGGATAATTTCGTGGTTGGCGGAGGCGAAGCGTCCAGCCAGTTCCATTGCTTGCCAGTATTCCTGTCCTTCGTGCTGATCCAGAGTCAGCCAGGAGAGATGCCGAATGCCTTTTTCCAGTTCGGGATGAAATTTCTGCGCCAGATCGGAGTAGTGGCTGGCGATCTTGAAGCCCACACCGCGCGAGCCGCTGTGGGAGAGCAGCGCTAAGTATTCTCCAGCTTTGAGACCCAGCGCGGGATCATCCTCGTCCAGGATGAACGCACCCCACTCAACAAAGTGATTACCAGAGCCGCTCGTGCCCAACTGTCCATAAGCGATGTCTTTGAGGGAACGGACGAACTTGACCGCTTCCCAGGTCGGATCATCGAGAACCGCATGTTCGGCTCGATGACGACCTTCCCATTGTTTGCCCGCGCCGAAGAGCGTGTTCTCCATCAAAGCGTTCTTGAACTGGCCAGAACGCTGCTTAAGAACAATCGGGGAGAGGTCAAAAACCGTGAAGCGCACCCGGCAGGCAATATCAACGCCGACGGCATACGGAATGACCGAATCTTCGACAGCCAGCACGCCGCCTATCGGCAGGCCGTAGCCGACGTGCGCATCCGGCATCAAGGCTCCGGCAACCGAAACAGGCAATCGCATGGCGTTGTCCATCTGAGCGCGCGACTCTTTGTCGATAAAGTCCTCACCCCAGATGCCATATGGCAGCGGTTCCGACCGAACTTGTCCCGAACTCATGGGCAGTTCCATTTCCTCAGATGACATGTCATAAGATCATAAGGGGTCAGAAGAGATAAGACAAGAGGCAGCGCTGAGAACCTGACCCACAATTCCGAAATTGGACAGACGTGACAACCATGTTACAATGCTGCGGTGGATCCACTAGCCAGGCGGTGAGGTGCAAAACATGTCATTCATCACGATCCTCAAGCAAGCGGATATTTTCTACGAACTGACGAATACCCAGCTAGAACTGGTCGCTTCAATCTGCACCGAGAAACGGTATCAGGAAGGTGAATTGGTCTTCGAGGAGAATACACCGGGCACCGAACTGTATATCATCGCTGATGGCGAAATCGAAATTCAGGTCAATCCGGCCACCGTGGGCAAGAAAGATCAGAGCGGCGGAGCCTTCACCATCGCGACGCTGCGACGTGGACAGTCGTTCGGCGAAGTCACGCTGGTCGATGAAGGGCTGCGCTCGGCCTCGGCGCGGTCATCCAAACCGGATACGCACTTGCTGGCGGTTCCCCGCGCCAAACTGATGCTGTTGTGTGATACCTATCCGCAGTTGGGTTACAAGCTGATGCGCAACCTGGCCGCCGACCTCGCCATGAAAATCCGGCACACGGACTTGCAGGTGCGCGAAGTCCTGACTTGGGCGCCCAGCACACCAGAAGCCTGAGTTATCCGCTAACCGCTCAACCCGTTTTAGAACGAGCAAGCGCACCTCTTTGGGTGCGCTTGTCTGTGTATGGAATTGACGCCTGCATGACCACTTTCATTCTCGTAATCGCTCTCGCCAGCCTGTTGATTGGACTTTCAAAAGGGGGATTGGGTGGCCCAGTGCCGGTCGCTATGCTCACCCCACTGATGAGCCTGGTCATTCCAGCTTCGCAGGCAGTCGGGATCGTACTGCCGCTGTTGATCTTCGCCGATGTGTTCGCGCTGGTGATCTACTGGAGGAAGTGGGACCCGGAGCGCGTCCGACTGATGCTGCCCATCGCCATCGTGGGAGTCGTGATGGGCGGCCTTCTGCTTCTGCTGCTGGCCGATTCACATCAGGATTTGGTGCTGCGGCGCATCCTGGGATTGTTCACGCTAATTGTCGCCATCTACAAGCTCGCCAGCGAGCAGATGCGCTCCCTGCGCTACCGTCCGCAGGACTGGCATGGCTATGTGGCGGGGTGGGCTGCTGGCTTCGGCTCGGCGCTGGCGAACGTCGGCGCGCCGCCATTCACCGCCTATATGCTGCTGCAAAAGGTCGATCCAACGGCCTTCATCGGAACGACGACATTGTTCTTTGCCATCATCAATATCCTTAAGCTGCCCTTCGCACTGATGAGCCGTAACATCCTGGATATTGAGTTGGTGCTGAACACCGCTTGGGCGTTCCTGTTGGTTCCAGTCGGCGTCTGGATCGGGCACACCTTCGTCAACCGCATCGACCGCCGCGCCTTCGACCGATTGATGCTGACACTCCTGTTCATTCTCGGTCTGTTCATGCTGTTCTATGCGCCGGCGTGATACGCTCCTGAAAACACACGGGGCGCTGTAACACGCCCCATGAAATTCCTTCAGGCTTTCGGCGGAACTAACCGCACAAACTTGCGTTTGCCGACTTGCAGGACCGCCGGGAGTATACCCGGATTTACAACAGCGCCGGGATCAGTCACGGGCTGCTCATTGAGGCGAACGCCGTTCTGCTGCATCAACCGCTTGGCCTCGCCACCGCTGCCGACCATGTTCAGGCGGCGCAGCACATCCAGAACGCGCTCTTCAACGGCAATCTCCGCTTCGGGCATATCTTCCGGCAGACCGCCGTGGCTGCGGAACACCTCGTCCCAACGCTTCTGGGCAGCTTCGGCAGCCTCCAGGCTGTGGAAGATGCCGACGATCTCGCGGGCAAGCCGCATCTTCATTTCGTTGGGATGCAGCCGCCCTGACCGCAGTCCCTCTTCAAGTTCGCGTACCTGTGCCGGCGTCCAGCCCAGGATAAGCTTGAAGTAGATGGGCATGGCCTTATCGGGCACGCTCATGACCTTGCCATACATGTCCCAGGGTTCGGAGAGAATGGGAATATGATTTCCCAGGCTCTTGCTCATCTTGATCTCACCGTCCGTCCCCGGCAGGCTTTCACCCATGATGATCGCTACCTGGGGACGCTGGCCCATGGCTTCCTGCAGCTTACGTCCTGCGACCAGGATATTGAAGAGTTGATCCTGCCCGCCGACTTGGACATCGGTCTCCTGAGCGACAGCATCGTAGCCCTGCATCAGCCCGTAGAACAACTCATGCAGATAGATCGGTTCGCCCGCATCCAGGCGTTTCTTGAAGTTTTCGCGCACCAAGAATTGCTGGACAGTGAAGCTGCTCGCCAACCGGATGATGTCAGCGAAATCCAGCGTCGCCAGCCATTCGTCGTTGTAGCGGACGCGCGTCAGGGTGCGATCCAGGATTTTGAAGGCCTGCTCCGAATAGGTGCGGGCGTTTTCATGCACCTGCTCGCGGGTAAGCTGGGTGCGGGCCGTATCCTTATCGGACGGATCACCGATCAAGCTGGTGAAGCTGCCCACCAGGAAGGTGACATCATGTCCCAAATCCTGGAACTGGCGCAGCTTCCGCATGGTGATGGTATGGCCGAGGTGCAGATCCGCCGTGCGCGGGTCATAACCGCAGTACACCCGCAGCGAACGACCGGCTTTTTCCGCCTCAACTAAGCGTTCGCGGAGTTCGCGGCGCATGTTTTCTTTGGTCTGCGCGTCGCCGTATTCGGTACCTGACATCAGAATTTCAACTTGTTCATCAATGGTGGGCATACATTCGCATCCTGAAGAGTCCCTCACCGAACCGCGCGGGTAGTATACCATAAGCGCGCCCCTTGTTCAGGCGAATCGGACTCACTATAATTCCCGCCAAGAGTTTCACCAATTAAGGACTGAAGTCTGCACATGAAACCGATGACCAGCGCAGAAGCGCGCCAGGCATTCCTGGATTTTTTCGTAGAACAGCGGCACAAAGAAGTCGCCTCGTCTTCGCTGGTTCCCGCCAACGACCCGACCTTGCTCTTCACCAATGCCGGTATGGTACAGTTCAAGGACGTGTTCCTCGGCCTGGATAAGCGCGATTACCGCCGTGCCGCCACCTCGCAAAAGTGTATGCGCGTCAGCGGCAAGCATAACGATCTGGAGAATGTGGGGCCGTCCCCGCGTCACCACACGTTCTTCGAGATGTTGGGCAACTTCAGTTTCGGCGATTACTTCAAGCAGGACGCGATCAAATTCGCCTACCTACTGCTCACCGAGGTCTACGGTCTACCCAAGGAACGCCTGGCCTTCACAGTGTACGAAAGCGATGACGAGGCCTACAACATCTGGGTGCAAGACATCGGCGTCGATCCCAAGCGAGTGGCGCGGATGGGGCCGAAGACCAATTTCTGGCAGATGGCTGAGACTGGCCCATGCGGCCCGACCAGCGAACTGCACTGGGATAAGTACCCCGAACAGGGCATAGACGGTATCATTCCTTCGCTGGTTGCGGAAGATGACCGCTTCCTCGAACTGTGGAACCTGGTGTTCATGCAGTTCAACCGCACCCAACCCGACCCCACCCATACGGGGCAGTTTGATGTGCCGCTGCCCGCGCCGGGCGTCGATACTGGCATGGGGCTGGAACGCATTCTCAGCGTCATCAACGGCGTCAAGTCGAATTACGAAACCGACCTGTTCATGCCGATCATCCGCAAGACGCAGAGCCTCACCGGTCACAGCGATGCTGAACGTGATGCCAATATCGTGCCCTATCGCGTCATCGCCGACCATATCCGCGCAGCAGTATTCCTGATCGCCGATGGGGTCCTCCCCGGCGCGAAAGGCCGCGACTCGGTCTGCCGGCTGGTCATCCGCCGAGCCGCGCGGTTTGGAACCAAGCTCGGATTTCATACGCCGTTCCTGGGAACGGTCGCCGAAGCAGTCATCGAAACGATGGGGGGGCATTACACCGAACTGGTCGAACGGGCTGATGCAATCAAGCGAGTCATTACGCAGGAGGAAATTCGCTTCCGCCGCACGCTGGATCGCGGCCTGAGCGAACTCGATGCCGAACTCAACTTACTCCAGCAGGACAGCAAGCAGGAGCTGCCTGGTCGGGTCGCTTTCTATCTCAAAGCAACTCTTGGCCTCCCGATTCAGGTGATCCGCGATGTAGTCGAAGAACGCGGCTTCAGCGTGGATATGAGTGGGTTCAATGAGGAGGAAGCGCGGCACACTGAGGTGAGCGGCGGCGGCCAGGCCATGGGCGAGATCGATACCGGGGCGCTGTACAGCGAGACGCTAGCGCAGTTGAAATCCAGCAAGCTCGTCGGCGAAAAGGGAGTCGAGTACAACCCCTACGGCGAACTGAGCATCCAGGATCACGTCCTGGTGCTCATCCAGGATGGGCAGCGGGTGGACAGCGTGATCGCGGGCGAGAAGGTCGAAGTTATCCTGAGCAAGACTCCCTTCTATGTCGAAGCGGGTGGTCAGGTCAGCGACACCGGAACGATCAGCGGCGAAGGCTGGGTGATCGAGGTCGAAGACACGCGCCGGCCCATCGGCGGCATGATCGTCCACGTCGGCGAAGTCATCGAAGGCACGCCGCGGGAAGGCGATCAGGTGGTCGCTGAAGTCGATGCCATGCGTCGGGGCGACATCATCCGCAACCACACCGGAACCCACCTGCTCCATGCGGCGCTGCGAGCGCGTCTGGGCACGCATGTTCAGCAGCGCGGTTCACTGGTCGCGCCAGATCGCTTACGCTTCGACTTCGCCCACGACCAGAAAGTGAACGACGCTGAACTAGTCGATATCGAGAAGCAGGTCAACGACATCATCCTGCAAAACTATGCTGTCAGCGCGGAAGAGAAGTCGCTGGCGCAGGCACGGCAGGAAGGCGCGATGGCGCTCTTCGGCGAGAAGTACGGTGAACGGGTGCGGACGATCACTGTTGCTCGCGACGGCAATCGCTACAGTTATGAGTTATGCGGCGGCGTCCACGTCAAGGAGACCGCTGAGATAGGCCCATTCGTCATCATCAGCGAAGGCAGCGTCAGCGCGGGCATCCGCCGTGTCGAAGCACTGACCGGACGTGGCGCGTTAGAGTATGTGCAGCACAACCTGAATATCCTGAGCAGGATTGCCCATCAACTCGGCACAACTCCGGATCAGGCGTCCCACCGGGTCGATGCCATCCAGTCCGAACTGGCGGCAGCCCGCAAGCAGATCGCACAGCTTCAACGGGAAATCGCCCGGACGCAATTCAACCAGATCACGCCGGAGAGCATCAATGGTGTCACAGCGGTAGTGGCGCAGTTCGATGGGCTGACCATCGACCACCTGCGCGAGGTCTCGGACTGGTTCCGCGACCGCTACAAGAGTGGTGTCCTGGTCATCGGCAGCGTGATCGATGGGCGCCCACAGATGCTCGTAGCCGTGACCGATGATCTGACCAAGAAAGGGCTGCACGCCGGAAACCTCATCAAGGAAATCGCCGCCGAAGTTGGCGGAGGAGGAGGAGGCCGGGCCAATCTGGCGCAGGCCGGCGGCAAGGAACCGGGCAAAGTGCCGCAGGCACTTGCCAAAGCGCGTCACCTGATCGAACAGAGCTACAAGGGTTGATGGCGAACAAGGCGGAATACGTCCAGCTTGAGATCGGCGATGATGTCGCCTCGGTGCGGGATCGTCTGTCATTCCTGCGGGGTCAGCGTGTTCTGCTGATCTGGCCGGAAGAAGGAACGGTGCTGACCCGCAAGCTGGACCTGGTGTTGGTACAGCGGGAAGCCATGCGCCGAGCCATTCGTTTGGCGCTCGTCACCCATGACCCCATCGTGACCCAGCACGCCGCCGAACTCAACATCAGCACCTTTGAAACCATCGGCGCCAGTGAGCGCGGGCGTTGGAGGCGCGGACGGTCGAAAGTTTTCGCCAATCGCTTCCAGCGCCCCAAAGACGAACCGCTCCCGGAAGACCTCAAGGAAGTCGCCAGCCGCATCTACGCTGAAGAAAGCGCTCTGGAGCGGCGCGGCCGCATCATCCGGGGCATCATCGCCGTCATCCTATTCGTGGCTGCCGCAGTCGGACTGGGCGCAGTCCTCATCCCCAGCGCCACTGTCGTCCTCACCCCGGCGCAGAATCGCATCGCTACCAGCGCAGAGATCATCGCCGACCCGCAGTCGCTCGGCATTGACATCGAAAACCGCATCATCCCCGCCACAATCCTCAGCGTGCAAATCGAGGAAACCGGGACAATCCCAACCACGGGCGTACAAGATCTACTAGACACTACGGCTGACGGATCAGTGATCTTTATCAATCAGGCCAACCAACCTGTGACAATTCCTCAGGGGACAATTGTCACCACTGGTGCAGGCGACCCGATTCAGTTCCGAACAACGCAGCAGGTTGAACTGCCCGGTGGAATTGGCTTGCAGATCGAAGTGCCGATCGAAGCGCTTCAGGGGTTCAGTGGGGAAACCGGGAACGTCGCCAGCGGCACGATCAACACGATCATCGGTCCGCTGGCAGAAAGTGTCACGGTTCGCAATCTGGCTCCAACGGCCGGTGGGGCCAACCGAGCACAGAAGGTCGTCAGCCAGGAAGACCGTGATAATCTGCTCGCCATTGTCAAGCAGCAGATTCAAACCCGCGCCTATTCCGAGATGCAGGCCAACGCCACTGCGAATCAGTGCATCATCCTGGATTCAATCCGGATTGGCGAAGAACGCGATGACTGGAAAATCTTCAGCAGTGAAGTCGGGCAGCCTGCCGACAATCTGTCGCTGACCATGCGGGCAGTTATCGATGCCACTGTGATCGAGGTTCCACTGGCCCGCCAGGTCATTCTGGCGCAACTTTCCGCACAGGTGCAAGCCGGGCAAATCCTCATTCCACAGAGCATTGCTTACGATTCTGGCTGTGAATCGGTCGTCGGATTCGATCAACAGACCGGCCGTGCCACCTTCACCCTCAGCGGGACAGGGATCATCACCTCGATCATCGATACCGGAGCAGTCGCCCAAAACCTAGCCGGTCGTTCACTGACTGACGCGGCGGCCTATCTGATCACTGAACTCCCCTTGCAGCAGGGCATCGCCCCGCAGATCACCATACAGCCTGATGGGCTTGACCGGATGCCATTCCTACCCTTCCGAATCCTGATCCAGACTCAGGAAATCCCTCAGGTATGATGCACCGTTTCCTGGGTATCGACTACGGCTTGAAACGGATTGGACTGGCTGTGAGCGATCCATCCGGGTTGGTGGCGCGTGAACTACTGGTGATCCAACGCGGCTCCAATGCCGAGGACTTCAAACGGATTCAGCAGATCGTCGCCGAGCAGCACATCACCGCGCTGGTGATCGGCCTTCCGCCTGCTGATTACGCCGTGTCGGGGGAATATACCCCTGCAGATCGGGTGCGCACATGGACTCAGAAGCTGGTCGCGGTGATCCCGCTGCCGGTGATCTTCTGGGACGAGCAGCTGTCCAGCGTCGATGCCCGCGAACTGTCGATTCGCAAGAAGCGCAGATCCCGACAACCCATCGACGATCTGGCAGCGCGGATCATCCTGCAAAGTTATCTTGACGCGCTGCGGGATGGACTGGCCGCGCCGCCCGAAACGATTCCAAACACAAGGAGCCTGGATTGAACCGGACTGTTCGCGTCCTTATTCTGCTCGGTGCGGCGGCACTGTTGACGCTCGTTCTGGTCGCCGGAGTCCTCTTCCTTGTTTCCGGCTTACGCCCGGTGGATTTTGTCCAGAAGTCTCTGCTCAGCATCGCATTGTACTCCCTTCTGGACGATCTGTACCGCCCGTTCAGCGAGGATACAACTCCCCTGCGCTTTACCATCAACCCCGGAG
>CAZKXW010000099.1:0-16713 GCA_964556745.1 uncultured Anaerolineaceae bacterium
CCTACAGCACTGTTGAAAGCGATGTGTATGCCCTGCTCGTCGATTGGGAGCCTATCGGCCAGAGCGCGGCGACCTTCAAAGTCTATGTCAATCCGCTCATCAATCTGGTCTGGTGGGGCGGTTTGATCCTCATCGTCGGCACGCTGGTTGCCGGGTGGCCGCGCGAGACGCTGCCAGCCCGTGTCCGCCAGGAATTGGTCGATATGCCCGCAAGTGGGATCGCCAGGAAGGGAGGCGCACGTGCGTAAGCCAACCGTCAATCGCCTGTGCTGCTTAGGAATTGTCCTGACCATGCTCTTGCTGACCCTTTCAGGCGTCAGCGCCCAGGATCAGCCCTCCACCGTCACCGACGATCAGGTGAACGCTATTGCCCATAAGCTCTACTGCCCAGTTTGCGAGAACATCACCCTGGATACCTGCGGTACGGCCGCCTGTGCCGACTGGCGGGACGAAATCCGCCTGATGCTGGAGCAGGGTATGGACGAACAGGCCATTACTGATGATTTCGTGCGCCGCTTCGGGGATCGTGTTGTTGGTACGCCGCAGGACCCCATCTTGCGTGGCATATCCCTGCTGACCCCCGTGCTGCTGATTGGGGCCGGCTTACTGGCGGCCTTCGGCTTGTTCCTTGGTTGGCGTCGATCCAACCGCCAAGTAGCTGCGGTCAATGTCTCATCAACTTCGGATAGTCCTTATCGGGACATGCTTGAAAAAGACCTGGCGGGTTAAATCCCCGCCTTGGTCATCCGGCCATGCGGAACCCAGTCCCTTTCTCCTCCTCTCTATGAAACGGAGAGGGGGCGGGCGGGTGGGGATCATCGATCCCCAATTGAGGAAGTGCAACAGGAAGTACTCATGAGTGCAGCAGATCGTACATCAATCGAACAGCCCGAAGCGCCTTCAGCGCGGCGCGGCTTGAGCCTCGGCTCGATTGTCCTCTTAGCCGGCATCGTGATGATCGCCGGCGTCATTGGCATCGCCTTAGCCCGCCAGAACGCCGGACGCCCGACTTCTGGCCCCGCCCCCGAATTCCCCATCACCACCTTTGACGGCCAGGAGTTCAAACTGTCCGATTTCAGGGGTAAGGTAGTCGTTCTCAACTTCTGGGCCAGTTGGTGCGTCCCTTGCCGCGATGAAGCCCCCGAACTTGAAGCCACCTGGCAGCAGTACCGTTCGCGCGGCGATGTCGTCTTCCTCGGCATCGCTTATGCGGACAATGGCCCCAAGTCGCTTGCCTTCATCGAGGAGTTTGGCTTGACCTACCTGAACGCGCCCGATCTCGGCACGCGCATTTCCGCCCAGTATGGCATTCAGGGTGTCCCGGAAACCTTCATCATCGATCAGCGCGGCAATGTCGCTGAGTTCATCTACGCCGGTGTAACCCAGACTCAACTGAGCGCCGTAATTGATCGGCTCCTGGGATAAAGGTTGTACAATATGGATATCGGAACCATTGTTATCGTGTTGCTGGTCGCGGGGGTGGGGCTGTTCTGGTTGGCGTATCCCTTCATCAGCCGCGCTGGATCACAATTGCAGACCGAGGCAGTCTTCAGGCAGCGCGACCGCGAGAAGCTCCTGGTCGATTACGAGCGCATCCTCACCACTATCCGCGAACTTGACGACGACTTTCGCCTCGGCAAACTCTCCCAGGAGACTTACCAGATCGAACGTGAGGCCTGGGCACAACAAGGCACGATCCTCGTCGAACGGCTTGAGAAGCTCAAGGAATCTGTGCCTCTACCTCGCTCACCTAAGGCGCATCTGCCCAAAAGCCCGCAGCCGGACGCCGACTCCGATCTGGATGCGGCGCTCGAACAAGCCATCGCCAAATACGTTAAAGCCAAGAGCGGCTCCGGGAATTAGTAGGGCATCACCATCATGCATCGAACTGTCATTGCTGTTTTGCTGCTCGTCGCAGTTGTCCTTGCCGCTTGCCAGGGTCTTGGCGGAGAACCGCTCGTCGTCTCTACCTTGCCTCCCCGTCCTACTGTTGCGCCAGTCGTCGAACCGGAAGGCGCGCCCGATTTAGCCCTCGGCGCGCGCGTTTATGCCGAAAACTGCACCCGCTGTCATGGTCTGACGGGGAAGGGCGATGGTGAATTCGTCCTCAGCGGTCAGGTAACTGGCGTTGCGGATCTCACCGATCCGCAAACTGTTGCGGGCAAAACGCCAGTGGATTACTTCAATATCATTACCAACGGCAACCTTGAGAAGCTCATGCCCCCCTGGGGCGAGGAACTCACCGAGGCTGAACGTTGGGCTGTTACCTACTACGTCTACGGCCTGTCTTCCTCTTCTCCGGCAGAGGTTGCCTCGGCTGGGACGCCCCTGCCCGCCACAACCGCGCCTATCGCCACTGAAGAGGCCATCGTCACCACCGAAGAAGCCGCTGCGCCCTCTGCCGTTGGCACAGTCAGGGGCCAATTGGTCAATGGTACGTCCGGGGCGGCCGCGCCCGCTAATCAGGAAGTCGTCCTCCACGTCGTCGATGAGCAGTTCAACGACACCCCGCTCGTTGGCTTGACCGATGCCAGTGGCGCCTATCAGTTTCTGGACGTTCCCATTCGCGCCGACCGCAGCTATATCCTGACGGTGGATTACAACGGCGTTCGTTTTCTCAGCCAGATCGTTCCCGGCGATCCAGCCGTGACCGACATTGACTTGCCCGTCACTGTGTATGAACTTGGCGCGCAAGCCTCCGCTATCCAGATCACCAGTGTCTTGACCCAGATCTCGGCGATATCCACCCAGGCCCAATTGACCCAATTGGTCAACTTCGTCAATACCTCGGATCGCGTCTTCCTGTTCCGCTCGGAAACCGAGGAAACCTCCGTGGGCGTACCTGTTCCGGTTGGAGCTACCTACCGTGACCTGATGGGCGCGGGCTATATCGTCAGCGCCGATGGCCGCAAGGTCTTCGATACGCTGCCGGTTCTTCCTGGTGAGGATCACCGGATGCACCTTGTCTTCACGCTGCCTTATACCAGCCCTCTGACTATCCAGCAGCCGCTTGACTACCAATTCTCCGGCACTTACGAAGTACTGGTCGGTACAGATGGCCTTTCGGTTTCTTCCGATCAGTTGACTGCTCAGGGAACTCGGCAGGTCGGCTCTGGCCCCATGCCCAGTTACAGCGCCCAACTTGATCTGCCCGCCAGCGCCTCTGTCACCTATCAAATCAGCGGCGTACCTGTCGCGCCCGAACCAGCCGCTGTGGTTACCGAACAGCCCGCCGCTCAGCCTGCGCCCGCTGCCTACCTGTTGATCGGCGTTGGCTTGGGTTCAATTGGTTTTGCTGCCATCCTCTACTTCCGCGACCGCATGGTGGCCCGTCGTGCGCCATCTCCGGTAGTCCCGGTTCCCACCCAGGCTATGAATGATCTTGTCCGGCAGATCGCTGAACTGGACTTGCAGCATCAGGCAGGCAAGCTCTCGCGGAAAGTCTATGAGCGTCAGCGTGCCGAACTCAAAGCGCGTCTGACCGCGCTTGCTAAAGGGGAAAAGCAGTAGTCTGCTCTGCGGACTGCTGTCACAGAACCAGATTGTGTTTGGATTTTCTTTTCATCGAAGGGGAGAAATCGTCATGGATATTGCGCGTCGGTTCGATTATGAATCGCAGTCCCCATCTCAAGGCCGTGTGACGCTCCTCCGTGCCTGGACTGTGCTTGCTATCGCCGGTTTCGCGCTTGGAAGTTATTTCGCCCTCGTGTACGCTGGCACAGATGTCGATCAGGGCAATGTGCAGCGCGTCTTCTACTTCCACGTCGCCGCCTTTTCAGGAGCCAGCATCGCCTTCGGCGCGGCCGTTGTTGGTGGCATTGCCTATCTCCGTACCCGCAATCTGCGCTGGGATAGCCTCGCGCTGGCTGGCGTTGAAGTCGGCCTGGCCCTCTCGCTTGTTACTCTGTTCACGGGCATGGTCTGGGCGCGTCCCATCTGGAATACCTGGTGGACCTGGGACCCGCGTCTCACCTCGACTGCCATCATGGTGCTGACCTATGCTGCCTATCTTATGCTCCGCAACGGCATCGAAAACGGTGAAAAACGCCGTAAGTTTGCCGCCGTCTATGGCATCCTGGCGATCCTCACCGTGATCTTTACTTTCGTCATCATCCGCATTCGCCCCGATACCATCCACCCCACCGTCATTGGCCCCAGCGCCCAGAATGCCGAAGGTGGTTTCGCTATGACCCAGGGTATTGGCATGACATTGGGCATCAACAGCATCGTCTGGTGCTGCTTGATTACCCCAGTCTTGATCTGGTGGCGCATCCGTTTGGAAAGCATGTTCGAGCGCATCGCCCGGATGCGTGCTGAAGTCTAGAACTCGTTCGCTGATTGCTCTCGCCGCCTGGATTTGACCCCCGTGCTGTTGCCTGGCGAGGGCCTGGGGATTGAGGATCAGCACAAAGATACAGCAGGACATTGACTCGTTTGATTCAGAATCCAACATGGATTCAGGAGTATCCCGATATGATTAACACCGATGGCTACCTTGTGCTGGGTTTGGTAATTGTCGCGCTGGTGGTGGGTGGCTATGCCAGCAGCCTCGTGTTGCGCTTCAACAGCGCCCGCAAAACCATCCAGGTCCTTGAACAGCTCAAGGATCGCTGAGACTGAACACCTTCACGAAAAGCTGAGGGGTGACCTCTATATCAGGCGTCACCCCTCATGGATTCCTGCTGAGCGGAATATCATTCTTCACGCATCTTCCGCACTCCCCTAATTGGTGCATCCGGTAAATCGTCGAGAAAAACAGGGGGCTGCGGGGGACGCCCCCGAAAGGTTTTTCCCCCTTCTCCCGTCGGGAGAAGGCGGCAGGGGGATGAGGGCAGAACTTGCCGGATGAGACCCTAATCCCTGATCCCTATTCTCCCCATCCAATCTGTGCGCCAAACCGCGTATCGCTGCGGATCAATGCCCCGAACTCTGGGTGTAGCTGTGAGATCACCACCTGCCGCACCTTCTGATGGGACTCTAGCGCCCCGCCCGCCAGTTCCAGCGCGGCTTCCACGTCAGCTACCACCCCGGTGAAAAACACCAACCCCTTGCCGTGCAGTCCATCTGCCAACCGGATTTCCATCAGGTTAACCTGGGCGCCCTTCACCCCTTTGTCTGCCGCTTGAATTGCTGCCGCCACGGTTTGCGTCTCGATGATCCCGAGCGCGTCTTCTGCCTTCGGCACACGCCCACCCGCCAGCGCCCGCACCACATCGCCATGAACCCCTGGCAAATACACCACATCAAGCAGTGCGTCCGGCGCGGTCTCTTTGCCCGCCTTGAGCGCCTCCTCGACTTCGGCCACGGCCCCGCCGATCAGCACCAGGAAACGCCCCGGTTGCACCGTCCCGGCATACACCCGGTCGAGCGTTGCCCGCTTGACCATCGCATCGCCCGCTTGAATTCCTGCGGCGATACTGGTGAATTCCAGCAGTGCCAGCGCTGGTTCAATCGTGACCGTTTTCTTTGCGGCTCGCCCCTTAGCCAAAATCCCCCGCTCCTGACCACCGACTCTTTTGTCTTTCCCCTGTGTGAAATCGTTCCATCAGAGGACTGTGGTGGAATTCGCTTTTCTTTGCGCCCTTTGCCTCTTTGCGGTCAAGTCATCCCTACACGATTCGGAAACTGTCCTTCAGCGTACACCGCCGCAGTCGGCTGAAACTCCGGCAGGTGGTCATGCCTTCACCCGTCGGGCTGGCAATCGTGAACGACGTATACCCTTCACCGCCCCATCCCAACCCGGCTAGATTCGGCGCATTCTTTACGAAGATCGAGCAGTCTGTCGCCCGCGCCATCGCGCTCAAATGGTCGATATTCTTGCTGTGCATGACCGCCGTGTGTCGGAACCCATGCTCCGACCGCACCGCCAGATCAATCGCTGAGTCGACATCCGGCATCGGCACAACCGGCATGATGGGCATCATCTGTTCTGACCACACCAGTTGGTGATCCGGTTCCACCACCGCCACCACCTGCCGCACTTCGCTGCCTACGTTGATCCCCAACTCTTTCAGCAGCACGCTGGCATTCTGACCGATGAATTCCTTGTTCATCACTCCCGGTTTGCCCGGCCCACGATCTTCCTCGAAGATCGCCTTCATCAACCGCCGGAGCTGCCATGATGTGATCAGATACCCGCCGTGACGGGTCATCGCCTCGACCAGTTCATTTGCCACCCGTTCCACCACAATGCACGTCTTCTCCGTGGTGCAGACCAGGTTATTGTCGAAACTGCCACCCCGCACCACATCCCGCCCCGCCTGCTCCAAATCGGCGGTCTCATCCACCACCACCGGCGGATTGCCCGGCCCGGCGCAAACGGCTCGCTTGCCGCTCTTCATCGCCTGCCGCACCACGCCGATCCCCCCGGTGACGACCAGCAGTCGCACATCCCGGTGTACCATCAACGCCTGTGCCGATTCGATGGTCGGTTCGAGCGTACATGTCAGCAAATTGGCTGGCCCGCCTGCGCTCCGGATCGCTTCGTTGAGTAGTTGGATCGTATATGCGCTGCACTGCTTCGCATTCGGATGCGCGTTGAACACCACCGTGTTCCCCGCGCTCACCATGCTGATGCTGTTGTTGATGATCGTGCTGGTCGGGTTCGTCGTCGGCGTGATGGCCGCGATGATGCCGTAAGGCGCATACTCCGTCAGCGTCAGCCCATCGTCGCCCGTCCATACCGACGGCTCCAGATATTCTGGCCCCGGCGTCTTTGCCGCCACCAGTAGGTTCTTCTGTACCTTGTCTTCCGCTCGTCCCATCCCGGTTTCTTCAGCCGCGAACTGCGCCAGCACCTGGGCATGTTCCCGCGCTGTCGCCCGCATTGCCGCCACCACCCGCTTCCGCAGCTCCAGCGGCATCTCCCGCAGTTGCTCGAACGCCGCTCCGGCTGCCCTGACCGCGCTGTCAGGATCGGGAAACAATCCATCTCCCGGCTGCGGATGAATCGGGATCGACTTGAACGGAGCCATCGGCGCCGCGCTGCTTGTTTCCGCTTCTCCCAGTTCGCGCATCACATTGCCGATGATCCGGCTGATCTGGGCATCATTCATCATTTGTTCGTCGGCCATGACGGTTATCCTTCAGGCAGTGTCAGATTGAGCGCGGGGATTGTCAGAATGAATTCAGTCAGTGGGAGTTCGGGCGAGCTTTTGATCTCGAAAGTCCCTCCGTGTGCTTTCAGCACCGCGCTCACAAAGGGCAGCCCCATTCCCACGCTGGTGCGGCTGCCTGCCTGTCGTTGATTCCAGTGTGGGGCGCGGCGGGCAACTTGGCCGAGTAAATGTGCGGAAAACGGCCTGCCCGTATCGCGGAATGTGAACGTCAGCTGGTCTTCCATGCATTGCGCCCGGACATGAATCCGGTCATCTTTGACCGTGAATTTCATGATGTTGTCTAAAATTGCGCTGAACACCCGTTGGAATAGTTCAATCTCGACTTCGGCTACCAGTCCTGCCTTGCTGGGAATATCGACCTCAAGATGGACTTTCTTTGTATCGATCACGAATGTCTCGTCATCGAGGCATTTCCGCAGCAGCAGCCCCAAATCGACCGGCTCCAGCTTGAGTTCGTACTGATCCATCTCGAACCGTGCCAGATCGAGTAGATCGAACACCATGTTGCGTTCCCGCCGCGCCGCCGCCAGTGCCCCCTTCAGGAAGTATTGCACTGTTGCCTTATCGACATCGCTCTCGATCAACCCGATCAGCATGTCCAGTGTGCTGATAACCGTCGCGATAGGGCTGTTCAGGTCATGCCCCAACAGGTCGGTTGTGCCTACAATATCTTCTTGTGTCTGACCCAACAGGTGTCCGGTGCTGGCAGGCAGTTGGTCCATGGAATCAGCGCCTCGGCGCGATGCAATTGCGATGACTGGCTGTCGATGGGATCACTTGCCCACCAGCTTCAGAACTTCATATACCATGACCATCTCGCTCCTGCCTTTGACGCTCCGCTGCCCAATAGCCTCGGTGCGGACTTGGTGCTGAAGTTTGTCCTGCGTCGCCTGGCTGATGAGTATCTGGCCGTTGCTGCACATCGTCTGGAGCCGGGAAGCCAGGTTCACGGTGTCGCCAACTGCTGTGAACGACATGCGCTCAGGTGCGCCTACATTCCCTACGACCGCTTTCCCGCTGTGAATGCCAAAGTTGATCTTCATCCGGTACGCGGGTTCAAACTGCGTCGTGAACGTCGGAATCGTGTCCCGGATCGTCACCGCCGTTTGTACCGCTCGCAGCGCGTGGTCGGCCTGGGGTAGCGGTGTATTATACAGTCCCATCACGCCATCACCGATGAATTTGTCCACCGTCCCACCGTGTTCTTGAATGATCTTGACCACCAGTTCATGGTACGCATTGAGCACCGTCAGCAGCCGCTCAGGATCGGCATGTTCTGAAACACCCGTGAACCCCTCCAGATCGCTGAACAGCACCGTCACATCTTGAAGCTGTCCACCCAGTTTGATCCGTGAAGGGTCTTGCAGCAGTTGCTCGACTACCGACGGCGCGACGTACCGCTCAAATGTCTTGCGGATCATCTCGCGCGTGTTTCGCAGATTGTCCGCTTCTGATTTCGTCCGCAGTCGTGCGTCAATGCGCGCCGCCAGTTCGCGCGGGCTGAATGGCTTCGAGACATAATCGTCTGCTCCCAACCCCAGTCCTGCTACCCGGCTGTCGATGTCCGTCTGTGCCGACAGAATCAGCACTGGAATGTGCGAGAGCTTTGGATCACGCTTGACGATCTCGCATACCTCAAAGCCGCTCATGCCCGGCATATTCACATCCAGAATCATGAGGTCCGGAATCTCGGCTTGGGCCATTGCCACCGCGCTCGGCCCATCCACCGCCAGCAGAGCTTCATACCCGATGCTCTCCAGGATGTCCTTGACGAGCTGTCTGCTGTTCGGATTATCTTCCGCCACCAGGATTCTCAAACTGGTTTCCTTGCATTTAATAATCGCGTGATCTTGGTCGTCAGTTCGCTGAAATTGATCGGCTTGGACACATAATCGTCACATCCGGCTGCCAGCGCCCGCTCTCGATCTCCGCTCATCGCATGGGCGGTCAGTGCAATAATCGGGATTTGTTTTCGCTCAGGATGGCTCTTGATGACCCCTGCTGCCGTCCAGCCGTCTACCACCGGCAGCGACAGATCCATCAGGATCAAGTCAGGCCCATCTGCGATGGCCGTATCAATACCCTTTTGACCATCCGCTGCCGTCAGTACCGCATAATTCAGCGCTTCCAGCATGTCAGTGATCAAGACCATGTTGTCGCGGTTGTCTTCGACGACCAGGATACGTTGTCTGTTCATCCTGCATTGCCTGCCCACACGATCTTGCCCGGAATCCATAGTGTAATAATAACACTACCCTTCGCACCTCAGCTACCTATTCTAGTATAGTGCGAATCGCGGCATCGTGATGTCTTGGCTGGCTATGCTTCTGGGCTGTCTCCTTTTGTGTAGCGAATCTTGCCGTTGATCTGCCACGTGTCCACAATCGCCATGATGATCGCATCCACCGGGCGCGCGTCTGTATCGGCTGTCTGCCGTGCCGGACTCCCGCTCGTCACCAGCACGTACTCCCCGTCCTTCGCCCCCACGCTGTCCACCGCCACCGCATAGACCGCCGACGCTTCCATCTCGGTGCTGATCTTCCGTACGATCCGCAGCGCGAATCCTGACATGTTGTCCGTCTTCTGGCTGGCAACCACTGAACCGATCACTTCACCGATGAACATAATCCCTTACCCGCAATAATCCAATCTTCCCTCTGTGTTCCCCCGTACACTGTTCTGAACCTCTCACACCCTCTGTATGATCTTGGCGTTCTTGGCGCCTTGGCGGTTCAATTCGTATTCTTTGCGCCCTTTGCGTCTTGGCGGTTCGGTCAGTATTCCCGTCTTCCCTAGCCCCTAATCCCCAGTCCCTGATCCCTATTCCCCTCATTCCTTACGTGCCGGAGTCCCCGGCTCCCGCCCGACCACCCCCTCAATGGCCGCCAGCGCTGCGCCGTATCCCGCCATGATGTCCCGTTCTTCCCCTCCCAGATACACGCGCCCAAAGCTGCCGAACGCTTGCACTTCCAGGATGTTGATTTCCGCGGCTTTTTCGGCTTCATTAGCCGCCAGTGCCGCATATCCTGCCGGTTCAACTTCCAGGACGTACAGCGTTTGCCCCGCCAGGATCATGTGCCCGTGCCGCAGTCGGTTGATAAGCTGCGTCTGGTGAGCATCAATATTGCGGATGATCTGGCTGGAGACTACCCGTGGTTTCAGCCGGTCCTGCTCCCGAACCCCCAGCGCCTCTAGGATCGCCTCGCCAGCCGCCCGCGTTTCGGCCTGACTGCTCGAATGCACTTCCAGCAAACCGTACAGCCGCTCGACAATTTGCATTCCCGGACGCACCGCTGTGGCTTTCAGCGCCACATCCGTGATCCGGTTAATCTCGATGCCTGGCGAGATTTCGATCCACAGCGAAGCATCGTTCGGCAGCGGCAGGAAGCCCCGCGCCACCGTTCCCAGGAACGCCGCGTGCTGCGGTTGCAGGCTGTCTAGAAATACATAGCTGCGAAGATCGACTGTCATGGTTTAGGTCTCCTGACCGGTGCAGAGTCTTTGGGCTCAAAAGCGGGCGATTTGGGGGCCGGACGCTGTGCTTCAAACACCATCTCGGTCGCGCCCAACAGTGCGTCCACGCCTGCCACTTGATCAGGGTCATACTCCCGGTAGCCGCAAATATCACATGTCCACACCGTGATATCTGGTACTGCCACGAGTCGCCCCTTCCAGACGCGCAGATACGTGCTGCTTTTTCTTGTGCATTGACCAATCTGACAGTTGGGGCAGGCGAAAAGGGATTGCTCCGACATCGTCGTCTCTTTCCGAGCGATCATAGCGCTGAAACGCCCATTTGATGGAATATTATAGGCCAGAATGGTTCATGCGGCATCGAACCGCAGACCATTTTCTCATTGGCTCGGACAGGGGTATTCCTGCGGTTGGCGACGCCCTGGCGGCGGCCGGCTATGGAACGAATGGGTTATCCGGATACCGGATGTGGCTCACAATACCCCAATCGGAAGGTGGCCAGTAGCGGATCAACGCTTCTCCGATAATTCGATCCCGGGTGATCGGCCCGATCCGCCGGGAATCCTGGCTGTGGTTGCGGTTATCGCCCATCATGAAGTATTCGTTATCGCCAAGCTGCCACGACTCGTCTCGGCAGTTCGACGGTGTGCACGGTTCATTGATATACGGTTCGTTCAGTTCTCGGCCGTTGATATATACTTTCGTATCGCGGATTTCGACCAGTTCCCCTGGTAGCCCGATCACCCGTTTGATATACGGTGGCTCATCTGCGGGTTGGTTCGGCGGGTTGAAGACCACGATCTCTCCCCGCTGCGGATCTGTGAACATGTAGTTCACCCGGCTGATCATCAACACCTGACTTGTATGGAAATTCGGCTGCATACTCGGCCCTTCCACCACGAACCGCACCGTTGCCAGGTTCACCAGTGCGTAGATGGCCGCGATCAACAGCAGCGTTTCCAGAATCTCCCGCCCAAACCCGCGAACGCGCAGCGTGGGACGTTTCAACAGCTCAGGTGTGGTGGGCAGTGGGTTTTCCAACGTGAACTTCTCGAAAAGCTAAATGGTCAGACGGAGTTGGCGAGGAGCAGACCACCCCTCGCTGAGAACCCATTATAATGTGCATTCACTGTGACTGACAATCCTGCGTCCATCCGGGTGCATTTCATTCTTGGGGTGAGTTTTGGATAGCCTGTGAGTCTTTCATGGAATGAAATCGGATTTCGGCATGTTGTTTGTCCCTCCATCCGTGGCCACGCCTGACGCACAGAGCATCTGCGCTCCTTTCTGAATCACCACCCCGCTCCGCCACAAAACCCGCTGTGGGGGAATCTTCGCCTGGCTGGGTGATTTCATCCCTCGGCCGCCCCTTCCACTTTCATCCCTTTGTGTCGTAATTTCCTTTCATGGAGAGCTGCTCTGCATATCTCACACGCTCCGCATGATCTTGGTGTCATAGCGGTTCAAATTCTTGCCCCACACCCTCTGTATTCCTCTGTGTCCTTTATGCCTCTGTGGTGGTTATTGCATTGGAGCTGCGGTTAAGTATTCTCCTCTCCGATTTTATGCCCAAAAAGTAGACAAAATGTCACCCTTTCCGTTCCATTTCATGCTATCGTAGGAATATGCGGAGAAATCGGCCACAAACCGTACTTCTCTATGAACTCTCAACCATGAACGACACACGGCTTCCGCTGCATCTTCAAAACCTATCGCCTGCAAATATCGCATCGCAATCCGTTGTTGTTGCAAGAATCACGGAATTGCAACTGCAACAACTGCAACATCTATGGCAATCTCGGCTCTGCATGTAAGGACTGTGGTACAGAATTGCACTTCTGCAACTGCCGAAATTGCCGCCATTTGTGCCAAGTTGTCCCCCTTGCATCGACGGCGTGGACGACATTTCGAACGATTCTCAAGATTCTCACATTCTCATTCTTATCATTCTTATCATTTCTCATCGATCATCGCATTTTTCTATCAACCATTAACGATTTCTGCTTGGCTATCAGCTTTACCGCCATTACTGCCAACTCTGCCACAAAAACGGATGATCACGGATCGGGATTCTCACCAAAAGCACAGTTCTCATGCCGATTTTCTCAGGGTTTCGGTCCCCGGACTCAACCATAAAGAAACGAATACCCTCAGACTGGTACGTTGTCAACGGAGCTTCAAGTGTACAAATCAGGCCTTCGGACTATACTTAGGAAGGTGTCATCATTGGTAAGGCGCTCGCGCATGAGGGGATGATTTGGCTAACGAACGTATTCTTGTCGTTGATGATGGTCAGGAGAATCGTGACTTCCTGGTCGAGTTTGTTTTGGGCCCCAACGGCTACGAAGCCTTGATCGCCCGCGATGGCAAAGAGGGCCTGGATATGGCCTTGCAGCATCGCCCGGACTGCATCCTGCTCGATTACCAGATGCCCCGCATGAACGGGATCGAGGTGCTTCGACACCTTGCCGCGGCTCAGGCTGATATTCCGGTTATCCTCATGACCTTCCATGGCTCTGAGGAGATTGCTGTCGAGGTCTATCGCCTTGGGGTCAAGGATTATGTTAAAAAACCCTATACTGTCGAAGAGATGACCCTGGCGATTGAACGCAGCCTCACTGAGGTTCGCCTCCGACGGGAGAAAGAAGCCTTGACCGAACGCTTGCTCCAGGCCAACCGTGACCTCCAGGTGCGCCTCAAAGAACTCAACGTTCTCTACAGCGTTGGCAAGAGCGTCACCGAACTCACCAACATGAATGAGCTGCTGCCGCGCATCGTCGATGCTGCTGCTCTTGTCACCCAGGCCGAAGAGAGCTACATCTACCTTTTGGAAGATAACGGCCTTCACTGCCGCGCTCACAAGCGCCATAATGCCGGGCGCGCTCGCCCCGCTGATTTTGTGCCCAATGATGCCGTGGCCGATCAGGTCGTCAGGCAGTCTCAACCCGTCGTTCTGACCCCCGAAGAATGTGCTCGTCGCGGGGTCAATGTCTATTCGATGGCTTATTCACCAATGACCTTGCGCGGTACTGCGATGGGTGTCCTGGGGGTGTGCAATCTCTCTCAGGGTTCTCACGTCTTCACGAAGCATGATGCTGCCTTGCTCAGTACCCTGACCGATTACGCAGCTATCGCCATCGAAAATGCCCGGAACTTCGCTGCGCTCCGCGAAACTAAAGACCAGGAACAAAAGCATCTGCGTGGGACCTTTGAACGTTTCGTGCCGCCTTCCGTTGTCAAGCGTGTTCTGGATAGTCCCGAGAGCGTCAACCTCGGCGGGACGCGCCAGGAAGTCAGCATCCTCTTCGCCGATATTCGCGGCTATACCTCCTGGAGCGAAAACGCGCCCCCGGAAAAAGTCGTCGAGATGCTGAACGATTACCTCAGCCTCGCTGCCGAGATCATCCTGGCCTGGAACGGTACGCTCGACAAGTTCTTCGGCGACGGCCTGATGGCGATTTTCAATGCCCCCAATGAGCAGCCAGATCATGTCCACCGCGTCAGCGATGCGGCGCTCGCCCTGATGAGAGCCGGCGAAGAAATGCGGGTCCGCCGCGGCGATGATCTGTCCTATAGCATTGGCATCAATGTGGGAGAAGCCGTCGTTGGCTACATCGGCACTGACCGCGCTCTGAACTACACAGCGATTGGCGATGCGGTCAATATCGCCAAGCGCCTCCAGGAACTCGCTCCTGCGGGCAAGATTTGGGTCGAAGCCGCTGTCGTGGAACGCTTGGGCGAATTGGTGCAGGCTCAACCGCTCGGTGAGATCAAGATTCGCGGTCGTAAGAAGGCCGCCTTCGCCTACGAGCTGGCTGGCCTCAACCCGATCACCTGATCAGTCCGCTATTCGTCTTTGCTGCCGCCGCGTGGCCGGAAACTCAATCGTATCGGTGTTCCTTCGAATGGGAACAGCGTTCGGATTTGGTTCTCCAGGTATCGCTTGTAGGTGAAGTGAACCAGCCGCGTGTCGTTCACATGGAACAGGAACACCGGCGGATTGACCGAAACCTGCGAGAGATACAGCAGTTTCAGCCGCTTTGTCCCGCTCGTGGGGGGTGGGTGCTTCTGTACACTCGCCCGCAGCAGTCGGTTGAGTTCTGCCGTGGGGATGCGGTGAAAGCGATTCTCCCAGACCCGGTGCGCTGTTTCGAGAACCTGATGTACGCGCTGCCCGGTGAGCGCGCTGATGAACAGAGCAGGGGGATCAGGGAGAAAATCGAACTTCTGTGCCAGCGTTTCTCGAAATCGGTTGATCGTGAACTCGTCCTTTTCCAGCGCATCCCACTTGTTGACGATCAGCACGATGCTCTTGTGCGACTCCATCACATAGCCCGCGATGTGCTGATCCTGCTCCGTGATCCCGTCAACTGCGTCGATCAACAGCAGCGCGACATCGGCTCGCTCAATGGCCCGCATTGACCTCAGCACGCTGAATTTCTCCACGCCCGGCTCGATTTTGCCGCGTCTCCGAATCCCAGCGGTGTCGATCAGCCGTACCGTTTCTCCATGCCAGGTGATCTCAGTATCGATAGCATCCCGCGTCGTGCCCGCAATTGGACTGACGATAGCTCGCTCTTCGCCGATCAGCAGGTTCAGCAGGCTGCTCTTGCCCACGTTTGGTCGGCCCACAATCGCGATCCGCAGCTGGTCATTGCTCTCTTCTTCTTCGGGCGGCGGGTTTGCCTGCAGCGCGTCCACCACTGCGTCCAGCAGATCGCCGACCCCCGCGCCGTGATATGCGCTGATGGGGTACACCTCACCGACCCCTAGACCGTAAAACTCGAACGCATTATCCGCGATCTTGGGGTTATCCACCTTGTTCGCTGCAACCAGAATCGGCTTCCCCTCATGACGCCGCAGGATTTCTGCGATCTCCTCGTCTGCCGCTGTAATTCCATGTGTGGCATCCACCAACATGATGACCAGATCAGCATCCTGAACCGCTTGCAGTGCCTGCGCTTTGATCTGCGGCACGAAGTCGATGCTGCCTTCGGCCAGCGGAGCTGTATCCCGTGTTCCCTTCGGTTGGTACACCTCGATCCCGCCCGTATCCACTACATTGAAGACCAATCCCCGCCAATCGGATTCGGCCTGAATACGGTCGCGCGTAGTTCCTGGGATTGGGTCTGTTACCGCCATGCGCTCACCAACCAGACGGTTGAAGAGCGTACTTTTTCCAACATTTGGCCGCCCCACCAGGGCGACCACAGGCTTACGCGCCATTCCTGCTGCCTTTCCGAATTCAACAGAACAAAGGGCATGTCGCCGACATGCCCCCTCCCGTCATTGTATCAGATGGCCTTCGCAGTGCGTAGATCGAGACCTCCGTGGCGCTGTTGAGCTTCATCTGTCCGCTGCGGGTGTCACCTCGGCGGGTGGCTCGCTTATGATCTCGACATCCACCTCCGCTGGCAGGATCGAAATGCTCTCCGCTGGTAGCTGCCCCTGACTGATGGAAACCGTGGGGCGCAGCGCATAATTGCCCGCTCCCAGCCCGTTCAAGTCAAGCACCGCTCGCACATCGCTTTGCATCAGCGTACTGACCTGGGCCTGCGGCCCAGTGATGAGTACCGAAACCTGATTCGGCGTGATGCGGACGGATGCGTCCTCATTCATCCCCAGGACTTCGATGGGTATATTGTCGAACTGCTGGCTGGACATGACCGGACTGATCTCGATAGTAACGGTGATGTTCGGTCCTGAAAGCAGCAGCAGATCATCATCCGGCAGGACGACCGGGACATCTACTGCAAAGCTGCCGGTATGGTCATTCAGATCGATAGGCTCCGTGGCAAGCGTGTCCGGCAGCGCGGCAAGCTGCGCGGGTGTGCCGCTGATGAGCAGCGCTTGCGGTGCGTAGCTCACCGCGTTCAGCACATAGCCATCTGGCAGGGTGCCACTCAGATTAGGCTGCACGCTGATTTCGCGCACATCCTCCCTCCGCCGGATCGGAACCGTCACTCGTACAACCGCAGGTTCCAACGTCACATCGCTCACTGTCCCGCCTTCGGCATCGACAGGTGCTAAGCGTGCATCGACCTCCAATGGGTTGCGCTGCTGTCGCAAATCGAGTTCGACCTGTGCCGCCACCACCTCGTTGACCTGGCTGGCCGCTCCG
>CAZKXW010000100.1:0-16446 GCA_964556745.1 uncultured Anaerolineaceae bacterium
CTAACGATCCTTGGGTCGAGGCGCTGGAGATCGAATACCAGCAGCGGGCAGGGGGATCGGGCGAAACGACACCCCCGGCCATCGTGCCGCCGCCCCCCACGCCGGAACCGCTCCAGGCCGCCGCGCTCCCACAGGAGACTGAACTGGAACCCGGACGCCCGGAAGGCGTCCCCGATTGGCTCCAGGATGTGGTCGGCGGCGTTCCAGCCGCCCCAGAAGCGATGCCGGAATGGCTCACCCGCGATCTGGGCGTGACTGCGCCAACCGTCGAAATCTCGGCGCTGCCGGGTACGCCAGCCCTGGCCGGAGAAGGCTCGCTGGATTGGCTGGAAGGGCTGGAAGTTGATACCAGCGAAATCCCGCAGTGGCTCCGCCAAGCCATCGCCACCTCGGACACCGAATCCGTCCCCACGCCGCCACCGTCCCCAGCCGTCGTGACTGCGCCGCAGCCGGTGATCGTACCCGCCGCGCCGCCGCCCGCCCCGGCTGCTGTAACTGCGCCGCCTGCTGGCCTGAACGTAGGCGAACTGCTCAGCGCCGCCCGCGCCGCCCTTGCCGGGAACAATGTGCAGGAAGCTTTGAGCGGTTATGAACAGGTCATCCGCGCCAACTCGAACCTGGATGAGGTCATCGACGACCTCACCAAGCTGGTCGATAAGGTCAAGACCAGCGCGGCTGCTTACCGTGTGCTGGGTGATGGTCTGATGCGGAAGGGGCGATTGCAGGACGCGCTCGACACTTATCGCAAGGCACTCAATCAGCTATAATCGCCGCTGGTCTGACGCCGTTCGTCGGAACAAAGCCTTTGAAGGGCGGGGCTGTCACCCGCCCTTTTTGCTGCCATTCACTCGTGGATACGAAAGGAACTGCACAGGTTATGGAACGCACACTCATTATCGTCAAGCCGGATGCCGTCCAGCGGGGGCTGACCGGGGAAATCATCCGCCGTTTCGAGGTTCGCGGCCTGCGAATTATCGGTATGAAGTTCTTGCAGGTCTCGCGCGAACTGGCCGAAAAGCACTACGCGGTCCATCAGGGCAAGCCCTTCTTTGAGGGGCTGGTGAAGTACATCACCTCGTCGCCCGTGGTGGTCATCGCCCTGGAAGGAACCAACGCTGTCGCTGCGGCCCGCAAGACTATCGGCGCGACCCGCCCGAACGAAGCCGAAGCCGGCACAATCCGCGGCGACCTGGCGCTGGAGATCGGGCGTAATCTGGTGCATGGCTCGGACAGCGTGGAAAACGGGCTGATCGAAGTGGCGAACTTCTTTAGCGCCAGCGAGCTGGTCTCCTGGCCGCGCAACACCGATCCGTGGATTTTCGAGTAGAGGGAATGCTGCTCTCAGGGCGCAGCCGCGCGGCTGCGTCCTGACGGACTCACTGAATCCGCAGCAGGATGTGGGCGCTGCGCCACAATCCTTCCAGGTCGTAGTAACGCCGCTTGGCCTCGATGAAGGCGTGCAGCACTACATCGCCGTAGTCCATCAGCATCCAACCGCTTTCCGGCGTGCCCTCCACCGAGAAGGGCAGCTTGCCGTACTTCTCCTTAATGACCTCGCGGACATTATCGGTGAGCGCGCGCAGTTGGCGGTCGCTCAGACCATTGCAGATCACGAAGAAATCGGCAATGATGGCGTCCGGTCGCAGATCGAGCAGGACGATGTCTTCGGCTTTTTTGTCTTCGACCGCATCTACGATGGCGCGGGCCAGATCGATGGCTTCCAGGGTAGAACCTCCACGGCTTCCATCTGTTCGTTCAGGGCGCAGGCATTGTAGCACAACTGATCCGGCCAGGGTATCCGCACCTCGAGACGGCGCCGAGTCGCCGGTTCGGAGCGTCCTTGAGAATCTTAATTCAAATTGAGAAGGTTGGTACGTTACCATAGTTCATAATAGACCCAAAGGGAAAATATGGGATACCACCTAACATGGCTGCTTGAAAACCGAATCCTGTTGATCTCGTATAAAGGGATGCTGACCAAAGCCGATCTTTACGCTTACCTCGCCGAGACGATGGACATGCGTGACCGCGCCAACGCGCTCCATGGCGAAGTCGGTCCGCTGGTGCATACCATCACTGATGCCAGCCGCATGACTGGAACTGAACTCAACCTCAAGGAAGCGCTCAAATCTCTCGATGCTGTGCGGAAGCAGCGCGTCGGCTGGACGATTTACATCGCCGCTGGCAAAATGGACTTGTTCTTTGCCAGTCTTGGACATCAGTTCGCTGGGGTGCGCTTCCGCTGTGTCGGGTCGGTGGCCGAAGGTATCGACTTCCTCAAGCAGATGGATGACACCCTGGCCGAGTTCACATATGTGAACTGAGAAGGCCGTTAATCACGGAACGCGCCTGCCGACGCCTGATTCTTCCGCGATAAGCCACACACCAATAGGGATCGCATCCCCCGCAAGACACCCTACGGCGGACTGCACCACCGTGCAGCGAGCAATACGGCAGACTGCTTTTCCCCGCTGCATCCACCAGCGTGATCTCGTACGTTACGGTGATCGGCCGCGTCACCTCACATGTGAAGGTGGAGTTGAGTATGCCATTGCCGGTGGCATCATAGGTGTCGATGCTCAGGATCACGGGTGCGATGGTGATGATGTCTGGCAGCAGCAGGCTGCGATGCGCGGCGTTACGGGGCTGTAAGAAAACTGTGCAGCGTTTCCTGCATGATGAGCGGCTGCTCGTCGAGCGGCTGGTGATGCGTCGGCAGTTCCAGCAGGCGGGCATTTGGCAGTCGCGCGGCCGCCAATCGCCCCTCATCGGGGGAGACGGTCGTGTCATAGCGCCCGACCACCACCAGCGTTGGCTGGGTGATGTGGGGCAGCAGCGGCTCGGTATTCTGGCGGGCGATACTCTGGAGCGCATAGGCTGACGCCTGCCAGGACGCCCGCTTGAAATCATCCTGAATGCGGGCGGCGGCCTCGTCGTTCAGATACCAGTGGGTCGGGCCGGCGAGCAGTGGCATGAAGACATTCTGCGCCAGCAGCCACAGCGGTTTTGATTTTGCCAGCGCGAAGTCCGCCCACTCGTTATCGACGATGCGGTTCAGGTCCACCGGGCGGCCGAAACGCCCCGTCACTACCGGGCAGATCAGCCCCAGCCGCTCGGTCAGATTCGGGTATTCCGCCGCCAGCTTGAGCGCCAGCATCCCGCCCATCGAATGGCCGATAATGGCACGGGGACGCACCCGGTGCTGCCGGCAGAACTCCACCAGCATTTCTTTGTGGAGATCGACCGGGACAGGTTCATCGCCCTCCGGGTGCGGCGACTGGCCGAAACCGTACAGATCGACCGCCCAAAACCGGACATGATCGCGCAGGTTGTGCATCAGCTGCGACCACATCAGGCTGGAACTGGCCCAGCCATGCACCAGCAGCACGTCCGGCCCATGACCGGCGCTGGTATAATAGAGTCTCACTGGGGGGCGAATGGCGGGCTTCATGCCCGCATTATAGCACAGCACCGCCCCGCGCCAGACTTAACCTTCACCGGAGAACGCCTATTCTTAATGGACATCCATACGCGCCTTGTTGGGCTGCCTTCAGCCAGCGATCATCATGACCGATAAACTGCTCGAATTCGTTGTCAACTATCCCGGCGAGCGCCTGGACAAACTGATTGTCGCCCAGGTCGGCGATGACCTCTCCCGCGTGCAGATACAGGCGCTCATCAAAGAGGGCAAAGTCACCGTGGACGGCCAGCAGGTCAAGCCCGGCGTCAAGCTCAAGGGTGGCGAACGCATCGCCGTAACTATCCCGCAGCGCGCTCCGGCCGAGACCGTCCAACCGGAGACCATTCCGCTGACTATCCTCTACGAGGACGCGGCGCTGGCCGTCATCGATAAGCCTGCCGGCATGACCGTGCATCCAGGCGACGCTCACGAGACCGGTACGCTGGTCAGCGCCTTGCTGGCGCGTTATCCCGAAATCGCCCAGATGAAAGTGGATGAGCGCCGGGCTGGTATCGTTCACCGCCTGGATAAGGATACCAGCGGCCTGATGGTCATTGCCCGCACCGAAGCGGCCCGGCTCCGGCTGATGCAGCAGTTCCAGGCCCGTACCGTCGAGAAGGTCTATCTGGCGCTGGTTGAAAAGCTGCCCGCGACCCTGAGCGGACGCATCGAAGCGCCCATCGCCCGCGATCCCAAACAGCGCAAGCGGATGGCCGTGGTCCGCGGCGGCCGTCAAGCCGTCAGCGAGTACGAAGTCATCGACCGCAGCTTCCCGGATGGGCAGGCCCTCCTGCGCATCCGGTTGCTGACTGGCCGCACGCACCAGATCCGCGTCCATCTGGCCTTCATCGGCTGCCCGATTGTTGGCGATGCCGTCTACGGCTTCCGCCGCCAGCGTGTCCGCCTCAAACGCCACTTCCTGCACGCTGCTGAACTGGCTTTCGACCATCCCGTCAGCGGCGAACGACTGCGCTTCCAATCCCCGCTGCCGCCCGCGCTCCAGCAGACTCTGGCCGAGCTGCGCCAGGGCAAATGAGGCCGGGCGGGCGAAATCTCCGCCAAAAGGCCTACAACGTCTGCTGTGTCTGCTGCGTATAATATACAGCATAGAACACAAGTCGTGAGTAAATAAGGGATGGGACATCATGAACGCAGGCCAATCAGAACGCAACGTAGGACGCCCGGTCGCGGCCTTTGTGTTGATTGCGCTGGGCATATTCTTCCTGGTGGCGCAGGTCATCGACCTGGGCAACATCATCGGTTTTCTGTGGCCTTTCTTCGTGATCCTGCCGGGCGCGGCCTTCCTCTTCGCCGCTTATCGTGGCGGCCGCGGTGATGCGGGCTTCGCCATCCCCGGCATGGTCGTCACAGGCACGGGCCTGATCCTGCTCTACCAGAACATCACCAATCACTGGGAAAGCTGGGCCTATGCCTGGGCGCTGTATCCGGTCTTTGTCGGCATGGGACTCAGCTTCATGGGCCGCCGCCGCCAGAATGACCGCGAGGTCCAGAATGGCGAGGGCATGATCCGCTGGGGCGGCATTGCCTTCATGGCCCTGGCTGGCGTTTTCGAGCTGCTGATCTTCCGTGAGGGCGGGGCGCTCGGCAGCCTGCTGGCCCCCCTGGTACTGATCGGGTTCGGCGCTTACCTGCTGATGAGCAAGCGAAATGCCCCCGTGAAGGCCAAATCCGCTGGGCACTGGGTCACGGTCGGATCAGCCGCCAACGGCGAGAAGCCCAAGCGTGACGACCGCAGTCAGCTTCAGAAGGATATCGACGCGGCGCTGGCCGAGGATGACCCCGCCAAGCACTAAACCAACCGTCTGCATCTTTGCTCTGCTGCCCCTCTCCAGAAGTCCGGCTGACGGATCACCGTGAGAGGGGTTTTTATTGCACATCCACAATCTTCACACGTGTGACATCGATGTGAGTGCGGTCACCGGCAGCGTATCGATTTCGGTTGAAATGGAGAAGCTGTTCGACGTTCGTGATTCGCTTAATGCTGCATCCGGTAAATCGTCGAGAAATACACGGGGCTGCGGGGGATGCCCCCGCAAGGTTTTCCCCCTTCGCCCGTCGGGAGAACGGGGCAGGGGGATGAGGGCATAACGTGCCGGATGCGCCATTGAGGATCTGGCGGCACAAACCGACCATCCCCCTCCTTCACCGAAATGGCCTCATGGGGCTTGTTTTCAGATCCGCCCCCAATTTGAAATGCGCACCGGTTTGCGGACTGGATTGGTTTCTCTGGTCAAGCTGCATTACTATATGCTTGGAGAATGACCCGATGAACGGATAAGACCAATGATGCCAACGCCGGTCGAGCGTATCGCCACGAAGTTGAACACCCTGTACGGCGCCGAAGCCGCCGCGACGCTGCTGGAGCGCCTGCGGACTTTGATTGGCAAGCCACCTGCTGCGGCGCCGCCTGATCTGGCGCTGTCAGCCCGCGATGTCGTCTTGATCGCATATGGCGATCAGGTGTATGCGCCGGGTGAAGCCCCGCTGGCAACCCTGCGTGCTTTCTTACGGCAAACGATCCGGGATCAGATCAACAGCCTGCACATCCTCCCGTTTTATCCCTATACGTCGGACGACGGTTTTTCGGTGATCGATTACTTTGCCGTCAATCCGGCGCTGGGCAGCTGGGATGATGTGCGAGCGCTGGGCGCTGATTATCGGTTGATGTTTGACGCCGTGATCAATCATGTCTCAGCAGAAAGCGCCTGGTTCAAGGCATTCCTGCGCGATGAAGCCCCCTACCGGGACTATTTCATCACTGTCGATCCAAGCACAGATCTTTCTTTGGTGCGCCGCCCCCGCGCGCTTCCGCTGCTGACGCCTTTCGAGACGCCGCGTGGCACACAGCATGTCTGGACCACCTTCAGCGCCGATCAGATCGACCTGAACGTCGCCAACCCTGACGTCCTGTTTGAACTGCTGCGCGTCCTGCTGTTTTACGTGCAGCAGGGCGCCGCGCTGATCCGCCTTGATGCCATTGGATACCTGTATAAAGTCATTGGCACGAACTGCATTCACCTTCCACAAACGCATCTGATCGTGCAGTTGATGCGCGATGTCCTGGATTGGGCTGCGCCGGATGTTCTGCTCATCACGGAAACCAATGTGCCGCACGACGAAAACATCTCGTATTTTGGAGATGGCAGCAACGAGGCGCAGATGGTCTATAATTTTTCGCTGCCCCCACTGCTGCTGCATACCCTGCACACAGGCGACAGCGGCGTCCTTTCTCGCTGGGCCGCCAGTATTCACCGTCTAGGCGCACGCACGACGTTCTTCAACTTCACGGCCTCACATGACGGCATCGGTATCACTCCAGCGCTGGGCATCCTCAGCGATGCTGAAATTGAGGCGCTTGTGCAGCGTACCAGAGAGCATGGGGGCTTCGTATCCTACAAGAACAACAGCGATGGAAGCCGCAGCCCTTACGAACTCAACACGACTTACTTCGATGCCATTACCCCGCCTGCGATCAGCGCTGCCCAGCCCGATGTGGCTGTGCGCCGTTTCATGGGTTCACAGGCTATCATGCTGGCGTTTGTCGGCGTGCCGGGTGTGTACTTCCATTCGCTGTTCGCCGGGCGCAATGATCTCAAAGGCGTTGAATCCAGCGGTCGCTACCGCAGCATCAATCGTGAAAAACTGCCTGCCGCTGGCCTCCTCAAGGCGCTGGCGGAACCAGGCAGCATCCCCCACATGGTGTTCACCGCCTATCAGCACTTGTTGGCAGCGCGTACCCAGGAAGCGGCCTTCCATCCACTGGGCGAGCAGACGGTGCTGGACCTCGGCCCAGGGGTATTCGCGCTGGAACGGCGCTCGCCTGATGGACAGGAAGTAGTGCTGGCCCTGCACAATATCCGCGACGAAAACCTGGATATCCAGCTCAGCGGCATACAGAACGGCGGATGGCGCGATCTGCTCAGCGGACAAACGTACTCCAGCAGCGGCGGCAGGCTGCGGGTCGAACTCCTGCCCTATCAGGTGGCCTGGCTGAAAGCCCTGTAATCCTATTTCCGCTGACCTTGATTCTAGAGCGAGAATTCCTTGTTGATTGACATCCGAAACGTTTCGGTATAGGATAAAGGTGAAATATTCAGACCCGATTAACCGTTCATTTCATCACTGAATAGAGTTTGTATGGCCCCGGCAACCTTAAAATCCATCGCTAGAGCCACTGGTTTTTCTGTCACCACAGTTTCGCGCGCATTGGGTGGCTTCGATGATGTCAATGAGGACACCCGCCAGTGCATTCAGCAAGAAGCCCAGCGGCAGGGCTACGAGCCGAATCTTCAGGCGCGGGCGCTCCAGACCCAGCGCACTCAAACCCTCGGCCTGGTCTTTTCCGCAACCGGGCCGCGTTTCCCAGACCCCTTTTTCGGCGAGTTCGTCGCTGGGTTAGGTACGGCTGCCGCCGAAGCCCATTTTGACCTCCTGCTGATTACCCCTAACTCACCTGCCGATGAACTGGATGTTTACCGGCGCTTGATTGCCGGACGGCGTGTGGATGGCGTGGTGCTGCTCCGTGCCCGCGCTGCGGATGCCCGAATTCAGTACCTCGCCCAGACACGAATGCCTTTTGTGGTCTTCGGGCGCACCACCGGCGTCGACCAATACAGCTTCATCGATGTGGATGGCGTCATTGGACAAAGCGCCCTCACCCAGCACTTCCTCGATCTGGGCCACCGCCGCATCGCTTACATTATGCCGCCTCGCAGCATCATGTTCACCCATTACCGTTTGCAGGGCTTCACAGAGACCATGACCCGTGCCGGACTGCAAGTTCCTAGCGAGCTGCTGATCGAAGCCGAATTGAACGAACGCGGCGGCAGCCAGGCCGCTGAAACCCTGCTGGACCTGGCGGAACCGCCCACGGCGATCATGACAGGCAATGATCTGATGGCTTTGGGTGTCATGCGGGTGATCCAGGAACGCGGTCTGCGGGTTGGCGCCGATATAGCAGTGGGCGGCTTTGACGATATCCCGATGGCCGAACATATGCACCCTGGACTGACCACTGTACACCAACCGATTTTCGAGATCGGCCAGCTTGCCGCGCGGATGTTACTTCAGAACATTGCCCAGCCCGGATCGCCCGCTTCAACGCTCCTGATCGAGCCACAACTCATGGTGCGGGCGTCAAGCGGAATCCGGCGTCTGTGATACGCAAATGGAGAAAGGAAGCGCCTATAGAATGACAGCAGGAACCGGCTTGGTATGATGACCTTTCCATCCACGAGTAGTGAATAAAGGAAGAAGCCCATGAAGAAATATCTGATTTTGGGGTTACTCGCGGCATTCGTGCTGATGAGTTTTTCCAGCATGACCAATGCCCAGAGCGAGTCCTTGATTTTCTGGAGTACCGAGGAACAACCGGAGCGGGCGCGGGCTACGCAGGCCATCATTGATCGCTTCACCGCTGAGACCGGCATCGGGGTGAGCCTGGTGCTGACCAATGAAGACATCCTCGACAGCCTGATGGCGGCTAACCTGGCGGCAGGCACGCTGCCCGATGTCATGTTCCATCCGGTGGATTATGCGGCGGCCTGGTATGCCGATGGCATCCTGAGCAGCCAGGCGGCGACGGCGGTCATCAATGAATTGGGGGCGGATAACTTCAGCGCACTCGGCCTGGTTGGGGATGGTATGGGCGGTTTTGTCGCGGTTCCGGCAGATGGATGGGGGCAGTTGTTGATCTACCGCAAGGATATTTTCGACGCCAAAGGACTGGAAGCTCCGACGACTTTTGACAAAATACGGGCGGCGGCGCAGGCTTTGAGCGATCCGGCTAACAACTTCTATGGCATTGTCATCGCTACTGATCCTGCTGCCGTCTTTACCCAGCAGACTTTTGAACACTTCGCGCTGGCAAACGGCGTGCAGCTTACAGATGACGCCGGTGTGGTAACGCTGAATACCCCGGCAATGGTCGAAGCGCTGGCCTTCTATACCGAGATGGCAACGCAGTACGGGCCACCTGGCGTCATCGACGTGGCCGGAGCGCGGGCCACCTATTTCGCGGGCCAGGCCGCTATGGTCGTCTGGTCGCCATTCATCCTGGATGAAATGGCTGGTCTACGCGATAACGCCCTCCCCAACTGCCCGGAATGCGCTGAAGATGTGGCTTACCTCGCCAAGAACAGCGGTTTCGTGCCGGCCTTCGTCGGGCCGAGCGGCAGCGCTGCTGCCCAGTACGGTCAGGTGAGCTTGATGGGCATCAGCACCAGCGCCCCAGCAGAAGCTCAGGAATTCGTCAAGTTCTGGCTTTCGGATGGCTATCTGGATTGGCTGGCAGTCGCCCCCGAAGGCAAGTTCCCGATGCGGCGCGGCACAGCCGAAAACCCGACGCAGTTCATCGAAGGCTGGAGTACCCTGCCGGCGGGCGTGGACCGTAAAGCCCCCCTGGGCGATTTCTACAGCCAGGATGTCATCAACGGCATCGCTGAAGGCGCGACCAACTTCAGCCGTTGGGGTCTGGCACAGGGACAAGGTCGGCTGGTCGGTGGGGTTTACCAGGAACTGGTTATCCCGGTCATGCTGGCTGACATCATCAATGGCGCGGTGACGCCAGAAGAGGCTGCAGCGGAGATTCAGACCCGCGTCGAAGAAATTCAGGCCGGACAGGCCGAATAGTCCACTGAACGAGGACGAGAGCGCCGGGAATTCCCGGCGCTCTGTCTCTTGCATCGGTTTTAGCTTCAAAAGGGGGATGCGATGCTTCAAACATTTTCGCTTCTGGAAGTCATCATCTATGCAATCCTCTGGGCTGTTGTCGGCGGTCTGCCAGGGTTTTATCTGTTCAGTGCGCTGAATCGTAATCCGCGCAATGGCGCGCGTCTGGGTGTCGTCGTCGGCGGTTTGCTGGGGCTGGGTGGTGGTCTGATCGGCCTGATCGACACTGCGTCCTCGGTGGTGAACGCGGCGCTGCTGCTCTGGTTGGCGGCGATTCTGTTCGGCCTGGCATCCACGGCGACTGGCAGATGGCGGGGCCAGCATAACCAGCGGGTCACGCAGCGCCAGCGGGTCGCGGATCTGGCTTATGGACTGCTGCTGCCGACATTTCTGATCGTGTTTGCCATTGTCGTGTTTCCAGTGATCTGGAATCTGCTGCTAGCGTTCCGTCCCGTGCGGCTGCGTGACCTGCCGGAACTGCGCCTGTTCACGCTGGATGATCTGACGTTGGCGAACTTCGAGCGGGTGCTGGCCGCGCGCGGCTTCCTTGATACGCTGATCCGCACATTTATCTACACCATTCTGGGAACCCTGCTGGCAATTGGCATGGGATTGGTGGCAGCGCTGGTCGTCAAGGATGCTTTCCCTGGGCGCAACCTGGTGCGGGGGTTCCTGCTCTTCCCCTACATCGCGCCGATCATCTCGGTTGTCCTGATCTGGAAGTTGATGTTCAACGCCCAGTTTGGGCTGGTCAACGAGATCGTCAGTAACCTGGGCGGGCAGCGCCTCGATTTTCTGACCACCCCCTCCACAGCTTTCACGATGGTTATCCTGTTTCAGGCGTGGCGTTATTTTCCCTTTGCCTTTCTGTTCATTCTGGCACGGATTCAGGCCATACCTGAAGAAATATACGAAGCTGCGCGGGTCGATGGGGCAGCGCCGTCGCAGCGTTTGTGGTACATCACCCTGCCGCAGCTTCAGGCCGTTTTTGGCACATTGTTCTTACTGCGCTTCATCTGGACATTCAATAAGTTTGAAGATGTTTTCCTGCTGACGGGTGGATCTGCCAACACCAAGCTCATCACCATCGAGATTTACGATCAACTGTTCAGCGCGCGTAATGTCGGCGCTTCGTCAGCCACAGCCGTCATACTGGCCATTGTGCTGTTCATCGTAGCGGGTATTTACTTCCGGTGGTTTATGGTGGAGGAGAAATAATCATGGTGCCCGCGAAAAATGCGCGGCCATCCCCGGCCTACAGCCGCGAGACAATCGAACTCTTGATCGCCCGAATCCTCAAGTGGGTGCTGATCGCGGTCTTCGTCCTCATCACGGCCTTCCCGTTTTACTGGATGCTGAACCTCTCCGTCCGCGATATTGGCGATGTGCTGCAAAATCCAACGCGCATGTTCCCCACTGCCGAACAGCTTGCCAATTTTGTCGAACCGTACCGTGCGGTGCTGGTCGATTTCCGTTTTGGCAGCTTTATCGGCAACAGCCTGGGCATCTCGCTGATTACCGTCACGCTGACGCTGCTTTTGGCAATCCCCGGAGCCTATGCCGCCACGCGGCTGGACTTCCGGCTCAAGCCGGTCATGAATGGGGGTATCCTGCTGGTCTATCTCTTTCCAGCCATCGTCATCGGCATCCCCTTGTTCGTGGTGTACAGCCAGTTGGGGCTGCGCGGCAATCTGCTGGCGCTCATCCCGGTGTACATGTCGGGCACAATGCCCGTCGCCCTCTACATGCTCCGCAGCTACTTCCAGACCCTTCCGGCTGAACTGGAAGAAGCCGCCCTGATCGATGGCTGCAACCAGCTCAGCACCATCTGGCGGATTGTGCTGCCCCTCTCGGTTCCGGCGGTTGCTTCGGTGGCGTTGTACACCTTCATGATTGCCTGGAATGAAGTGCTGTTCGCCATCCTTTTCCTGACGGAAGCGCCGAACAGTTGGACGCTGCCGCTCGGTCTGCGCCAGTTGGACACACAGGAAGTCCCGCGCACGTATCTGATGGCCGGCTCGGTGATTATCACCATTCCGATCATTGCCTTGTTCTTCACCTTTGAACGTTTCCTGACGCGCGGGTTGACGGCCGGCGCGGTCAAGGGATAAACCAAGTGACGCCGATGTATTACCCGGTCATCATCCGCGCCATTCGCGAAACGGGCTATGATGGCTGCATGGGTCAGGAATTTTTCCCGCGCGGCGAAGCCGCTGCCGCGCTGCGGGCAGCCTATGCCACGTGTATTGTGTAGAGGGCTTTATGGGCGCAATCGAGAATCTGCACAATCGCATCGACCTCACCAACATTCCTTTCACCGAACGGGGTTCACGCATTCTGCTTTTTCGCAAGGACAACATGCTGGTGCTGCGGCTGGCGGAACGTTGGGAAAAGTGGCAGGAGCGCGTTGGGCACTATCGTCAGCGTCCCCCGATCATCGACCAACTGACCCTGCTCGACGGCGACAGCTCGCCCCTGCCGTTTACGACAGATACCTATCCGCACATGATCAGTCTGCTCACCCCTGCCGGGCAGTTCGATTGGACATTCCTGGATGCCGAAAGCCTGCTCATTCGACTGCCGCCTGGACAGTTCGGGCTGCGCTTCCGCGCCTATGTCCAATCCGGGCAGACTGATCGGCGCGGCTGCATCCTGCGCGGTAAGCGCAACATCGCCTGTACCACCCAGTCCCGCTTGCTCCATAACACGGTCGAAACGGTCGATGAAGAATTAATGCAGGTCGAAATGCACCTGGAAGCCAAGTCGGGCGATGCGCTGCTCATTAACGTCACCCCGCGCCTTGCCTTCAACCGCTCGCTGCCAGATGCGACCACCGCCATCGAGTTAGCCCGCCAGCAGTGGCAGCGCTGGTTTGACGCTGTGCCGCCTGTGGCCGAAATCTACCAGAAGCAGTATGAGTATGCCTGGTGGGTGATGCGGGTAGGGCTGCTCAATACACGCTACTTTTTCACGCGCGAGGCGTGTGTGCCGTCCAAAATCCATTATGTGGGCGTCTGGCATTGGGATCAGTTTTTCCACGCATTGGCGTATCGCCATATCGATCCGGTGCTGGCTGAAGATCAACTGAGAATTGTGTTCGACCACCAGCAGCCCAACGGGATGCTGCCGGATGCCATTCACGATGAAGGTCTGGTGACGCACCTCACGAAACCAGTCGATGCCGACGTGACAAAACCGCCGCTGGCTGCCTGGATCGCACTTAAGCTGTATGAGTTTTCAGGACGGCGCGATTTTCTGGACGAGTTATATGAGCCGCTGCTGCGCTGGCATGATTGGTGGTTGCATTTCAACGCCAACGGCAGCGGATTGTGTGAATACCGGCATCCGTTTTCGTCTGGCCTGGACGACAGTCCATTATGGGATGCGGGAATGCCCGTCGTCTCGCCGGATTTGAATACTTATCTGTGCCTTCAGCGCGAAAGCCTGGGGCGGATTGCCGAAATCCTCGGTTATCCAGAGGATGCAGCCCGCTTCCGCGCCGATGCGGACCGGATGGCTGAGGCCATGCTGACGACCTTATGGGACGAGCGGCGCGGTTACTTCCTGGCGCTGCACGACGGTCAACCGCTCCCGGTGTTTACGCTGTTTAACTTGCTGCCCCTGTGGACAGGGCGACTGCCTGAAGCGGTAGTTGAGCGCCTCCTCCAGCATTTGACCGGGCCGGATTTCTGGACAGCCTATCCGCTGCCGACCGTCGCGCTGTCTGACCCAGCCTTCGATCCACTCCAAATGTGGCGTGGCCCGACCTGGGTGAACATCAATTACCTCTTCATCGAGGCATTGCAGCGCATAGGTCGCCACAATCTGGCCAGTACGCTGCGACGCAAGACGCTGGAACTGCTCATGCAGCACACGGACATCTATGAATACTACCACCCGATCACCGCTGAACGTCCGCCCAAAGCCGCGCCCATTTTCGGCTGGTCGTCAGCCGTCTTTATCGACCTGGCGATACAGGAAAGTGCCCAGGTGCTTTGACCCCCAACCTGATTGGCGGCTTATATGCCGCCGGTCCACGCAGGTTCAGGCGCGACTGGTGAACGCCTTCCCCATTTCAAGGGTAGTGGGCTGTTTGATAGCCTGCATTACACCGAAATCGAGACACCCCCCCATTCCCCGCCCGTTTGCGCCGGCCCTCATCCGGCAGTAAGATTGACCGCAAAATACACCGCATCTCCGCCGTCAACCCCACGCGCCAATGCATCGCGCAAAGGAACAGACCGCCATGCTGGATATCAACCCGACCGGCAAGAAGATGATCCTCTCCATCGACAGCGGCGGCGTGCGCGGCATCATCTGCGTCGCCATGCTGGCCGAACTGGAAAAGATGACCGGCAAGACCTGCCCGCAGCTCTTCGACATGGTGGCCGGGACCAGCACCGGGGCCATCATCGCCGCCGGAATCGGGCTGGGGATTTCCGCCCAGGAACTCCTGGAGGATGTCTACCGGACCCGGCTGCCGGAAGCCTTTCGCCAGCAGCCGAGCGGCATCTCCCTCTACCTGCGCTATCTGTTCGGCGGCCTGCGCAACCTCTACGACCTCCAGCCCTTCATCCGCGCGCTGGCTCCCTTCGCCAGCGGCAAGAAAATCAGCGATTTCTCCCATCCGATTGTCTTCATGACCACCCGCGATGTGCGCACGGCCAACACCTACTTTATTGTCAGCGCTGGTCCCGGCGCGGCTATGTTCGCTGACTGGCCGGTGAGCGGTGCAGTCGCCGCCAGCGGAGCCGCCCCCATCTTCTTCGCTCCCGTGCTGGGCAACCTCGTCGATGGTGGCGTAGGCGTCAATGGCAATCCCTCCTTCGGAGCCTCGGTCGAGGCCATGGAATACATCGGAGCCAGCGCCGGCTTTACCGATGGTCATGTGATCCACATGTCTATCGGCACCGGCTACCTGCCGCGCGAGCAGCCTGAAGGGGCCGCCGGGCGCTTCTGGCTGCTGGACTGGGTGCGTTACCTGATCTTCGAGTCGCTCAACGATACCTCGCTGGAACAGGTCTTCAACACGCGCATTGTCTACGGCTCGCGCATCGACTTCCGGCGCTATAATCCTTATATGCAGGCTGCCAGTGTCCGTGATGTGCTGGGCATCGACCTCACCGGGCGCCCTGATCCGGCCAGCATCGGCTCCGGGCTGGAAGCCTTCGCGCCGGAGCAGATCGCGCTCATGGAAGATATTGGCCGCGCCTATGCCCACAAAATCGACTGGACAGAACCCCATTACCTGCCCTGGCTGACCTCCGGCCCAGATCGCGGCGAAGGGCGCGACGGCGGCCATCCGCTGCCGGGGGTTCAACCGTCCCGCTGGGCCGGGTCGCCTTTCCATTGAGGGGCTGACCATCGTTTCAGCCTGGGATTGAACATCCGCAGCCCGCCGAGCGTATCGTTAAGTACGCCAAGCTCTTGCCGCGCCGCATCACCAGGGGGAAAGTCAATGCTTCAGCAGCGCCCACAGGGGCTGTTCGGGTTCTACATCGTCTCGCTCGGCCAGTTCGTCTCCATCGTGGGGACGAGCATGACCCAGTTCGCCCTCACCATCTGGTCATGGAAATTTGTCACCGAAGTGCAGCCGATGACTGATCCGGCCACAGCCATGGCTCTGGTCGGCATTGCCAACTTCCTGCCGCAGGTTGTCCTCAGTCCCGTGGCCGGGGCGCTGGTAGATCGCTGGAATCGCAAACTGACGATGATGCTCGTCGATCTGGCCGCAGGATTGGCGACCATTGCCGTCTTCCTGCTGTACACCAGCGGCCAGCTTCACATCTGGCATCTGTATGTGGCCGGGGCCTTCACCGGCCTCTTCCAGTCGTTCCACTTCCCGGCCTATTCGTCGGCCATCGCCACTATGGTCCCCAAAGCGCATTACGAACGCGCTAACGCCGTCCTGAGCCTGACCGAATCCCTCTCGACGATCTTCGCGCCCTTCCTGGCAACCTTTCTGCTGACGCTCATCGGCATCAGCGGGGTGATGCTGATCGACATCGTCACCTTCACCGCCGCCGTCGGAGCGCTGGCGCTCGTGATCGTGCCGCAGCCGGAGGCCACCCACGAAGGCCGCAGCCGGGGCAGCCTGTGGCGCGACTCGCTCTACGGCTTCCAGTACATCCTCCAGCGGCCCAGCCTGCTGGGGTTGCAGATGGTCTTCTTCTTCGGTAACTTCCTGCACGGCGCATTCGGTGCTCTGCACGCGCCCTTCATCCTCTCGCGTACCAGCAATGACACGGCTGTGCTGGCGATGGTGCAGGTAGCGCTGAGCATTGGCATGGTGCTGG